>JABAZI010000062.1:92535-106906 GCA_018608545.1 Polaribacter sp.
TTATTAGATATTGACTTTGGAACCTATCCATTTGTTACTTCATCAAACACAACTGCTGCAGGTGCGTGTACAGGTTTAGGTGTGGCACCCAACAGAATTGGAGATGTTTTTGGGATTTTTAAAGCATATACAACTCGGGTTGGTTCAGGACCTTTTCCAACAGAATTATTTGATAAGAATGGAAAGAAAATGGCAAAAATAGGTCATGAATTTGGAGCCACTACAGGAAGACCAAGACGATGCGGTTGGTTGGATTTAATAGCACTTAAATATGCAGTAAATGTAAATGGTGTTACACAACTTATGATGATGAAAGGAGATGTTTTATCTGGTTTTGACACCCTAAAAATATGTACTTCTTACACCTATAAAGGTAAAGAAATCACACATTTACCATATAATATTGAACCCCACAATGTATCCGTAAATTATACTGAATTTAAGGGTTGGGAAGATGATTTAACAAAAATGTCATCTGCTGATCAATTACCTCAGAATTTGATGGATTATATCACTTTTATAGAAAAAGAAACAGGTGTTCCCGTATCAATTGTTTCTGTAGGTCCAGATAGAAACCAAACAATTACGAGATAAATTACAATCAAAATATTTTAAAAAGCATCTTTTAGTTTACAAAAGATGCTTTTTTTATTGAAAAAAGATGCTATTAAAAAAAGGATCGTTGCTGTTGCTATAAAATCAAATATCCTTTAAAAGTTAAATTT
This sequence comes from Polaribacter sp., assembly GCA_018608545.1. GTDB lineage: Bacteria > Bacteroidota > Bacteroidia > Flavobacteriales > Flavobacteriaceae > Polaribacter. The sequence continues at coordinate 93,261 of JABAZI010000062.1, forward strand.
CACTTTTCTTTAGTAGCAGGCTATTTTCTTTTCATTATTTTTACAACAAATTAATCATTTTGAAAAGAGTCTTTATATTATTTCTTCTATTCATATCTTCAGCTGTTTTGTCTCAAACAAAAAAAATAAAGTATGAAGCTGAAATTCAGGAAGTCAATGAAAAAAAGTTTCCTGGTGCGACTATTTTACTTGGAAATGTAAAAATGACGCACGATGGAATTGTACTGACAAGTCAACAAGCATTATTTTACAAAGAAAGGAATTTCTTCAAGGCTATTGGAAAGGTGCTGGTAAGGCAAGGAGACACCGTTACACAGACTAGTAATTATGTAGATTATGATGCCAATTCCAAACAAGCGTTATCATGGGGAAATGTTGTGTTAAAAGATCCAACAATGACCATGACTTCAGATACACTTCATTTTGATAGACTCAATCAAAAACTATATTATAACAGTTACGCAACTATAAAAGATCAAACGAATACTCTAAAAAGTAAAAATGGAAACTACTATTTAGAAAATAAAAAATTTACAGCAACAACAAGAGTTACAGTTATTAATCCTGATCATCATTTAGAATCAAATCATTTAGATTATTATACAAATTCTGGACTTACTTATCTGTATGGCCCTTCAACAGTAACTAATATTCAAAACGAAAATAGAATTTATTGCGAAAAAGGTTTTTACAATACCAAAACAGACATATCACACTTTGTTAAAAGTGCTAAGCTATATTTAAAAGAAAGAACTATAGAAGGAGATAGTTTGTATTATGACAAAAACAAAGGGTTTGCTTCTGCTACTAAAAATATTACAGTGATTGATACTGTTCAAAATTTTATAACAAAGGGGAACTATGCAGAGATTTTTGAATTAAAAGATTCTCTTTATATCGTTGATAAAGCAGTTGGTATTTCTATTGTTGATAAAGACTCTACATTTATTCATGGAGATACTATTTTAATAACTGGCCAACCTAAAAAAAGAATCATAAGAACGTATCATAATGTAAAAATTTTCAAATCTGATTTACAAGGGAAATGTGATTCTATTCATACCAATCAAGAATCGGGTGTTTCAAAAATGTTTAGAAATCCTGTAATATGGTCCGATAAAAATCAAATAACAGGAGATACAATTCATTTGATTTCAAATACAGAAACAGAAAAATTAGATTCATTAAAAGTGCTAAATAATTCATTTATTATTTCTAAGGACTCGATATCTAAAAACAATTTCAATCAAATTAAAGGTAGAAATATGTTTGGAAAATTTAAAACAAACAAACTTCGTTTTCTTTTAGTAAAAGGAAATGCAGAATCCGTTTATTTTAATAGAAATGAACAAACAAACAAACTAGAAACGATCACAAAAGAAATCTCTAGTAACATTGAGTTTACGTTAACAAAAGGACAAATTGAAACGATTAAGTATTTAAAAACCTCTGATGGTTATACCTACCCTCCTTCTCAATTACCAGATGATGTGAGAAAGTTAAAAGGATTTGTTTGGCGTGAAAATGAACAACCAAAAAGAATGAAAGACATTTTCATAAAAACACACACAATTCCTGACCTTACCTCTTTAAAATCCGATTTCAACTCCAAAAAAAATAAGAATTGAAAAAAGATTTTTTAAAATACCAAGCTCAGACTTCCTCCCATCCGTTAGCCATAGAAATTGCTAAAGCAAAAGGAAGTTATATTTATGATACTTCTGGTAAAAAATATTTAGATTTTGTAGCTGGTGTTTCGGCTAATAGTATTGGGCATAATAATCCTAGAGTAACTGCAGCTATAAAAAATCAACTAGATGCCTATACCCATGTAATGGTTTATGGAGAGTTTATTCAACAACCTCAGGTTCAATTATGTAAACTATTAGTAGAAAATTCTCCTAAGGATCTTAATTGTGTTTATATCACTAATTCAGGAACAGAAGCTACAGAAGGGGCTCTTAAATTAGCTAAAAGAGTTACACATAGGTCAGAAATAATTGCAGCAAAAAACTCTTATCATGGAAATACAATGGGATCTATGAGTGTTTCAGGAGTTGAAAAACAAAATGCAGCTTTTAGACCTTTAATTCCTGGAACTAAATTTATTGAATTTAACAATGAAATTGAACTGATTAAAATTACAAATAAAACTGCTGCAGTGATCTTGGAAACAATTCAAGGTGGTGCAGGTTTTATTACTCCAAATAATAATTTTTTAACAAAAGTAAAGCAACGTTGTAAAGAAGTTGGTGCCTTATTAATTTTAGATGAAATACAAACTGGAATTGGAAGGACTGGTACCTTTTGGGGATTTGAAAATTACAACGTTATTCCAGACATCATAATTACTGGAAAAGGATTGGGTGGAGGAATGCCTATTGGAGCTTTTATTTCTTCGTTAGAATACATGAAACAGTTAAAAGAAAATCCTAAATTAGGACATATTTCTACATTCGCTGGGCATCCAGTAATTTCTGCTGCTGGCGTTGCTACAATTAATGAGATTATTAAACACAATCTAATGAAGGAATCTTTGAGAAAAGGAGAGCTAATTAGAAACAAATTGAAACATCCCTCAATTACCGAAATTAGAGGAAAAGGATTGATGCTTGCTGCGATCCTAGAAACTCCAGAACTAGCTGTAAAAATGGTTCATAAGTGTATGCAAAATGGGCTAATTTTATTCTTTTTGTTATTCGAATCTAGAGCTCTAAGAATTTCTCCTCCTCTTTCAATTTCTGACCATGAAATTACAATTGGCTGTGAAATAATTATAAAATCTTTGAAAGAATTAAAGGAACTAAAGGAATAAGATTTTTCCTTTTTAATTAATTTTTTAATTTTAATAAGAGGTTTGGATCTGGACAATTCATTTTAAACTTTTCAATATTATTTTTAGAGGAAACACCTGGATAATCTCCAAAATTATGTGCAACATCCCTAATAATTTGAAAATGTAAATGTGGAGCATAATCTCCATTCACTTTTGAATCTCCCAAATATCCAATAGTATCTCCTTGTAAGATTTCTTTTCCTATTGTAAGTTTATTTATTGAACACATTGATAAATGACCATATAATGTGTAAAATTCTTGACCACTAAATGCGTGTTTTAAAATTATCGTTGGTCCATAATCTCCATAATTATTATTATTTTTAAAACTATGCACTACACCATCTAAAACTGCTAAAACCTTTGTATTTGCAACGCACCATAAATCAATACCTAAATGAATATTTCTTTGATCATTTTCAATAGAATTTTTAAAATAATCACTTCTATCATACAGGTTTCTTTTTTCTAAATAACCTCCAAAAGCAATTACGGAATTTCGTCTTTTTAAATAGGATGTAATGTAATTTTCCCATTCTTTAGAAGAGTAAGTATCAAAATTTAACAGCTCTTTATTTTTTACTGACAGATCTATTTCAATAAATTTATCTAAAGTATTATTTGTATCTAATACAAGTAAAGGTTTATTAGATAATTTACTTAAAAAAAAATTAAATTTTTGTGAATTCATAACTATAAAATTAATTCTCAAAATAGATTCAAAAAGCCTGAGTTATGGAACCCAGGCTTTTATTAAAATATAAAAAAAGTCTTTCAATTATCTAACTAATTGTTTCTGTGAAGGCTTAAATTTAGTCAATAAAATACCATCAACAGCTGCTTCGTATTCTTTCATAGTCGGTGTTCTACCTAGTATCGTAGACAATACAACTACTGGTGTAGATGACAATAAAGATTCTCCTTTTTTCTCAGTAGAATCTTTTACTACTCTTCCTTGGAAAAGACGTGTAGAAGTAGCCATTACAGTATCTCCTGGTGCAGCTTTTTCTTGATTCCCCATACATAAATTACAACCTGGACGCTCTAAATACAACATGTTTTCGTATTTGGTACGTGCCAATCCTTTCGGATCAGTATCATCAAACTCAAATCCAGAATACTTGACTAAAACATCCCAGTCTCCCTCTTGTTTTAATTCATCTACAATGTTGTAAGTTGGAGGAGCAACAACCAATGGTGATTTAAATTCAACTTTACCTTGTTGCGCTTCAACATTTTTTAGCATTTGAGCTAAAATTTTCATATCCCCCTTGTGGACCATACAAGAACCAATAAAACCTAAATCAACTTTTTTAGTACCTCCATAGAACGATAGTGGTCTAATGGTGTCATGTGTATAGCGTTTTGACTCATCTTCATTATTTACATCCGGATCTGCAATCATTGGTTCAGCAATTTGATCTAAATCAATCACAACCTCAGCAAAATACTTTGCGTTTCCATCTGGAGCTAAAGCAGGTTTGGTACCAGATTGAATTTCAGCTATCCTTCTATTAGCAATATCAATTAATCCTTGAAGAACTTGCTTCTGATTATCCATTCCTTTGTCAATCATTATCTGAATTCTGCCTTTGGCAATTTCTAAAGATTCAATTAACGTATTATCTTCAGAAATACAAATAGAAGCTTTCGCTTTCATTTCTGCAGTCCAATCTGTAAATGTAAACGCTTGATCGGCAGTCAGTGTTCCAATATGAACCTCAATGACTCTTCCCTGAAAAACATTATCTCCACCGAACTGAGAAAGCATTTGAGATTGTGTCGCATGAACAACATCACGAAAATCCATATAATTCTTCATTTCCCCTTTAAAAGTAACTTTTACTGATTGAGGAATTGGCATGGAGGCTTCACCAGTTGCAAGGGCTAAAGCAACGGTACCTGAATCAGCACCAAAAGCAACACCTTTAGACATTCTTGTATGAGAATCTCCACCAATTATTATGGCCCAATCATCGATTGTAATGTCATTTAAAACCTTATGAATAACATCGGTCATTGCATGATACTTCCCTTTTGGATCTCGTGCTGTAATCAAACCAAAATCATTCATAAACTTCATTAATCTAGGAATGTTTGCCTTAGATTTATCATCCCACACAGAAGCAGTATGACACCCAGATTGATATGCACCGTCTACAATTGGAGAAATCACGGTAGCCGCCATCATCTCTAATTCTTGGGAAGTCATCAGACCTGTAGTATCCTGGGAACCTACGATATTCACTTGAACACGAACATCAGATCCAGCATGTAACACTAACCCTGGAGTAGTACCAACAGCATTCTTATTAAATATTTTTTCTACAGCAGTAAGACCTTGTCCATCAAAAGAAATTTCTTTTGAGGGAGCAAATACAGGAAGCACTTCGATCCCGAGTAATTTTGAAGCAAATGTTTGAAGTTTTTTACCAAAAACAATAGCATAGGAACCTCCAGCTTTTATAAATTCAGCTTTTTGCGGTGTTAGTGATTCGGAAATATCTATCAATTCCTGATCACCTTTATATAATTTCTTTTCTTTTGTATTTACAGTTAAAATAGTTCCGGTTGCAATAGAGTATGTTTCTTTTAAAATAGGTTGTCCTTCTTCATCTCTTATGATATTACCCGCCGCATCTTTTTGTTTGACCCAATTTTTAAGATCAATACCAATCCCTCCTGTAACGCCAACAGTTGTTAAAAAAATAGGAGAGATCCCATTTGTTCCTGCAATAATGGGAGCAATATTTATAAATGGAACATAAGGACTCGATTTAATCCCTGTCCATAGCGCTACATTGTTTACGCCTGACATTCTTGAAGAACCAACACCCATGGTTCCTTTTTCAGCAATTAACATCACTCTCTTATCTGGATGTTCATTTTGTAAAGCTAACAATTCGTTTTGTTTCTCTTTGTTGTGCTCGAACAAACATTGACCATGTAACTCTCTATCTGATCTCGAATGTGCGTCACCTCCAGGTGAAAGTAAATCTGTAGAGATGTCTCCAACTCCTGCAACAAAAGTAACCACCTTAATTTCTTCATCTATTTCTGGTAGTTTTGTAAAAAACTCTGCTTTAGCATAACTTTCTATAATATCCTTAGCTATTGCACTCCCACTTAAAAAGGCTGACTCTAAACGAGCTGTATCTGCTTCATAAAGAAAAACCTGCGTCTTTAAAACTTCTGCAGCATCTTTAGCTATAGAAATGTCACTACCTAAAGCCAAATCTAGTAACACCTCAACGGAAGGCCCTCCTTTCATATGTGATAGTTGTTCAAAAGCAAAAGAAGTAGTTATTTCTTTTACTATTGATTCCTTTAATATAATTTCCTTTAAAAATTTAGCTTTTACAACTGCAGCACTTGTAGTACCAGGTAAAACATTATAGATAAAAAACTGAAGAGAATCATCTCTATGTTCATTATCTATGTCTTTAATTTGCAATATGATTTCGCTTAACAGTTCTGAACCATCAATTGGCTGGGGATGAAGTCCCTGAAGTTTGCGTTGTTCTATTTGCTCAAGGTAATTTTTATAAATGCTCATGAAAGAAATCTTTAATTACAGTAAGTTTAATTGATTATTTAAGTTCTCAAAAAAAATACAATCTATTTTTTTTTAAAATTTTACTCTCGCAAAATTACATTTTTTATATCAATTTTAAAAGATAAATATTAGGGATAACGTTAATTAATTAGGAAGACAATACGAGTTAAAAATTTATAGAAAATGCAGACTAATAAGCCGAATTCTGTTCCTTTTAAAAAGGTTCTTATCATTTATCTAGTTCTAAAATTACTCTTAGAATCAATCTGCCTACCCTTTAGAATCGAGCGAGTAGCTCTCAAGCTCTAATTTACATGGCATTGCACCGCATAGAGTTTACCTGGTTTCACTACAGCCGAACTGTACTTGCTTTCTGTTGCACTTGTCCTCAACTTACGCTGGACGGATGTTATCCGCTATGATTACTCTTTGGTGTCCGGACTTTCCTTCACGTATTAACGTGACGATAAGATGAGTCTCCATTTTCTATAATTTTCAAATATAGTTTAATTTCTTAGTCATAAAAAAGAAACCCACTCAAAATTTGAGTGGGAAAAATTGCTATGAAAAAGAAAAAGTGCTGTTAATTTCTTAACAACAATATAAATGTAAGGTAAATTTTATAATTATTTACGATTTTATAAATTATTTACAATTTATTCACATATGTTTATGAGAACATATCTTTTACTTTTTCAAAAAATGATTTATCCGATTTATTAGGATTTGGTATAAAGTTTTCATCATCAGACATTTTTTCAAAAAATTGTCTTTGTTCTTTGGTTAATTCTTTTGGTGTCCAAACATTAATATGTATTAAAAAATCTCCTGTACCATAACTTTCAATACTTGGCAGACCTTTTCCTTTTAATCTTAATATTTTACCTGATTGTGTACCAGCGTCAATTTTTATTTTGACTTTTCCAGTAACAGTATCTACTTCTTTATTTGTCCCAAGAACGGCCTCAGAGAAATTAATATACAGATCGAAATGTATATTTGTACCTTCTCTCTTTAAGGTTTCATGTTGAATTTCTTCAATTAACACCAATAAATCTCCAGAAATTGAATTTTTTCCAGGGGCATCGTTTCCTTTTCCTCCTACTTTCAATTGAACTCCTTCTGTAACTCCTTCAGGAATATTGATCGTAACTGTTTCTTCGGTAACAATTAAACCTTGTGGATCTGAGCCATTCGGTTTGTTATGAATTATTTCTCCTGCTCCCATACAAGTAGAACAAGTTGCAGCAGTTTGCATTCTCCCTAAAATAGTATTCGTAATTCTCATTTGTTGTCCAGAACCATTACAGGTAGGACATGTTTTATAAGTAACTCCGTCAGCTTGAACTTTTCTTCGAACTTTTACTTTCTTTTCTACACCTTTGGCTATTTCTTCTAAAGTAAGTTTAACACGAATACGCAAGTTACTCCCTTTCACACGAGCTTGACGCTGACCACCGCCACCACCAAAACCTCCAAAGCCGCCGCCACCAAAAATATCTCCAAACTGACTGAATATGTCATCCATATTCATTCCACCACCAAAGCCACCGCCACCCTGAGGACCGTCAAAAGCTTGATGTCCATACTGATCATATCTTGCTTTTTTATTCTCGTCACTCAAAATTTCATAAGCCTCTGCTGCTTTTTTAAAATTTTCTTCAGCAGTTTTATCTCCTTGGTTTTTATCTGGGTGATATTTAATTGCCATTTTTCTGTAGCCTTTCTTTATTTCTGCTTGTGAAGCAGATTTAGAAATGTTTAATACTTCGTAAAAATCTTGTTTTGCCATGTTTTTTTGATCTCAGTTATCAGTTTTTTACAACTACCGTGTATTTTTTACTGCCCAATTACCACTTTTGGATAACGTATAATTTTATCTCCTAACTTGTACCCTTTTTCAATACAATCTATTACTTTTCCTTTTAAATCATCAGTAGGTGCAGGAATTTGTGTAATTGCTTCATGAAATTCTGCATCGAAGGTATCTCCTGGATTGGTATCTATTTTAGACAGACCTTTTTGCTCTAAAGTTTTATAAAATTTTTGATAAATTAGCAAGACTCCTTTTCTTAATTCCTCTGCTTCTTTGTCATCATCAATATGTGACAAAGCACGTTCAAAGTCGTCTACAACTGGCAGTAAAGATGTCATTACTTCTTGTCCAGCAGTCTTAAAAAGCTCTATACGTTCTCTTGTTGTTCTTTTTTTGTAATTCTCAAACTCTGCAAAAAGACGTAAAAACTTATCTTTTTCAATTTTAATTAACTCTTCAGAAGTTGGTTCATCCTTTGCTACTTCGTCTACAGTCTCTTGATTATCAGTAGTTTGGTTTAACTCTTCTGTGACAGTAATTTCTTCTTCTTTTAAATCTTCTTTCTTACTCATTTATTTGTAATCATTAAATTATAAATACTGAATTTGCAAAAATGTTGCCAACAAAAAAATAGTGTCAAACTGACACTATTTTAAGGATCATTATTGAATAAATTATTAATTTTCTATTCTTTCAATTTTAGCACCAATAGATTTTAATCGTGCTTCAATATTTTCATAACCTCTATCAATTTGCTGAATATTATTAATAATACTTGTACCTTTTGCAGACAATGCAGCAATTAGTAAAGAGATTCCAGCTCTAATATCTGGAGAACTCATGGTCGTCGGTTTTAAAGAACTTTCAAAGTTATGACCAATGACGGTAGCTCTGTGCGGATCGCATAAAATTACTTTAGCTCCCATATCTATTAGTTTATCAACAAAGAACAAACGGCTCTCAAACATCTTTTGATGAATCAAAACGGTTCCTTTTGCCTGAGTAGCTATAACTAAAACAATACTTAATAAATCAGGTGTAAAACCTGGCCAAGGTGCATCTGAAACCGTAAGAACAGAACCATCAATATAATTCTGTATTTCGTAAGATTCTTGTTCAGGAATAAAAATATCGTCTCCTCTTTTCTCTAATTGAATTCCTAGTTTTCTGAAAACAGTTGGTATTTGCCCTAAGTTTTCCCAACTTACATCTTTAATGGTTAATTCAGATCTTGTCATCACTGCCACACCAATCCAAGAACCAATTTCAATCATGTCTGGTAAAACTCGATGTTCACAACCAACTAGAGAGTCAACACCCTCTATAATTAATAAGTTTGAACCAACTCCTGAAATGTTTGCACCCATTGAATTCAACATTTTGGATAATTGTTGAATATAAGGCTCGCAAGCAGCATTGTAGATTTTAGTAGTTCCACTTGCTAAAACAGCTGCCATTAATATGTTTGCAGTACCAGTCACAGAAGCTTCATCTAAAAGCATTTCTACGCCCTTTAATTCATCTGCTTCTACTCCATAAAAATATTCTTCTTTGTTGTATCTAAACGTTGCACCTAATTTGATAAAACCTTCAAAATGGGTATCTAACCTTCTACGTCCAATTTTATCTCCTCCAGGACGAGGAATATATCCTTTCCCAAATCTAGCCAATAATGGACCTACAATCATAATTGATCCACGCAAAGAGCTTCCATCTCTTTTAAAATCGGAAGATTCAAGATAATCTAGATTGATGTTATCTGCTTGAAAAGCATATGAATTTTTACTTAATTTTTCGATTTTGACTCCTAATTCTCCAAGAATAAAAATCAATTTATTTACATCAATAATATCAGGAACATTATTTACGATCACTCTCTCTGGTGTTAACAAGACTGCACAAAGTATTTGTAATACTTCATTTTTTGCCCCTTGTGGAGTAATTGTTCCATTTAATTTATGACCGCCTTCAATTTTAAATGATGCCATAGAATCTTATCTTTTTCTATTTTTATGTTGATTGTTATGCTGAGGTTTCTTCGGCTTGTTTTTTTGATTATTCTGATTTTGACCTTGAGTACGAGGTTTTCTTAATAAATTTTTACTTTCAGACAACTCTTCTTTGGTGTCTCTAATGTCTATCTGACCATCAGATAGGTCATGAAGATGTTTAAAAATTACATCATCATCAACGGTATCTTTATTCCAATTTAGGTAGCATTTTTTCATGTGATTTGCAATCGTAAAAACCAATGCTTCTTTTTTATCACCCGCTTCCCAACTTAAGGCAATGTTTATCATTGTTTGGATATTATTACCGTAGTAACGATATCTCGATGCTGATTTTGGATACGCTAATGCCTCTGGCTTTTCCTGTAATTCTTCTTTAGATGGTTTTGGGTATGGAGATTCAGCATCTAATTTAAAATCTGCCATGATATACAACTGATCCCATAATTTGTGTTTAAAATCTGGAATATCTCGAAGATGAGGTTGTAAATTACCCATCACATCTACAATGGCTTTGGCCATCTTATCTCGGTCTTCTTTAGATTCTTGGGCAACACAATGGTCTACTAGCTTTTGTATATGTCTGCCGTATTCTGGTATAATCATTAACGGTCTTTCTGAATTGTACTCTAAATCGAATGTCATTTATTTATTTTTGAGAAGTCTCTTTAATATCTAATATCGTTTAAAAATCTATCCGCTGGGGTTTCAATTAATTTCAACCAGACAAGTTTGTCTATTTCTAAACTTTAAGGTGCAAAATAGCAATTTATTTTTAGTTATGTTCAAGTTTTTTAACCAATCACTTTTAATTTTGCAAATTGTAATAATAATTTCTTTTTTCCAACTGTACCAAATTTAATTTCTGCTTTTTTATTGGGGCCATTTCCTTCTATTGCTATAACTTCTCCCCTTCCAAATCTATTGTGCTCAACTATATTTCCAACAACAATATTTCCATCAAATAAATTAGTTTTTGAATCTAAAAAAGCCACCTTTTTTAATTTTTTAGGAAGTATGATTTCCTTCTGTTTATTCAAATTTAGCTCCATTTTTTTTCGCTGAATTGGTTTTTGAAAACGGATCCCTTTGGGGGCATCTTCAAAAATACTTTTATCAACAAAAGAATTGATGGATCTCTCTGGAGTTTTTGATTTTATATAGTTTAAATATTGATCATCTATTTCTTCTAAAAAACGACTTGGTTCTGCATCCACTAGCTTACCCCATCTATATCGAGTTTGTGCATACGATAAGTAAGCTACTTTTTCAGCTCGAGTCAGCGCTACATAAAACAACCTACGCTCCTCCTCTAACTCACTTCTTGTATTCATACTCATGGCCGAAGGAAATAAATTCTCCTCTAAACCAACAATATAAACGTACAAATACTCCAATCCTTTAGATTGATGAATGGTCATTAAAGATACGCTTGGCTTTTGATCGTCTTTTTTAGAATCAAAATCAGTAGCTAGCGCAACATCTTCTAAAAATGAGGTTAATGATGCATCTTCTCCTTCCTCTATCTTATCTGTAATAAAATCTTTAATTCCGTTTAATAATTCTTGAACATTCTCAACTTTACTAATAGCTTCTGGAGTTCCTTCTTTTTCTAAATCTTTAATAAGTTGTGTTTGTTTCACAACAACTTCAGCAATATCAAAAGCATTTTTAGTTTGCGATTCTATTTGCAATCGCAAAATCATATTCATGAAATTTTGGAGTTTATTTTTTGTTCCAGAATTAATTTTTAAATCAATTTTATCAATGTATTTAATAATTTCAAAAATTGATTTCTTGTAGTGATTTGCTGCGATCGTTAGCTTGTCTATAGTTGTTGCTCCTATCCCTCTTGCTGGGTAATTGATAATTCTTTTTAATGCTTCTTCATCATTTGGATTGATCAAAATACGTAAATAAGATAAAATATCTTTGATTTCTTTTCTTTGGTAAAAAGAAATTCCCCCATAAATTACATAGTCAATTCCTTTTTTACGTAGCGCATCTTCTATGGCTCTTGATTGAGAATTTGTTCTGTACAATACACAAAAACTATCTGAACTTAGTTGATGATTCATCTGGTTTTCCCATATAGATTGAGCTACAAAACGCCCTTCTTCTCCGTCAGATATAGTTCGCATTACATGAATAGAATCTCCAGGGTCATTACTTGTCCAGACTTCTTTATCTAATTTAGTTTTATTTTTTGAGATGACAGAATTGGCAGCATTTACAATGTTTTTTGTAGATCTATAATTCTGTTCAAGTTTGAATGTTTTTACATCAGGATAATCTTTTTGAAAACTTAATATGTTCTGAATATTTGCCCCTCTAAAACTATAAATACTCTGAGAATCATCCCCCACAACACAGATGTTTTGAAAACGGTCCGCCAACGCTTTTACTATTAGATATTGAGAATGGTTTGTATCCTGATATTCATCGACCATAATATATCTAAATCGATCCTGGTATTTTGCAAGAGATTCTGGAAAACGGGTTAATAACTCATTTGTCCTTAACAAAAGATCATCAAAATCCATTGCTCCTGATTTAAAACACCTTTCAACATACTGCTTATATATCTCTCCTACTTTTGGTCTACTAGCATGCATATCAGCTTCTTGTAAATCCGTATTATTAAAATAAGCTCTCACGGTTATTAAGCTATTCTTAAAAGAGGAAATACGATTTAAAATTTGTTTGGCTTTATAACGCTCTTTATCTAGTCCCATTTCTTTGATAATGGAACTTATTAATCGAACTGAATCTTGTGTATCGTAAATCGTGAAATTTGAAGGAAAACCTAATTTATCTGCCTCTGATCGTAAGATTCTTGCAAAAACGGAATGAAAAGTTCCCATCCAAAGATTTTTTGCTTCACTTGCACCTACTACTCCTGCAATTCTTTCTTTCATTTCTCTTGCAGCTTTATTTGTAAAAGTGAGCGATAAAATATTAAAGGCATCAACTCCTAGCTGCATTAAATGTGCTATTCTATAAGTTAAAACACGTGTTTTTCCAGAACCTGCACCTGCAATAATAATCATGGGGCCATCTTTTTGTAAAACGGCTTGTTTTTGGGCTTCGTTTAGTGAATCTAAGTAATTATTCAAAAGTAATTATTTCAAGTTTTTTTAAAATGTGAATTTAGGGATTCTTTGCTTCTAAAAAGATGGGATATCCTTTTTTTTTATTCACAATTTTTTCACTTTTAAAAATAGTTACAATAACAAAGGCTCCTATAAGGAGCCTTGTAGTTCTTATTAATATTTATCTCATCTAAAATTGGAATCTTATCCCAATTTTATAATTTCTACCTCGGGTTGAAAAACCTAAAATATCGTCATAATTTTCATTGAATACATTCGTAACGGCAGCAAAAACAGTAACAGTATCTTCTAATAATTTATAATTTGTCATAAAATC
>JABAZI010000062.1:107006-117646 GCA_018608545.1 Polaribacter sp.
ATCAGTTGGAAATTTGAAGAAAACTCATATTTATGAACCAAGTCTAGATGTAAACTTCTCCCTTTGAATTGATAGGTATCTAAGGTATTTGAAAATGAATTAAACTGTTCAATATCTCTTTCTACGACATTGACAGAAGCTAATAAATAAACTTCCGCATTGGCGTATTCATATGTAGGTTTTATCCCCACTCGAAATTGCTCTTGACTCCCTGTATTTAAATCGCTGTCAGAAAATGCCCCTGAATCAAAATCGTACTCAAACTCATCATAATTTAAGAACGTTTCGATACTTAATTTAGCATCCATTTTATATCCTAACTTTAACAATCCGTTTTTTGAGTAATAACGATCATTTTCAACTATTGAATTGGTATTACTTTTTGCAGCCGACATTCCATCAACTCCAGTTATACTAAACGAACCTAAATAATTGAAACGCCCTAAAGTTCCATTTAAGCTTACATTTTGGTTTTTATCAGATAAAGCACTCTCTGATGTATTTGCTGTATTATTTGTTCCTAAACTTGTCTCAAATGATCCTGACACACTATCTGTAGAAGCATTTTTAAGGATAATATTAATCACTGCAGTTGCAGCACCAGAGCCATACAAAGTAGAAGAAGCTCCTTTTAATATCTCTATAGATTCTATTTGGTTTGTGGCTAATAAACGTAAATCAAATTCTTGATTGATAGCAGATTGATCTGTAACCGGAACACCATCAATTAAAACCAACACCTGTCTACTTCTTCCTCCTCGAATATTCATACTTCTTGGTTCGGTCGCATTTGCATTTACACCTCTTACATCGATACCTGCAACCGTATTCAAAATTTCGATCACCGTTTTTCCTGTATTATTTTTTAATTGTTCTGAGGTGATTTTTGTAATTACTTTTCCAGAATTTTCTTTCTTTAAATTAAACTTCGTTGCGGTAACAACAATTTCTTCTAATTTTTCTACTTGTTCATTTTGCGATTGGGCAAAAAGATTTGTACTCATGAGGCTACTTGCCAAAACACTTGCAATTAAGATTTGTTTTTTCATTTTTTAATGATTTAATTGAAACAATAAATCAGGTAAATTTCGTGTACATTTTAAACGTACATAAACTTTTATCCCGAAAGTTTTTTACATGTGATCATGGGCAGGTCTCCTGACTTATTCATATGTTACTTTGCCTTCCCAATAAAATATCAGTGGCAAAAGTTTAAGTAACATCCTCGTTGAGGTGCTGTAAAAAACAGCTTAAACATACAGTTGCGGGAACAGTTCTGGATTTTAACCAGATTCCCTTTTAATTTGATACAAGATGATTCATGTATCAAAACCTAAAATCGGGGCAAAACTAGTTTAAAATTACTTAGGATAAAACAGTTATTACTTTTTTTTTGTAATCTTGTAGCTCAATATTTTCTTAATGATAAATACATCTTTAAAGGTTCTGATACTTCTACTTTTAGTAAGTTTTTCATCCTGTAAAAAAAGAATAAATACAGAAATATTAAAAGAGATACCTTCTACTATTAAATATGCAAAAGGCTTTGATATTATTACTATAAATGGTTCTAAAAAGTTACTTATTAAATCTGCCTATCAACACTCAAAAGAGGTTTTTAGCTACCAGATAGTAACTAAAAATAAAGAAAGAAAAATACATAACGATCTTGATCAAGAACTTCTCGTACCCATTGACAGACTGGTTGCTACCTCTACAACTCATATCCCGATGATAGAACTTTTAAATGAAGAGGCGAGTATTGTTGGTTTCCCAAATTCCAATTATATTTCATCAAAAAAAACAAGAAACTTAATAGACAATGGGCACATCACTGAAGTAGGAAAAGAAAGTTCTTTAAATACAGAGATCTTATTAGATCTGAACCCTGAATTAATCGTTGGTTTTGGAGTTTCATCAGCGGACAAAATATTAACTTCAATTCAAAAAGCGGGGATAAATGTTATCTACAATGGAGATTGGTTAGAGGAAACTCCTCTAGGAAGAGCTGAATGGATCAAGTTTTTTGGGGTTTTATTTGATAAGGAAAAACAAGCAGATAGTATTTTTAATAGTATAGAAACTGATTATTTAGCAGTAAAGAAATTAGCTTTAAAATCTGGGGAAAAAGCGACTATTCTATCGGGTGCAATTATGAGTAAAGATATCTGGAATCTACCAGCTGGTAAAAGTTTTGAAGCACAATTTTTACAAGACGCCAATTTAAATTATCTGTGGAAAGATACCAAAGGTAAGGGGAGTTTATCATTGAGTTTTGAGAGTGTTTTTGACAAAGCTGCTACTGCTGATTTTTGGATAAGTCCTGGATATTTCACTTCTAAAAAACAGCTTTTAGAAAGTAATAATTTATATACAAAATTCAAACCTTTTCAAAATGATCAAATCTATACATCAACAACTAAAAAAGGAATAACGGGAGGAGTAATTTATTATGAACTAGCACCTACTAGACCCGATTTGGTTTTAAAGGATATTGTCAAAATTACTAAACCTGATCTATTACCAGATTATACATTGACTTTTTTAAAAAAATTTTAACATTATTATAATACTATAAAACAAGCATTTAACTTTTAGTTTTTTAATTTTGGTAATAAATTAAATCCCTAACTATGAAAAATCTATTTTTATTTTTATTCAGTATTTCTGTTTTCATTTCGTGTAACAAAGAAAACAATGATCCAAAAAATTCATTAGAGGAAGAACTCACATTATCAAAAATTGTCGAAAACGCACCAAACAAAGTCGCTTGGGTCCCTAGAGAACAAATGAAGTCTCGAAACGGTGATTCTATGGGTTATGGTGTCATTCTAAATCCTAACTCTAAAAAATTAGTGCTTTTTCTTGATGGTGGTGGTGCTTGTTTTAATCCACTTACTTGTTTTCAGAACTTAGATCGGTATTCAGAAGTAGATTTCTTAGATAGAATGGCTTCACATTCATCTCTTTTAATCAATCGAGATGCTGATCAAAATCAATTCAAAGACTGGAATTTAGTATTTGTACCCTATGCCACAGGAGATGTTCACTCAGGAACTAATTCAGCTTCAAACGTGCCTAATAACGGTCCAAAAAAGCAAAACATGGTTGGCTTCAACAACTTCACTCTTGTCTTGAAAGACTTAAAGAACTATTTTGATGCTAATGGAAATATCACTGAAATTGTTTTTATGGGGTCAAGTGCTGGTGGATATGGTGTATTGTCCAATACCTCTCAATTGTCAAATATATTAGCAAAAAACATACCAACAACTGTAATAATGGATGCGTCCCCAGTTTTTATGGACAAAACATTACTCTCTCCTTGTTTAGCCGACGTATGGAGTTCAGATTCATTATGGAATACCAATTCAACTTTACCCTTAGACTTAGATGAAACGATTCAAAATAACTACAACCATAATCTTCAAAAATTATATGAGTACTTATCTTTAAAATTACCTAATGTTAACTTTGGTCTTTTAAGCTATTACGGAGACTCAGTAATTCGTTCGTTTTATAGTTTTGGTCAAAATAATTGTGCATATCCTCCCAATTCAATGATCAGCGTTGATAATTACAAAGCAGGACTGCTAGATTTGAAAACATCTGTGTTAGATGATCTTGAAAATTGGAAGGTCTTTTATGCTAATGGTATTGAGCATACTTTTTTGAGTGATGCTAATTTCGATCAAACCGTAAAAAACACGAAACTAAACGACTGGATCTCACAATTGCGTCAGGGAACGGCTGAAAATCTTACTGAATAAATAATCTACAATAACTGGTTTTATAAAACTTTAATTAGAATTCGATGTGAGTAAAACTTGTATTGAATTCTAATTTTTTTGTTTTTTTTCTAAGGTTATTTCGCGCATATAAAGAAATAATGGAAAAGAAAAAGCAATAGCTACTAAAAAAGTTAACGGAATTAAAATCCACCAATATTTAATTTTTAATCGGATAGATTCTGGAATGAGGAATGCAAAAAATGTCAAACAAACGACCGTTAAATCTGCTCCAAAAGATTTGCCTGCAAAATTAGATGCTGCTTCATTAAAAAAATGAATTAACGAGGGGGTTTCAGTAGTTTTAAAATATTGTATATTATAATACCAAGTATAAGAAATACCTAAAACTGTTAACAATAAATAAAGATGTTTTAATTTCATTTTTAGAATAATTTTGTTTGGCTATTATCATCTTCATTTTTCTTTTCTGCATTTTTTTTATCAATTGATTTTTTTAAGGCTATTTGAGACTTATTGGTTGAAAAAGAATCTTCTGAAACAACTTTTATTTCTGGAACTTCAAGAGGTAATTTGTCTTTAACTACTACCTCATCAATGACTTCAATTTCTTCTGATTGTTGTTCTTTTGCTGCTTCATAAGGAAAAGGATCTAGTAAATTAACTTGTTTAATTTTCTCTGTGGTCAATTGATTCCCTTGTGCTTTTATTCCCTTAACAGCAATAAAATCCTCTAGGCTTAGTTCTTGATTTTGTATACTTCTTTTTGAATACTGAATCTCAACAACAGGCCTGTAATCTGTTGAAACAATTTCTAATTGTGATTTTGGATGGCTAGAGATAAAAAGTTCTTCTTTTTCAGTCAGTTCAATTAAGAAACGTTTGATATAATAACGGTCTTTTTCTCCGTCAAAATAAATAGCAGAAATAGGCTTGTTTTGTTGCCATTTTTCCAAGACAATCATGTTATCATCAAAATGCATTGCTAAATCTGGTTTTACGACTTTGGATTTACCACTTTGAGAAATGATAAGTAGCCTATCTTCAGCTCTAAACTCGCCCAAGAGTTCTCCTCTATCATCTACATTTAAACGCTGAACAGTATCATCAAACCAAATTTTTCGTGGTTTTAATGTTGAAACTCCTTCCGATTTAAAATCGATAGATTTTATAGCGTATTTGGTAATTGTATTCCCTCTTACTGCTCTTCCTTTTACAGCTAGATCTGCAAAGTCAATATCCCATTTTAGTTTTTTAACGCTACCAACTGCTCTTAGAGTGATAGTAACAACTTCTGCTTCTCCATTAGGGTTTGCTGTAAAATACAGCATCTTAGAGCCTTTACTTCCGTTTGTTAGGTCATATTCTTTATCACGTGTTACTGAGGTAACATTGAAACGCTTCATGTAGCTTGAACCTTTACTTCCGTCTTTATACATCATGTTATAAACAGTACGATTGTCTTTCTTTTTAAACACAGCTACATGAATAATATCTTTACCAACAAAAGTTTTCGAGCCTACTTTTGTTACAGACATTTTACCATCTTTTCTAAAAACAATAATATCATCTATATCTGAACAATCAGTTACAAACTCATCTTTTTTTAATGAGGTTCCTATAAAACCTTCTCCTCTATTTACATAGAGTTTAGCATTATTCATTGCCACTTTCGAAGCTACAATATCATCAAAAATTCGAATTTCAGTTTTACGCTCTTTTCCTTTACCATAAACATCTTTTAAGCGTTTAAAATAATTAATCGCAAAATCAATTAAGTTCGCTAAATGGTCATTTACAATAGCAATTTTATCCTCTAAACCCTCTATAAATTGTTTTGCTTTGTCAATATCAAATTTTGATATTTTTTTAATTTTAATTTCTGTTAAGCGCGTAATATCTGCCTCAGTAATTTGACGTTTCAGATGTTTGATGTGATCTTGTAAACCTAAATCAATTGCTTTGATTACTCCTTCCCAAGTTTCCTCTTCTTCTATGTCTCGATAAATTCTATTTTCTATAAAAATTCTTTCTAAAGAGGAAAAATGCCATTGTTCTTCTAATTCATTTAACTGAATTTCTAGCTCTTTTTTTAGTAAATCAACCGTTAAATCTGTAGAGTGTTTTAACATTTCTGTAATACCAACAAAAACCGGTTTATTGTTTTCAATAGTACATGCTAGAGGTGAAATTGAGTTTTCACAATTTGTAAAAGCATAAAGCGCATCAATAGTTTTATCTGGAGACACATTTGGAGGTAAATGCAAAAGTATTTCTACTACTGCAGCGGTATTATCTTCAATTTTT
Organism: Polaribacter sp.; assembly: GCA_018608545.1. Lineage (GTDB taxonomy): Bacteria > Bacteroidota > Bacteroidia > Flavobacteriales > Flavobacteriaceae > Polaribacter. Next base: position 113,063 of record JABAZI010000062.1, read on the forward strand.
TTAATTTTTATTTTTCCTTTTTCATTCGCTTTAATAATGCTATCAATCAGTGAAGTAGTTGTGGTTCCAAAAGGAATTTCACTAATTACTAAGGTTTTTTTATCTAGTTGAGCAATTTTAGCACGAACACGAATTTTCCCACCACGTCTTCCATCATTGTAGTTCGTAAAATCTGCAATACCTCCTGTTATAAAATCTGGTAAAATTTTAAAGCTTCTTCCTTTTAAATATTTAATAGAAGCGTCTATGAGTTCTATAAAGTTATGAGGAACGATCTTAGTAGATAAACCTACAGCAATTCCTTCTGCACCTTGGGCTAATAAAAGTGGGAATTTTACTGGTAAATCTATGGGTTCTTTTCTTCTTCCATCATAAGAAAGCTTCCAGTCTGTTGTCTTGGGGTTAAAAACAACTTCTAATGCAAATTTTGATAAACGAGCTTCTATATAACGAGAAGCCGCTGCACGGTCTCCTGTTAAAATATTCCCCCAGTTTCCTTGCATGTCAATAAGCAATTCTTTTTGACCAATTTGCACCATAGCATCTGCAATTGATGCGTCTCCGTGAGGATGATATTGCATGGTGTGACCAACAATATTTGCTACCTTATTGTAACGCCCATCATCTAGGTCTTTCATAGAATGCATTATTCTACGTTGAACTGGTTTTAAACCGTCTTCTAATGACGGAACTGCTCTTTCTAAAATTACATACGAAGCGTAATCTAGAAACCATTCCCTATACATTCCTGTAACCTTCGTAATGGTTTCTTCTTGCGGTATATCTAACATCTCGTCTTTGGATGTTAATTCTTCCTCGAATTCGTTTTTTCCTTCACTCATATGTTAAAATTCCTCTTCTATACTATCCAACTCAACTTTTAAATTTTCAATAATAAATTTTTGTCTATCAGGGGTGTTTTTACCCATATAAAATTGCAACATTTGTTCAATAGACATTTCTTTATCTAACATTACCGGATCTAAACGAATATCGTCTCCAATAAAATGTACAAATTCGTTCGGAGAAATCTCACCTAATCCTTTAAATCGAGTGATTTCTGGTTTTCCTTTTAATTTACCTATGGCCTCTCTTTTTTCTTCTTCCGAATAACAGTAATAAGTATCTTTCTTATTACGAACTCTAAATAAAGGAGTTTCTAATATATATAAATGGCCTTCTTTAATTACTTCTGGAAAAAATTGTAGAAAGAACGTAATTAATAACAAACGAATGTGCATCCCATCTACATCGGCATCGGTAGCTATTACAATATTATTGTATCGTAAATCTTGTAAACCATCTTCGATATTTAATGCTGCTTGTAATAAATTGAATTCTTCATTTTCATACACAATTTTCTTGCTCAATCCGAATGAATTTAAAGGCTTTCCTTTCAAACTAAAAACTGCTTGTGTGTTTACGTTTCTAGATTTTGTAATTGACCCAGATGCAGAATCTCCCTCCGTAATAAATAAGGTAGAATCTAAATACGCTTCTTTTTTTGTATCCCCTAAGTGGATTCTACAATCACGTAATTTTTTATTGTGCAAGCTTGATTTTTTAGCTCTGTCTTTAGCTAATTTTCTAATTCCAGATAATTCTTTACGTTCTTTCTCTGCTTGAATTATCTTCCTTTGAAGTGCTTCAGCTGTAGCGGTATTTTTATGTAAAAAGTTATCTAATTTCGTTTTTAAAAAATCGTTAATATAAGTTCTTACCGTTGGTAAGTCTCCTCCCATATCTGTAGATCCCAGCTTTGTTTTTGTTTGACTTTCAAAAACTGGTTCCATCACTTTAATGGCTATAGCAGAGATAATTGATTTACGAATATCGGAAGCTTCAAAATTCTTTCCGTAAAACTCACGAATCGTTTTTACAATGGCTTCTCTAAATGCTGCTTGATGCGTTCCACCTTGGGTAGTATGCTGTCCATTAACAAATGAGTGGTATTCTTCAGAATATTGAGTTTTACTGTGGGTGATCGCAACTTCAATATCATCTCCTTTGAGATGTATAATTGGATACAACATGTCTTCTAGGTTGTTATTATCCTCCAATAAATCTTTCAATCCATTTTCTGAAACATATTTTTCACCATTAAAAACAATTGTTAACCCTGTATTTAAATACACATAATTTTTAAGCATTTTAGAAACATATTCGTTTCTATACTTATATTTTTTAAAAATTGCTTCATCAGGAATAAAGGAAACTTTTGTTCCTTTTCTACGAGAGGTTTCTTCTAAAAATTCTTGATCTGTTAAGTTTCCTTGAGAAAACTCTGCTGCTGCAGATTTCCCATCTCTTGAAGACTCTACTCTAAAAAATGAAGAAAGTGCATTTACTGCTTTGGTACCTACTCCGTTTAATCCTACCGATTTTTTAAATGCCTTAGAGTCATACTTTCCTCCTGTATTCATTTTAGATACTACATCAACCACTTTACCTAAAGGAATACCACGACCATAATCTCTAACAATCACTTTGTTTCCTTGAATAGAAATTTCGATGGTTTTACCCGCTCCCATTACATATTCGTCTATAGAATTATCTAAAACTTCCTTTACAAGAATATAAATACCATCGTCTGCAGAAGAACCATCGCCTAATTTACCAATGTACATTCCAGGACGCATTCTAATATGCTCTTTCCAGTCTAAAGATCTAATATTATCTTCTGTATATTTTGTTTCTTGACTCATATATATGGTAGACTACAATTGAATTTGAAGCCCTTGCTAAAATATAATTTAACCCCTAAAAATAAAATGTCTTTGCCAATTAGTTATTAACAGGATTTCAACGAAACTTAAATTTTAAATTTCTTTAAAAATCACAATAAAAAACAATTTGTTGTATTTTTAAACAAATAAGGGTAAACCTAGCTATTTCACTATTTTTGTACTTCAATTAAAGAAAAAAGATTTGAAAAATTTACAACTTTTAGAAATTGCAAACAAGTACGGAAGCCCCTTATATGTATATGATACTGATAAAATAGAAGAGCAGTACAATCGTTTAACAAATGCTTTTAGTAGTGTAAAAAATTTAAAATTAAATTATGCGGTCAAAGCATTGTCCAATATAAATATTTTACAATTTTTTAAAAATATTGGTGCTGGTTTAGATACTGTTTCTATTCAAGAAGTTCAATTGGGTTTGACTACTGGAATAGATCCAAAAAAAATAATATTTACGCCCAATGGAGTTTCGTTAAAAGAAATTGAAGAAGTTGCACAACTGGGTGTTCAAATAAATATTGACAACTTATCCATTTTAGAATTATTTGGAGAAAAACATCCGGAAATACCTGTTTGTGTGCGTATCAATCCTCACATCATGGCAGGTGGAAACTCTAAAATTTCTGTAGGTCACATAGACTCCAAGTTTGGAATTTCTATTCATCAGGTACCCCACATTAAGCGTGTTGTAGAAAATACAGGAATGAATATCAACGGAATTCATATGCATACAGGTTCTGATATCTTAGATATTGACACCTTCCTTCGTGCATCAGAAATTTTATTCGATGTGGCAAAGCAGTTTAAAAATATCGATTTCATTGATTTCGGTAGTGGGTTTAAAGTTCCTTACAAAGAAGGTGATATATCCACTGATATTGAGCAATTAGGAATACAATTATCCGAAAGATTTAATCAATTTTGTAAAGATTATGGTAAAGACATTACTTTGATGTTTGAACCTGGAAAATTTCTAGTTTCTGAAGCGGGTGTATTTCTTGCGAAAGTTAATGTCGTAAAGCAAACCACTTCAACAGTATTTGCTCATGTAGACTCAGGTTTTAATCATTTGGTAAGACCGATGATGTACAATTCCTACCATCACATTACAAATATTTCAAATCCTAAAGCTAGAGACCGATATTATTCTGTTGTTGGATATATTTGTGAAACAGATACTTTTGGTTCTAACAGGAGAATTGCTGAAATTTCAGAAGAAGATATCTTATGTTTCCACAATGCAGGTGCCTATTGTTTTTCTATGGCCTCAAATTATAATTCTCGCTATTTACCAGCGGAGGTTATGATCGTTAAAGGAAAAGATTATCTCATTAGAAAAAGACAAACCATCAAAGACATTTTACACAATCAAGAGATCATTGAATTTTCTGAGAAAAAGGAAACTCAAAAATTAGAAATGATAACTTAAAAAAAATAAAGTTAATTTTACCACGAAATTGCAACACTTTTAGTTGTGATTTCGTGGTTTTTTTTTATCCTTTTATTTTATGCAAATTAAACGTTCTACTTTCGATAATATTCCTGCAATCATAGAAATCATAAATGATGCAAAAGAATATTTAGCCTCATTACAAATAGATCAATGGCAAAATGGATATCCAAATGCAATGCAAATTGAACAAGATATTTTAAGACAAGAAAGCTACGTCGTTTTAAATGATAAAAATCAAATAGTCGCAACTTCAATGTTCACGACAAATCCTGAACCTACTTACAAGAATATTGATGGTAACTGGATTTTTGAAGAAACTAAAAAATATGGGGTTATTCACAGAATGGCCATTAAAAAAGAATTTAGAAAATTTGGATTGGCTACGTT
>JABAZI010000062.1:117746-119889 GCA_018608545.1 Polaribacter sp.
TTATTCACAGAATGGCCATTAAAAAAGAATTTAGAAAATTTGGATTGGCTACGTTATTATTTGAAGAATTTCATCAGCAATTAAAAAATAATAATATCAAAAGTTTAAAGATTGATACTCACGAAGATAATAAAGCAATGCAAACCCTAATCAAAAAAATAGGGTATCAATATTGTGGTATCATTTATACCAGTTATAATGCTAAAAGACTGGCTTTTGAAAAAGTGATTTCATAAAAATTCAATTTTAAAAATTTAATTAATAATAGAATACATTCAGTAGATTCTTGCCGTTTTTTTTAAAAAAAAATTGATACCTTTTTTTGTTTGAAAAAATTACAGATCATTTATATGACTTAAAGAGCATCGATATTTTACTTAGTAACTTTACTACATAAATCCTAAATAATTTCTTACTTTCGACCATCAAAATTAATCAATGAAAGTCTGTATAGCAGAAAAGCCAAGTGTAGCTAGAGAAATTGCTTCTATTCTTGGAGCCAATATAAAACGGGATGGTTTCTTCGAAGGAAATGGCTATGCTGTAACCTATACCTTTGGGCATTTATGTACACTTTTAGAACCTAAAGACTATAAACCGCATTGGAAAAGTTGGGATTTAAATAATTTACCCATGTTACCAAAACGTTTTGATACCAAAGTTACAGGGGATGCAGGAATTAAAAAGCAATTTAACATTATAAAATCTTTATTCGAAAAGGCGGAAGTTGTTATTAATTGTGGTGATGCTGGAACAGAAGGAGAATTGATACAACGCTGGGTGATTAACCAATGTGATTATAAAGGAGAAGTTCAACGTTTATGGATTTCTTCATTAACCGAAGAGGCCATAAAAGAGGGTTTTAAAAACTTAAAACCGTCAAAACAGTATGATAACCTGTATTATGCAGGATACTCTAGAGCTATAGGAGACTGGCTATTGGGCTTAAATGCTACTCGCCTGTATACCGTAAAATTTGGTGGATACAAACAAGTTTTATCTGTTGGTAGGGTGCAAACTCCAACACTTGCTATGTTGGTAAATCGTTATAAAGAAATAAATAATTTTACACCTCAACCCTATTGGGAATTACAAACAACATATAGAAACACTCTTTTTAATTTTGAGGAAGGTAGGTTTTTAAAAAAAGAGGATGGTCAATTTTTAGCCGATAAAGTAACTGATTCTGACTTTGAAATTATTTCCGTAACCAAAAAAAAAGGAAAAGAATACGCACCAAAACTATTTGATTTAACAGGATTACAGGTCTACAGTAATAATAAATTTGGTTTTTCTGCAGATGAAACCCTAAAGATAGTTCAGAAACTATATGAAATGAAAGTAGTTACCTATCCAAGAGTTGATACTACTTTTTTACCCAATGATGTTTTTCCTAAAATTCCAGGTATACTCTCAAAGCTCTCAAATTACAGTGAATTAACACAACCACTTTTAAAACAAAAAATAAAAAAATCTAAACGTGTTTTTGATGATAAAAAAGTTACCGATCATCATGCAATAATACCTACTGGAATTCAAGGGAATTTACAATACAACCAACAACAAATATTCGACATCATTACCCGAAGATTTATAGCTGTATTTTATCCAGATTCCGAGGTTTCTAATACTGCTGTGATAGGAAAAGCGGCTGAAGTTACTTTTAAAACGACCGGTAAAGAAATTTTAACTAAAGGTTGGCGAGTTGCTTTTGAAACTGAAGAAAGTAAAATTAAAAAAGAATTAAATGAACAATTGACCCTACCCGCATTTGTAGAAGGTGAAAAAGGATCACATGAACCTTCATTTTTAGAAAAAGAAACAAAACCGCCAAGAAATTATACGGAAGCGAGTCTACTGCGATCAATGGAAACTGCCGGAAAACAAGTAGATGACGATGAAATGCGTGAACTCATGAAAGAAAACGGTATTGGAAGACCTTCTACAAGAGCTAGTATTATTGAAACGTTATTTCGAAGAAAATACATTGAGCGGAAAAAGAAATTGGTATTACCAACTCAAACAGGAATTGACTTAATCAATATCATTGATAATGAGTTATTGAAATCTGCTGAGCTCACAGGTCGTTGGGAAAAACGTTTAAAAGAAATTGAGCGTGGTGAATTTAATGCAGGAAATTTCA
>JABAZI010000062.1:119989-121087 GCA_018608545.1 Polaribacter sp.
TGGGAAAAACGTTTAAAAGAAATTGAGCGTGGTGAATTTAATGCAGGAAATTTCATCAACAATATGAAAAAAATGGTCGATGAATTAGTCTATGAAGTTCGCTCTAACTCCTCTGCGAAACGAATTTCTGCTGTCAATTCTAATGCGACCAAAAACAGCTCAAAAACAGCTCCTAAAAAAGCAACAACAACACAAAAAAAACAAGTCATTGGGAAAACCTGTCCGAAATGCAAAAAAGGAACCCTTTTAAAAGGGTCAACTGCTTATGGATGCTCTGAATATAAAAACAACTGTAACTTTAAAATATTTTTCAAGATATTCGGTAAGAAAATCTCAGAAAATCAACTGATAAGACTCCTTGAAAAAGGTGCTACTACGAATTTAAAAGGGTTTACAACAAGTTCAGGAAAAGTTGAAGGAATCATTCGTTTCGATAAAGATTTCATTTTAAAACTTGAGCAAAAAGACCCCATTGTTGTTGCTAGAAAAATTGACAAAGAGGTTGATAATTCAAGAAAAATATCCTGTCCTAAATGTTCTCAAGGTTTAATTTTAAAAGGAAAAACAGCCTATGGCTGTTCTAACTATAAAAAAGGGTGTGATTTTATTTTTACCTTCGATAAAATTAAGAAAAAAGCAAATGGAAAGCCTTTAACAAAGGAGTTGGTGTTTCAAATACTTCATCAATAATGCGAAAAATTGGTGAATCTGAATAAAATAAAATGTATTATTCAATCATGTTTTTAAGATAAAATTTCTCGACTTTTTCTCTTGCCCATGGGGTTGTCCTTAAAAATTTCAAACTCGATTTATAACTCGGATTATTTTTAAAAGCATTGATATTTAAAATATTACCTAAATCTTCCCAGCCATATTCTAAAAATAATTGTTCTAAAATAGTTGCTAATTTTATTCCGTGTAACGGATTGTTTGGTTGGTCTTTACTCATCTTTTTAAATTTGCTATTGTTACAATTTTATCAGAACTAAATAGAGTTTGTTGCACTTCATTTTTAACAAGCTTTTGCATACAGGCTACTATGTTTTCAGGAGAAATTATTTTATACTTTTTTAAAGCACCCAAAAACAAAGGACTTAA
>JABAZI010000062.1:121187-167247 GCA_018608545.1 Polaribacter sp.
TAATCTATTGCTCTGTACAGTTCTTTATCTTTGGTTTTTGCCGATGTAGTTCCTATACAGCAAAAAACTTCATCTCCCACAAACTGATCTTTGTATTCCCCTATTTTAAAAAGATCTATGATATATTCTTCTATCTTTATAGATGTGTTTTTTACAGCACTTCGAGAAAATAATTTAATCTTCTCATATGAGGGGTCTGCAATTAAGTTTTTTAAAAGAATACCTCCGGTTAAACCTGTTGCTCCAATAATAATAGCTGTTTTGCTCATTGCATTAATAATTCCAAAACAAAATTATTGTAATTTATTTGATCCTAAAAGTATAAACCAATATGATTTAAAATTTATTCTTCTTTTTAATTTTATTTTGTCATTTAAAGTTCACCGATATTGAACTTCCTAAAAAACTTTAACTCATTATTCGTTATCATTTATTGACTATTTTTCAATAATTTAGCAAAATATTTTATAAAAAACATACATGAAAAAGATTTCATTAAATGAAACTCACCTCGCTTTAGAAGCTAAAATGGTCCCATTTGCAGGATTCTATATGCCTGTTCAATATGAAGGAGTAACTGCTGAACATTTAACAGTAAGAAATTCTGTGGGTGTTTTTGATGTAAGTCATATGGGAGAGTTTTTAGTAACTGGTGAAAATGCATTGCCGCTCATTCAGAAAATAACTTCTAATGATGCTTCAAAACTAGAAATTGGTGATGCACAATACAGTTGTTTTCCAAATGAAAATAATGGAATCGTAGATGATTTAATTTGCTATAGAATTGAGAAAGACACCTATCTGTTAGTCGTAAATGCCTCAAACATTGAGAAAGATTGGAATTGGATTTCCAAATATAATGACACCTTTGGAGCTGAATTGAAAGATGTATCAGATGAATATTCTTTGCTAGCGATTCAAGGACCAAAAGCCATAGAAGCCATGCAGTCACTATCTTCTTTAGATCTGGCTGACATTTCTTATTATACCTTTAAAATTGGAGATTTTGCAGGTATTGAAAATGTCCTTATTTCTGCAACTGGGTATACAGGTTCTGGTGGATTTGAAATCTACTGTAAAAATAGTGAGGTACTTCATATCTGGAATAAAGTTTTTGAAGCTGGTAGTACTTATGGCATCAAACCAATTGGTTTGGCAGCTAGAGACACATTGCGTTTAGAAATGGGATATTGTTTGTATGGAAATGATATTAATGATACTACATCGCCTATTGAAGCTGGATTGAGTTGGATTACAAAGTTTACAAAAGACTTTGTAAATCACAAAGCTCTAGCAAAACAGAAAGAGCTAAAGCCAGAAAAAGCATTGGTTGCCTTTCAACTAGATGAAAGAGGTATTCCAAGGCAAGGCTATGATATTGTTGATAATGATGGAAACGTAATTGGTAATGTTACCTCAGGAACTATGAGTCCCTGTTTACAGAAAGGAATTGGTATGGGATATGTTCTAACCAAACTGTCTAAAACTGGAGCACAAATTTATATACAAGTTCGTAAAAAAGCAATCCCTGCTACTATTGTAAAGTTACCTTTTTACAGAAAACCAATATAAAAATTAGGTACTTACTTATATCTTTAAGTTTTCATAAAAAAATTCAATAAAAAAACTCCCAATATAAATTAAAGGGAGTTTTTTTATTAAATATGTCCAGAAGAGCAAGTTTACACATTAAAACGAAAGTGCATAACATCACCGTCTTTAACAATATATTCTTTCCCTTCTACTCTCATTTTACCGGCTTCTTTTACTTTTGCTTCAGAACCGAAAGCTATATAATCTTCATAAGAAATTGTTTCAGCTCTAATAAAGCCTTTTTCAAAATCGGTATGAATCACTCCGGCAGCCTGGGGTGCGGTTGAACCAACATTAATTGTCCAAGCTCGAACTTCCTTAACTCCAGCTGTAAAATAGGTTTGTAAGTTTAATAATTTATACGCAGATCTAACCAATCTAGAAACACCAGCTTCCGCTAGTCCAATATCTGCTAAAAATAGTTGTCTTTCTTCAAAATCATCTAATTCTGTAATGTCTGCCTCTGTTCCAACTGCTAAAACAATTACTTCTGCATTTTCGTTCTTGACAGCTTCTTTTATTTTTTCTACATAATCATTTCCTGAAACGGCTGAGTTTTCATCTACATTACAAACATAAAGTACTGGTTTTGCAGTAATAAATTGAAGGGGCTGAACAAATTCAAGGTCTTTTTCAGAAAAATCCAAAGCTCTTACTGAAACACCTTGTAATAGTGTTTCCTGAACCTTTAACAAAACGACTAGTTCCGCTTGAGCTTCCTTATTACCTGTTTTGGCAGTTCTTTTGACTCTCTCTAGTCTTTTTTCTACGGTTTCTAAATCTTTTAATTGAAGTTCAATATCAATTGTTTCTTTATCCCTTACAGGATCTATAGAATTATCAACGTGTATGATGTTATCATTATCAAAACAACGGACAACATGTAAAATTGCATCCGTTTCTCTAATGTTTGCTAAAAATTGATTTCCTAACCCCTCTCCTTTGCTTGCTCCTTTAACCAAGCCTGCAATATCTACAATCTCAACGGTAGCCGGCATTACACGTTCTGGATTAACCAACTCCTCTAATTTTTCTATTCTTTTGTCTGGAACGTTTACCACTCCTAGATTTGGTTCAATAGTACAAAAAGGGAAATTAGCACTTTGTGCTTTAGCATTCGATAAACAGTTGAATAAAGTTGATTTTCCTACATTAGGTAATCCTACAATTCCGGCTTTCATATAAATAAATTTTTGGATTGCAAATATAAACGATCTTTCATGAAAACTAAATTAAATTTAACAAAGAAACCCAGAAAGATCAATTTTATATTTTTTAATCTAACAGAATTAAAACTTGAAATTTCGATAGAAGTGACTAGAGAATCATGTGAGAAATGTTTTGTTAAAAAACGAATAGTATAAAGTTAGTCATCATGCATAAAGCTTTGTTTCTCTAATAATTCTTCTTCAGTTTCTACATGATCATCGTCAGGAACACAACAATCTACTGGACAAACAGCAGCACATTGAGGTTCTTCGTGAAATCCTTTACACTCTGTACATTTATCCGCAACGATGTAATAAATTTCATCAGAAACAGGTTCTTGATCTTCATCTGCATTCACGGCAGCACCATTTGGTAAAACAACATTCCCTTTTAAATCTGTACCATCTGAATATTTCCAATCATCTGCTCCTTCATATATTGCTGTGTTAGGACATTCTGGTTCGCATGCACCACAATTTATACATTCATCTGTTATTATAATTGCCATAATTTATATTCTGTTTTTGTACCTTTGTAATTGCAAAAATAAAGCCAAAAACATTGACAACCAAAATAAATGATTAGTATTCAAAACAGAATTACTGCATTCGCAAAATTAGGGGACTTTTTAAGTCAATTTACTATCAATGATATCAAAAAAATTGATCATATTGAACATAATGAAATATTTTTTGACGGCTTTTTACATCAAATAAAATTAGCAGAAGAAAACAATTCTTGGTTCAATAAAAAGAACATTTTATTTTCTTTAGAAAATTTAAGTAAATCACTAACATATAACAATTTAAGTAAGTTTACAGAAAGTGTTAATTTAATTAATAAATCTTCTAAAAATGTCGCTATTATCATGGCAGGTAATATCCCAATGGTTGGATTTCATGATTTCTTATCAGTGTTAATCTCTGGACATTCGGTACTCGTAAAACAATCTTCAAACGATCGTCATCTAATTCCTTTTTTAGCGAAGTATTTAGAGCATGTAGAAGAAGGTTTCAAGGGAAAAATAACTTTTACTGAAGAAAAATTAACAAATTTTGATGCAATAATCGCTACCGGAAGTAACAATACAGCTAGATACTTCGAGTATTATTTTAAGAACAAACCAAACATTATTAGAAAGAACAGAAATTCCGTTGCAGTAATCACCGGAAATGAAACAAAACAAGATTTTATAAAATTATCTGATGATATTTTTCAATATTTTGGTCTAGGTTGTAGAAGTGTTTCAAAATTATATGTACCAAAAGACTATAATTTTGATTTATTTTTTGCAGGAATGTATGATAAAAAAGAGATTATTTACAATGCTAAATATGCTAATAATTACGACTATAACAAAGCAGTATATTTAATGAGTTTATATGACTTGCTAGAAAATGGGTTTTTAATTATTAAAGAAGATGAAAGCTACTCGTCACCTATTGCAACTGTTTTTTACGAGTATTATGACAATGAAATAGATTTGAAAATAAAATTACATCAAGATAAAGATAAAATTCAATGCATTGTTGCCAACAATTTTATTGAAAATGAAATTCCATTTGGAAAAACACAAGAGCCAGCTTTAAATGATTTTGCTGACGGAGTTGATACCTTAGAATTTTTATCTAGCATATAATTCTAGAGGTATATCTTTATAAAACTATAAAAATTATATTATTTTGAAAAAACATAATTTTAGTGCAGGTCCATGTATTCTGCCTCAAGAAGTACTAAAAAAGGCATCGGAAGCCATTATTAATTTTAATAACGATGAGCTATCATTAATAGAAATTTCTCACAGAAGCCCTTCTTTTGTTTCTGTAATAGAAAAAGCTCGTGCATTATCATTAGAATTGTTAGGATTAGAAAACAAAGGCTATAAAGCCTTGTTTCTTCAGGGAGGTGCAAGTCTAGAATTCCTAATGGTTGCCTACAATTTATTGAATAAAAAAGCAGCGTATTTAAATACTGGAACTTGGTCTGACAAAGCAATCAATGAAGCTAAACATTTTGGTGAATTGGTAGAAGTTGCCTCATCTAAAGATAAAAAATACACTTACATACCAAAAGATTTTAGGATTCCTGAAGGAGTAGATTATTTTCATTGTACAAGTAACAATACTGTTTCAGGGACTCAAATTAAAGAATTCCCAGAGACAGATGTTCCTATAGTCTGTGACATGAGTTCAGATATTTTTTCTCGTCAGCTTGACTTTGAAAAATTTGATTTAATTTATGCCGGTGCTCAAAAAAATATGGGACCTGCTGGAACCACCCTGGTAATTATCAAAGAAAATATTTTAGGAAAAGTTGAAAGACACATTCCTTCTATGTTAGACTACCAAGTTCATATAGATAAAGACAGTATGTTTAACACACCCTCAGTATTTGCCGTGTATGTTTCCATGCTGACTCTAGAATGGTTAAAAGATTTAGGGGGTATTTCTTTTATAGAAGAAGTAAACAATAAAAAGGCAGCATTATTGTATGAAGAAATCGATAGAAATCCGCTATTTGAAGGAATCGTTGCAAAAGAAGACAGAAGTACAATGAATGCAACTTTTGTTTTGACCGATGACCGTTTAACATCAACTTTCAATACCATGTGCGAAGCAGCAGGAATTAGTGGAATTAATGGACATAGAAGTGTTGGTGGATACAGAGCTAGCATGTATAATGCTTTGCCGTTGTTTAGTGTTCAAGTATTGGTTGATGTAATGCAGGAATTAGAAAGAACACAATCTTAATAATTAAAATTTCAAAAATAAATGAAAGTATTAGCAAATGATGGAATTTCTAAAAGCGGAATAGACGCTTTAGAGAAAGGTGGATTTGAAGTTATTTCAGTTAAAGTTGCACAAAGTCAACTAGAAAACTATATTAATCAACACAACATAGATGCAATAATTGTAAGAAGTGCTACACAAGTGAGACAAGAATTAATTGAGGCATGCCCTAGTATTAAGTTAATTGGACGTGCTGGAGTTGGTTTAGATAATATTGATGTTGCATATGCTGAAGACAATGGCTTGCATGTCATAAACACACCTGAAGCTTCCTCTAGTTCTGTGGCAGAATTAGTTTTCGCACATCTTTTAGGAAGCGTTCGATTTTTACACTCATCCAACAGAGAAATGCCTTTAGAAGGAGATACACGTTTTAAAGAGTTGAAAAAAGCCTATGCTCGAGGAACAGAATTAAGAGGTAAAACAATTGGAATTCTTGGTTTTGGAAAAATTGGTCAAGAAGTTGCCAAAATTGCCATAGGTTTAGGAATGAAGGTTCTTGCAACAGACAATGAAATACCGAGTGCACCAATTACATTAGAATTCTTTAATGGTCAAAAAATAACTTTTACAATTGCTACCGTTGATAAGGAAGAATTGTTAAAAGAATCAGATTTTATTACTTTGCATACCCCTGCTCAAGACGATTATATCATTACTGCATCAGAAATTGAACGTATGAAAGACGGTGTTGGTATAATAAACACCTCAAGAGGTGGAATTTTACACGAGGTAGACCTGGTAAAAGCATTGGAAAATGGAAAAGTACAATTTGCAGGTTTGGATGTTTATGAAACAGAACCGACCCCCGCTGTTCAATTATTAATGAATCCTGAAATTTCTTTAACACCACATATTGGTGCAGGGACAAATGAGGCACAAGAAAGAATAGGGATCGAACTGGCAAATCAAATTATAGAACTATTAGGCTAATGGAATCAATTGCTAAAAATTTGCAAATAATACGACAATCAATCCCTGAAAATGTAACATTAGTTGCCGTATCAAAAACAAAACCGATCTCAGATTTACAAGAAGGCTACAATGCTGGTCAAAGGATTTTTGGTGAAAATAAAATTCAAGAGATGGTCTCAAAATATGATGCTTTACCAAAAGATATTCAATGGCATATGATCGGTCATCTACAGCGAAACAAAGTAAAATATATGGCTCATTTTGTTGATTTAATTCATGGTGTTGACACTCTTAAAACACTAAAAGAAATTAACAAACAAGCAAAAAAGAACAATAGAACAATCAAATGCTTGTTACAAGTAAAAATTGCCAAAGAAGAGACTAAGTTTGGATTTAATTTTAACGAAATAGAAGTACTTTTATCGACGGTCGAATTCACAGAATTAAAAAACATACTCATTGTTGGTTTTATGGGAATGGCTTCATTTACAGACAATCAGAATCAGTTAAAAGATGAATTCTCTTCACTAAATTCTTTTTTTCAAAATCAGAAAGAGAAACCACTTTCGGAAAACTGTCAACTAGAGACTTTATCGATGGGTATGAGTGGTGATTATTCCCTGGCTATTTCTAAAGGAAGTACAATGATCAGGGTTGGAAGCGCTATCTTTGGTAATCGAAATTATAATTGATAATTTAAAAAAAATATTTTGTACGCTATTTTAGACATTGAAACAACTGGTGGAAAATTTAATGAGGAGGGTATTACCGAAATTGCTATTTATAAATTTGATGGACAAACTACCGTTGATCAATTTATCAGCCTTGTAAATCCAGAGAAACCTATTCAAGAGTTTGTTGTAAAATTGACAGGTATCAACAACAATATGCTAAGAAATGCCCCTAAATTTCATGAAGTTGCAAAACGTATCATAGAAATCACATCTGATTGCATCTTAGTTGCTCACAATACTTCCTTTGATTATAGAATTCTTAAAACTGAATTTGATAGGTTGGGGTATAATTTTTCAAGAAACACCCTATGCACCATTGAGTTAAGTAAAAAGTTAATTTTAGACCAACCGTCATACAGTCTTGGAAAACTTACAAAATCACTAGGTATCCCAATGTCCGATAGACACAGAGCATCAGGTGATGCATTGGCAACAGTTCAATTATTTAAATTATTACTAGACAAAGATCTTCATAAAATAATTGTACAAAACTCTATCAAATATTTCGACAACAGAACCCATAAATTAAAACTAAAAAAATTAGTAGAGGAAGCACCTACCCTACAGGGAATTTTTTACATGCACGATGCAAAGGGAAAAGTTATTTATTTGGGAAAAGCTAAAAATATTAAAAATGAAGTAACTAAACTTTTTTTAAAAGTTACAAAAACAGCCAAAGGCATTCAAGATAGGGTTCAAAAAATCTCTTTTGATAGCACAGGAAATAAGTTATTTACAATTTTAAAATACCACCTAGAATTAGAAGCATTATCTCCAAAATATAACATAAAAAAGAAGAAAAAAAGATGCATTCAAAATTTTAATAATGATGATTTTATAATCATTGAAAAGGGCAGAAAAATTGGAGAACATGCGATTATTTTAATTGAAGACAATGAAGTTTTTGGATATGGATATACCAATTTACATTATCAAGAAAATAAATTGGAGATTCTAAAATCTATTTTAACTCCAATTGAAAACAAAATAAGTTCTAAAAATATTATCAAAAACTACCTAAACAGTCACAATGTTGAGAAAATTATTCGACTGTAATTAACCTATAAACTAGCGGTAATTTTTTTCATACTGACTCTTTTTAATTTAAATAAAAGAGATGATGGTTCAATTGCATTCAATTAAAATCGTATACAAATAAAAAAATATTAGTTTTATATTTGTAAAATAATCAAACTTCTATTGGAAAAACAAAAACAAACCTCCTGGAAACACAAACTTCATGAAATTATTTATGAGGCAGATACCCCTGAAGGAAAACTGTTTGATGTAATTTTATTAAGTTCAATTTTAGCAAGTATTGTTCTTGTGATGTTAGAAAGTATAGATTCTATAAATAACTCTTATGGATCTTTCTTAAACATTTCCGAATGGATCATTACAGCGCTATTTTCTTTTGAATATATATTACGAATTATTGCGATCAAAAAACCCTTAAAATATGTATTTAGCTTTTATGGAATCATTGATCTGTTATCAACAATTCCTAAGTACCTCTCTTTAATATTTGTTGGTTCTCATCATTTTGCCGCGTTGAGAGCACTTAGGTTACTTCGTGTATTTAGGATTCTAAAACTAACTAGATACATTGGTGCTTCCAATAAATTAATAGTAGCACTAAGAGCTAGCAAGGCAAAAATTGGGGTTTTTTTATTTTTCATTACGATCCTATGTGTAATTTTAGGTGCAATAATGTATATGATTGAAGGAACGGAAAATGGATTTACGAGTATCCCTAAGAGTATTTATTGGGCTATTGTTACCATGACTACTGTTGGGTATGGAGATATTGCTCCTCAAACTCCTTTTGGTCAGTTTATCGCAAGTATAATTATGATCCTAGGATATGCAATTATAGCTATTCCAACGGGTATTGTAAGCTCTGAGATGAGCAAAACAAATACCATAGACATCAATACTCAGTCTTGTCCAAGTTGTGCCGTTGACGCTCACAAAGATGGAGCTGAATTTTGTTACAGTTGTGGCAGTAAATTGAATTAAATGACATCAAATAATTTTTTAATTTCAATTGTTGGTCCAACAGGAATTGGTAAAACAGCTCTCAGCATAAAGTTGGCAAAATATTTTAACTCTAGTATTGTTTCTTTTGATTCTAGACAATTCTACAAAGAAATGACAATTGGAACAGCGGTTCCAAATGACGAAGAATTAGAGGCTGTTCAACATCATTTCATCCAAAACAGAAGTATTTTCGAGGACTATAACGTAGGATCATTTGAAAATGATGCACTTGAAAAATTAGAATCCCTTTTTATTAATAACCCAATTCAAATCATGGTTGGTGGAAGTGGATTGTATTTAGATGCAATTTTAAAAGGGTTGGATTATTTCCCAAAAGTAAGCGGAGATATCAGAACCAAACTTAATACTGAATTAGAAGAAAAGGGTATTAAAAGTCTTCAAAATCAATTAAAAAAATTAGACATACAGTCGTATAACACGATAAATATAGAAAATCCGCAAAGAGTTATCAGAGCCTTAGAAATTTGTATTGGAACAGGGAAACCCTATGCCTCTTTTAAGAATAAACCCAAATCAGTTAGGAAATTTCATTCAATTAAGATTGGTTTAGATGCAGATAGAGAGACAATATACAATAGAATAAACTTGCGCGTAGATGTGATGATTAAAAACGGTTTACTTGAAGAGGCCCAACAATTGTATCAATATAAAAACTTAAATGCACTTCAAACAGTTGGGTATAGAGAATTATTTTCATACATGGATGGAAATTGCTCCAAAGAGTTTGCAATCGGTGAGATCAAAAAAAATACGAGAAGGTTTGCAAAAAGACAAGGAACTTGGTTTAAGAAAGACCCCAACACTTTATGGTTTGATTATCAAACGGATATCAACACTATCACTGGTCAAATTTCTGACAAAATTAACAGAATTAAACACGAGTAAATTTTGGTAATTCATCCACTTTTATATCTTTGTAACACAAAAAAAATAATAAAAATGAAAACAATATTTACATGTATTTGCATTGCTCTTTTTGCCACAACTTCTATCGCACAGTCTAAAGTTGGTACTATAGACAGTGAGTATATCATAAACCTAATGCCCGAAACAAAACTTGCATTAAAAAAATCTCAAGCCTACGGAATAAAGCTAGATTCTTCCTTCTCTATCAAATTAAAGGAATATCAAACAAAAGCTGAGACTTTCAAAAAGAATGAAAAAACACTTGGAATTTTAGCAAAACAAGGAGATTTAAAAGAGCTAACAGAAATGGAAGCAGATATAAAAAAATACCAAGAAAATGGAAATAAATTAATGCAAATAAAGAAAAATGAGTTGATGCGTCCTCTATATAAAAAAATTAGTGATGCAATCTCAACAGTTGCAAAATCTGGAGGTTACACACAGATATTAACAATAACAGGAAACGAATTTGTGTATATTGACAATGAATTTGATATAACTGAACTAGTGATAAAAAATCTAGGTATTGAAATTCCTGAACCTACTAAATAATTTATTTACGAAAGCACAAATACTTCTTGAATTAAATATAAAAAATAGTAAAAAAAAGCATCTAAATATGGATGCTTTTTTTATTCTATAAAGAAATTACTTACTCAAATACATTTTTCGTCTCGCGTATAAATTGTAAAATTCATCATCTTTTAAACTGTCTATAAACAAAATACTTTCTCCAGTAGATTTCATTTCTGGACCTAGTTTCTTATTTACATTATGAAACTTGTTAAAAGAAAAAACGGGTTGTTTTATAGCATATCCTTCGAGTTGAGGATTGAAATTAAAGTCCGTTACTTTTTTCTCACCTAACATTACTTTTGTTGCAAAGTTTACATAAGGCTCTTTATATGCTTTGGCTATAAACGGAACTGTTCTAGACGCTCTTGGGTTTGCTTCAATAATATAAACTACATCATCCTTAATAGCAAATTGAACATTAATTAAACCTACTGTTTTAAGTTCTCTAGCAATGGTATGTGTATGATCTTTTATCTGTTGCATAACAAGGTCTCCAAGATTAAATGCGGGTAATGTTGCATTTGAATCTCCTGAATGAATCCCACAAGGTTCTATGTGTTCCATAATACCAATAATATATACATTGCCATCTGCGTCACAAATAGCATCTGCCTCTGCTTCAATAGCGCCATCTAAATAATGATCTAATAATAGTTTATTATTGGGGATTTTATGCAGTAGATCTACCACATGAGCAACTAACTCTTCTTTGTTAATGACAATTTTCATTCCTTGTCCTCCTAAAACATAAGAAGGTCGAACTAAAATTGGAAAATCTAATTGATCTGCCAAAGCCAATGCCTCATCTGCAGTTTCAGCTATCCCAAATTCTGGATAAGGAATGTTATTATTTTTTAGCAATGTAGAGAAACTTCCTCGATCTTCTGCTAAGTCTAATGCTTCAAATGAAGTTCCTATAATTTTTATTCCATATTTGGTTAGCTTTTCAGACAACTTTAATGCTGTTTGTCCACCCAATTGTACAATAACACCCTCTGGTTTTTCATGACGAATGATATCGTAAATATGTTCCCAAAAAACAGGCTCAAAGTATAATTTATCTGCAGTATCAAAATCAGTAGATACCGTTTCAGGATTACAATTAATCATAATTGTTTCATATCCACACTCTGCTGCTGCTAGAACTCCATGAACACAACAATAATCAAATTCAATTCCTTGTCCTATTCTATTGGGTCCAGAACCTAAGACTACTATTTTCTTTTTATTAGTTACAATACTTTCGTTTGCAATAATAACCTCTCCATCTGCCGTTTCTATTTCATTTTCAAAAGTTGAATAATAATAAGGAGTTTTTGCTTTGAATTCTGCAGCACACGTATCGACTAACTTAAACACACGTTGCACTTTTAATTCATCTCTTTTTTTATACACTTCACTTTCTAAACAACGCAACATATGTGCTATTTGCCTATCTCCATATCCTTTTTGTTTTGCTTCCAATAGTAAATCTCTACTAATAGTGTCTATTGAGTAGGTAGAAATTTCTTTCTGCAATTGAAATAACTCTTCGTATTGTTTTAAATACCACATATCAATTTTAGTGATATCATAAATCTTACTCAATGGAATTCCCATTGCAATTGCATCGTAAATTGCAAAAACTCGATCCCAACTTGCATTGGTTAATTTATCTATAATTTGGTTGTAATCAGTGTACCCTTTTCCATCTGCACCTAATCCGTTTCTTTTAATTTCTAGTGATTGCGTCGCTTTGTGAAGTGCTTCTTGAAATGAACGTCCAATACCCATTACCTCACCAACAGATTTCATTTGTAAACCAAGTGTTCTGTCTGAACCTTCGAATTTATCAAAATTCCAACGTGGTATTTTAACAATAACATAATCTAAGGTTGGCTCAAATAAAGCTGAAGTAGATTTTGTAATTCCGTTTTCTAATTCATCCAAAGTATACCCGATAGCAAGTTTCGTCGCTACTTTTGCAATTGGATATCCTGTAGCTTTTGAAGCTAGTGCAGATGAACGCGAAACACGTGGATTGATTTCAATGGCAATAATATCTTCTTTTTCGTCAGGTGAGATAGCAAATTGTACGTTACAACCTCCTTCAAAATCACCAATAGAGCGCATCATATGAATTGCCATATCTCGCATTTTCTGAAACGTAGTGTCCGAAAGTGTCATTGCAGGTGCAACTGTTATAGAATCTCCAGTATGAATCCCCATAGGATCCATATTTTCAATAGAACAAATAATAACAACATTGTCATTTTTATCTCTTAACAATTCTAACTCGTATTCTTTCCAGCCCATCATTGCCTTATCGATCATCACCTCATGTATTGGGGATGCCTCGAGGCCTCTACTTAATAATTCATCAAAATCATTTGGGTCATAAACAATTGAAGCACCAGCTCCACCCAAAGTATAAGAAGATCGAATTACTAAAGGAAAACCAAATTCTTGTGCAATTTCTTTTCCTTTTAAAAATGAAGTTGCTGTTGCTTGTGGTGCCATTGGCACACCAATCTTTAGCATTAATTCTCTAAACTGTTCTCTATCTTCAGTAATATTGATCGCATCAATATCTACTCCAATTAATTTCACATTAAAATCCTCCCAAATTCCTTTATCATCTGCTTCAATACATAAGTTTAAAGCAGTTTGACCACCCATTGTTGGAAGAACAGCATCAATTTGTGGATGTTCTTTTAAAATTTTAATGATTGATTTTGTAGTTAACGGTAATAGATAAATATGATCAGCCATTGAAGGATCTGTCATAATTGTTGCTGGATTCGAATTAATTAAAATTGTTTCGATTCCATCTTCTCTTAAAGAACGTAATGATTGTGAGCCTGAATAGTCAAATTCACAAGCTTGTCCAATAACAATGGGTCCAGATCCGATAATTAATACTGATTTGAGGTCTTTTCTTTTTGGCATTGTAAGTTGTTGTATTGTTTAGTTTTACAAAAATAGTTAGTGCTTGGGTATAAAAAAAGGTGTTACTTAAAAAAGTAACACCTTATATATTAACAATTGTTAATCATTTATTTTTTATGTCTAGTTTCAGATGAAACAGAAATTTTCTTTCTTCCTTTTGCTCTTCTACGAGCCAATACCTTTCTACCGTTAGCAGAAGCCATTCTCTCCATGAAACCATGTTTGTTTCTTCTCTTTCTCTTTGACGGTTGGTAAGTTCTTTTTGGCATTATCTATGTTTTTAAATATCTTCTATTGTTTCTTTTCTGCTCTAAAGGATTTACATCGTTTAAAACGTTGGCAAATATACAACTGTTTTTATTTGTAGCAAACACTATTTTAAAAAAAATTGAAATTTTTATTTAACTAGGAAAACTATAAATTTTACAAATGTTTTTCTCTTTTTTATTTGAGATAAATTTTAGAGTTAGTACTTTTGCGCAAACCTAAGAATACCATGAGTAATACAAAATATGTTTTTGTAACCGGAGGCGTAACTTCATCGCTTGGAAAAGGAATCATAGCTGCGTCCTTGGCAAAATTATTACAGCAAAGAGGCTTTACAGTTACCATTCAAAAATTAGATCCTTACATTAACATAGATCCCGGTACACTAAATCCTTATGAACATGGTGAATGTTATGTTACTGATGACGGTGCTGAGACAGATTTAGACTTAGGACATTATGAACGTTTTTTAAATATCCCCACCAGTCAAGCAAATAACGTGACTACGGGTAAAATTTATCAATCTGTCATTAACAAAGAACGCAAAGGGGTCTTTTTAGGCAAAACAGTCCAAGTGATTCCTCACATAACAGATGAAATCAAACGTAGAATTCAAATTTTAGGAGATACTGGAGATTATGATATTGTAATTACTGAGATTGGTGGAACCGTTGGGGATATTGAATCATTACCATATGTAGAATCTGTAAGGCAAATGTTGTGGGAAAAAGGGGAAGAAAATGCCATTGTTATTCATTTGACACTCATACCCTACCTAGCAGCTGCTGGAGAATTAAAAACCAAACCTACTCAACATTCTGTAAAAATGTTAATGCAAAGTGGGGTAAGTCCAAACATTTTAGTGTGTAGAACAGAGCACGAAATTTCTGACGACATTAAAAGAAAATTGGCCTTATTCTGTAATGTGAAAAAAGAAGATGTAATACAATCTATCGATGCAGAAACTATTTATGACGTTCCTAATTTAATGTTAGCAGAAGGCTTAGATGAAGTTGTACTTAAGAAATTTAACCTATCTTCAGAACAACAGCCTGAATTAAAAGTATGGAATGAATTTTTAAAGAAACATAAAAATCCAACTTCTAAAGTAGAAATTGCTTTGATTGGTAAATATATTGAGTTACAAGACTCTTATAAATCGATAACTGAGGCTTTCATTCATGCTGGTTCATCAAATGAAACCAAAGTAAAAGTTCGATGGATTCACTCTGAAAGCTTAACTGTTGAGAATATAGAAAATAAGTTAAAAGGAGTTAACGGTATTTTAGTAGCTCCTGGATTTGGCGATCGAGGAATTGACGGAAAAATAAAAGCGGTACAGTTCGCTAGAGAAAATAAGATTCCTTTTTTTGGGATTTGTTTGGGAATGCAAATGGCTGTTATTGAATTTTCTAAAAATGTTTTAGGACTGACTGATGCTTTTTCAACAGAAATGAAAAAGGAGTGTAAAAATCCTGTAATTAATTTAATGGAAAGTCAGAAAGAGGTAACAGAAAAAGGAGGAACTATGCGCTTAGGAGCGTGGGATTGTAATGTTTCTAAAAATTCTAAAGCATACAATGCTTATCAATCAGAATTCATTAGTGAGCGTCACAGACACCGTTATGAGTTTAACAACGAATACTTAGAAGCTATTGAAAGTGCAGGATTGAAAGCAACAGGAGTCAATCCAAAAACAGGTTTGGTTGAAGTGGTAGAAATCCCAACACACCCTTGGTTTGTTGGTGTGCAGTATCACCCAGAGTACAAGAGTACGGTGTTGAATCCGCACCCTTTATTTGTGGATTTCATCAAAGCCGCTCTAAAACAATCTAAATAGTACGTTTAGGTATACTATTTGAATACTATAGTGTAGTAACAATAATTACAGTAAAACCAATCAAAAACATTTGAGTTTTGCTACATTTGTCGGCTTCTGTTTCTTTACATAGCGGCAAAAGTGACAAACTGACATTTTAAAAAAACACATGGAACAAAAAAAATTCGATTATAATTCCTTCATAGGAATGATTTTATTAGCAGGGATTCTATTATGGTGGATGGATTCTAACAAAGAAGAAGTTCTTTTAAAAGAAACAACAACAGATATCGTTGCACCAGTCGCTAAAGAAACAAACGATTCATTTACTACAACAAAACCTGTTTTTGAAAGTGAATCTTCTAAAACAGCTTTACTAAAAAACAAACTAGGAGCTTTTGCATACAGCGCCATACAAGGTGAAAAAGGGGTTAGAGTCATCGAAAATGAACTACTTAAATTAACCATTGACAACAAAGGTGGACAGATTGTAGAAGCTTTGATTAAAAACTACAAAACCTACGACTCACTTCCTCTGTACATGATAAAAGACAACAATGCATCTTTTAACATCAATTTCGGTACTACTGATAACAGAATTTTAAATACCAAAGACCTGTTTTTTATTCCAACACTTAGTAAGAATAATGGAAATGATGTATTATCTATGAAACTAAAAGTTTCAGATACGCAATTTTTAGAATACCGATATGAAATGAAACCAAACGAGTATATGGTTGATTTCTCTATTCGATCTCAAGGATTAAGTTCCGTAATTAATGGATCCAATGCAATCAATCTGAATTGGTCTTTAAACGGGTTTAGACACGAAAAAAGTCTGAGAACAGAAAATACTATGTATTCTTGGTACTACTACAAAACCGACGGTGAAGTAGACTACATTAGACCGGGTAATTCTGAAGTAGTAAATAGTTTGGATTGGGTAGCCTACAACCAGCATTTTTTTACTTCCAACTTATTATCAGATACTCCTTTTATAAACGCATCACTTAGCTCTACGGATTTAATAACCGATGAAAAAATAGATACTGTTTTTACCAAGAACTATGAATTAAAAGCACCATTGGCATTAACTGGTGGTGAATTTAATTATAACATGAAGTGGTTCTATGGACCTAGTGATTATAATTTATTAAAAAAATATGAAGGAACTGATTTAGACGAAACAGCCGATTTAGGTTGGGGAATTTTCGGTTTTTTAAACAGAACAGTCTTTTATCCGGTTTTTAACTTTTTGAGCGGATACTCAGGAAATTTTGGATTGATTATTATTTTGATGACCATTGTTGTTCGAATTTTAATGTCTCCATTGGTATACAAGTCCTATGTTTCAAGTGCTAAAATGAAGGTAATTCGACCAGAGTTGACAGCCGTAAACGAAAAGTACCCAGGAAAAGAAAACGCGATGAAACGTCAGCAAGAAACCATGGCTATTCAACGAAAGGCTGGAGTGAGCATGTTGTCTGGTTGTATCCCTGCACTATTACAGATGCCTATCTTCTTTGCCTTGTTTAAGTTTTTTCCAACAAATTTATCACTCAGACAAAAAGGTTTTTTATGGGCAAATGATCTATCTTCTTATGATAGTATTTTCTCGTTACCTTTTAACATACCTTTCTATGGAAATCATGTAAGTTTGTTCACCATTTTGGCCTCAACAGCTATTTTCTTTTACATGAAGATGAATCAGAGTCAACAAGCAAACATGCAAGCTCCTGCTCAAGAAGGAATGCCTGATATGGGAAAAATGATGAAGTATATGATATACTTCTCTCCTGTTATGATGTTGTTTTTCTTCAATAGTTATGCAAGTGGTTTGAGTTTGTATTACTTCATCTCGAATTTATTAACGATCATCATTATGCTCGTTATCAAAAACTATGTAATTGATGTGGATAAAATACACGCACAAATTGAAGAAAACAAAAAACGTCCTGAAAAAGCGAAGAGTAAATTTCGACAAAGAATTGATACAGCAATGAAACAAGCACAAGAGCAACAGGCGCAACAGAAAAGAAAGAAATAAAATACTTCTCATTGAAAAATAAAAAAACCGAAACGTAACAGTTTCGGTTTTTTATTTGATTATTGTTAATGCTTTATATGTTTTCGTTCGCTTCAGAACTTTGGTCAAGAAAATTATTTTTTTCCTTAAGTTTTCGACTTCCTTCATACAATTCGTATTTCACAAACTTGCAGTTTAAATCTCCATTTTTAAGTGCTATTCTTTTAGAGGTTCTTAAACCTACAGATTTCAAAGCATCGGTATCAGAAGTGATTAACCAAGCTGATGATCCAGGATAATTATGTTTTAGGGTATCCCCTATTTTTTTATAAAATTCTTCTGTATCTATATTTAATCGTTCTCCATAAGGAGGATTAAATAAAATTGTAGTATTCCCAAAAACCTCTTTTTTGGAATTAAAAAAGTTTACATGATGTACACCAATAAATTCATCTAAGTTGGCGTTCTCAATATTAGCTATCGCTTTTTGAACAGCCGAAGGAGCTTTATCAAATCCCATAATTTTAAAATGAGAAGAACGTATTTTTTTTAACAAAGCATCTTGAATTGTAAAATATAAATCTTCATCGTAATCTTTCCAGTTTTCAAAGGCAAACAATTTTCTATTAATGTTTGCTGGAATATTGTTAGCAATCATTGCAGCTTCAATTAAAATAGTACCAGAACCACACATAGGATCTATAAAATTTTCGTCTCCAGTATAGCCTGACAATAAAACCATTCCTGCAGCCAATACTTCATTTATTGGGGCAATATTTGTTGCTGTTCTATACCCTCTTTTGTGCAAGGAATCCCCAGAGGAATCTAAAGAAACTGTCAACCAATCCTTTTGAATATGAATGTGAATTTTCACATCAGGAAATTTTAGATCAACGTTAGGTCTTTTATGATATTTATGGCGAAAATAATCTGCAATTGCATCTTTTGATTTTAAAGAAATATAATGTGAGTTTGACGTAAAATTCTTAGAATTCACAACTGCTCCTATAGCAAATGTTCCTTCAGCATCTAGAAAATTTTCCCATTTAATTTTCTGAATGGATTCATAAAGATCTTCTTCGTCATAAACTTTACAAACTTTTATTGGCTTTAGGATTCTAACAGCTGTTCTTAGGGCAATATTGGCTTTGTACATAAAACCTATATCACCTCTAAAAGAAACACTTCTAACCGCTTCTTTTACTTCTTGGGCTCCTAATTTTTTCAATTCATCTGCTAAAACACCTTCCAAACCAAAAAGTGTAGTAGCTGTCATTTTAAAATCTTTGTTCATACTCATAAAATTGAGCACAAAAATACATTTTATTAATAGGAATTATAGTAATTAAATTTTTCATTTTTTGAAACATAAGATTTCGTTACTTTTGCAATCATAAAATTAAATATGAAAATACAAGATTGGTATACAGATTGGTTTAACACCCCTTACTATCATATTCTATACAAAGAGAGAAATGACAAAGATGCCCAATTGTTTATGAAGAACATTACCTCTTTTTTAAAGCTACCAAAAACAACTCATATTTTAGACTTACCTTGTGGTAAGGGACGTCATTCTTTATTTTTAAATACGCTAGGGTATAAAGTTACTGGAGGTGATTTAGCCGAGAACAGCATTAAATCGGCAAAAGAATTTGAAAATGATACGTTAAAGTTTAATATTCATGACATGCGTTATCCTTTCAACAATACTTATGATGCCATATTTAATTTGTTTACAAGTTTTGGTTATTTTGAAGACGATAAGGAAGATCTTTTAATTCTAAAAAATTTTAAACAAGGATTAAAAAAGAATGGTGTTTTTGTTTTCGACTTTTTAAATGCTGAAAAAGTAAAATTAAACTTGGTCCCCGAAGAAACCAAAACAGTTGATCAGATCACTTTTCATATTAAAAGAAAAATAAAAGACGGATTTATTTTTAAGAATATTTCTTTTTTTGCTGACGGTAAAGATCAATTTTATCAGGAAAAAGTTAAATACTTAGATTTAGACAAAATGAAAAACTATTTTCACAAAGCTTGTTTCAATATTACACATGTTTTTGGAGATTATCAGTTAACCCCCTACGAGTCAAAAAACTCAGATAGATTAATTATTATTGCACGATGAATTATATTCTTTTAATAGCCGCTGTTTTTATTGGTTCAATGTTGGTATTTATTTTTAAACCTAAAAATAAATTTATGCCTTTATTACTAGCTTTCAGTGGTGCTTACTTGCTATCTGTTACTATTTTGCATTTATTACCAGAGGTGTATAGTCAAACTAGTGATTACAATAATATAGGCATCTTTATTTTAATTGGAATTATAATTCAATCTGTATTAGAATCGTTTTCTAAAGGAGCAGAACATGGCCATATACACATTCATACAAGTGGAAAGGAATTTCCAACATTACTTTTTCTTAGTTTAAGTTTTCATGCGTTTTCTGAAGGCCTCCCAATTCATAGCATAGGTGATAATTTATTATGGGCTATTGTCGTTCACAAAATACCCATTGCTATTGTTTTAACTACTTTTTTAATCCAAACAAAGTATTCAAAAAAAACGGTCTTTATTTTTCTAATTACCTTTGCTTTAATGAGTCCATTGGGGGTGTTTCTAGGGGATAAAAATTCTTTTTTTAGAACTTTTTCAACAGAAATTACAGCCTTAATAATTGGTTTTTTCTTACATATATCAACAATCATCCTATTTGAAAGTACCGAAAATCATAAATTTAACTTACAGAAATTTATGGCGATTGTTTTGGGAATCCTATTGACAGTTACTACTTTATAAGAATAATGCAGCGTCTTTTAATTGGCTACTTCATTGATAAATTTTATACGCATTAATCGAAGTTCTTCCTCATCATAATCACCATCGAACTCATCTAGAGCATCTTGAATTTTATCAGATTCAGCTTCCATAAAATAATCGTAAATCTCCTCTTGTTGATCCTCATCCAATACATCATCGAGAGAATAGTTTATGTTTAATTTTGTACCTGAAAAAATAATAACCTCCATCTCTTTTATCAAATCTTCCATTTCTAGTCCTTTTGATTTAGCAATGTCAATTAATGGTAATTTTTTATCCGTATTTTGTATTATAAATAGTTTTAAACCTGAATTAGTTCCTGTACTTTTTACGATTAAATCATCTGGTCTTAAAATATCATTTTCATCTACGTATTTTGAAATAAGCTGAATAAACTCTTTTCCAAATTTTCTTGCTTTACCCTCACCAACACCATGAACAGTCGATAGTTCAGGCAATGTTATCGGGTACTTCATTGCCATATCTTCTATTGAAGGATCTTGAAAAACTGCAAATGGAGGCACGCCTTGCTTTACGGAAACATTTTTTCGAAGATCTTTTAATATGTTGACCAACTTATCATCTGCAGTATTTGAAGATTTTGAATTTGTGATGATAGAATTATCATTTTGTTCATTGTAAGAATGATCTTCTGTCATCATAAAAGATGTTGGATTGATTATATAATCTTCTCCTTTTTGAGATAACTTGATAACACCATACTGTTCAATTTCTTTTTTAATCAAATTAACCACTAAAACCTGCCTAATTAAAGCCATCCAATAAAGTGGAGACTTCTCTTTTCCACTTCCGAAAAAAGGTTGCAAATGAGTTTTATGCGAGGTTAAAAGAGCATTTTCTTTTCCCACTATGGTATTTACAATCTCTTTAGATTTGTATTTTTGTAAAGTATTCTTGATAACTTTCAACAAGCACACTACGTCCTTTTTAGCTTCATGCTTTTTCTTTGGATTTCTAGAATTATCGTCCATATTGGCTCCTGCACCGTTTTCAGCATCAAATTCTTCACCGAAATAATGTAACAAGTATTTACGTCTGTTCATAGACGTTTCTGCATAGCCGACAACTTCTTGTAATAACGCGTGTCCTATTTCTTGCTCTGCTACAGGCTTGCTTGCCATAAATTTCTCTAATTTTTCGATGTCTTTGTATGCATAAAAAGCCAAACAATAGCCCTCACCATCATCTCGACCAGCTCTACCAGTTTCTTGATAATAACTTTCTAAACTTTTAGGAATGTCATGGTGAATAACAAAACGCACATCTGGTTTGTCTATTCCCATACCAAAAGCAATGGTCGCAACTACAACATCACAATCCTCCATTAAAAACATATCTTGATGTTTTACACGAGTTTTTGCATCTAAACCTGCGTGATAAGGAACCGCGTTAATTCCATTTACTTGAAGTATTTGA
This sequence comes from Polaribacter sp., assembly GCA_018608545.1. Classification (GTDB taxonomy): domain Bacteria; phylum Bacteroidota; class Bacteroidia; order Flavobacteriales; family Flavobacteriaceae; genus Polaribacter. Next base: position 143,274 of record JABAZI010000062.1, read on the forward strand.
GAGACTTCTTCTACTTTTTTACGACTCAAACAATAAATAATTCCAGATTTACCCATTCTTTGTTTTACAAAACGAATAATATCTTTTTCTACTTCACTTGTTTTTGGTCTCACTTCATAAAATAAATTGGGCCTATTAAAAGAGGCTTTAAATCTATTTGCATCGGGAATTCCTAATGTTTTTAAAATATCTTCCTGTACTTTTTCAGTTGCCGTTGCGGTTAAACATATAACAGGAACATTATCAATTGCTTTGATTATATTTTTTAAATTTCTATACTCTGGCCTAAAATCGTGTCCCCATTCAGAAATACAGTGGGCTTCATCAATAGCCACAAAAGAAATTTTCTGAGATCTTAAAAATGTCACATATTCTTCTTTGATCAAAGATTCTGGAGCTACATATAAAAGTTTTGTAATTCCACGAGAGATATCCTCTTTAACCTGATTTACTTCAGTCTTGTTTAATGAAGAATTTAAAACATGTGCAACCCCATTATGCTCGGAGATACCTCGGATAGCATCTACTTGGTTTTTCATCAAAGCGATTAGAGGAGAAACTACAATAGCAGTTCCTTCAGACATTAATGCTGGTAACTGATAGCAAAGAGACTTTCCTCCACCTGTAGGCATTATTACAAAAGTATTTTTATTAGCAAGTATACTTTTAATTACTTGCTTTTGTAACCCTTTAAATTTATTAAATCCAAAAAACCTTTTAAGAGGAATGTATAAATCCATTTATTAAAATATTCGTTTAACTTCGAAAAACAATCACAAACCTTCTATTATATTTGTTCTAACTATTATTTATAGTAAATTTGCTTATTCCTTATTTTAAAGATATCACTTATTATCATTATAATATCATACCATTGAAAAAAACAAACACAATTCTAAAAACAGCAAAAGAAACTATTTTAACAGAGAGTAATGCTATTGCTAATTTAACTAAATTAATTGACGATAACTTTGAAGATGCAATTAAATTTATTTTTAATTCCAAAGGAAGAGTAATTGTGACTGGTATTGGTAAGAGTGCGAATATAGCAACAAAAATTGTTGCCACTTTAAATTCTACTGGTACTCCAGCAATCTTTATGCATGCAGCAGATGCGATTCATGGAGATTTAGGAAATGTTCAGAAAAACGATGTAGTCATTTGTATCTCTAAAAGTGGAAATACTCCTGAAATTAAAGTTTTAGTCCCATTTATAAGAAATTATGGAAATAAAATAGTCGCGATTACTGGAAATATCGATTCATATTTAGGCAAAAATGCAGATTTCACATTGAATGCTTTTGTAGAAAAAGAAGCTTGTCCTAATAATTTAGCACCCACAACAAGTACAACTGCACAATTAGTTTTAGGAGATGCTATAGCGATTTGTTTATTAAATTTAAGAGGTTTCACTGGTCAAGACTTTGCAAAATATCACCCTGGAGGTGCTTTAGGGAAACGGTTGTATTTAAGAGTCTCTGATTTAGTTAAAAATAATTTAGTACCAAAAGTTGAGACTACAGATAGTATTGCAAAAGTAATCGTTGAGATTTCTGAAAAAAGAGTCGGAGTTACAGCCGTAATGGAGTCGGATGAACTCGTCGGAATTATTACTGATGGTGATATTAGAAGAATGCTCTCAAAAACACCAGAAATTACAGCAATTAAAGCCTCTGATATTATGGGCACAAAACCCAAAAAGATCGCTTTTGATGCGATGGCTATAGATGCCTTAAATACTATGGAAACAAATAATATTTCTCAAATTTTGGTTGTTAATGATAAAAAGAAGTATGTTGGTGTTATTCATATTCATGATTTAATTAAAGAAGGAATTTTCTGATGGTAGAAAAAGAGAAAGAAATGTCTTTTTTAGGACATTTAGAAGAACTAAGATGGCATTTAGTGAGAAGCGCATCTGTTGTAGTAATTTTTGGAATTTTTTTATTTATCTTTCAAAAAGAGGTGTATGAAAATTTTTTATTAGCTCATAGAAAATCAGATTTTATAACCTATCAACTATTTTGTGATTTCTTTAATTTGTTTGGCTTAGACAGTAGTTTTTGTCGTGTAAGTTTTAAAGATAATTTAATTAGCTTAAAACCAACCCAACAACTAATGAACTCTATTTGGTCTTCATTTATATTGGGAATTATATTATCATTTCCTTATCTATTATGGGAATTATGGAGGTTTATTTCTCCAGGATTAACGCTAAAAGAGGTGCGTAATTCAAGAGGTTTTATTTTTGTAGCTTCGTTGCTCTTTTTTTTAGGAATTGCTTTTAGTTTTTATATAATAGCTCCGATCTCCATTCATTTCTTATACAATTATCAAATTACTGATTTAATTCAAAATAATTTCACAATGGACTCTCATATTGGACTTGTCACCAATATGTTACTTGGAGTTTCTATATTGTTTGAATTACCCGTTTTAGTTTTCTTTTTAACTAAAATAGGTTTGATTACACCAGCTTTTTTAAAAAAATACAGAAAACATGCCCTAGTGGTTGTATTAATTGTAGCCGCCATAATTACACCTCCTGACGTAGCTAGTCAAATAATTGTAGCCATTCCTATTGTTATTCTATACGAAGTGAGTATTAAGGTTTCGAAAATTGTAATTAAAAAACAACAAAAAAATGCACACAAAAGTAAAAGAGTTTAATGATTATCGTCAGAAAATGAACGATAAAATTATAGCTTCAGACAATAAAGTAATTAAAAGAATTTTCAATTTAGACACAAATGCCTTTAAAGAAGGACATTTACCAAAAAAAACTAAAGAACTATTAGGTCTTGTAGCTTCTGCAGTTCTCAGGTGTGATGATTGTGTGCAATATCATCTTGAAGCTTCCTATAAACTTGGAGTTTCTAAAGAAGAAATGATGGAAACAATGTCGATAGCAAATCTAATTGGAGGTACCATTATGATTCCTCATTTAAGAAAAGCTGTTGAATATTGGGAAGCCCTAGAAGAAAGTAATTTAGAAATTAATTAAGATTTCAATTTTAATCATTTACTATATTTGTCCTATGATTTTAAGAGCAGAAAATATTCAAAAGATTTACGGGAGTAGAAAAGTCGTTAAGGGAATATCATTGGAGGTAAAACAAGGTGAAATTATCGGACTTTTAGGACCTAATGGTGCTGGAAAAACAACTTCTTTTTATATGATCGTTGGTATGGTTAAACCAAATTCAGGTTCTATATACTTGAATGATGAGGAGATCACTCAAGATCCAATGTACAAAAGAGCTCAAAAAGGGATTGGTTATTTAGCTCAAGAAGCATCTGTTTTTAGGAAATTATCTGTTGAGGATAATATTATGTCAGTATTGCAGTTTACAGACTTATCAAAAAAACAACAAAAGATTAAATTAGAATCTTTGATCGAAGAATTCAACATAGGTCATGTTCGTAAAAATAGAGGTGATTTATTATCAGGAGGCGAAAGAAGAAGAACTGAGATTGCTCGTTGTTTAGCATCTGATCCAAATTTCATCCTACTAGACGAACCTTTTGCGGGAGTCGATCCAATTGCTGTAGAAGATATTCAAAGTATTGTTGCACAACTAAAAAACAAAAATATTGGAATTTTGATCACTGATCATGATGTTCAGGCTACTTTAGCAATTACAGATAAAACTTACTTAATGTATAATGGTGGAATTTTGAAAGAAGGAACTCCAGAAGAATTAGCATCCGACGAGATGGTTCGAAAAGTATATTTAGGAAAAGACTTTGAATTGAAAAAGAAGAAGACATTTTAAGTCAATCTATCAAAAAAATTAAATTTTTAAACTCCTTGTTTTTCGATAATTAATTATCATGGATAGCAAAACATAAAGAAGAACGATAAGAGGGATTGATAGATACTCTAAGCAAAAGATTAGTAGTAAAGATATTAGCAAAAATAAATACTTCACAGCGTTATTCTTTACTGAGTATTCTTTAAATTTTAATGAGAATAAAGGCAACTCAGCATTCATTAAATACGTGAGTAAAAGAGCTATTCCACACAAAAAATAATTATTGGAAATCAAATTTTGTATGAATTCAATTTCAGAAGATTGTTGAATTAAAGGTAACGAAATAACAAACAAACTCATTGCTGGAGTTGGCAGACCTATGAAAGAATTTAATTGTCTTGTATCGATATTAAATTTTGCCAATCGATAACAAGCCCCTAAAGTTAAAACTAACCCAAAAAAAGGTACAAGAACAGATGAGAGGGAAAGATCTAGTATGTTTTGATTTTTCGTTAATAGATTGAACATAATAATCCCCGGTACAAGACCGCTTGTTACCATATCTGCCAAAGAATCTAACTGTTTACCTAATTCTCCAGTAACGTTTAGTATGCGAGCTATAAAGCCATCAAAAAAATCAAGAAAAATTCCAAAAACTACAAATAGACCTGCTTGAAAAAAAGCTCCCTCAACAGCGTAAATTGTAGCGATTGTTCCACAAAAAAGGTTTCCAAGCGTTATTAAATTCGGAATGTGTTTTGTTAATGTCATTAAATATTAATTTATTTGCTAAAATAAGAAATCAAAATTTGTTGGTTTTCGTTATTCTTTATTTTTTTTAGATATTTGTAATTATTATAGAACTTTATGCCTGTATTTTCTTCAGACTTTTCTCCTACAATTCCATTTAAGAATGCTTATTTCAATACGATCTATAGAGCGCTCTTCTTAAAAAATAGTTTCAACTATGAACGAAAGAGAATTACTACTTGGGATCATGATTTCATAGATTTAGATTTTTCTTTGGTTGGTTCAAAAACGTTGGCCTTATTAATTCATGGTTTGGAAGGGAGTTCTAAATCTACCTATATGATTTCGACCTCTAACCATCTAAACAAAATAGGTTTAGACACTGTTTGTTTCAATTTAAGGGGCTGTTCTGGAGAAGATAATTTACTTTTAGAAACCTATCACAGTGGAAAAACAGAAGATGTTGACTTTATTATTAATCATCTACTAGAAAACTATGACTACGAAAATATCATTATCATTGGTTTTAGTTTGGGCGGAAACTTAACATTAAAATATTTGGGAGAAAAATCAGGAACTATTTCCCCAAAAATAAAAGGAGGAATTGCTGTTTCTGTTCCAATTGACATTGCTTCAGCAGAAAAAGAAATGGATAAATTAAAAAACAGACTGTACATCGAGCTATTTTTTAAAACCATGAAAAATAAATTATTACTCAAGGCACACAAATTCCCCGAGTACAACTTAAATAAAGATCTTTTATTCAAAGCTACAAAATTCAAACATTTAGAAAAATTATACACGGTTCCTGTTTTTGGTTTTAAAAGTCCCGAGGATTATTGGAAAAAAGCAAGTTCCAAACCCTATTTAAAGACAATAGTAAAGCCTACTTTACTTATAAATGCAAAAGATGATAGTTTTTTATCCGAAAAATGTTTTCCATTTGAGGAAGCTTGTAAATCAGAAAATTTCTTTTTTGAAAGAACAGATTACGGAGGTCATGTGGGATTTATGAGCTCTTTTAAAGTTGAGGAAAACAATTGGTTAGAGAAAAGAATGGAACGTTTTATCAGAGAAAACATTGAGTTAGAGCTACGCTAAACAATATCTTTAAAAAACTAAGGTTATTTTAGTATGTTTTTAGATATTTGTTAATGATAATTTTTATCCTTTGAAATACAAAATATTAATTTTAATTTTAGTTACTCCCCTACTTTTATCTGCGCAAGCATTTAGAGGATATTCCAATGAGTTTTTAACTATTGGTGTTGATGCTGCTGGTTTGGGTATGAGTAAAAGTGTCGTTGCCAGTTCCAATGATGTAAATTCTATTTACTGGAATCCTGCTGGACTAGTTGGTATTAAAGATTATCAAGGATCTTTAATGCATGCTTCCTACTTTGCAGGAATTGCGAATTATAATCATGCTAGTTTAGCGCTCCCCTTAAATAAGGAAAGCGCCATTGGAATCTCTATCATTCGATTTGGTGTTGATGATATTCTGAATACAACAGAATTAATCGATAGCAATGGAAATATCGATTTTAATAATATCAGTCTTTTTTCTAGTGTCGATTACGCTTTTAATATCGCATATGCGAGAAAATTACTTTTGAAAGATGTTAAATTCGGTGTAAATGCAAAAATCGTTAGAAGAATTATAGGTGATTTTGCTTCTTCTTGGGGGTTTGGTTTTGACCTTGGAATTCAATTTGAGCGTAACTCTTGGAAATTTGGGCTGATGGCAAGAGATATTACTACAACTTTTAATAGTTGGGCAATCAATATCAATGAGTTTGATAAAATTAAAGATGCCATCACCTTGTTACCTGGACAAAACCAAGAAATGCCAGAAACCACTGAAATAACAAAACCAAAATTACAATTAGGAGTTGCAAAAAGTTGGAAAATTGGACGGGATTTCAACCTACTAACTGAAGTCAATACAAACATGCGTTTTACTAAAACAAATGATCTTTTTTATTCTGATGGATTGAGTATAAATCCTGCAATAGGATTTCAATTAGATTATGACGAATTGGTATACCTCAGGGCTGGAGTTGGGAACTTTCAATACATAGAAGAATTTGACAACTCTTCAACCCTCTCTGTACAACCTAATTTTGGAGTTGGCTTCAAATATAATGGGATCAATATTGACTATGCATTAACCAATATTGCTAGTGTTGGGAATGCGCTGTATTCAAATATCTTTTCAATTAGAGTAGATTATAGTTTTTTTAGACGTTAATTTTATGAAAAAAAAATATTTCTTTTTTTTATTACTTTTTTCAATTTATGCTGGACTGGGTGCTCAAATTAAACTTTCAGAATACGCCGAAGTAAGTATCGTTACTGCCGGACCTGGCAATGAGTTTTACGAAGCTTTTGGTCATTCTGCAATAAGAGTTCAGGATCCTGTTCTAAATTTTGATATTATATATAATTATGGTGTTTTTGATTTTAATCAACCAAATTTTTACTTAAATTTTGCAAAAGGAAATATGGTCTATAGTCTGGCTCGTTATAATTTTACCTATTTTTTTGCAAGTTATAAAAATGATAAACGTTGGTTAAAACAACAAGTTTTAAATTTAACTCAGGCAGAAAAACAAGCTTATATTAATCGTTTAGAAAAAAATGCGTTGTTCAAAAATAAAAATTACCAATATGATCCCTACTTCAACAATTGTGCAACCATATTAAGAGACCTAACAAAATCTGTTTTAGGGAATAGAATAGTTTTTAATTCGAATACCTCAAAAGCTACAGGATCCTTAAGGCAATTAACCAACCATGAAATTCATTGGAATTCATGGGGACATTTTGGTTTAAACCTAATTAGTGGAACTAGATTAGATACAAAAGCTTCTTTTGAAGAATTGATGTTCTTACCTGATTATGTGTTTAGTTCCTTTAAAAATGCAAACATACTTGTTGGAAATAAGTTAAAAAAATTGGTGCTAAGAGAGGATACTCTTTTAAATTTTAAAGAAAAAGAACCCACAGCATCTCTTTTAAACCCTTTCTTGTTAAGTTGTATTCTTTCTCTTTTTGGAATTTTTGTCACTTACAAGGATTTTAAAACAAAAAAAAGGACAAAGCTTTTAGATTTTACATTGTTTTTTATAACCGGAATAATAGGTTGTATTCTAATTTTTCTTTGGTTTTTCTCTAGTCATTCAATAACACCTACTAACTTTAATATATTGTGGGCTTTCGCACTAAATATTATTATTTCGTTTTTTATGCTAAAAACACATTTACCTAGATGGTTTCAAAAATATTTGATCATACTGATCCTTTTTTTAGTTGTAATTTCTATCATATGGCTTTTCAATATTCAAGTTTTCCCATTACCAATACTACCACTAATGATCTTACTTTTTATTAGATATTTATTTTTATCAAAACTATTGACCTCTATAAAATAGGACTGTTGTGATTGTTTTAATTATAATTTTAAAGTCCAAAATAATGTTTCTTTGTTTAATATAATATAGATCATACAGCAACTTCATTTCTTGTTCTTTTACTGAATTTGCGTATGGGTATTTAACTTGAGCCCATCCAGTCAAACCTGGCCTTATAAGATGTCTTATTTTATAAAAAGGTATTGTTTCTGTTAATTCTTTTACAAATTCGGGTCTTTCTGGTCTTGGTCCGATAATACTCATATCCCTTCTTAAAATATTGTAAAATTGTGGCAACTCATCACACCTAGTACTCCTTAAGAGTCGTCCAAAATTGGTAATTCTTTTATCATTTTTTTTTGCCCAGACCGCACCATTCGATTCTGCATTTACGACCATAGATCGTAACTTATAAATTTTAAACACTTTCCCCATTTTACCAACTCTTTGTTGTGAATAAAAAAGAGGCCCTTTATTGGCAAAAAGGTTTACAAAAAATAAAAACGGCACTAAAGAGAAGAGTATAATAAGACCAATAACAGACAATATAATATCCAATAATCTCAAACTTAAAAGATAAAACCGATTGTGTGAATTCTTACTGAAATTTAGATACTTATAAAAACTCTTCTTCAAATTTTCAATTGGAACCCGATACATTATATCCTCATAAAATGCTTCATAACTTACAATATTAATTCCTTGAGAAAATAACAAAATAAGCTCCCTATTAAGATTCCTTTTGATTTCTGATGGAAAGCCATTTAAAGAAACTATTATTTCAGAAATATTATTCTTTATAATGGAAGATAGTAGTGTGCCAGAGAACTCATGAAAATTAGCCACATTATCAACTTTTTTATCAGATAAATACCCTTTTATATTATGGATATTATCGTCATTAACTTTTATTAGTAAATTTTTTATTTTCTCTGACTTACCAATAAAGAAAATATTTTTAGAATATTTTGTTGAAAAAAAGAACCAGATGTATAAAAATCTCCATAGAATACCGGGTAAAGAAAGTATCAAAAAAAGACAGACAATTTGCAATCTATTTAATGGTAACTGTGGAGAAATGAAGGGGGTGAAAACATAAAATATTGTTGTAAAATAAGCAGTTAAATTAATACTCCTAAAAACGGTATACCTATTATTTGAGGTCGTTAAATTGTATAACATAAAAATTTGACCAAAGATTAAATAATAAAAAATCAATAGCAGTATCCACCTAAAAATAAAATCGTTTGAAAAAGAAAAATAATTGAAATCAAAATAGTGGGAAGATAAAAACAGGCCAATGATGATTAATAGAATATCAACAAGTCTTAATAAAACTTTTCTTTCGGAAATATTATAATAGGATTTTGTTATCATTTTTTTATTTTTTTTACACCATTAGAAACCTAATGGAACTAAACATTCCAATAAAACATGGAAAAAACATCAATTTTATCATACTTTTTTATTTGATATACTTTTACTTTTTTTTTAATATTGATTGATTTTTTATTTAAAATTTTAAAACTTCATAGGTTAAAGTCGTATTTCTTTATTCCATTATATGCCCAAATAATCATTAAATAAACGGAGGCTATAAAAGTTAAATTTTCAATTTTCCTATAAAAACTCCATTGATGAAGAAGTAGATTTTTTTTATTCCTAGATAAAGATTCTTCTCTTATTCTATAAATTGCCAAAGGTTTTTTTATTCCAACTGCATGATTAATCTTTTTAAGATATTGAAGCCACAATCCCATATCCTGACGATACATTATGTTTGGCATAAAATACTTACCTAGCTTTTCAATATCAATAAATGCAGTTAAACAACTGATAGAATTGGTTTTTAAAATATCCATGTATGTAACCTTTTCAGGAACTATAAAGTCTGAAAATTGCTCTTCTAATGTAATTTCATTACACCTTTTGTAAGATGAAAAAACAAATCCTTCAGATGTTGAAATTTGACTGATTGAGGTACTTAAAAATTCGGGCAACCACAAATCATCGCTATCTAAAAAAGCTAAAAAACTGCCTTTAGCATTTTTTATTGAATTATTTCTCGCAACGGCTGGTCCAGAATTTTCAATTGAAAATATTTTTATACGAGAATCTTGGTTAGATAAACATCCTATAATTTGAATTGAATTGTCCGTTGAACCATCATCCGTAATTAACATTTCCCAATTAGTATAAGTTTGATTTTGAACACTCACTATGGTTTCTTCAATAAATTTAGAAGAATTATAACTAGGTGTAATAATTGAAACTAACTTAGAATTCATAGTGTAGGTGTGAAATAAAACTTTTTAATTTTTCTTTTTCTGAATGTAAAATGCATTTTTCTTGAATATCATATTGAATATCTTGACCAAAATATTTAACAAATTCTGAATCTATTTTCTTTATTTCGATTTGTTTCAAATGTTGTTCAATTCGAATAAAGAGTTTTCCTTTTTCTTTTTGAATGATTTGATAATTTAAACTAATAGAGTGATGTAAATCTAAATTCTTAAAAATGTAGTAGAATATTAAACTTGGATATATTTCATTTTTACCATAAACTAATTGACCAATTCGTCCAGTGACTTCCTCTAATATGCTGTGATTTCTTCCGCAGTTACATTTTATTGAATTTGAAGCTAATTTTATGTAGTCTCCTAACCTATAACGTATGATTGGAAAAGATCTCATTTGTAGATTTGTGACAACAATTTCATTATTAACCTCCTCTACAATCACACCTTCCATGTTGATATGCATACTACCCGCTGGACATTCAAAAGCAATAATACCAGATTCAGTAGCTCCATATTCACTTCTGATTTTAGATCCAAAAGCTTTAATTACCTCTTTATGATAATTTTTATAGATTTTCTCCGAAGTCCCTTTTATAAAAATAATACCTTTTGGTTTGGTTAGACCTCCTTGATTAATAAGCCTTGCAACTTGGTATATCATCGAGGAATAACCATGAATATAAACTGCTTTAGATAACTTTTTAATAAAAAATTTTAATTCTGATTTTTGATAACTAAAAACTCGAAATCGATTTTGAAGAAAATCTAAAAAATTAGTTCTTATCTTTTTTTCAAAAGTATAATTAAACCCCCAAAAATAGCCATTTCGATGCCAAGGGTGCACGTTATACCATGAATAACAGTATTGAGTAACTGCTCTATTAAATGAATCTGCAGATTCGTCTCTCTGAAAACTTAGAGAATTCCCAGAGCTACCAGAGGTAATAGCTTTAAATTTTTTACCTAACCAATTCGTATGAATAGTTGAATTATTTTTAAGTAGATCAGATTTTTGAAGCATTGGAATTTTTTTTATATCTGATATTTTTTTTAAATCATTGGGATTAAAATTATTACTTGTAAAATGTTTTCTGTAAAAAATTGAATTGTCATATGAATAGTTCAGTAGTTCTTTGAGTTTGAAAAATTGATAATCCTCTAACTCTTTTTTAGACCAATAATGTGTCTTTTCTAAAAAAGCTAGGTGTTTTCTTAAAGACGGATTCCTTATCGATGACCCCAACGTATATAATAATTTGTGTATCATTATTGTAAAATTTTCATCCATTTACTTTTAACAATATTCCAATCAAAATTTTCAACTTTTTTTCTAGCATTTATTGCAAGTGAATATTTATTCTCTTCTACTATTTTACAAATTTCTGTAGTCATTGCCGATGGATTGTTTTTTTCTACCAATACACCATCTTCATTGTGTTGGATTAAATAAGGCATCCCTCCTACATTTGTAGAAACCACTGGCAATGCCAATGCCATTGCTTCTATGACGCTTATTGGTGTGTTATCTACATTGGTAGTATTGATGAAAATATCGTAGTTTTCAGATTTTTTATGCCATTCTTTCTTGGATAGTACTCCTGTAATTTCTACACTTTCGTTTAAATGGTATTTATTAATCAGTTGTTTAACATCTTCTAAGGTCCCATCTTTATCGGGGCCTATCATACATAAAATTGCTTTTGGGTAGCTGTTTTTTAATTCTTTCAGAACCTCTATGACCAGGGTAGGATTGTATATCTCAGCAAAGGCTCTTACATACAATAATTTAGGGGCTATTTTTTTTCTTTCTTTGAAAGGGTATTGATGTATTGGAATCACATTAGGAATTAATACTGTTTTAAATCCTTTTTGTTCAAATTCATACTTTAAATACCCAGAGGGTGCTATGTTCTTATACGAATTATTAAAAACTAAGGATGAAAATTTTGGGTATTTTTTCAAACGATAAGGCAAATTACCTCCGTGTAGTATCGGTAAATATTTTAGTTTAAAAAACCTACAAAGTTGAGAAGTAAATAACGCATAGTAAAAATTGGAGGTACTGTAAGTATCTATGAATACATAATCTAGCTTATTACGTAAATGAACAACCGCTATACACATATCAAGCAGACGTAATACTTTATTCTGTTTTGATGAGCTTTTACAGATGATATAACCTGTATCGCATAGTAAATAACTCAAAGTGTCCATCGTAGTAGTATACCTTGTACTCTTTGTTAAATCATTACCGATATATAAAATTGTTTTATTCATGCTCAGTCTTAATTTTAATTAAACTCAAACCGAAAACAAAAGCAGGGAACGCAAGTCTCATGGCAGAATGGTTGATTGTTAAAAACCAGAAAAGATAAAATGAAATTAAAAAACTCCTTTGATACATCGTACCAAAATAAATATTTACTAACGGTTTAATTAGAAGTATCAATAGTGCTATAAAACCTAAAAGCCCCTGTTCTTCAAGTAATCGGCTAACTTCATTATGAGCAGCTGCAGTGACCTTAATATTAGATTCTATCCTCTTATACTTTCCATTTCCAACTCCAATACCGAAAAATGGAGATTTATAAAAACTTTCTAATTGTCCCTCAAAAATTGCACCTCTGCCAGCACTTGCATCTTTTTTTTGAACTCCTTTAGCATTCTTACCTGCATATCTATTCAAAATCAAACCACCTGTAATGTTTGTGGTATATAACCAAACCCCTATAAATAAAGCAAAAGAGACAGACGTATAAAGAAAAAGTTTCTTAAAAGTTAACCTTTTGTGTAATACGATGCATCCTATAAAAGCTGCAAGAGCGACACCTGCAGTTAACATACCTCCTCTAGAAAAAGTTAACAAACCTCTATAAGTAAAGTATGCTAAAAAAATGATATCTAAAAATAGATACTTAGATAATTGAACTCTTAAAATTATAAATATTGCGATGATAAATGTCCCAACACCTATCATAGTTGATACTTGGTTAGGCCCAAAACCACCAGAGGTATCAAAATTAGAAGAAGTAGTAAAAACTAAATCTTCCAAACTAGGAGTTTTAAAATATACAAGGCTAATCATAGAAAAAATAGGTAATAGCAAGAAAAAAAGCAATTGATTTAATTCTTTTATTGTTATATGTCTGAAGTTACAATACAATGCAAAAATTGCCAAGGATATAGGGCCACTTAAATTAAAAGCGATTGCTTTTCTGATAGATTCTCCCGGGGGTACTTGAGTAAATATGATTCCAATAGATAAAAGTAGAATGTATATTAATAGTGATATAGATATCTTTCCTTTGATCGGCCCTAAAAATAATCCTAAAAGAGAAAATAAAATTAATCCATACTTTCCTGTCTCATACAAAATAGTTCCATTGATGGCTCTTATAAAAATTTCTGCACCTACTAAATAACTTAATAAATACAAAGCCTCTTCATTTTTATTTCTAGTAATTAAAATAATAATGATACCTGTAACTATAATGAGTAACGTATATATTTGACCAATAGGCAAAATGGTGGCTATAAAACCAATCACCAGGTGTATACAAATAAACAAAAGTTTGTTATGTACTATTTTTTCTATCAAAGTACTTCTCTATAAATTTCTATTATTTTTTTTACACTACATTCTCTTGAGTAATTATTAAGAACTTCAGCATGTAGTTCTGAGGCTACTTTTTCTCTTAATACAGTATCATTAATTAATGATACAATAGCATCTGCCAATTTATCACTTCTCTTTGGGGGAACAACGACTTGTTTATTTGTAACAACAGCAGCACAGTCTCCTACATTAGTTACTACAACAGGAAGTTTTGCCAAACCGTATTCTAATAAAGAGATTGGAAGTCCTTCAGAATCTGAGGATAAAACTCCTATATCTGCTTGATCTAGAATGTTTTTAATATCACAACATAAATCATATTGAAAAACACGATCCTCTAACTTTTCATTTATTATAAATTTTTGAATTGATTTCCCATATGCATCATGATAATTTTTACCAATTAAATGTAAAGTACATCTTGCATCTTTTTTTAAAACAACTAAAAATGCTTTTAATAAATTGATATGATCTTTTTCTTTTCTATAGCCAGCTATACAGAGAATCTTTTTTCCTTTTTTACCAAATAATTTTGTGTCTTTTTGCAAATTTGTAAAAACAGGGAAATTTCTGACATAACTACCATCTGTATTTTTTAAAACAGTTTTAGACCAAAAGTCTAAGTCTTTATTAACACTTATTATGTAATTCATATGGATAGCACAACTCTTTAATAAAAATAATCTCTTCCCCTTTAAGCCTATATTATTACCCGTATGGTTGTGCCATATCACTTTTAATTTAGAATGAAGTATTTTAATGCATATGGCCAAAAAATACGAGGTTGAATGCGCATGAATGATTGAAATATCATTTTTTTTAATATAATTTTTTAATTTTTTAATGGCTTTCACATCCACTATTCTTTTTCTTTCTAAAAAAAAATACCCAACCGATGGATTTATATTTTCTTTTAAAGAGCCTTCGTTTCTGCTTACACACAAATAAGACGCTATTCCTACTTTAGACAAAGCATTTGCAATATTTACGGCCAGTACTTCTGCTCCACCTAGCTGTAAAGAATCTATTAATTGAAGTACGCTTATTTGTTTATTCATAGTAGTTCTTTTATCGCTTTTTCAAAGGTATCTAATGTAAATTGTTGAGACCAAATTCTTGCGTTTTCAACATGCGCTGCATACCTTTTTTTATGAGCTATGTAGCTTTCAATTTTTTCTATTACCTCATCTAAATTACCATTAATTAAAGCCCCTCTATGTCCATAATCTAGCATAGCGGGAACGCAAGAAACTTTTGTTGAAATTGGTAAGCAAGACCAAAACATAGATTCTGCAACAACTTTTGGCCACCCCTCTGACTTGGATATAAAAATTAAAAAATGGCTGTTTTGAAATGCTCGCTTTACCACTTCTTTTGATTGATTCCCATGTAGGTTAATAGTCTTATGTAATTGATGATCATCCATATATTTTTGAACTTTTTCAAATTCTAATCCATTTCCATACATATCTAAGGAAACATCAAACCCTTTTTTTAATAGTTTATGAGTGGCCGTTACAGAAAGCATCGGTTGTTTACCTATTGAGAAAGCTCCAACAAATAATAATTTGATCGTATTATTTAAATCTTTTTTAGCAATCTCTTCAATTTCATATTCGTGATAACTAGCTGTAAAAAATGATTTGATATTTTTTGTCTGTTTTAGCCATTCACCATAAACCAAGACTTTAATTTTTTTTGATAGTAACGTATTACTTAAAATCCATTTTTGTAATTTATAAGCTATGGGTTGTTTACTCTTTGGGTCCCAGTTTCCAGCATATTTAGCAGTTTTATTTTTTGAAGGAAAAAATACTTGTACAACACAGCCAAGCAGTCCCACATTTCCTGGACAACGTAGATGTATATGAGTTACTTGCTTCATTACGTGATAAATACTCCAGCAAATTTTTGGGATTACTAAAATTGATCGGAATACATTTTTAAAAGAAGTAATGTCAAAATTGGGAATTTCTATTACCTTAATTCTAGGATGTACATAAGGTATTTCAATACTTTTAATTTCATCCTTAACAACAGGAGCTACAACAATAATTTCATCAACAAATTCCCCCCACAAATTCAACTCTCTTACGTAAGGCTCGTAGGCGTAAATTTGTCCATTTTTAATTTTATGAATAGTATGTGTAATGATTCCAAAAATCATGATAAAATTTTATTATAATATTCAATATTTTTAGTAATAGTAGCATCTAAATTAAATCTAGAAATAATATCTTTTCTTGCAGCTTTACCATATACATTAGAATTTACATTATTTAACACATCAATTATTACGGAAGCCAAAAGATTTATTTTAAATGGATTTACTAATAACCCTGTAACACCATTTTTTATAGCTTCACGTCCCGGACCGATATCTCCTGCAATAAGAATTTTACCCATCGAAAGTGCCTCTAGCCAAGCAATAGGCATTGCTTCCATATGAGATGGAAACACACAAACATGTGCTTTCTCTATGTAATCAGGAATTTCAACATGAGGAACAGGCCCTAGAAGCTCTATATTATTTTTGAGGTCATTATTAATATATGTTTTCAAATATTCAGTAAATGAATTCCCGTTTTTATCAATCCAATCTCTTCCAACGATCTTCAGTTTAATAGAAGGAAATTTTTCTTTTATCAAAGGCATTGCTTGTATTAATTGTCGAATCCCTTTTTTTTCACAAACAGTCCCCACAAATAATAAAGTATTGTGTTGTAGTTTAGTTATATCGGCAACATGAAACTTCGCAGTATCAACACTGTTATATATTACTTTATAATTGAATTTAAAATTTAAATACTTTTGAGTTTGTCTTCCCACATAGTCACTAACAGCGATATAACCATCTGCTTTTTTAAAAGATTGCTTTTCTTGGAAACTTCTCCAAATAGCGGGTTTTTTGTCTAATTCATTAGCAAAAAAATGATGTCCTCCATGTAAACGAATTATTTTTTTATAAGATGTTTTTTTTGGAAAAAAAGCAAAATTCAATTCACTTCCTTCAACTATATTTAGGGGTTCTTCTTTATCTAATTCATTAATTTTAGAGAGTATTCTAATTGTATGATCGTAAAATTTTCCTATTTTCCATTTTGATTTTGCTAATCTATAAATCTGAACTCCCTGATCAAAAGTATTTTTATTTGTAAATTCTTTTGAAATACCAATTACAGAAACCTTTATATCTTTTTTTACTAGCATTCTAGATAGAAATTGAACTAAAGAACCTATGCCTCCTCCATTTATACCTTTCATAGGGTATTCATTTGTTATGAAACAGATATGCATTTTAGTATTTTTTTATTTAATATATGTGAACTATTTTCAATGGGATGTAAAACTATTTTTTCTAACCACTTTTTTCGATCTTTCCCAACTTGTGATGGGTTAATTAATGCGCTTACTATTTTTTTAAGTATCTCATCTTTACTATTTATCCAACCAACTGCTTTAAGATTTTCCATACTTTTAAAATGTTGGAAATTATATATATCCTCTACTTTAAAAACTGAATTTACTACAGGGTCATAATTTAAATACAAACATGGCTTGTCTAAAATAGCCGCATCATGAGCCATTGTACTTCCTAGGTTGATTACTATATCACTGTGTTTTATAGTATTTATAAGTAAACTTAAATCATTAAATCTTGGATAATTTTCACTAAAAGAACCATCTGACCCTACAACTCCTCCCCAGTCCGGATCAATTGAAACAATTAAATGATTGTATTTATTTAAAACTTGATTAAACCTATTTGTTTTATCTACTGGGCATCTTCTGAAAATTATTTGTGGTCGATCAATTTGGTCGATTTCACAGAGTGCCTCACAGATATCATTTAAATAATATGCTTCGTACGGAGATGCTTGATCATTACCAGAAAAGCAAATTGTATTTTTATGAATATCTAGGCCAAATTGATCATAAAAAAAATCTTTATTTAAATAGTGTTTTTCATCAAAATAAAACTCAAATTGAGGTGTTCCAACTATATGAATTTGTGATGATTTGATTTCTGGATATAATAAATCCAATTCTTTTTTCATTAGTTTTGACCAAACAAAATAAGAATCATATCTTGAGATTAATCTTGCTTTAGGTATATTATCCCAAGAATAAATAACAGTTGTAACTTTAATATTTAATTCTATTGCTGAACTTATTATTGGCACTGTAGAAGGCGCTCTTTGGTGAAGATTCAAAATAATGTCTGGTTGGTAATCTAAAAGTGTCTTTTTTATTAATTTGGTCGTTTTATTTTTTACAATTTCTTTTTCGTATAAAGTATCCGCTTTTAATATCAATGAATAGGATTTAGATAATAAAAACCCTAATATTTCAGCTAAAAAATATAAAATCTTCTTTTTAAATCCGTTCTTACTCGGACTCCAAAATTTTAAAATTGTAATATTATTAAGTTTTTTTATGTTTATTAAAATCCTAGCATAAGCAATACTTTCCCTTAATAACCTAGCTATAAATTTTTCTTTAAAATCTGGAATTTCTTTAAAATCTCTAATCTCAGATTTGTTCATTTGTATTTCTTCTATTGCAGACTTAGATATGCTATGATAAACAAGAACTTCATTTCCATCTATTATAAAGTTTCTTATAAAACTAGAAAAGATATAATTTCGAATACCAACACCATCTGGAACAAGTAAGATCATTTTCATATGTTATTTTATTAAATCTATTTTTGAATCAATGTCTAAACTCCTTTCAATAGACATTTTAAAATGCAATGTTTTAGAGGTTATTAAAGAATGATTCTTTATAAAATCTTTAACTTTAATTATATAAATAGCACCATTTGCGCTGTAAGTTTGGGGTAATTCTTGTCTGGGGAAGAAGGGATATTCATTGTTAATTATTCCCTCTAAAAAACCTTCATTATTTATTCTTAAAGATTTGTATGGATGGTAATTATTTGAACAAACACTTATCAAAGAATTAGCGTATGAAGCTAATAATTTATTAAAAGCTTCATCGATATCATCAGATTTTCTCAAAGGGGATGTTGGCTGTAAAAGAATTAAGTAGTCAAACGTTGTGCCTTTTAAACTTTCTATAACATGAGCCAAAACAGGCTCTGTTCTGGAAGTATCTAGAGCTAATTCTTTCGGTCTTCTTATAGTAATTACATTCTTATGCTTTTGAGATATTCTCAAAATATCGTCATCATCTGAAGAAACAACAACATCTGTAATATATTTTGAATTTAGTGCCGCTTCAATCGACCACTGTAATAAAGGTTTCCCTAAAAAATTTACTAAATTTTTTTTCGGAATTCCTTTAGATCCTCCTCTTGCGGGTATAATTGCTATAACTTTCATCTATAAATCTTGAAATTGTTTCTGACAGTTTACTTCCCAAATAATAGCTGATGTTAATAAATTGAAAAAAAGCTCATTACTATTCCCATTTCCAAATTCTGTTGTATTAAAAATTATGTTTTTTTTCTTTTTAATCGTATCAATTGCTAATAAAATTTCATCTGAATCATAATTGACATGAACTATAGAAGCTGCCTCTCCTCTATTATTTTGTCTTGATCCTACATCGATGGTTGGTACATTATAATAAGGCGCTTCTCTAACTCCTGCACTTGAATTTCCTATTATAAAACAGGTTTCTTTCAGTAACCTTAAAAAATATTCAAATCGTAAAGAGGGAAAAATTTTAAATCTTGGATTATTTTCTAAGCGTTTGTATTCTTCTAAAATTTCATCAGTTCCTAGATCATTATTAGGATAAATTACTATGTAATTTTCTTCTGATTGTAACAAAGCATCCACAAAATACTTAGCGTTCTTTATTATATTAATATAATCGGTTGTTACAGGGTGAAACATCACAATTGCATAGTTATCAAATGGAATATGATAATAATCCTTAACAATTTGTATACTTGGTAAATTAGAGGAATTCATTAAATCTAAATCTGGTGAACCAATTACATGAATAGAACTTTGCAATTCTCCCATCTGTATCAGTCTTTTTTTTGCTTCATTATTAGAGACTAAATGTAGATGAGATAGTTTACTTACTGAATGCCTTATCAATTCATCTATAGTTCCTGAAACTTCACCTCCTTCGATATGAGCAACCAAAATATTATTTAAACTTCCAACAATTGCTCCAGCTAAAGCTTCTACTCTATCTCCATGAACAACAATTAAGTCTGGTTGTTGTTTTTCAATATATTCAGAAAAACCAGCTATTGTAATTGCTAGAGTTCTATCCATACATTCCGTCCCAACATGATTTTGAAATGTAGATATATTTTTAAAACCACTTTTGTAAATTTCAATCAATGTAGCGCCATATTTTTCATACAAATGCATTCCAGTGACAAAAATTTGAACCTCAAAATAAGGAGATTCTTGGGTAATTTTCATCAATGATTTTAGTTTACCAAAATCTGCACGAGTTCCTGTAAGGAATATTATTTTCTTTTTTTTATTCAATATTTGACCAATTTAAATGAGTATCTTTTTCAATAGTAATTGCTGCTTTTCTCCCTAAAATTTCATTAAAATCTTTCGCTAAAATCTCTCCTACTCCGGGTCTTTTAACCCATAAATTTTGTTTTGTAAAGAGTTCACCTTTATCAATGGTATTTATCGATACCACTGTCGCAAAAGCAAAATTTATGGTTACTTGTTCTTCTTCAGTGGGTTGCTTAGTTCCTCCGCGCATTTGCCATATTAGATTACTTCCTTTTATCAACTCTTTACAATCATTTTCATCCATAGAGCAAACAATATCTGGTCCTTTCCTTTGTTTATGATCTGTAAAATGACGCTCTAAAATGGAAGCTCCTAAAGCAACTGCACCAAAACAGGCATGGTTACTTGTAGTATGATCTGACAAGCCAAAAACCTGATTTGGAAATGCTTCAGATAATTCTTGCATGGCACCATAACGAACTAATTTTGGTGGTGTTGGATATAAATTTGTTGTATGTAATATAGCTAATGGTACATTTGCTTTGTCAAAAATTTGTACTGCTTTTAGAACACTTTCAATAGTATTCATTCCAGTACTTAATATGACAGGCTTACCAAATTGGGCAATATGTTCTAGTAAAGGATAATTATTACATTCACCTGAACCAATTTTATAAGCAGGTACATTCATTTTTTCCAATCGATCTGCAGCAGCTTTAGAAAAAGGTGTTGATATAAAAATCATACCTTTTGATTCTACATAATTTTTCAATTTACTTTCATCTTCTTCATTTAACGAACATCTATCCATTATTTCATAAATAGACACATCTGCGTTACCTGGAATTATTTTTTTTGCGGCACCAGTCATTTCATCTTCAACAATATGAGTTTGATGTTTTACAACTTCTACCCCTGCTCTTTTAGCAGCATTAACCATTTCAAAGGCAACTTTCAAATTTCCTTCGTGATTGATTCCGATTTCTGCAATTACAAGAGGTGGGAAATTTTGACCTATTTTTCTACCAGCTATGTCAACATAATTGTTACGACTCATCTTTGTATGTTTTATAAATAAATTTTGCTTAAACAAAATCTTTATTAGGATCTTGTAAAGAAAATTGAACTCTAAAAGGTTCATGAATACTACTTTCAGCTTCTGCAATATGCGTTTTAAATTTAATAGCCGTACAACCTGTTTTGGCTACGGCATCAATATATGCATGTGCCATCCCTAAACTTCCATCATGAGCTTGTCCTATTTCTGCGATGATTTGTATCATAAATAATAACGTTTTGAAAAACTATTTTTAGCTTCTTTAATTATGTTTTTTAGTCCATCATTCCATGGAACTATATCATATAAATTTGATGGTACATTTTTTAAATATGGATTAACTTGTTGGTTATTTACATATTCATCTAATGATTCTAAAATAGCTTCAACCCAACTATTTACAAAATGTGGACAATCAATAAGTTTTCCATATTTACCTTTGTTAAGTACCTCAGATACTGCTCCCATATTTGAAGCAATACAATAATTACCACATTTTAATGCTTCTAATAGAGAAAGTCCAAATCCTTCTTGCCATAAAGTGCTAAATAAATAAAAATCTGATATCTGTAAATATTTATTCAATTCATTGTTTGGCACTTTACCTATCACTCTAACATGTTTTAAATCAATGACTTTGTTTGTTCCAATAATCAATAATTCAATTTTATAAGTTGTCACTTTTAATAATTCTTCCCAAGCTTGAAGAATTATCTCTAAACCTTTTTTCTTTCGGTCTTGAGAACACCACACGAAATAAATAGTATTCTCTTGGAACTGATTTTTTTTTCTTAATTTCTTTTTATCATAGAATGACAAAAGTTTAAATTTCGAACTATCCACTCCATTGCTTAAAACTGAAACCTTAATTGAAAGAACATTTAACTTTTTTTTAAAATTCTCATATGATTTTTTAGTAAGAAGAATTAATTCATCGATTTTTGAACACATCAACTCAGACTTAAGAAAAGGTTGATAACCGTGATAAAAAAACTGTAAGTAAACATTTTTTCTTTGACCTCTTTTTTGAATAAAATCAATAATTGCAAACATCAAACCTACATTGTCGATAACTTGAATTATAATATATTTTTCTAAAAACAAAATTTCATTCAACTTATATAGGTACTTATTGTATTTGGAGCCCCCTAATAATTGTATTTTTATTTTATCAAAGTTGTTTTGAGGTTTCATAAAATATTGTTTCGGTTTTTTAACTAAAATTTCTGACTTTGGACAAATTAAATAATCAATTGAACAATGATTTGATAAATGATAGTTTAACATTGTAGTCCAACTCCCTATACCTAAAAAAGGTAAAGGAAAATTAGAAATTAAAACAGTTTTTACAGTATTCATGAATTTATTTAAATTATTTGGGTAATTTAACTCCTAGCCTATAGATTTTTCTATACAAAATCTTGGCTTTGAAAGGCATTATATAATCAAAAATAGTAGGATCAAATTCTATTAAATTAGTCATCATTATATTCCAACTACCAATTTTTTTGCTTGGAATACCTATATTCGATAGTAATACCTTTTTACTAATACAATTCGTCATAATTTTTTAAATTGAATATTCTTCATGGTTTTTAATTCCTAACTTCTTAAAGCGTAAATTTCTGAAGGATTTTATCTTTAATAGCCTCAAATATATCTTACCAATAAAAAATCCTTTTTTATTAAAATTTTTAGAAACTAAATCGCTAGTATCAATACCCTCAGATAATTCCTTTTTTAAAATTCTAAATTCTTCAAACATCCAGGGTTCAGTAGAATTACCCATGTGGAAAGCAAAATTTTCTTTTGTTGCCAATCTCAGAAATCCAAGTTTTTCATTAGGAATATCAATAAATTTACTCTCGACTCCACTACCTATTTTAACAAATGCTGGCTCTGTAGTACCTGTATCAAAAACAGTTCTTTTAATTGTAGCTACAAAGTGACCACAGCCCATGACTGCTTGTGAATTATTTTTCTTGTTTGTGAGTACTAAATATTTTTGTAAATGAATTGGTTTATACATAAGTTGTTTATTTCCCAAGCTAATATCAAACCTATGCATGGCTTCAGGGTCCAGTACCTTTTGAAAAGACAAGCTCCCTTTAAATAAACTATAAAACCAATTATTAGCAGTATAACTTAATATTGATTTACTTGATGGTACAGGACTAATCATTCCTGCTTCAGGAAAATTCACAAATAATTTTTCTACTCCAGTTTGCCACCCATTTTTAAACAAAACATCTGCATCAGTTACGGTAATTAATTTCTCTAAATTCCCTTTTACAGAGGAGAGCATTGCATTTATTTTACCTACATTTATTTTGGAATGAAAAACTTGGTCAATATATTCAGATTCATAATATTTTTTATCTATGTACGTTTTTACATCTTTATGACAATTATTATTATAAATAGTAATTCTAGTTTGAGAATGAACAGTTAATAATAGTGATTCCAGACACAGTTTAAAAACTTCAAACCCCTCTGTAAAATACCCCTCAAAATTTGGAATATAAACAGGTATTACTATTCGATGATAGGTGTTATTTTTGATTTCTTTATTTTCCTTTTCAGGATTAATTCCAATACGCATTAAATAGATTTATT
>JABAZI010000089.1 GCA_018608545.1 Polaribacter sp.
ATCTCCAAACGCGCCAATTGTTGGTTTTAAATCATCAATAGCAATAAAGATGACATTAGGTTTTGTTGTCTTATTAATACCTTGTGCAGGTATCTTTAAAACAACGAAGAAAATAGGTAATATGAAAAGTAGTTGTTTCATTAATCTATAGCGATTACTTTTTGTTAATTAATTAGGTGTAACCAACAGTCCTAATTGTTAGTTTATAAAAAAATCATATGGTATAGAGCTGTCCATTTTATAAGACAGCTCTTTAATTAACTCACAAATTAAAAAGTAAATTGTGGTTTATGATTCTGATTATTCCTAATTGGAGATCTCATTATTTGCATTAATTTCAGCAACTGCTATAGGGATAGACATTACGATTGTTTCATCTGTATTATGCATTACATCTACGTTCGCTTTAAATGATGCTGCTGTATTATGTGGTATAATTATGTTATCTCGAAAGTAATTATACCCACGACGTCTATTATTAAACCAATCATGCCCTTCACCTATTAATTCAAACTGATACTCTTTCATAATGGCTGCTCTAAAGGAATCTTGTCCCCCAGAATACCCAACATTGGGAGTAAGACCAACTCTTTCTAGCACTTCTGTTACATAAGTCATTTCCTGCCCATTTTGTAACTCATTGGAAATTTCTGAGAGCATTAATAGTAAATCTGCATATCTGTAGATTTTAAAGTTCTTATTTGTCTCTCTCACTGCATTGTTAGAATCTCTTGAACCTAGTTTAAACAGATATGGAAAGGAATTTCCAAAGTTTGACCTAGCAGCATTTGTTGGATATGAATTTTCTGTACTTCCATTATTTCCACGGGTCCAAGTACTAACATAAGTCGTCGATAAACGTGGGTCATTTGGGTAGGTTGCAGAGTGTAAATCATAATTTTCGATGTTAACTTTAAACCAACCAAATGTAGCTGCCTTAGTATACCAGTTTGGTGTAAATGCTCTTGTATGATCTAATGTAGCACCTACTACAGATTGAAGTTCAAAAATAGATTCTTCCGTATTATTTCCATTAGTACCTAAAAACAAGTTATCATAGATAGCATGAAGACTATAACCTCCATATGCTTTGATGGCTTCATCATGCGCCAATTGCCAATAGTTTAAACTTGCGTCTTGAACATCACTTGTTGCAGTTGCTAAGGTCATGTAAACTTTTGAAAGCAACATGTCTGCCGCTTGTGGTTTTGGAGTTCCACTTGCAACCGCTCCATTCATTAATTGTTGAGCTCTTTTTACATCTTCTATAATTTGTGCATAAATATCTTTAATGGGTGCTTTAGCAAGATGGATAGTTTCTGTTGTTGTTGGCGTTATTCTTAAAGGAACTTCTCCCCATAGTCTAACCAAATTAAAATAATTGAAAGCTCTTACAAAATAGGCTTGTCCAATAACATCGTTTATAACTAACTCATCGGACGTACTTGGACTGTCAAATACTGTTGCCGAATTAATAGCATCATTTGCGCGTCCAATAGTTTGATAAATACCTATCCAAGAGTTTTCTATTGCCACTAAACCACTAGCAGGATTTAAAGATGATAGAGTGCTATTGTAGCTATTATTATTTCTATTTCCTGTACGCCTAGTTACCATTAAACCCGAATTTACATTCGTTAAAAACAAAAATTCGTTTCCGTAGTATTCGTATTGCACCATGGCTTCATAGATACCGAATAATGCAGAGGTTGCATTACTTGCCGAACTGTATACATTTTCATTTGCTAAAAAAGGAGGTTCCTCTTCCAAACTACAACTCGTTAATATCCCTAGTATACCTAATATGATTAAAAAAGTGAATTTATAATTTTTCATTTTTATAGTTTTTAAAATTAAAATTTAAGGTTTAAACCTAACATGATCGTTTGTGCATTAGGAAACCCATTCCAATCTACTCCTGTAATATTTCCATTATTCAAGAAATTAGTTATTTCTGGATTATATCCTGAATAGTCTGTAAACGTAAATAAATTCATCCCTGTTACGTAAACATTAGCGCTACTGAAAACGGTTGTTTTTCTTACGGGAACATCATATCCTAATGTAATATTGCTTATTCTCAAGAAACTACCGTCTTCAATTATTCTATCTGTAATTGCTGCAGATCCAGATTCTCCTAAATACCCAACTCTTGGGAAAGTATTTGACTGTGCATCGGGTCTCCAAGCATTATTATAAGCTTGAGACAAGATATTTGCTGATCTGCCCTCTGCGGTCCCTAATTGGATTAAATTACCATTTGCAATTTCATTACCGTAAACACCATTCATTTGAATACTTAAATTGAATCGTTTATAGTTCATGTTTAGATAACCTCCATAGACGAAATCTGGATTAGGGTTTCCGATAATTGTTCTATCCGCTTCAGTAATAGCTCCATCTCCATTTTGATCTATTACACGTACATCGCCAGCTTGGGCTCCAGACACTGCAATATCGTCTTCGGTTTGATAAATACCATTGGTTTCAAACCCATAAAACAAACCTACTTCTTCGCCTTCCATAAAAATGTTTGCTGGTGTTCTAAAATAATTACCTGTTGATATGTTTTCTCCTCTATAAAAGACACGGTTTTCTATGTTACCATTTATATAAATGTCTTCTGGAGCACCTCCTAAGTCTTTAATTTTACTTTTATTAAAGGCTATATTTCCACCTATATCAATACTAAAATCATTTTTATTAATAAGTGTTCCATTTAGAGTAAGTTCTATACCTTTATTGCTAAGACTCCCTCTATTAACTAGCAACGAAGTAAAACCTGAAGAGGGACCTAGTGGTTGATTTACTAATAAATCATCTGTTTGTTTATCATATACATCTATGGTTCCTGTTAGTCTGTTTTCCCAAAAGCCAAAATCCAACCCAGCATTTAATTGCTTAGTAGTTTCCCATTTAAGATTAGGGTTACTCACATTTAACGGAACAAAACCAATATTGGTTCCTTCATCTGAATTACCATATAGTATTGGTCCATAATTTGCAAAGGTTTGGTATGCAGAAATACCTTGATTACCAGTCATACCCCAACCAATTCTAAATTTTAATTCATTGATCGTTTCTGAATTCTCTAGGAAATTTTCATTATTGGCTCTCCATGCCAAAGAGAAAGATGGAAAATAACTGTATCTATTTTTTTTTGAAAACTTAGAAGAGCCATCTGCTCTAAACGTTCCTGTTACAATGTATTTATTATCAAACGAATAATTTACACGCGATAAATAGGATAAGAGTTGACTCTTTAGGGGCAGAACGTCTAAAGGACGAGAAATCTGTTGCCCATAAATAGGTTGGTCAACACCAAATTCAGTTGTAGAAAAATCATTAACTGCATACAAGGTGTTTTTAACATCTCTAACATCGAATGTCATACCGACAACCGCATTAATTCTGTGTTTCCCCTTAAAGGTACGATTGTAGGTTAATAAGTTATTAACCTGGTATGATTTTGTCTCTAAATTCGAAATCGAAAG
This sequence comes from Polaribacter sp., assembly GCA_018608545.1. Classification (GTDB taxonomy): domain Bacteria; phylum Bacteroidota; class Bacteroidia; order Flavobacteriales; family Flavobacteriaceae; genus Polaribacter. The sequence goes on from JABAZI010000089.1 coordinate 3,495, forward strand.
GCTACCGTTGGTAGAACTTCCTTGAAAAGTCGTTAGACCATAAAACCGTCTACGCTCCTTATTCCGCATGTTACCACCTGCCTGTAACTTATATTTTAATCCTTTGATATTAAACTTATAGATTAAAGCTAAAGATCCAATAAATCGACTCTCTTCAGATGTATCTTGAAAATCATTAACCCATGTAAAAGGGCTAGATATACCATCTTCGTTATCAAAAGTACCACCATTAGTAACTAACGTAGGATAACGTAAAATATTCCCAACAAAACTACGTTGCCCTCCTGCTCTATCTCCATCTTGGGCAAAATTTCCATTTGAATAAAAAGCGTTCAATTTTGCTTTGATACTAATTTTATCAGACAAATCTTGATTTAAGTTAATACTAAAATTTCCGTTTTGTAGTCTTGAATTTTCTACAATACCTCCCTGATCATTATAACCAACAGAGGCATAATAATTACCCTTTTCTGTTCCTCCGCTAAATGAAGCTCCAGCACTTTTAGAAAAACCTTGTTTATATATTTCGTTATGCCAGTTATGTTGTTCTGCAGGGGTGTCGCTAACAGTACCATCTATAGCTATTGGGAAAATTGTCCCTCCACTGATGCTAAAACGAGGATCTTCACCATTTACTAATAAAGCTTCATTTTGATAGTTCGCATATCCTAAAGCATCCAAAACATCATATCGTTCACTAATTTCTGAAACACTTGTATTTACATAGGCTCGTATTGATTTTTTACCACTTTTACCCTTTTTAGTGGTTATCAAAATAACTCCGTTTGCACCTCTAGAACCATAAATAGCTGTAGCTGATGCATCTTTAAGCACTTCAATACTTTCAATATCACGAGGATTTATACCATTTAATCCATTTTGAGTTTCTTCCAAACTATTATTATCTGCAGAAGCATTCGCAGCATCTTCCCCTGCCGAGGAGATAATAATACCATCAATTACATACAAAGGCTCATTATTACCCCTTAAACTACTCGCTCCTCTAATTTTCACAGAAACTCCAGAACCTGGGCTTCCTGCATTTTGAGTTACTTGAACTCCAGCTGCACGACCTTGTAACAAGGCATCAACAGTCCTGTTTTGAGCGGCTGCAACATCATCTACGTTTACAGAAGCTACTGAACCAGTAACATCACTTTTCAGTTGGCTTCCATAACCAACTACTATAATTTCGTCTAGTGAGTTGTTGGTATCTACTACTAATTGAATAGTAAAGGTTACTTTATTTCCGATAACCAATTCTTTAGTAATGTATCCTAAATAAGAAACAACTAGTGTTTCTGCTGTTTCAGGAACATTTAAAGAAAATTTTCCATCAAAATCTGTAGATGAACCGATATTTTGACCTTTAACCAATATACTTGCTCCTGGTAAAAGCATGTTATTTTCGTCTACTACAGTTCCTGTGATCTTTTTACTTTGGGCAAATAAAATGATTGGAAAAATGAGTAAAAAATGAATTAGTAAAAAATTTTTCATAATATTATGTTTGTTTTGTTGTTGCCCAAAATTAGAGCATAAAACAAGCAAAAAAAGGGCATTATGGTTTTTTAATAAGGTGAAATGACTTTTTTAAAATACTCAATTCTAGTTATTTTTATGAAAAATTCGTGCTGGTTCGTACCATGGTGTTGCATTTTTAATTTGCCTCCCTAATCCTGTAGGAACTTGTTTAGCTTCCACGACTCTGTCGTTTAATATCTTAATCAATGAATCTTTGACCTCTAAATAATCAATGTGATTTGCTATGTTATTAAGTTCTGATGTATCAGTATAATGATCATATAATTCATAAGCTTTAACACCTTTGTGCTCCCATTGACTCAGGCGATAACGTTTTGTTTTAATTGAATAACCTTGTGCTATTCCATTCCCTGTATTTACCTGAAGTTCTGTAAGGGCATTTTCTCGAACTATGTTTTCTGAATTTTCAAGAAGTGGAACAATACTTTTACCACTCACAAATTTTGGAGTTTGCATTTGAACTAGGTCCATAATTGTAGGATACAAATCAACCAATTCAACTGGGTTATTGATAATTTCTTTATTGTTTTTAATCCCTGGTCCTGCAATGATTAAAGGAACACGTGTACCATCTTCAAACAGCGTTTGCTTTTGCCAATGGCCATGCTCACCAAGGTGATAACCATGATCTGAAGTGAAAACAACAATTGTATTTTTATCTAAACCGGTTTCCTTTAACTTGTCTAAAACACGTCCAATTTGTGCATCTACAAAACTGGTGGTTGCATAATAGGCATGCTTAATCTCCTTGGCTAAATTAGGATCTATATCCACTTGTTCTTTTTTACGACGAACAGAAATTGCAGCTGGTTTAGGAATTGTATTCAGGTAATCATCCGTGCTTTGTGGCACCTTAAAATCGTTAATATCATATAAATCAAAATATTTTTTTGGCGCTACAAAAGGAACATGCGGTCTATAAAGGCCAAATGCTAAAAAGAAATTCTCACCACTTTTAGAAAACTCATCTAAAAATCCGATGGTTTCTGTGGCACCAATTCCATCTGTTTGCTCTTCATCATTTCCATCTGCCTGCAACCAACTTAAAGTTCCTCCATCTAGTTTTGACTTCAAACCCTTTAATTTATATTCTTCAATTTTATCTCGTCCGTAAGGGTTTACAGTTTGATCCCAAGTATAAGAATCGTCATGACCGGCAGTTCCAATATCTCTAGGATTATGGTAGTGATAAATTTTACCAACTCTTACTGAGTGGTAATTTTCCTTTCTAAATTTTTGACCTATTGTTACTACATCCGGAATGGTTTGTCGAACGTACAGTCTTAATTTTTTTGATTTTGTTTGATCAGGATACAACCCAGTCATCAAAGAAACTCTAGAGGGACCACACAGCGGATATTGGACATGAGTATTTCCAAAAACAACTCCTTTTTTTGCTAACTTATCAATATTTGGTGTGATTGCAAGTGGATCTCCATAAGCACCCAAAGCACAATTTAAATCGTCTGCTATAATGAATAAAACATTTAATTTTGGTTTGGGCTTTATTGGAGTTGGTCCCGAACCCCCTAATACTAATAAGAATAAAATACTTAATCTCAAAAACGTCATCTAAAACTTATTTAAAACATTAATAATCCATAAAACAGCAATCTATTATTTGAAAAATTAATTCTAAGTTCATATTTAACAAAAAAACCATTACTTAGATTCCAATGCTTCTATTCTTTATTTTCTTTTCCTTTAAAGATTTGATTGAGTCATTTTTATCATAACTCTTTTTAGCATTTTTATTTAACTGATTCATAATTTTATTAAATATTTCTTTTTCTTTTTCAGGATACATAGTTGTTATTTTTTCATAGACTCTAAGCCTCCAAAATCAGTATCGGAAATAGTTCTTAATTCTTCTAAAGATAGTTTGTTTCCATAATTTTCTTTTAATTTATAAAGTTCTTTTTTTAGTTGTTTAATGAGTATCGTATAACTTTTGGAATGTATTAAATTTTTCATCTCATTAGGATCATTTTTTAAATCATAGAGTTCCCAAACATCTACATCATAATAAAAGTGGATTAATTTATACCGTTGATTTCTTATTCCGTAATGAGGTTGAACACGATGATAATAGGGGTATTCATAATAATGATAATACATAGATTGTCGCCAATCTTCAGAAGTTTCTCCTTTTAGATTAGAGAAAAAACTTTTCCCTTGAACTTGCTCGGGAGCAGCAACTCCTGCCATATCCAATAATGTTGGAGCAAAGTCTATATTTGAAACAATATCATCTACAATGGTTCCTGGTTTAATTTTATCGGGATACCTAATAACAAACGGCATTTTCAAAGACTCTTCATACATAAAACGCTTATCGAAAAACCCGTGTTCTCCTAAGAAAAACCCTTGATCTGAAGCATAAATTACAATGGTATTTTCTTCTAATCCATTCTCTTTTAAATAGGCTAATACTCTACCAATATTATCATCAACGGATCGAATCGTTACTAAATAATCTTTAATATACTTTTGATATTTCCATTCGCGGACTTCTTGTGGATTTAAATTTTCGTCAGGGGTTACTATTTCATTAGGTTTAAATCCAAATTGACTCCATTTTCTTCGATCACTTTTTGATAGAGCGTCTGGTGGTGTCATTTTCATGTCTTGTCTAGTAAAATAATCCATGGTCATCTCCGTATCACCAGCCGTTAATTCTCTGCCTTCATAAGTATCATTAAAAGTAGATGGATAGGGCATTTCTTGACCCTCCCATAAATTTTTATATTTAGTATCTGGTGCCCATTCACGATGTGGGGCTTTAAACTGTAACAGCAAACAAAAAGGTTCTTTAGTATCTCTAGAGTTCAGCCAATCCAACGCAAAGTCGGTGGTTAAATTTGTTGCATAGCCCTTTTCTTTTTTATTTATACCATTATCATTATATACCGGATTCCAGTACAGGCCCTGTTCTCCTCGAGATATGTGGTATTTATAGTAATCAAAACCAATAGGTTCTGATGCTAAATGCCATTTCCCTACTAAGCCCGTTTGGTACCCTGCTTCTTTTAAAGATTGAGGAAACGTCCATTGTTGATTGTTAAAAACGCCTCCTTTATAATTTTTATAATATCCATTGACATGGCTGTATTTCCCGGTTAATATAGCTGCTCTACTAGGACCACAAATAGCATTTGTACACAAAGCATTTTTGAGCAATGCGCCCTCATTTGCAATACGATCTATATTTGGTGTTGGAGCCAATTCTTTAAAAATACCTCCATAAGCAGATATTGCATTGGTTGCATGGTCATCCGAAAAAATAAATACAATATTCGGTGCCTTTTTTTTATTTGAATTATTTTGGCTGTAAGAAGAGATTGCTATTAAAAATACGATCCGGAAAATATACTTATTAAAAGGGTACATAAATGGTATTTAATAAATTAAAAAAAAGCTGATATATTAAGATTAATATATCAGCTTTAATTCTTATAATAAATTAACTATTGTTTGATTATTTTTTTGGTAGTAACTGTTCCGTTATCAACCTTGATTATATGAATACCAGATGAAAGTTCTGAAATATCAATTTGATTGGTATTAAAAACTTCTTTTTCTGAACTTCCTAAAATAGAGTATACTTTTATTGATTTAATATTATCAACTCCACTAATAGAAATTAAGTCTGTTGCGGGGTTTGGATGAATATTAATTACTGAAGAGTTTACATCCTCTAAGCCTAATACATCCGAACCATTTACAGATAGCGAAGAAAAGCCAATATTTGCGGTACTAAATTGGAATCTAAGGTTTCTATCCCATGCCACAGCAGCAACAGTTTTTGAGAATACACCTTCTGTAAGGGCTGCTACACAACAATTAATATCATTTCCTGCTGAATTAGTCTTATAAATCCTATAAGTAGCTCCCCCAGGTGGCAAACAAGTAATATTCATTTCAAATGAGTGAGCAGTATTCTTATTAGCACCTTCATCTTTAACCGCAGCTGATAAATAATATGGGTAAGCATCATCATCTTGTGAAACAATTAAATTTGATTCGCCAATAGTGGTTTCCTCGCATTCAAATTCTTGAAAAGGATACAGAACTACACCATTATGTGAAAATGAATCAAACTTAATCGAGCCACTACCTGAAAACTGAAATTTAACATTACGATTCCATGCAACTGCAGGGACAGTAATTGTATTTTCCCCCACTGTTAAATCCCCTTTCTGAGTAAAATCAGCTTTAGTTGGATCCTCAAGAGTTTTATATATTCGAAATGTTGTTCCATCAGCCAAATCTGTAATATTGATTACCACTGTTTGAGCAAGACTACTCGTTGCAACACCATCAGTTGTCAGAGCAGCTGTAAATATTGTGTTCCAAGTTGCATTAGCTCCCGTTGCAAATAAACCTGAATCGGTCATAGATATTGATTGCGCAGTAATAACACTTGTACAAAGTGCAAAAAATAATAAAGTAATTTTTTTTAGCATAATAATTGTTTATAGTTAATAATTTATTTGTTTCTTTTGTAAATTCTCCATTGTTGCATCTTTTTTTTGTCAAGTGCATTTTTTAATTTTCCAAATAGTCTGTTGTACACCTTTTTTAATTCAGCCTTTTTGGTTTCTGGGTCTTGTGCATACGAACTTCTAACTGTATTCACTTCATTAAAGCGTTTTAGTTGAATCTCATATACTGTTGATGTTTCTTCGGCGTTTAAAGAGAGTACTTCAGACATCTCGTTTGTTATTTTGGTAGCGCGTTCTTCGCTAGTGTTTTGAGAATACACATTTGTGGCTAAAACCATCAAGAGAAGAAGTACATTAATTTTTTTCATATTCAAATTATTTTAGATTATTATAGATTATAAAAATAAAGGAAGATTAAAAATAAAAAGTCTAAGAATTGTTCAGACAATTAAAATAATTAACCAACCTAATAAATATAAGCTCCTTTGTATAAATAAATTAACTTTTTATCTGGGAAACTTAAATTAACTAGTGGTAAGAATTAAATTTTTCAATGGGTTTATTTTTCCAATTGATGCCTGGCTGCCATTTAGGTGCTTTAACATCCTGTAAATACATATCTAGTGCAACTTCTAGGGTCTTTAGCTTTTCAGGAAGTATGAGCGCTAAATTCTTTTTTTCTTCTAAATCTTGAGTTACATTAAATAGTAAAAGCTCATTTGTATCATGAAATTTTATCAATTTAAAATTATCGATTATGATCGCCGAATGGGCTCTTTTCAGCGCGATTCCATTTTCGTACGGCACATGAAATATAAGACCTTCAGAAAAACGTTTTACAACACCCTTGCCATCATTAGCTAGTAGAGTTTTAAAACTTCCGCCATCTAAATTGGTTTGATTGAGATTTTTATTGCCTGCTAACTCTACTATAGTTGGTAGTAAATCTGAAAATGTAATTGGTGTCTTCGATTCTATTCCTGCCTTAATTCTTGGTCCAGCAACTACAAAAGGAACACGTATACCCCCTTCCATAGCATCCCATTTTCCTCTACTTAAAGGAAAATTTGAGCCCTGCTTATAAAATCGTTTCGGAGGCATTATAGGAACAGCCCCATTGTCTGAAGTATAAATAATATAGGTATCGCCTTCTAAACCTAAGGCTTTAACACGGTCTAATAATAGACCTACACCGGTATCTAAATCTTCTGTCATTGCAGCAAATCCTTCATGTTTTTGATACTTTCCCTTTGCTTTGTTTTTATATTTTTCTAGTGTTTCTTCTCGCGCCATAATGTCTGAATGAACTGCATAATGGGACACTTGTAAGAAAAAGGGAGTTTTAGATTTTGCTTGAGATTCAATAAAATCAATAGCACTTTGCGTGGTGCTAAATATTTTCTTTGGATCCTCTGTAATGGTATTACCCCATTGTATCTTTTTAGATGATTTGTAATTAAATCCACCCTCTTTATTGCCCGTAATCCCGTCACTGTAGTCATATCCAAGAACTGAAGGATCAACGTCAATACCCCATTTACCAAAGTGAGCCGCTGTATAATTAGGATCAATTGATTTTAATAACTTCGGTATTGTAAGCGCTGTTTGATGATTGATATGATTGGTATTCATGCCTA
>JABAZI010000087.1:0-43307 GCA_018608545.1 Polaribacter sp.
TGAGAATATCAGTAATAACTAACCTCATATCATAGATATGAGGTTTTTTTTGTGCTATACGAATTGATTTGTGTAATAATAAAGATTATTTTCGTTAGTATTTTAATGATGGCTTGCTTAATTTTTTATGACCTATAGGAATTTATATATTTTTATTTTTCTTTTCTCCTTTACCTCCATAAAAGGGCAAGTAGGGGGTGAAGAAATATACCAGTTTTTAAATTTACCTACTTCCGCGAGACAAGTTGCTTTAGGAGGCGAAGTATTGACACTCTTGGATGATGTCAATCAGCCCATTTGGAATCCATCAGTTATAAATTCGAATTTAACGGGTAAGTTTTCAGCCAACTATACAGGGTATCTAGCAGGAATAAATATTGGATCTATCTCTTATGCTAAAGAAATAAATAGAAGATTTGGCGCACTTCACGGAAGTATCAAATACATTAATTATGGTTCGTTGATTGGTTCTGATGAGCAAGGAAATGAAACAGGTCAATTCAATGCAAGTGATATCGCTATTTCTATTGGGTATGCAATTTATATTCCAAAGACACATTTCTTTATTGGATCTAATTTTAGACTTATCAATGCTACGATTTCAAATTTTTCTTCTATTGGAATCTCTACTGATATTGCAATTTTATATAATAACCCTTATAAGAATTATGTACTAACGATGGTTGCAAGAAACCTGGGAACACAAATACAAACATTTAATGGAGTAAAGGAATCCCTGCCATTTAAAATAGCCTTAGGTGGTTCTTATTTATTAGAACATGTTCCGTTAAAATGGTATTTTACCTTAAATAATTTACAGCAATGGAATATCTCAGTCGCAAATCCTTCAGATAGAACAACAGATTTAGAAGGTAATGTTACTGATGATAATATTGATTTTATTGGTAATGCTTTTAGGCATTTAGTTATCGGTGCGGAGTTATTTCCTGAAAAAGCCATAAATTTAAGGTTAGGATATAACTTTAGAAGAGCAGCAGAACTCAAATTACAAAATGTGAGAACTTTTAGTGGTTTTTCTTTTGGATTTGGTCTTAAAATGAAAAAACTTAAATTAAACTATGCATATTCTAAGTTCCATTCGGCAACCAATGCCAGTACTTTTAGTTTATTAATAGATTTAGATAATGTACGATAACATGAGTAAAATAATTATTATTGCAATAGATGGATTTTCATCAACTGGAAAAAGTACCATCGCTAAATTAATAGCAAAAAAATACAATTATATATATGTTGATTCTGGTGCAATGTATAGGGCAGTTACCTTATTTGCAAAAGAAAATAATTTTGTAGGCAACGATTTTTTGGACACAAAACAACTAATATTCAATCTTAAACAAATATCGCTGTCTTTTAAATTTAATGAAAGTTTAGGTTTTTCAGAAATGTATCTCAACAACAAGAATGTTGAAAAAGAGATCAGATCTTTAGAAATTTCTCAGTTAGTAAGTAAAGTTTCAGCAATTTCTGAAGTTAGAAAAAAGTTAGTTTCAGAGCAACAATTAATGGGGTTAGATAAGGGGATCGTTATGGATGGAAGAGATATTGGAACTGTTGTTTTTCCAAAGGCTGAATTAAAGTTATTCATGACAGCCTCAGCAGACAAAAGAGCATTAAGACGCTATAAGGAGTTGACTGAAAGAGGAGACAACGTTCAATTTGACGATATCCTTTTTAATGTGCAAGAGAGAGATAAATTAGATTCTACCAGAGAAGATTCACCATTGGTTAAAGCTAAAAACGCCATAGAATTTGATAATTCTAACATGGAGATTCGTGAACAATTTGAGAAAATATGTGATCTAGTAGATCGCATTGTTTCTGACAAGACCTAATTCAAGCTAGATTTAGTGTCATTTTTTTAAAATCAACCTGGTGAAAATAGTGGGTAGCTTAAGTAAGAAGGAATTAATAATCGTCAGAATTTTAGGGGATATTTAAGAATTTATGTGTTTGAAGAGAAATTTTCCATTTTGGGTTTTTCATCACATATTCAACGATTTCTGCTGTCATTTTCTCCTTTTTACTCCATTCTGGTTGTAAAAAAAGCTGACAATTCGCACTAACTTTAACTGCTTCTTGTTCAGCAAATTCAAAGTCATTTTTGTTGTGAATAATCATTTTTAGTTCATCTGCATGAGGATATACCTCAGTCAATGGAAGTTTAGTTTTCTTGGGTGATAAGCAAAACCAATCCCATTTCCCTGAAAAGGAATAGGCTCCAGAAGTTTCTATATGTGTTTTTATATTGTTTTTTCGAAGTAATTCTGTGATATAATCCATGGACCACATCAAAGGTTCACCTCCAGTTATAACAACTGTTTTTGCATATTTTTTCACATTTTCAACAATACTGTCTGCCTTTGTTGGTGGATGTAATTCTGCATTCCAACTTTCTTTCACATCGCACCAATGGCACCCAACGTCACAGCCCCCAACTCTAATAAAATAAGCAGCAGTTCCAGTATGAGAACCTTCTCCTTGAATTGTGTAAAATTCTTCCATTAAAGGAAGCATAATACCCTTATCTACGAAATCTTTTGTTTTTCTATCCATTTATATTAAGATCAACCAAAAAGGTTTTTAAAAAGACAAAGGTAGTTTTTTGGTTATCAAGAATAAAAGGAATAATTAATTAATTCTAAAACCTTTAAAATCAAATGATTTTTGTAAATTTGCACTCCTTTTTACGATAACGGATTTGAAAAAGGAAGTTAAAAAAACAATTTATAAAAACAACTCTTTGCGTTTTTATCGTTAAAAATCTGAAAAACAATAAGATACAAAATTATTTTCAGAAATGTCTGAAGAAACAAAAAACACTGAAGAGCAAGTAGTAGCTCCAGAAGTCCAAGAAACAGTTGAAGAAACAGTTGAAGAAACAATTCAAGAAACTGTAAACCCACAAGAATTTTTAGCAAACTTTAACTGGCACAAATACGAACAAGGTATTGAAGCTGTAGATGAAGAGAAATTAAAAAATTTCGAACAAGCACTAGAAGGAACTGTTGGTTTTGTAAACGAACGTGATGTAATTGAAGGAACTGTAATCAGAATTACTGATAGAGATGCAATTATCGATATCAATTCTAAATCTGAAGGAGTTATTTCTTTAAACGAATTTCGTTACAACCAAGGTTTAGCAGAAGGTGATAAAGTAGAAGTATTAGTTGACAAAAGAGAGGATTCTTCAGGTCAATTGGTATTATCTCACAAAAAAGCAAGAGTAATTAAAGCATGGGAACGTGTAAATAATGCTCATGAAACTGGTGAGGTAGTGAATGGTTTTGTGAAGTGTAGAACTAGAGGTGGTATGATTGTAGATGTTTTCGGAATCGAGGCATTTTTACCAGGTTCTCAAATTGATGTGAAACCTATTAGAGATTACGATCAATATGTTGAGAAAACAATGGAATTCAAAGTTGTGAAAATTAATCACGAATTCAAAAACGTTGTAGTATCACATAAAGCGCTTATTGAAGCAGATATTGAATTACAGAAAAAAGAAATCATTAGTCAACTAGAAAAAGGACAAGTACTAGAAGGTATTGTTAAAAACATTACTTCTTATGGTGTATTTGTTGATTTAGGTGGTGTAGATGGATTAGTTCATATTACCGATTTATCTTGGTCTAGAATTAATCATCCAAATGAAGTTGTTGAATTAGATCAAAAATTAAATGTTGTAATTTTAGATTTTGACGATAACAAATCAAGAATCCAATTAGGGTTAAAACAATTATCAGCTCATCCTTGGGAAGCTTTAAACAACGATTTAAAAGTTGGTGATAAGGTGACAGGAGAAGTGGTTGTTTTAGCTGATTATGGAGCATTTGTTGAAGTAGAACAAGGTGTAGAAGGATTGATCCATGTTTCAGAAATGTCTTGGTCAACTCATTTACGTTCTGCCCAAGATTTCGTAAAAGTTGGTGATAAAGTTGAAGCTCAAATTTTAACTTTAGATAGAGAAGATAGAAAAATGTCTTTAGGAATCAAACAATTACATCCAGATCCTTGGACTGATATTACTACTAAATATCCAATTTCTTCAACGCACACAGGTACTGTTCGTAACTACACAAATTTTGGTGTATTTGTTGAATTAGAAGAAGGGATTGATGGTTTAGTTTATATCTCAGATTTATCTTGGACTAAAAAAGTAAAGCACCCATCAGACTTTGTAACTGTTGGTGATAAATTAGAAGTTCAAGTATTAGAATTAGATGTAGAGAATAGAAAGTTAAATTTAGGTCATAAACAAACTCAGGACAATCCTTGGGATGCACATGAAGCTACTTATACAATCGGTTCTAAGCATGAAGGTACTATCAAAGAAAAGAATGATAAAGGAGCAGTTGTAACTTTTGCTGATGGAGTAGAAGGTTTTGCACCAACAAGATTCTTGGAAAAAGAAGATGGTTCTAAGTTGGAAAAAGGAGACACCATTGAATTTATAGTTTTAGAATTCTCTAAAGAATACAGAAGAGTGGTTGTATCTCATACCTCTTTATTTAAAGAGCAAGAAAAAAGAAATGTGAAAGCAGCAGTTAAGAAAGCGGCAGAAGCAGAAAAAACTACCTTAGGAGATATTGGTGGTCTTGCAGATCTTAAAAAGAAAATGGAAGCTGGAAATAAAAAGAAATAATTTCTTAAAATAACAGTAGATATTTATAATTTTAAAAAGCCGTTACAATTTGTAACGGCTTTTTCTTGTGCTAAATTTGTTTCAGCATATCATCAAATAATTTATCTTTGCCAAAAAATAAAAACAATGACTTTAATAAAATCAATATCTGGTATTAGAGGAACTATTGGTGGTAAAACTGCCGAGAATTTAACACCAATAGATGCTGTAAAGTTTGCTGCTGCATTCGGAGCTTTTATAAAGCAACGAAATAAAGGAAAGAAAAAAATAACCATAGTAATTGGAAGAGATGCTCGTATTTCTGGTAACATGATTTCAAGCCTAGTTGCAAACACTTTGGTAGGTTTGGCTATCGATGTCATCGATTTAGGCTTGTCTACGACACCAACAGTAGAAGTCGCAGTTCCAATGGAGAATGCCGATGGAGGGATCATTATCACTGCTTCTCATAATCCCAAACAATGGAACGCTTTAAAGCTTCTAAATGAGAAAGGAGAATTCTTAAATGGAGAAGAGGGAGAACAGATTTTAGAGATAGCAGACAATGAAGATTTTGAGTTTTCTGAAGTAGATGATCTAGGGTCCTACTCTCAAGATTTCTCTTATGTTGAAAAACATATTCAAGAAGTCTTAAAGTTGGATTTAGTGGATGTTGAAGCCATTAAAAAAGCCAATTTTAAAGTCGTAGTAGATGCTGTGAACTCTACAGGAGGGATCTTTATTCCTGCATTATTAAAAGAATTAAATGTGACTTGTATTGAGTTGTATTGCACACCAAATGGTCAATTTCCACATAATCCTGAACCATTAAAAGAGCACTTAACAGATATTTCTGAATTAGTTATTAAAGAAAAAGCAGATTTTGGAATTGTGGTAGATCCAGATGTAGATAGATTGGCATTGGTTTCTGAAGATGGTTCTATGTTTGGAGAAGAATATACTTTGGTAGCCTGTGCAGATTACGTTTTAGGAAAGTTAGGAGGAGGAAATACCGTTTCTAATTTATCTTCATCAAGAGCACTTAGAGATGTAACTCAGCAACACGGAGGTATTTATACTGCAAGTGCAGTTGGTGAAGTTAATGTTGTTCATAAAATGAAAGAAACCAATACCGTAATTGGAGGAGAAGGGAATGGAGGAATCATTTATCCAGCATCACATTATGGACGTGATTCTCTAGTGGGTGTTGCCTTGTTTTTATCCCATTTAGCGAACAAAAAAATTTCTTGTAAAGAATTGCGAGATTCCTATCCTAGCTATTTTATGAGTAAAAATAAAATACAGCTTACTCCTGAAATTAATGTCGATACCATTTTAGAAACAATGGCTTCTATTTATAAAAACGAAGAAGTAAATACGATAGATGGTGTAAAAATTGATTTCGAAAATCAATGGATTCATTTACGAAAATCCAATACAGAACCCATCATTAGAATTTATACTGAAGCTACTTCTCAATTAGATGCAGATACTTTAGCGATTCGGTTTATCAATGAAATTAAACAAATCATTAAATAATCAAAGATACTTGAAAGCTATTTATATAATACCCCTGCTATTGTTGTTCAATATTTCTCTCTTGCAAGCGCAACAGACTACTGGTGTACAACAAAAAAAGAAGCCTACCAATAAAGGCAAGTTCTTTGCTCACTGGGGATGGAATTGGGCAAGTTATTCTGATTCTGACATTCGATTTAAAGGAGAAAATTATGATTTTGTTTTGTCTGATGTAAAAGCTCGTGATACTCCCTCAAAATTCTCTTTTAAAAAATATTTTGGAATAACAAATATTACCAAACCACAAACAAATTTTAGGATAGGGTATTTTTTTAAAGAAAATTATACTGTTGCTATTGGTGTAGATCATATGAAATACGTTGTAAATAACGATCAGTTTGTTGCTATAGATGGAACTATAAATATTGGTAATCCCAAGTATGATGGAATTTATAATGATCAGAATATTCAATTAACAGAAGATTTTTTGCGATTGGAACATACAGATGGTCTAAATTATTTGAACATAGAAGTAAAACGGTTTGACAATATAGATCACTGGTTCGGTTTAAACTCTAAAAATTTTCAGATAAACTTGACTGAAGGATTTGGAGCAGGAGTTTTATATCCGAAAACAGATACGTCTTTATTAGAGAAGGAAAGACATGATGATTATCACTTGTCTGGTTGGGGTGTTTCTGCCATTGCAGGATTGAATATTTCTTTATTTAAACACTTCTATATTCAGTCTGCATATAAAATAGGTTACATTCACATGCCAGATATTAAAACATCATTAAACACATTGGAATCTGCCTCTCAAAGCTTTTTCTTCTTTCAAAACAATATTGTTGTGGGTGGAAAATTTAGATTATTTCAAAAAAAACAGTCTCGCTAGAGAAATATACTATCAACATAGGTTGATTTTTATAAATTACTGAAACTCTGTTGGAACTTTATCTCTGTGCTTAAAACGTCTGTGAGACCACAAATACAACTCAGGTTGAACTTTTATGTTGTCTTCTGTTAATTTTGTGTAAGCATCAGTAATTTGATAGTCCTTGAATGTTTTGGGTGTATCTGTTATTAGTTGAAATTCAGTTTCATAATACCCTCTTTTTACTTTTCTAGTGACATAATTGATGACTACTAAATCAAATTTCTTAGAGAGCATCTCTGCTCCGGTATGAACAGGTACTTTTATATTAAAAAAATCTCTCCAATAATATGTTTTATGAGGTTGAGGAGATTGGTCACTGAGTAAAATATAAGCTGCCTGTTTTTTGTTGTTCATGTTTTTTTGGATTCCTCTGACTGTATCAGAAGTTTTAAAACCAATCACACCAAATTTTTCTCTTGATTTTCGAAGCCAATTTTCAAAGTACTTATTATTCAATTTTGTGTAGGCACCATAAATATTAATATCTAGAACCATGGGTAGGCTAAAAGACCATTCCCAATTCGCTTGATGTGCTCCAACCAAGGCAATATTTTTCCCATCTTCTGCAAAAGCATTCACCAATTCTGGATTTTTGTAGGTGTACCGTTTTGAAATTTGTTTTTTAGAAATAGAGAAGGCTTTCACACTTTCCATAATTAGATCTATGAAATGTTTAAAAAATTTCTTAGAAATAGTTCTCAATTCTGCATCAGATTTTTCTGGAAAAGAGAGTTTTAAATTCTCTAAAACAACTTTTTTCCTATACCCAATTATATAAAACATGAAAAGATATATAAAATCAGATTTTATGTATAAAATTCTCATTGGTAATCTCGAAAGAACCCAAATTAATGGATAAGCAATTGCAAAAACAATAAAGTTCATAAATACTGTTTGGTTTTTGGCAAATATCGTGTTTTAATTTAAAATGGAATAGAAATAGTTCGCCGTTTTTACTATGTTTGTCCTATGATGAATACTATGAATCAAGCAGTTCTTGTAATTATAATTGCCAACGTTTTATTTTCCATGAAAGGTTTCAAAGAACACTCTTTCTTCAATAAATATAAGTTTCAGATTGGTAGTATTGTCTCTGGAGAAAAAATAAGACTTCTTTCTTCTGGTTTTTTACATGCTGACTGGATGCATTTGGGGTTTAACATGTATGCTCTGTATCTTTTTGGAAATATTGTTGAGGGTTTCTTAGGGGCTTCCTTTTTTATAATCATTTATTTTGGGAGCTTATTTGCTGGAGGCTTGTATTCTCTTAAATATCATGGAGATGAACCTTATTATAGTGCTGTAGGAGCATCAGGAGCTGTTTCTGGTGTGGTATATTCATCAATACTTTTATACCCTGGTATGGAATTGTTTTTATTTTTCATTCCAATCCCTATTCCTGGTTATATTTTTGGTGTAGGTTATTTATTGTATTCAATTTATGGAATGAAAAAGCAGTTGGGTGCTATTGGTCATTCTGCTCATTTAGGTGGTGCAATAGGAGGGTTTTTGATAACTCTTTTACTACATCCCTCTTTGTTTATAACCAATAAATTACTAGTCATGTTGTTAGGAGTTCCCATTGTCTTACTATTAACTTTTGGAGATAGATTAAAAAAGAGTTGACATAAAAAAAACCGAAACTTCTAAGTTTCGGTTTTTTTTGAGCGAAAGACCAGGTTCGAACTGGCGACATTCAGCTTGGAAGGCTGACGCTCTACCAACTGAGCTACTTTCGCGTGGTAAAGAGTTGCAAATATAGAATCATTTTTGAGTTATGCAATGATTTTAGTATCAAAAATTAGTAAAATTTTTTGTCATCCCGCAATACTTTTAAAAAGTGAAAACCATAAACATTATACCCCTCATTATAATAGAATTTATGAGACTTTGGATTGCTAACATATGCATTTAATTCGATAGCTTCACATCCTTTACTTTGAACATGATGATCAATCCAATTGAAAAATATTTTTCCAAGTCCTTTACCTCTTTCTGCTTCATCAATAACTACATGGTCAGGTTCAGCTGATTTTCCGATATAATGTCTTGTACTGTACCAAAGCCCAGAAATACCGACTAATTCGCCCTCAACGTATAAACCGGCACATTCATAATTTGAGGCTTTAGACATTTCTAAGACTCTTTCTGTGAGTGTTTTAAGCGGTGTTTTGGAGTTTAATTTGGTTAAAAGAGGAATGATTGTTTCAATTTCTTTTTCGTTAATAATTTGAATATGTATGTCCATTAATAAGAAATTTATGTAGAAAATTGTTCTAATTTGAATACTAATCGTGCTCCTCTTAGGTATTTTAAAAAAGGATTCACTACTGCAATTTATAGAATTTTTATCAAATAAAAAATCCCAAACATTTGTTTGGGATTTAGTAGCGAGAACGGGATTTGAACCCGTGACCTCAGGGTTATGAATCCTGCGCTCTAACCAACTGAGCTACCTCGCCATAAGGTTTTGAGGCTGCAAATATAATTGAATTTTACTAACAAGCAAGAGGTGTTTTTAATTTTTTTTAAATAGAATTATTACCTATATTGTCGACCAAAGAAAAAATTAATGAATAAAATAAAATTTGAATTAGAAATTCCTGTTCATGCCTCGCCTCAGATGCTGTATCAATATATTTCCTCTCCATCTAATTTACAAGAATGGTTTGCAGATAAGGTCAATTCTAGAGGGAAGTTGTATAGTTTTATTTGGGATGGTGAAGAAGAGAAAGCAGAATTAATCACTAAAAAATCCGATGATAGAATTCGGTTTAAATGGTTAGAAAGTGAGGGAGATGATAGTTTTTTTGAAATTAAAATTGAAGTAGATGCTTTGACAAAAGATGTTTCTTTAATTATAACTGATTTTGCCGATGATGAAGAGGAAGTGGAAGCTTCTAAACAATTATGGGAGAATCAAATTGATGAGCTAAGACATACTATAGGCGCATAAATCTAATCTTTACATATTTATAAACCCAGCATTTATTGTTGGGTTTTTTTATGACTATATCTTTTAAAAATCATTAATTTTACAACTTTAAATTCTAAGATATGATTAACTTTAATGGAGCGTTACAACATCCAGAGACTATAAAATTAACGTCTGAAAATAGAGCTTTTAAGTATGGAGATGCTATTTTTGAGACAGTTAAAGTGATTCCTCACAAAGTTATATTTTGGGAAGATCATTATTTTAGACTAATGTCCTCTATGCGAATGTTGCGTATGAAAATTCCAATGGAATTTACTTTAGAGTTTTTAGAGAATGAAATTTTAAAAACGGTTGCAGTTCAAGAGAATGCAATTTCATATAGAGTTCGAATAAACATTTTTAGAAAAGACGGAGGTTTCTATACACCAAAAACAAATAAAATTGATTTTAGTATTCAAGTATATGAAAATTTATATCAGACTAAAGATTCCTATTCTTTAGATGTTTTCAAAGATTTTTATAACTATTCAGGGCTTTTATCAACGGTTAAAACGAATAATAGAATGCTAAACACTTTGGCAAGTATTTTTGCTGAAGAAAATGATTTAGATAATTGTATTTTATTAAATGAAAAAAAAGGAGTTGTAGAGGTTACCAATGGCAATATTTTTATTGTGAAAGGAACTGTTATCAAAACTCCAGCGCTAGACCAAGGATGTATAAAAGGAATAATTCGTTCTAAAGTAATTGAGATTGTGCTAAAAAATAATGATTTTACGATTGAGGAAACATCCATTTCTCCTTTTGAGATTCAAAAAGCTGATGAAGTATTTATAACCAATGCAATTATAGGTGTTCAGCCCATATCTAGTTATAAGAAAAAACAATTTATAAGTAAAGTGGGAACTAGAATAGCAAATAATTTAAAATTATTGCAATTGGCTGGGAGTTAATTTAAGTTGAAATTACTTGGAGCATTTGCCCAAAGTTTATAATTTCCTCCCTTTTGTAGTAATTTGTCTTTCCAAAGATTTTCACCATCCATAGAAAAAATAGTATTGACATCTTGCTCTCCTACAAACCAAGAATTTTCATTCATTTCTTTATCTAGTTGTTCTTTTCCCCAACCTGAATATCCTAGGAAAAAACGTATGTCAGAGGCATCCAATAAGTTGTTGTTTAATAAGTCTTTTAAAGATTCAAAATTTCCTCCCCAAAATATTCCATCGGAGACTTCTAAACTGTCGGGTAGTAATTGTGGGATTTTATGGACAAAATATAAATTATCCTGTTCTACAGGACCTCCTTGATATACCATAAAATGACAATCAATATCCGGTAACAAATCATTGATCGTAAAGTCTAGAGGTCTATTTAAAATAAAACCAACCGTATTATTTGAGGTATGTTCTGTTAGTAGGACAATGGTTCTATTAAATGAACTGTCATTTAAAATAGCTGGTTCCGCAATTAATAATTTACCTTTATTTAGTTTCAATGAATCGATTTAATGAATTATAATTAAATATAATAAAAATTTATTAAAAAAAAAACTCTCTTAGATAAGAGAGTTTTTATATACTTTAAATAAAGATTTTAGTTGACTGCGTCACTTAAACCAGCTCCAGCTTTAAATTTAGCTACATTTTTTGCAGCAATCTGAATTGTTTTCCCTGTTTGAGGATTTCTACCAGTTCTAGCAGCTCTGTTTGAAACAGAAAAAGTTCCAAATCCTACTAAAGCAACTTTATCGCCACCTTTTAAAGCAGAAGTTACATTTCCTGTAAAAGACTCTAATGCTGCTTTAGCAGCTACTTTTGAAATTCCTGCATCAGCAGCCATTGCATCGATTAAATCTGACTTGTTCATAATAAATAGATTTTAAAAATTAGTTGAATAAATATTTTGTCGCTTAAAAGCTTAACAAATATAGACGGATTAAGGATTTACGCAAATTTGACCACTAAAAATCACCTGTTTTGTTGATAAATGCATATAAATTGTTAATAAATGTGGTAAGGTGTCGTGAAATGCCTACCTCTGTTGGCTTTAAAGAACTTTTGCTTGGGATAAAAATGTGTAACCGTTTAACAAACTTTTTGCTTCCATTTTTTTCTTACCAGATAATTTAATTTCATCAATAATTATAAACCCCGCTTTCACTGCAACTTTTAGCTCTTTTTTTGTAGCTATAATCTGCCCCATTGTAAAATGATGCTCTGCTGTCTCCTTTCTAATCGCATAAATTTTCGATGTGATTTCTTCTTCTCCATTTTTGATGACGGTCCATGCCCCGGGAAATGGATTTAAACCTCTTATTTTATGATCTATTTTATTTAATGAAGCCGTCCAATCAATTCTACAATTTTCAGGATTTAATTTTAATGCAGCTTTTTCTTCTAAATTGGGCTGCTTTCGTGTTGTTGCTTTTTCGGATGAAATTAAATCGACTGTTTTTGCGACTACATCTGCTCCTAAAAACATCAATTTATCGTGAAGTGTACCGACCGTTTCGTCTTTTTTGATTTCAACTTCTTGTTGTAAGATAATTTCTCCGGTATCAATTTTATCGTCAATAAAAAATGTAGTGACGCCTGTTCTCGTCTCTTCATTTATAATTGCCCAATGAATAGGAGCAGCTCCCCTGTATGCAGGCAGTAATGAAGCATGTAAATTAAAAGTTCCGTAGTGGGGCATTTGCCAAACTATTTCTGGTAACATTCTAAATGCTACCACTATTTGTAGATCTGCTTTTAATTTTTTGAGCTCAATATTAAAATCTTTGTCTTTTAAATTTGTAGGCTGTAACAATGGTAAATTTACTGATTGGGCATATTTTTTTACAGCAGATTCATTTAATTTCCTGCCTCTTCCAGCGGGTTTGTCAGACGCAGTAATTACCCCAACAACCTTATAACTGTGTTCTACTAGGTGTTTCAAAATAGTTACAGCAAAATCTGGAGTTCCCATGAAAACGATTCGTAAGTCTTTCATATTATAAGTTTAATTGATATTTGTTTTGATAATTAATTTGAATCTTATTTTCTGCTAATAATAAACGCAAATGAATTAAAATATCTACTTCATTAGCGGCGATATATTCCTTTATTTCTGAGGAAGATAATTGTTCTTTTATTTCTAAAAGACGAATTATTTGAGCAGACAGGTTCTTATTTGGTTTTCTGTTTTCTGATATGCAAATATCACAAACTCCACACTTCTGAGTCTCAAAATCATCAAAATAATGTAAAACCTGCATACTTCTACACATCTTATCATTCTTTACAAACCTAATTAAATCATTCGATTTTTTCTTCTTCTGATCAATAATTAGTTGTATTTCTTTAGAATATTTATTAATCGTATAATCATCCTCTCTTGGTAGTAAAAAAAGAAGTTCAACATTGCTTTTTTCTCCCTTGTATTGAATTATCCCCTCCTTTTGAAGGTAGTCTAAATTTGAAACGACTTGTTTCTTGGTAATTCCATTTTTTTTAGCAATTAAAAATTCATCAATTTTCACTTCTTCTTCAAATAATCCAGTATAGGTTCTCAAAATTGAATTTGTGAACTTTTTAATACTCTTATTACTTTCTGGATAACTTAAAATTCTTTGACTGGGAATGATAAACTGGATTGTAGACTTTTTATCATATTGATTGTTTATTTCAAGAATACCGTTATTTGATAATATTTTAATGGTTGCGTCTACTTTAAACATAGAAAAATTGTACTTTTTTGAAAATTCTAATGAATTAAAATTAAAAGAATCGGTGCTTAATTCTCCCAATGAAATTCTAAAGTATTGGTATAGTTTTTTGTGGATTTCTTTAATTTCCTTGATGGTTAATAGACTTTTTTTAAGCGTATCTTCAAATAATAGAATGTCATTTTCATTAAACAATAATACGGCAAATGATTTCTCTTTATTTCGACCTGCTCTCCCAGTTTCTTGCACGTAGTTTTCGATGCTTGACGGAAGGTCTAAATGGATCACTACACCAACATTTTCTTTGTCTATGCCCATTCCAAATGCATTTGTAGCCACCATAATTGGAGTGGTTTCTTTCATCCAATTTTCAAAAGCATTGTTTTTTTCTTGGGAGGATAATCCACCGTGATAGAAGGTGCTTTTTAAATTATTTGCATTTAAGAAAGCAGCAATTTGTACTGTTTTTTTTCTTGAGTTAACATATACGATAGCTGGTTTTCTTGTTTTTTTAAAAATTTGAAGTACTCGTTGTAATTTGTCTTCAATTTTAAAAACTTGATATGCTAAGTTTTTTCTTAAAAAAGATTGTTTAAAAATTTCAGGAACTCTTAAATCAAGGTTTTTAGAAATATCTTCAATAATTTTTTTATTTGCAGTTGCAGTTAAAGCGATAAAATTAACAGTGGGTTTTATACTTCTTATCTCCTTAATACCTCTGTAAGAAGGTCTGAAATCATGCCCCCATTCAGAAATACAATGCGCTTCATCTATTGCAATTAAATTAATATTCAACTCTTTGATTTTTTGTCGGATGAAATAGGATTGAAGTCTTTCAGGGGAAATATATAAGAATTTATACCCCCCAAATTTGATATTATCAAATAATGTAATGAGATCGTTTTGCTTTGTTCCTGAGGGAATACTGATTGCTTTAATTCCTTTTCGTTCTAGATTTTCTATTTGATCTTTCATTAACGCAATCAAAGGGGAAATTACTAAGCAAATTCCTTCTTTTGCCAATGCAGGAATTTGAAAACAGATAGATTTTCCACCTCCAGTAGGAAGGAGGGTTATGACATCATTTTGTTTTAAAACCGAGGAAATAATTTCCTCTTGTTGAGGCCTAAATTGAGAAAATCCCCAATATTTTTTTAATATTTCTTTTGGCGCAATCATAGGTCGCATGATAGCGAATTTATAATGAATTCTGTTCTTTCTTTTAAGGATCCAAAAGGGACATCAATAAGAGTATACCCTAGGTCTAAATATGCTTTTTTTAAATACACATCAATTTTTGAAGTTTCTTCAAAAGACTCGTATCGCTCATTGTCTTTTTTGTGAATTTCTTTCCAAGGAGAAAAGTGGAAGATCTTGTCGTAAATATATTGCGTACTTTTTTCTTTAAAAATAGGTGGATATTTAGTTTTAAAATAATCTAAATATGCATGAATATCGGGAATTCCTCTGTCAAAGAAAATAATTTCAGCGTTCGATTTCATAGCTTTTACATATTGCTTCACTCTCCCTTCTAAAACCAGCTCACTGAAGAGTAATGGTTTGCTTGTAAACAACTGATCGATCCCGTTTTCTTTTGCATTTAAAATGATCTCTCTGGAAACTTCCGAGAAGCATTCATATTTTAGAATTTTAAATTCATTTAAAACAGAAGTTTTTCCAGTTCCTGGTCCGCCAATTAATAGGATTTTTTGCTGCATCTCACAAAAATAATTTATTCCCTTTATAAAACTAATTTTTAATGTAATTTTGTCAAAGGTTATTTGTAATTAATCTATTAAACGCGTCTATTTTATGAGTGATAATAAAAATTTTTACACTAAATTAAAAGCACAATTAGATGACACAACTTCGTTTCCATCTGACTATATGTACAAGTTTATTGTACCTACAGATTCAAGTCAAGTTCAAGAAGTTGAAACGATATTTGATAACTTTGGGGCTGTTATTACTAAAAAAAAATCTAAAACAGGAAAATATATAAGTGTTTCTATCGTATTAAGTGTAGAGAATTCTGATTTAGTAATTTCATTTTATAAAAAAGCAGAAAAAATAAAAGGAATAATTTCATTATAAATAATTGCACATGAGAAAAATAATTTTAACAATCGCTATAAGTTTAACAACCTCTTTATTCTCTCAGAATAAAGATGCAACTATACTCACTATCGATGGTGAGAAGATTTCAGTTTCAGAATTTAAAAGAGTCTATGAAAAAAATCTAGAAGTAATAGATAGTCAAGATGCAAAAGATGTTACGAATAACTTAGAATTATATATCAATTTTAAGCTAAAAGTTAAAGAAGCCTATGAAATGAAATTTGATACGTTGCCTTCTTACAAAAAAGAAATAGATACTTATAAAAATCAACTTTCTGCTCCTTATCTTCAAGACACAACCTTTATAGATCAGTTGGTTAAGGATGCCTATTTTAGAACAAAAAATGAGGTAAACGCAAAACATATTTTAATTAGAACCCCAAAAGAGGCACTGCCAAAAGATACTTTAATAGCTTACACAAAAATATTAAAATTAAGAGATAGAATTCTGAATGGAGAAAATTTTGAGACTATTTCGACACAGTTTTCAGAAGATAAATCTGCTCAAAATGATCCAAGAACGGGGAGAAAAGGGAATGCAGGAAACTTGGGGTATTTTTCAGCATTTAGAATGGTATATCCTTTCGAAGTTGCTGCATATTCTACAAAAGAAGGCCAAATTACAATGCCCTTTAGAACTAAATATGGGTATCATATCCTTAAGGTCATAGATTTTAAAGAATCTGACGGAGAGATTGAAGCGGCACACATTTTAATAAGAGATACCTCTGTATCCGGAAAAATAAAAATTGATAGTATTTATGCTAAATTACAGAATAAAGAGAAATTTGAAGACTTAGCGATAAGGTATTCTGGTGATTCTGGTTCTAAAAATAAAGGAGGTAAATTAGGTAGGTTTGGTTCTGGAAAAATGATAAAGCCTTTTTCAGATGCGGCATTTGGCTTAGAAAATGTAAATGATTTTTCTGAACCTTTTCAAACCAATTTCGGTTGGCACATTGTAAAGTTACTTAAAAAGCACCCTGTTAAATCTTTTGAAGAAATGAAAAAAGATTTAAAAAAGAAAGTAATGAATAGCTCTAGAATGAAACTCTCTTCAAAAGCAATTGTAAATCAATTAAAAAAAGAATATACTATTGTTGTGTCAGAGAATGCAAAAATGATTTTAGATAGAAAAGATATAAGGACGATTCCTTCAGATTCTCTTCAGGGTTCAATGATTACTATAAATGAAAAAAACATTACTCAAGAAGAGTTCGTAAGTTACATTATAAATAGAAGAGATTTGCCTGTTTTTTCACTTTTTGAAACATTTAAAAATAATCAGATAATTAATTATTATAAGGAAAATTTAATTCATACTGAACCAGAATATGCTTCCATTCTTAAAGAGTATCAAGAAGGGCTATTGCTTTTTGAGCTGATGCAAGAAAAAATTTGGACCAAGTCATCAAAGGATACACTTGGTTTAAAAGAATATTTTAAGTCTAATTTAGTAGCTTATAATAAAGAAGATTTTAAAAACAATAAAGGCCAAGTAATTAATGATTACCAAAAATTTTTGGAGAACAATTGGATCGCAACTTTAAGAAACAAGTATAAAGTTACAATTCGTAAAAGACAATTAAAAAAATTGATCAAATATTATAAAGCAAAGTAATGAGATATATAGCTATTGTATGTTGTTTTTGCTTATTTCTTTCTTGTGATTTATTTAAGATCCATAAAAAGGAACCTTCAACAAAAGAAATTGTAGCAATTGTAAATACAGAAAAACTTTTCAAAACTGATTTTATAGATGTTTTACCTAAAAACATTCATAAAATAGATAGTCAAGTTTTAGCTAAAAGTTATATTCAAGACTGGGCAATTAATAAGTTATTGCTTGAAAAAGCTAAAAACAATAGTTCGTCGCAAACCATGAGTCAAATAAATGATTTGGTGAAAGGTTATAAGGAGAGTTTATTGATAAATAATTATAAAGAACAACTTGTCAAGCAAAAATTGGATACGGTTATTTCTGAAGAAGAGTTGAATGAATTTTATTCCTCCAACAAAGAAAATTTTAAACTAAATAAAGAATTAATTAAAATAAAATTCTTACACATAGATACTAATATTAAGGATAAAAATAAAATTTTAGCACTTTTTAAATCAGATGATATTTTTGATTTAGATGAGTTAGAAAAGCAAGAGTTAAGCTTTAAGTTTCATCAGTTTAATGATTCAATTTGGAGAGAATTAGATAATGTTTTGTTAAAACTTCCTTTTTCAAAAGAGAAATTGTTAAAAAAAACAAAATTCATTCAAAAGCAAGATTCAATAGGTTTATATTTGGTGACTGTAAAAGATGTTTTAAAACGAAACTCGATAGCTCCTTTAAGTTATGTAAGCCCAACGATAGAACAAATGATTTTACATAATCGTAAGATTCAATTAATCAGAAAAATAGAAAAAACAATCATAAAAGATGCCATACAAAACAATAATTTCAAAATATATTAAATTTTCATTGAGTGCTTTTCTAATTTGTTTTATTGGGTTGCAAACTGCTGCTCAAAATTTAAAAATTGATGGAGTAGCTGTTGTTATTGGAAAAAACATTGTTTTAGACTCTGATATTGATAAGTTCAAGCAAGAGATCGAAATAAGAAGCGAAGGGAAAATAAAAATTTCAGATTGCGAAATGCTAGAGGAATTAATGCAGCAAAAATTAATGGCTCATCATGCGGTGATTGATAGTGTTGTTGTAATTGATGAAGAAATCTCATCTAGAGTAGATAGAAGTATACAGTTTTTCACACAACAGTATGGTTCTATTGAGAAAGTGATTAAATCATATGGATTTAATGATTTAGATGACTTAAAGAAGGAATTAACTTCAGTCCAAAAAGAAAATATCTTAATAGAAAAAGAGCAACAAAAAATTACTGAGAAAATAGATGTTACTCCTGAAGAGGTTCGTATATATTATAACGGATTGAAAGAGAAAGAGGAGCTTCCAGAGTTTCCTGCAGAAATAGAATTAGCCCAAATAGTTATCAGAGCAATACCTTCAGAAGAAGAAACAGAAAGAGTGATTTCAAAACTTACTGAAATTAAGAAACAAATTGAAGAAGGATCAAATTTTAAAATGAAAGCAATTATTAATTCTGAAGATCCAGGAGTTACTCAAAATGGTGGGGAGTATTCTGTAACAAAAGAATCTGGTTTTATAAAAGAATTTAAAGAAATGGCGTTCACCTTAGATGTTGGCCAAGTATCAAAGCCATTCAAATCAGAGTTTGGTTACCATATTGTGCAATTAAATGCGATCAAAGGGAATACTAGAGTTGCGTCTCATATTTTGTTGCAATTGAATATCCCTCAAGAGAAGTTGAATGATATTAAAGGAGAAGCTGAAAGAATTATTTTAGAAATTAGAGAGGGAAAGTTGTCTTTTGAGGAAGCTGTAAAGAAATATTCAACTGATAAGGATACAAAGAACAACGGAGGTCTTATTATAAACCCATCTACTGGTGAATCAACGTTTGATTTAACAAGAATGGATCCAGCCTTCTATGCAAGAGTTAGTGATCTTAAAAAAGGTGAAATGACAGAACCATTTTACGATGAAGAAAGATCTGGAAGTAAAATGTACAAGTTTATCTTAATGAGAGACAGAACGGATACTCATATTGCCAATATCATTAATGATTACGAAAAGATTCAACAATTAGCTCTTCAAAAAAAGAAAGAAGAAACCATTACTAAATGGTCCAAAGAAAAAATAAAGGATACTTATATAAAAATAGGGACAGCCCATAATAAGTGTTCATTTGAGAAGAATTGGAAAAAAGAAGTCAATAGATAATGTCTGATGTTACAGAAGTAAACCATTTAGTAGAAAAATTAAATACCTTAAAAGAAGAAATACATAAGGTTATCGTTGGTCAGCAAGAAGCTGTTAACTTTACCTTGTTGTCCATTCTTTGCGGGGGACATTCTTTGTTGATTGGTGTTCCAGGTTTGGCTAAGACATTACTAGTAAACACTGTTTCAGAGGCGCTAGGATTGAATTTTAAAAGAATACAATTTACTCCCGATTTAATGCCTTCAGATATTTTAGGGAGTGAGATTTTAGATGAAAACAGACAATTTACATTTATTAAAGGCCCAATTTTCTCTAATATCATACTTGCTGATGAGATTAATAGAACTCCACCAAAAACACAAGCAGCATTGTTGGAAGCCATGCAAGAGCGGTCTGTAACTGTTTCAGGAAATCATTATAAATTAGAATTGCCTTTTTTCGTATTGGCTACCCAAAACCCTATTGAGCAAGAAGGAACCTATCCATTGCCAGAAGCTCAGTTAGATCGATTTATGTTTTCAATTCACTTGGAATATCCCTCTTTTGAAGAAGAGGTAGCAGTGGTAAAAAGCACTACAAGTAATAAAATCCAAACTATAAATTCGTTGTTTTCTGCTCAAGATATTCTAGAAGCTCAAAAGCTAATCCGTAAAATTCCAGTTGCAGATAATGTCATTGAATATGCTGTTGCCTTGGTAGGGAAAACAAGACCAAAATCTAAAGAAGCAACAAAGTTAGTGATCTCTTATTTAGACTGGGGGGCAGGCCCGAGAGCCTCACAAAACTTAATTTTGGCTGCGAAAGCTCACGCTGTTGTTAATGGAAAGTTTTCTCCTGATATAGAAGATGTACGAGCAGTTGCAATTCCAATTTTATCTCATAGAATCGTAAAAAATTACAAAGCAGAGGCTGAAGGAATTACAGTATCAGATATTATAAAATCACTCTTCTAGTGATTTTTTCCATGTAATTTAAAGTCTTTTTGGTTGGTAACTTTTCTTCATCATACGCATCGATGTTTTCAATTTGTATGCTAATTTAAAATATGTTAGTTTTCAAAAAAACTAAAGACATTTCCCCCATAGCGTTTATCATAACGATGGTTTTTGTGTTTTGATAAGTCAGTGTGTTTAGAATGTTCAACGATTAAAACCCCATCTTCATTGAGTATTTTATTTGTGAAAACTAAATCTACAATTTTTAAAAATTGTGCTGTTTCGAAATCATAAGGAGGATCTGCAAATATTACATCAGATTGTAATGATGTCTTTTCTAAAAAAGTATATACATCACTTTTAAGTGTGTTGATAGGTAACTCTAACTTTTCTGCTATACTAGAAATGAATTTGATACATCCAAAATGAGCATCAACTGCATAAATTGTTTTTGTTCCTCTTGAGGCAAATTCATAACTGATATTTCCTGTTCCAGAAAATAAATCTATTACCGATATATTATCAAAATAATAGGTGTTATTTAAAATATTAAATAGTGACTCTTTGGCCATGTCTGTTGTTGGACGAACAGGTAGGTTTTTAGGAGCTTTTAAACGCCTGCTTTTGTGTTTTCCAGAAATGATCCTCATGATCCTAAAAGTATATAATTGGAGTGCTTAGAATAACGTATTGTATTAAAAATTGAATTATTGCTCTCCAAAAAGAAGACATTTCTAATGTATTGATAAGTGCTATTATAAATTTCAGATTCTAATTCTATATCTCCGGTAAAGTATAATTTCACTTTTTCAACATCTAGATTCAATTGTTCAAATGTAAACAAGATATAATAGATAAAGTCTTCCTTAGTTTCAAAATCAAAAGAGTTTGAAAATTGCAATTTCTTATTTTGTATGACTACAACATCAAAACTTTTTGAAGATACATTTACATAAACTTTTTTTTCTTCGGAACTACTCAAAGAAAGTAATTTTTCAATAAATATTGTAGTATGGTGTTTGTATTCAAATGCTCCAAAATTTTGAAAAAGATAATTATTGATCGGTATGTAGGGAACATACACGTTTTTTGCATTTATTTTTTGTACATCATCAAAGGCAATATAGTCCGTAGCAAGAGTTTTTATATTAAAATTAAGATATTCTAATAGTTTGTCTTCAGAAAAGTACTTATTTGGAACGAGTGTGGATAAGTTGTTCTCATGAACGACTAATACGCTAGAGAAATCTTTTTGTAAAAAGGGATCTTTTTTAAATATTGCGTCTACTTTTTGCATTAAATTTTCTGGAGTTGTTTGTTTATCTTCAAACAAATTCTTAAAAAAGTAAAGTATCTCTCCGGTTGAATTATCAGATATGCAAAAAGAAAATCCATCCAAATTAAATTGGATGGATAACTTTGTGTCTTTTGTATTTTCTAAATTAATAGAACTATTAATTTTTGTCACGTTGCTGTTTATCATAAGAAGGAGGCCAATTACCACCTGTAGAAACTTCATCTAATGAACCAACAGAGACATATTCTCCTTTAATTTGATCTGTAGCATTTGCTTCTAATTCTTGCTTAATTAGAGATTCATTCATTCCTTTTAAAAGATCTCTCTTTTCAGTTTTTGCATAAAATGTAGGTACTAACAGTCCTTGAACTTTCTCTACGGTACCAATTTCTATATCAAACTCTTTGCCTTCTATCCCTGGTACTATAAACATATTTTTAAAGTCTCTTCCTTCAAAGTACTTTAAAACAGGTTCATAACCGATGGTATCTTTTCTTTTTTTAGTTACATCATCAATAATACCTCCACCTTTGTTCACCTTTATAATGGTGTCTTTTGTTTCAGTTAATGCCAATTGCGCAGAATCAATAAATTGAATTAAACCCGCTTTGTCATTTGTATATTTACCGGTTACCTCAAAGTGTTTTACTTCTGCATCTCTGATAATTTTCAGACGTTCAACAACTTTCGAATATTTTATAATTTTTTTCTTGTTGAAATTAATAGGCTCCATAATTCCATTGTATATTTTAAAAACTAAAAATATAGTTGAAATCAAAAGTAAAGAAGAAGCAATCCATCTTAGTTTTAAGGGTAAATATTTAACTACTGCAATAGCTAAAAGAACTGCAACTAATACTGCTGCTAAAATTATTCCTAATAATCCCATTTTTTTGTATTTTTTTAATAGAGTTAAGGCAAATCTACAATTTTTTTTCAATGATAAAAATTTTTATTTATAATTCGATGTATCTTTGTTATATTAATTTTTTTATGATAAAAAATACCGCCGAATTTTATTCAGTATTGCTTAAAAAATTTCAATATTCACCAACATCAAAACAGCGTAAACTGTTGCAATTGTTGAGTGAATTTACTTTTAGTATTGATAAAGACAATTTGTTTTTATTAAAAGGGTATGCAGGAACAGGAAAAACAACCTCCATTGGTGCTTTTGTAAATAGTTTGAATTTGACAGGGAGGAAATCGGTTTTATTAGCTCCCACAGGAAGGGCTGCGAAAGTAATTTCTGTGTATTCGAAAAGACCCGCATTTACCATTCATAAAAAAATATATTTTCCCAAAAAACAATCGAACGGTTCGGTCGATTTTGTTTTACAGCCCAATAAACATAGAAATACTATTTTCATTGTTGACGAGGCTTCCATGATTCCTGACTCCAGACAACATCAAAAATTATTTGAATCTGGCTCTTTGTTAGATGATTTAATTTCATACGTATACTCTGGTCATCAATGTAAATTGATATTTATTGGAGATACGGCGCAGCTTCCACCAGTAAAATTATCTGTGAGTCCTGCTTTGGAGGAAGCCACCTTACTATATGATTATCATAAAAATGTTACTCAAATTGAGTTGGACGAGGTGATGCGTCAACACGAAACTTCTGGTATACTTGCGAATGCAACCTTATTGAGATTGATGATTCAAAATGATGCAACTAATTTTCAATTTGACATCGATTTTCCTGATGTAATTAGGCTCGAAGATGGCTATGATATTGAAGATGCTTTGGTTACCGCTTATGATACTCAGGGTGTAGAAGATACTGCTTTTATTGTTCGCTCTAATAAAAGAGCGAATCAATATAACCAACAAATTCGAATGAAAATTCGTGGGCAAGAAAACGAAATTTCCGCAGGAGATTTTATCATGGTTGTAAAAAATAATTATTTTTGGTTACCAGAAAATTCCACTGCAGGATTTATAGCAAACGGAGATATTTGTGAAGTGTTAAAGATATTTTCAATAAAAGAATTATACGGTTTTAAGTTTGCGGAAGTAGAGGTTAGAATGATTGATTACCCCAACATGCAACCTTTCGAAACAGTCTTATTATTAGATACTTTATCTAGCGAATCTCCCTCGTTAACCTATGAAGAGTCAAATAAGTTATATCAGGCTGTAAAGGAAGATTATGCGCATGAAAAATCAAAATATAAGCAGTTTATTGCGATCAAAAAAAATGTATTTTTTAACGCCTTACAAGTAAAGTTTTCATATTCTATGACCTGCCATAAATCTCAAGGAGGACAATGGAAAACCGTATTTATAGAACAACCCTATTTACCTGACGGGGTTTCTAAAGAATATTATAGATGGTTGTACACCGCATTGACCAGAGCCCAGGAAAAATTGTATTTAATTGGTTTTAAAGATGACTTTTTTATTGATTAATGCAGTAAATAGTTG
This sequence comes from Polaribacter sp., assembly GCA_018608545.1. Classification (GTDB taxonomy): domain Bacteria; phylum Bacteroidota; class Bacteroidia; order Flavobacteriales; family Flavobacteriaceae; genus Polaribacter. The sequence continues at coordinate 24,348 of JABAZI010000087.1, forward strand.
AAGGTGACACGTCCATACTTGTGCCCATTAGAATATCTTAATTCTTTAGATTTATTAGTATTGTAAATAAAAGCATATCCAAAATTTAAGCGGTTAATCGTAAAACGCAGTCCAATTTCAGTGTTGAAGACAAGTGGAACAATTTCTTTCGTTACGGGGCTTTTTTTGTTTAGAAAACTTCCTTGCAAGGTTGCGTCAAAAAAAACATAAGAAATCATCGGTTTTATGTAGATGAAGGATTCAACCTCCCTAAAATAATTGTTTTGGTCATTATTTAAATTGGTATTGAAGGCAATGGTGTTTGTTAATTTTTGTAAGGGTTTTATACCAATTCTAGTATATACTCCAGAAGCCGTATTGGTGAAAATAGAACCAAAATTAAGATGATTAACCCAAGTGACATCTACATGGTTTTTTTTAGTTTTTAAAATGGTTTTTAAATAATTAAAACTAAAATTTAACGCAAGTGCATTTTTTATTTGATATTTCCAGCCAATAGCTTTTCTAAAATCATAAACATCGTGAATGAATTGCTGTATTTCTCTTGCAAAAGAATTTGGGCCTATTACGCCAATTTGTAATGAAGTATTTAATAGTTGGTTTTTTTTATAAACCCTGTCAATACCAAAGCTTCCATAAAAGTATCCTGCAAAAGGCCTGTCATGATCTATCACATTATTGATAGTAGATTTATAGGGAGTGAACATTTTATGGCCTAATTCCCATTTAAAAATACGTTTTTCTAAAGAGTTACTTTTTCTTTTAGAAAGATATTTATATGCTAAAAAAAAACCACTTGAATAATACCTGTCTTGATATGAGGAAATAAATAAATCATTATCTGTTATAAAGCTTATTTCTCGAGAAAATTTTTCTTGAGATATTCCAGTGGTAGAAATAAGCAATATCAGAATTTGAATATTTTTTTTCATGGCTAACAAATATAAAAAACACATATTTAAAATGCTCTTTTTTTATGGATTTCTAAAAAAAAGTAGCTATTTTTAGAGCTAGTAAAAGAAAGAATGAAGAATAAAGAAGGATTGAGTTCAGAGGATTTTGAAAGAGCAAAAAATAATGCTGAGTTACTGGCATTTATTGGAGATAAAAATAAGCATTATAAGAAGGTTGAAAAAACAATTGTATATAACAACGAATTAAGATTACTTCAAATAGAGTTGGTTAAATTGCAACGATGGATATTGAAAAACAATAAACGGGTTGCTATTATTTTTGAAGGAAGGGATGCTGCTGGTAAAGGCGGAAATATTCGTAGGTTTATGGAGCATTTAAATCCCAGATCTAGTAGATTAGTAGCATTAAATAAACCTACAGAAACTCAAAAAGGGCAGTGGTATTTTCAACGATATATTAAAGAGTTACCCAATCCCGGGGAGATTGTTTTTTTTGATAGAAGTTGGTATAATAGAGCTGTTGTAGAACCTGTTATGGGGTTTTGTTCCGAGCATCAATACAAAGATTTTTTATTACAGGTTCCTGAGTTTGAGCATATGATGTATGAAGATGGAGTTGTCATTATAAAATTTTGGCTTTCAATCACAAAAGATGAACAATTAAAACGTTTTGAAGCAAGAAAAGAAAATCCGTTGAAACGTTGGAAATTTAGTCCTGTAGACAAACAAGGGCAAACTCTTTGGGATCGCTATACCCATTACAAAGAAAAAATGTTTTCCAAGACGCATACTTCATACAGTCCTTGGATGGTGATAAAAACAAATGAAAAAAAAGTAGCAAGATTAGAAGCAATCAGATATGTATTATCCCAATTTGATTATGAAGGAAAAGAGGCTGCAACTACAGTTTTAAATCCTGATCCAAATTATGTAATGCGATACTATAGATCCAATACTCAAATCGATTAAACGTATGATAGAAATAGCATCTAAAAATTTAAAAAAACTCAATTCTAAAATAGGACTATTATCTCTTTTATCTAAAAAACCCTTGAATTTAGACAGGGCAATTAGATATGTAGATTATCAAAAAAAATTAAAAAAACTTCAAGTAGAACTCATTAGACTTCAAACTTGGGCAATTAATAAAGAAGAACGTATCATTGTTATTTTTGAAGGTAGGGACGCAGCGGGTAAAGGAGGAGCCATCAGAAGATTAACAGAGCGAATTAATCCACGTTACATGAGAATAGTAGCGCTGTCAAAACCATCAAAAGATCAACAATCTCAGTGGTATTTTCAGAGATATATAGAACAACTTCCAAAAGCTGGTGAAATTGTTTTTTTTGATAGAAGTTGGTACAATAGAGCGGTAATTGAACCCGTTAATGAATTTTGTACTCAAAAAGAATACGAGGTTTTCATGAATCAAGTAAATGATTTCGAAAGAATGATTTTAGAATCTGGAATTCATTTGGTAAAAATCTACATGTCCATATCCAAAAAAGAACAGTCGAAACGTTTTGCAGATATAAAAAGTGATCCATTGAAGCAATGGAAAATGAACAAACTAGATGAAAAGGCACAAGATCTTTGGGAGGATTATACAGAATATAAAAATGCGATGTTTCAAAAAACAAATACAAAAATTTCTCCCTGGAAAATCATAAGAGCGAATAGAAAAACTGATGCTCGTGTCAACGTGATTAATCACATTTTAGATCGTATTCCTTATGATAAAAAATTAGAAATTTAAACCAAGCTATCCTTTATTTTAGAGAAAATATAATAAATTTCTGCTGCGATTTGCTGATTTGTTTTTAGATAAGTTTCCTCTTGCAAACTTGTATCGTCGGAAGATTTTGGATCAACAAACGGTAAATGAAACCTCAGTGTAGCTTCCGGTATTAAAGGGCAGTTTGTATCTGCATTATTACAAGTTGTAATTGCTATAAAGGGTTTTTTATTTTCTTGATCATAAAATCTTTTTGAAAAACCTAGAATAGATTTAGAGGTTCCTTCAAAAGAAATGATATATCTAGGATTCTGATGAGATGAATTTTGTAAATCAAAAGTAAAGCCAACGCTTTGCAATGTCTTTACTGTATTTCGGAAAAATGCAGTAACCTCAGTTCCCCCAGAATAACTGTGAATATTTAAGTTAAAGTATGCTGCTGCATAAAAGCCCCATACCTGCCCTAATTGACTTCTCCTCGAATTGTGAGTGCAAATGAAATTTAAATTAACGATTCCATCTTTCGTGTATTCTTTGAACACTTCTTGTGATATTTTAAGTAATAATTTTTTTCTATCATCACTTAAAATGGTGTTTTTGTGTGCGTTTGTAAAGAAATTTTCAGTAGAAATAGCTGAAGTCATAATCATCTTGTTATTTTTGTAACAAAGATAAGATGTTCATCTATTAAAACAAATTAATTTAATGTTAACAAAGGGTTTTGAAATTGGAAATAAAGTAGCGGTTTTAGATGATGCTTTAAACGGTAGAGTCATCAATATTATAGGTGATGAAATTTTGGTTGAAACTACTGATGGAATGGTTTTTAAATTCAAGGCTCCAGAAATAGTAAAGATTGAAGTTGACCAACATGAGTTGTCAAAATTCACGGACATTAATAATCCTTTATTAAAAGATAAAATTGCTCAGGCAACTTCAACTAAAACAGCTTTTAAAAAACATAAAAATGAAGTAATTTTAGAGGTAGATTTACATATCAACAAGCTTACAAAATCCACAAAAAATATGGATAACTACGATATGCTGAATCTTCAATTGGATACCGCTAAAAATAAAATTGAATATGCTATTTCAAAAAAAATATCCAAGATTGTTTTTATACATGGAGTAGGAGAAGGAGTTTTGAAATCTGAACTTCAAAGATTATTAAAAAAATATCCAATAAAATTTTATGATGCTTCGTATAAAAAATATGGTTTAGGAGCAACTGAAGTTTATGTTTTTCAGAATTCTAATTAATTGTATTTTTGTTTTATGAAAACGGTTTATTTAGATAACGCAGCAACAACACAAATTGACGATCAAGTGATAGAAGTCGTCCATTCTTCAATGAAGAATAACTATGGAAATCCTTCCTCAATTCATCAATATGGGAGAAAGGCAAAAACAGCGGTTGAGAGTGCTAGAAAAGAGATCGCAAAGCATTTACATGTTTCTTCGAGTGAAATTATTTTCACTGCAGGAGGAACCGAGGCTGATAATCTAATCATTCACAATGCTGTTTTTAATCTAGGAGTCAGAAGAATCGTAACTTCTAAAATAGAACATCATGCTGTTTTACATATGTGTACTCATCTAGAAAACACAGATAAGGTAACTGTAGATTATGTAGATGTAGATGAATTTGGAGGTGTTAATTTAAGTCATTTAGAAGAATTGATTTCTATTTCAAACACCAAAACATTGGTGAGTTTAATGCACATTAATAATGAAATTGGTACTATTTTAGAGGTCGAGAAAGTTTCTCAGATTTGCAAGCGTACCAACGCATTGTTTCATTCAGATACAGTGCAAACGATTGGTCATTACCCTATTGATTTGCAAAAGACCTCAATTGATTTTTTAGTAGCGAGTGCTCATAAATTTCATGGACCTAAGGGAGTTGGTTTTGCGTATTTTAAAAAAGGATTTGGTATTTCACCAATGTTACACGGAGGTGATCAAGAAAAAGGAGCAAGATCTAGTACCGAAAATGTTCATTCTATTCTAGGGATGGAAAAAGCATTAGAAGTTGCTCTCACCAATTTAGAAAAAGATACAGATCATATAAAAACCATTAAAAAATATTTTATAACTGAATTGAATAAAATTTCAGAAGACATTCAATTTAACGGACATTCTTCTAATATGCACAAGAGTAGCTATGCGATTTTAAATGTGCGTTTTCCATTTAAAAATGACCTGCTTTTATTCAGTTTAGACATGGCAGGAATTGCTGTATCTGGAGGAAGTGCTTGTCAAAGTGGAAGTGCCAACGGATCACATGTATTGTCTGAAATTTTAAATACTTCAGATGCTGATAAAACCTCGATCAGATTTTCATTTTCTAAATACACTACAAAACAAGAAATTGATGTTGTATTAGAATATATAGAAAGCAATTTTAAGTCTGCATAGGTATATAGAAAGTGCGTCTTTCTCTCTAGCGTTGCTGTTTTTTACAAACGATGACAACGAGTTCCTCAGTAGTGAGTTTCGTGAAAAATAAATAAGAATCACCTCCTTCTTTAATTTTTGTTTCTTTTCGAATTTGATCAACAGTTTTCGGAAAATTTCTAATGGTAATATTTGCTTTGTTATTTTTTAGCAAATTTTTAATTTTCTTTTTTTGATAAAGCAACGTTTGTTCAATTTTGAAGACTCTTCCTGGGAACTTAATGAGTTGATTTGAAGTATATAGATGTGAATGTTCCTGAATTTTAAAAATATTTAATTGATTGCTAATTTGATGGAAGCCACCAGATTTTAAGATGGCTGAGTTTGGTTCATATAAATAGGTGAGGGGTTTAGAATATGTCGAAACTGCTTTTTCTTTGTATTTAAAATTAAACAACTGAAGCTCTTTTTTACTTCTATTGACTGTTGTAATTGTAATCGATTTGTGATAGTCCTTTTCTAACAAAAACAGCAATTCTTTTACCTCGTTATTGGTTGCTACAACATGAATTTCTTTTACAAATTTCAATTCATTAATAGCGCTTGTAATATCTAAAATAGGAGAATTTTTAATTAATATTTGACTGGTTTTTGTAAATAAAAAATCCATATTTTCAGGAACATTAGGAATGCAGTCTTGTAATAAAAAAACTTTTCCTTTTGTTTCATTTCTTCTTGAAGGATCTATGTATATAACATCAAATTTTTCTTTTGACTTTTTCAGGTATTCTATTCCATCACCCGAAAAAGTTTGAATATTTTTTATTTTTAGTTGTTCGTAATTGTGTTTTACCAGTGTCGATAAAACTTCATTTATTTCGCAATGAATGACTTTTTTAAATTGTTTCGAAAAATAAAAACAATCTACACCAAATCCTCCAGTAAGATCAATAATGGTCTCTCCTTCTATTAATTTAGATTTGTAGTTTGCAGTAATTTCTGAGGAGGTTTGTTCAATATTTATTTTTGGAGGATAGTAAATGTCTTTATTAGTAAACCAGGAAGGTATTTTGTGTTCAGATTTTAGTTTTGAAATAATTTGACTTGCTAATTCCTGAACAGAGACCTCTTCAAAAGGACTCCCTGTTAATATCAATTTTGTGATATCAGATTTTAAATGTTCAGCAATAAATTGCTGAACTTTTGGATGTAATATTGCTTTATTCAAAAGTTTTATTAAATATCTTTTGTGATTGATTTTACAATTTTATTATCCGCTAAAAATTCTTTTAAAATTACTTTTAATGCAGTATATAAAGGAACAGCTGTAATCATTCCGACCACCCCAAATAAAATTCCTCCGATAATAATAATTAAAAATATTTCTAAGGGATGCGATTTTGTTGTTTTCGAAAAAATAAGCGGCTGGCTCAAAAAATTATCAATGAATTGAGCAATAAAATACCAAAATAGGATCCATAGTGAAGTTGATACGATTTCTGATTGAAAATCTTGACCAATACTACCAGTCATCGATAAGACAAACATAATAACAGCTCCTATCATGGGTCCAATGTATGGGATTAGGTTCAATAATGCACACAAAAAAGCGATTACAATGGCATTATCTATTCCGAAAATCAATAAAATCAGGGTATATAAAATAAAGAGAATTGTTATTTGGAACAACAGTCCTATAAAATACTTTGACAACAAGTCGTTAATAGTTTCTAATGATTTTGAGAATCTTTTTTCTGTTCCATTCGGGATGATAGTCAAGAGTCCCTTGGCAAGCAATTGACTGTCTTTCATGAAAAAGAAAGAAATGAATAATACAGAAAATAGTCCAACACTCAGAGAGCCCAAAGCACCTAGAATAGCGTTTAATAAATTAGGGATTTCCTTAAATTGAGTAATAAAATCTAAATTTTTTAATTCGCTTATAACATCAATTCCCTTTGATGAAAAATAAGTGGTTGTTTGATTGAAAATTTCTTGAATGTTTTTTTGAAGCTGATCAACCTCTAGCAAAGACAAACTCTTTCCTTGTTCTGTGACTAAAGGGACAAATAGTCCTATTAGACCTGCTAAAATACCTAACATTAGAAACATTGTAAAGATCACGGCGATTGTATTTGGAAACTTTAACTTTTTTCTTAAAAAAACAATGATAGGTCTTGCAACTAAAGATAAGATTCCAGCAATAACAATATATATGATGACAGATCGAATAGCAAATAAGAAAGATCCTAAAAAGAGGATCCCTACAACAATTGTAAGTGCTTTAAGAATTCCGTTTGTGATTATTTTTGAGTTCATAAGTTATATCCTTTTACGCTTCCCATGAGAATTTCCATTCCAAAAAGGGAAAGTATATGTTTTGTGGGTAATAGTATCCCTGAATCTGTTTTTTTCCAATCAGACCATGTGGCAGAGACCCCTCCAATAGGAATGATACTTGTCCACATTTTGTATGAAGTAGGAAAGAATTTTTCGTCTAAAATCCATAGATAAGAATCTCCAGGCGTAGTTCCGCCAGAAGTATATGTGATAAGAAGCGCCTCTTTGTTTTTGTAATTAACAATTCGTCTCTCTGTACCTAGATCAAAAACTTTATAAGGAGCAACTAACCAAAAAGAATCATTATTAAAAAAATCTCTTGCTTGTTTGACGATTTCTATATTTTCTGTTTTTCTACCTCCAATAGAGACTTCTGATTTTTTTGACTGACTGGTGTGTAAAACGACTTTGTTATCTTTCCAAGAAACGGTAACAATGTTTTGTTTCTTATGCCATTTATAAAAATGTTTTCCTCTGAAACTCCATTCTAGTACTTCGGTGTTTTTGAAAGCATCATTATTTAATGCACTTAGCATTTTTAGAGCCAAATCATCAGCTTCCTTACCTCGTTTTCCCTTGGGTATGGGTTCATTAGTTATGACGAAATAGACACCAATAAATAGAAATAAAAGCACTGTAATACTTCCTAGTATTTTGAAAATGATTTTCATGAAAAAATATTAATAAGCTAAAATATCATTTTTAACAAAAAGAAACGATAAGTTCGCTTTATAATTATTGATATTGTTTCTTTGAATGCCTGTTTTCGGGGTGTAATTTTATTGAAATTGAATTTTTTTGTAGAAGTTAATTTATTCTAGGTGATTTTAGTTGTTTAAAAATCTAAAAAAATAGTTTTGAATTTTTTAGGAAGTTCCTCGGTGACCAATAATTTTTCTTCTGTAAATGGGTGAATGAATTCTAGAGAAGAAGCGTGTAAATACAATCCCTTTCCATTTAAAATTTTATGATCTAAAAAGTACTCTTTATCTCCTAAAACAGGATTGCCTATTGAATATAAATGTCTTCTTAATTGATGTTTTCTTCCTGTTGTTGGTTTTAGTTTTACTAAATTTAAAAACTCAAATCGTTCTGAAGTAACCGTCCTTAGAACCTTAAATGCAGTGAAGGCCTCTTTTTCATCAATTAGATCTTTTATTTCTCCAGTTTTTTCCATTCTTCCAACGCTGATTGCAATATATGTTTTCTGAATTTCTTTTTTTTCAAATAATTGACTCAAATTACGTATAGCAGAACTTGTTTTTCCAATCAAAAGCACTCCACTTGTTGGGTAATCTAATCTGTGAATAGGTTGTGGTTTTACTGCATCAGGTTGCTTGCTTTTTTTTAGATTATGAGTCAGTCCATTCGCAATGGTCACAAGTTTGTTTCCACTAACTAAAATCCCAACTGGTTTGAATATGATCGCTAAATAGTCGTCTTCAAATAAAATTTTTAAATTTAGTTTTAACTCTTTTATACCAGGTTGGTTGTCTACATTAAAAAGCTCAATTTTTTCACCTCCAAAAATATATTTTGAGGTAGTCGCAAGTGCTCCATCGATAAAAATAATTTTTTTTTTAATCCCTTTTTTAATACCAGATTTTGTGGTAATTGTTTTAAAAATACCAACTCCGTACTCTTGAAATCGAATAGGTTTTTTTTGTTCCTCAGCTATATGAGTTTCTAAAAGCTGCATTATTTTGCAAATAATTGATTTATTTCTTTGAAGGCTTTAAATTCTAATGCGTTGTTTTCAGGGTCATTCAAAAACATGGTAGCTTGCTCTCCAACTTTCCCCTTAAATCGTATGGTGGGTTCTATGACAAATTTGGTGTTTATTTTCTTTAATCTTTCTGATAAAGAATGCCAATCTTCCCAAGTTAAAACGACTCCAAAATGAGGAACAGGAACTTCGTGTCCGTCTACTGAATTAGAAATTTGTTGAGGTATAAAATCCTCTTTTTGATGAATGACCAATTGGTGTCCAAAAAAATTAAAGTCTACCCAGTGAGTATCATTTCGGCCTTCTTTACATCGTAAAGTATCTCTATAAAAAGTCCTACAGATTTCTAAATTTTGAACTGGGATTGCTAAGTGGAAAGGTTGCGTCATTGGTCTGTGTTTATACTGTTTAAAAGTGATTTATATATTTTAAAATCCTGCAGCCGCATCATCACCTCTTGGGTCTGCTCCAGCCTCTAATTGTCCGTCTTTTAAAACTAAAATAGCATCCACTTTTCCTATTACTCGTGAATCTTGTTCGTCTATTGCGTAGCCTATTTTTCGTAATTTTGAAATAATATTTTCATCAAACTGATTCGGCTCTATCGTAATCATATCTGGTAACCATTGGTGATGAAATCGAGCTTGATTTACGCTTTCTTGCATTCCCATCCCAAATTCATGAACATTTAAAATAGTTTGTAAAACAGAAGTAATAATAGTAGATCCTCCTGGAGTTCCAACAACCATCCATAGTTCTCCCTTCTTTTCGACAATAGTTGGTGTCATAGAACTTAACATTCTCTTCTCTGGTGCTATTTGATTTGCTTTTGCTCCAATCAAACCAAACATATTCGGCACGCCAGGTTTACTGCTAAAATCATCCATTTCATTGTTTAAGAAAAAACCCAATTCAGAACTATAGAGCTTTGATCCATACCCACCATTTAATGTGGTAGTTACAGAAACTGCATTTCCATATTGATCTACAATTGAGTAATGGGTCGTCTCATTACTTTCTATAATTTCAATATTTCCATGAGAAACATCTTCAGACAGCGTTGGTTTTTTAAAAGAAAAATTTCGCATTCTTTCTTTGGAGTATGTTTTACTTAATAGTGTATTCGTTGGAATACTTACAAAATCAGGATCACCTAAAAAATGACTTCTGTCGGCATACGCTCTTCTTTCAGCTTCTGTAATTATTTGCATTGTTTTAACTGAATTGTGCCCATAAGTATGAAGATCATAGGATTCTATGCTATTCATAATTTGAGCCAAGCAAATACCTCCACTGGAGGGAGGAGACATTGAAATAACTTTTAAATCATCGTATTGAAAGGTTGTAGGAATTCTCCATTTAGCTTCATACTTAGCCAAGTCTTTCTCAGTAATAATACCTCCATTATCTTGTATGAATTTTGCTAATATCTTTGCAGTTTTTCCTTTATAAAACTCATCCCTTCCAAATTCGGAGATACGTTCTAGTGTATTTGCAAGAGCTGAATATTTTATGACGTCGCCTTCTTTCCAATCTCTAAGAAAAAGAATCTTTTGTTTGTTAACAGTTTCAAATGCTTTTTTAAATTTATTGATCCTATCTTCTTGTTTTTTTGTAACAACAACCCCTTTTTTTGCCAATTCTATGACAGGACTTAGAATTTCTTTAACAGACAACAGACCCAATTTTTCTTGCGCCTTAAAAACACCAGCGACAGTTCCTGGAACTCCTACAGCAGATGCACCATCAGTGCTTTTCCCTTTAATAATATTACCATCATTATCAAGATACATATCTCTTGTTGCTGCTAAAGGTGCTTTTTCTCTATAATCCAATGCACCAATTTCTCCGTTACTTTTTCTATACACCATAAAACCCCCACCTCCAATATTTCCTGCATAAGGATAGGCAACCGCTAGGGCCAATTCTGTTGCCATCATAGCATCAAATGCATTTCCTCCTTTTTTTAAAATTGCTGTTCCAATGCTGGATGCCTCAATTCGAGCAGAAACTACCATTGCTTTTTGAGTGGTTAAACCGATTGTGTTTTCTTTTTTTGGAGCTATTTTACAATTTGCAAGGAGCATCGAAAAGGTAAAAAGAAAGACGATATTTTTCATAGATTAGCTTTGTGTTTTTCTAATTTTAAATTTGTGAATGCGACCAAGTCTTTAAAAAATAAAGTAAAATCATCTTCAAATTCATGTTCCAGTTCTTGTAAATCTTCTATGGCTAGATGCATTTGAGATTTTCCTTTTGTTCGGTTGTTCATTCCTTGTAGGACTTTCTCAATACCCTCTTTAAATTGATAGTTGAATAACAGGTCGTATTCGGTCATGTATTTGATGAATTGTTGAGATTTAATTGGTAACTCAGGCGATTTTTTTTGAAATAATTTATAAATATAATCTGTGTAAATCTTTAACGGTACTTCAGAGAAACTTGCCCAGTTTTTGGCTAAAAAATAATCATAAAAAATATCAATAATTACACCATTGTAATGTCCGTACCTTTTGTGTAGTCGTCTTTTACTTTTTCTAACGATTACATGTGCATCTGTATAAGTATCTATTGCTCTATGTAAAAAAACACCTTGTTGAATTTCATTCGAATATTCTTTGTAATGATTTCCTCGAATATGATCTGCAATAAAATTACCAATCATTAGATTGGTATTGTTTTGAGATAAATATAGATGAGCTAGAAAGTTCATGTGTTAAAAGTAATCAAAAAACCACAACTTTTAGGTTGTGGTTTAATATCTGTTTGATTTGTTTTTTGCTTAGAAAGTAAGATTCTAAAGTCAAATATTCGTGACCCTATTAATTGTTCAACATTACTGGCATGACCAACATCGTAACCTGTTCTCCTTCATCTGTTCCGTCAATAGGAGTTAGGATTCCTGCTCTGTTTGGAAGAGACATTTCAATTAGAACCTCATTTGAATTTAAGTTATTTAACATTTCGCTTAAAAAACGTGAATTGAAACCAATGTGCATGTCATCACCCTGGTAATCACAACTCAAACGTTCATCAGCTTTATTTGAAAAATCTAGGTCTTCAGCAGAAATATTCAATTCAGTTCCTGCCATTTTCAAACGAATTTGATGTGTGGTTTTGCTAGAAAAAATGGAAACCCTTCTTACAGAATTTAAAAATGAAGCTCTGTCAACCGTTAATTTGTTTGGATTTTCCTTTGGAATTACTGCTTCGTAATTTGGATATTTTCCATCTATTAACCTACAAATTAAAACGACATTATCAAAAGTGAATTTTGCATTCGAATCATTGTATTCTATTGTTATATCACTCTCAGAACCATTTAATATTCCTTTCAATAAATTCAAAGGCTTTTTTGGCATTATAAATTCTGCAGTTTGATCTGCGGTAACATCTGTTCTCGAATATTTTACTAATTTATGAGCATCAGTCGCAACAAAAGTTAAACTTTGGGAGCTAAATTGAAAGAATACACCACTCATTACTGGGCGTAAATCATCATTTCCAGCAGCAAAAATAGTTTTAGAAATTGCAGTACCCAAAATATTTGCAGGGACTACAGTTTTACTTGGTGAAGGAAGCGAAACCGCTTTTGGAAATTCATCACCACTAAAGTAGGCCATATCATACTTCCCTTGGTCAGAACTAATTTCAATGGTATTTTTTCCTTCAGTTTTAAAGGTTAAGGGTTGGTCTGGAAACGTTTTTAGCGTATCTAGTAATAAGCGTGCAGAAACAGCTATAGCACCACTACTATCACTTTCTACAGCGACAATTGAACTCATAGTTGTTTCTAAATCAGAGGCTGAAACTTTCAATTCGTTTTCAGATATTTCAAACAAAAAATTGTCTAAAATCGGCAAAGTGTTGTTGCTATTTATAACGCCTCCTAAAACTTGTAATTGTTTTAATAATTGAGAACTTGATACAATAAATTTCATGTAATTTTTTTCTAAGATTGTTTTACAAATATATTCCAAAGTAAGTGACTTTAAAAATTAATTTATCAACAGGTTATGAGCATTTTGTTAATGAATGATAAAACCGTATAATTGGCTTAATACCTCTTCGTAGTGAAAAAAAATGCTATTTTTGTTTCTATTGGTAAACGAATCTCATGAACAAACCTTTTTCTTTAAAATTACTTCTTTTATTGATTTCATTGAATTTTTTTGGTCAAAAGCCTCAAAAATTATCCTCAAATCAGATTTATGAAAAGATTCAGAAACTCAATTTTTTAGGAACGGCTTTATACATTGCTGCCCACCCAGATGACGAAAACACCCGTTTAATAGCCTATTTAGCAAATCATGTAAAAGCCCGAACAGGGTATTTATCTTTAACAAGAGGTGATGGTGGACAAAACTTAATCGGTCCAGAGATAAGAGAACTGTTGGGTGTTATTAGAACTCAAGAATTATTGGCGGCAAGAAACGTAGACGGTGGTCAACAGTTTTTTACCAGAGCCAATGATTTTGGATATTCTAAACATCCAGATGAAACCTTAGCAATTTGGAATGAAGAAGAAGTTTTAAGTGATGTTGTATGGGCTATTAGGAACTTTAAACCAGATGTGATTATCAATAGATTTAATCATGAAAATCCAGGAACAACCCATGGTCATCACACTGCTTCAGCAATGCTGAGTGTTGCTGCTTTCGAATTAGCTTCAGATAAAAATAAATTTTCAGAACAATTAAGTCATACACAAATATGGCAACCGAAACGAATGTTTTTTAACACCTCTTCATGGTTTTATAAAGACAAAGCAGCATTTAAAAAAGACATTAGCAGTTTTACAACGTTTGATACGGGTGTGTTCTACCCATTGAAGGGAGTATCTAATAATGAATTGGCCTCCATAGCAAGTAGTCAGCATTTATGTCAGGGTTTTGGTAGACTTACCTCTAGAGGCGAGCAAGTAGAATATGTAAAACTATTAAAAGGAGCCCCTCTAAAAGACACATCAGATATTTTTTCTGGTATAAATACTACATGGAATCGTCTTAAAAATGGGGGAGATATAGGAGGTATTTTATACGAAATCGAAAATAATTTTGATTTCATAAATCCATCTAAACATCTTCCAAAGTTAATGAATGCCTATGAAAAGATTCAACAATTAGAAAATAATCATTGGCGAGAAATTAAAGAAAAAGAAATTAAAACAATTATTGAAGCTTGTGCAGGTTTGTACCTAGAGGCCTCCGCACTGTATTCTTCTGGAATCCCAAATTCTTCCATGCTGATCGATTTTGAAGTTCTGAACCGAAGTGATGTTAACATCGAATTGACAGCTGTAAAATCTGTGATTGATCAAAGAACAATTTCTAAAGAAGTTGAATTAATGCCCAATATAAAAATCAATTTTCAAGAATCTATTTTTTTAAAAACAACTAATTTCTCTGATCCATATTGGCTAAGAAATCAAGCGACTATGGGAATGTATGCTGTTGCTCAACAAGACTTAATAGGGAAGCCAGAAACACCCAAGTTGACAAAAATTGAATTTCATTTGATCATTGATAAAACACCCATCATCATTACAAAAAATATCATAAGGAGATACGCAGAGCGAGACAAAGGTGAAATTTATGAACCTTTTGAAATTTTACCAAAAGTGACTACCAAATTAACAGATAAAGTTCTAGTTTTTCCAAAAGACCAAGCTCAAAAAGTGTTGGTAGAGGTAAGGGCAGGTGCATCGAATGTCTCAGGTAAAGTTCGTTTACGTCTCCCTCAAGACTGGAACGTGTCTCCTAAAGAAACTGTTTTCAAGATCAACCAGAAAAAAGACAAACAAGTTGTTGCTTTTTGGGTTACACCCTCAAAAAATCAATCCGAAGGAAAATTGGAGGTGATAGCAACTTCTGATGGAATTGATTACAAAAAGGAGTTGATAGAAATTTCATACGATCATATTCCAAAACAATCTGTTTTGATAAATTCTGAAGCGAAAGTAGTGCGTTTAAACATTCATAAAGTAGGGAGTTATATTGGATATATTAAAGGTGCAGGAGATGCTGTTCCTGAGAGTTTACGTCAAATAGGATACAAAGTTCTTGAGATTAATCCCTCAGAAATTAATGCAGAAAACCTTCATCAATATGATGCGATTGTTCTGGGAGTAAGAGCTTACAATGTGGTAAAAGAGTTGCAGTTTAAGCAAAAGTTTTTGTTAGATTATGTAGCTAAAGGAGGGAATATGATTGTACAATATAACACCAACAGAAATGTTGACGTGGCAGCTCCGTATACATTAAACTTATCGAGAGATAGAGTTACAGATGAGGTTTCAGAAGTTAGGATTTTAGCAGCCGATCATTCCCTTTTAAATTTTCCAAACAAAATTACAACTGAAGATTTTCGAGGTTGGGTTCAAGAGCGTGGTTTGTATTTTCCAACTACTTGGAGTCATGAATACACCTCAATTCTGTCTATGAACGATCCTGGTGAAACTGCAAAAAACGGAAGTTTGTTAATTGCAAAATTTGGCAAAGGAAACTATCTCTACACTGGGTTAAGTTTTTTTAGAGAATTGCCTGCAGGAGTTTCAGGGGCCTATAAATTATTTGCAAACATGTTATCCGTTGGCAAAGAGAACAATCAAGTTGAATAAAAATGAAGAAATAATGAAGCAACCAAAATATACTTGGAAAAAAGAATATTCTTTTGTCTTAATTGCAAATCTTATATATCTAATCATTTTTTATTTTATGACGAACTACTATAAAATTTAGTCCATGGAAATTGAAAGTAAATTACACTTAGTAGATTGGATCATTCTCTCGGTAACATTAATTTTTATTGTTGTTTATGGAACTCATGTTACAAGAAAAAACACCAATGTTAAAGAATATATAAAAGGTGGAAATGATTCTAAGTGGTGGACTATCGGTTTGTCTGTAATGGCAACTCAAGCGAGTGCAATTACCTTTTTATCGACCCCTGGTCAAGCCTTTCATAGTGGAATGGGTTTTGTGCAATTTTATTTTGGATTGCCAATTGCGATGATCATTATATGCCTCGTTTTTATTCCTATATATCACAAATTAAAGGTGTACACAGCCTATGAGTTTTTAGAAGGGCGTTTCGATTTAAAAACAAGGAGTTTGGCAGCTATTTTATTTCTTATTCAAAGAGGGTTGGCTGCCGGAATTACCATTTTTGCACCTGCGATTATTTTGTCTGCAGTTTTAGATTGGGATTTGTTAAGCCTAAATATTATAATTGGTTTTTTAGTCATTATTTACACCGTCTCTGGTGGAACAAAAGCAGTCAACGTGACCCAAAAACAACAAATGGTTATCATCTTTGTAGGTATGATGTTGGCATTTTTTATGATTATGAGTCAACTTCCATCAAATATTACATTTACCAATGCCCTTGAAATTGCCGGAGCAAGTGATAAAATGGAAGTATTGGACTTTTCTTTTGATCTGAGTAACAGATACACTGTATGGACAGGGATATTAGGGGGAACGTTTTTAATGCTCTCTTATTTTGGAACAGATCAAAGTCAGGTTCAACGTTATTTGTCTGGAAAATCTGTCAGAGAAAGCCAATTAGGATTAATATTTAACGGCTTGTTAAAAGTACCAATGCAGTTTTTTATATTGTTAATAGGGGTCATGGTTTTTGTGTTTTATCAATTTAATCCATCGCCTTTAAACTTTAATCCAGGAGCCAATCAAGAGGTTTTGAAATCAGAGTTTGTTTCAGAATACCAAGAATTAGAAGCAGCACATATTGAAATAGAAAATACGAAAAGAATTATTTTTGCCAATGGATTTCAAACGGAAGAAAAAGAGGTTCTTCAATCTTTAAATGAAAAAGATTTAAAATTAAAAGAAGCTGCAAAACGAATCATTGAAAAAGTAAATATAAAATCAACAAAGAAAATTGAATCTAACGATAAAGACTACGTGTTTATTCATTTTATTATAAACAACCTACCAAGAGGATTAATTGGTCTCTTATTGGCTGTGATTTTATCTGCAGCG
Organism: Polaribacter sp.; assembly: GCA_018608545.1. Taxonomy (GTDB): domain Bacteria; phylum Bacteroidota; class Bacteroidia; order Flavobacteriales; family Flavobacteriaceae; genus Polaribacter. Next base: position 41,463 of record JABAZI010000087.1, read on the forward strand.
ATGTCCTCTACAGCATCCGAATTAAATGCCTTGGCAAGCACCTCTGCAATTGATCTGTATAAGAGAAATGTTCGTCAAGGGAAAAGTGATACTCATTATGTTAAAGCATCCAAATGGTTTACATTCGCATGGGGACTTATTGCCATTTCTGTTGCCTGTGTAGCTAATTTATTTGATAATTTAATTCAGTTAGTCAACATTATTGGTTCTATTTTCTATGGAAATGTTTTAGGGATATTCCTACTTGCATTTTTCATCAAATTTGTAAAGGGAAATGCTGTTTTTACAGCGGCTTTAATAACACAAGTTATTATTATTGGTGTGTTCCTTTTGGACTGGTTTCCTTATTTGTGGTTAAACTTATTAGGTTGTGTATTGGTGATGGGAATCGCGATGATACTTCAGTTTGTTATTTTTTCGGATAAGCGCCATAAAGATGAGCTAGCCAATACTCGTATTCAGTAATTTATGAAGCGTAAAACAATACAATGGGGAATTATAGGTCTGGGACGTATCGCGAATAAATTTGCCACTGATTTAGCAACAGTTGAAGATTCACAACTTGTTGCAGTTGCTTCAAGAAGTCAGCAAAAAGCGGACAAATTTGCTTTCACATACAATTCAAAAAAAGCCTATGACTCTTATGAGAAATTAGTAAAAGATTCTCAAGTTGATGCTGTTTATATTGCAACTCCTCATCGTTTCCATAAAGAACATACCCTTCTTTGTTTACGACATAAAAAAGCTGTTTTATGCGAAAAACCTTTTGCCATGAATCTGCAAGATGTTACCGAAATGGTTGAGGTTGCAAAAGAGCATAATGTATTGTTAATGGAGGCTTTATGGACGTTCTTTTTACCTCATTTTAACTACGTTATCGATGTCGTTAAAAGTGAAAAATTCGGAAAATTAAAAAGTTTAGAAGCAGATTTTGGATTTTTTCATCCCTACGATATAGAACACCGGTTATTTAATAAACAACTTGGGGGTGGTAGTTTATTAGATATTGGTATTTATCCAATTTTTGTTGCATTATCTTCTTTAGGGAAACCTAAAAGTATAGCGGCAGCAGCTACTTTTTTTGATAATGGGGCAGACTCAAGTTGCTCATTAATTTTTGATTATGGAATTACAAAAGCCTATTTAAAAAGTTCGCTGTTGGAAGAAACACCTACCGAAGCTATTTTTACTTTTGAAGATGCTGTTGTGAAATTAAACACGCGTTTTCATGAGTCTCCTATCGTAACTATTTATAAAGATGAAAAAGAGGAAATGTTAGACTTTAATTATAAGACCTTTGGGTATAGTTTTGAAGCAGCGCATTTTAGTCGGTTAATTAGAGAAGGGAAAAAGGAAAGTAATATTATGACTTTTGAATTTTCTAAAAATCTGATATCTACAATGGATGAAGTCAGAGAAATTATTAGTTTAGAGTATGACGCTAGCTAACTTTTTATTTTTTTAAAAATAAAATCTCAAGTGAAAACTTGAGATTTTAAATTTTTAAGAAGAAGAGAGAATAAATTTACATTGCTCCCCATTCTTTTAAGGATTCAGTATTCATTTTAATGTATGCTTCATTTTTCGCTGCTTTAGCGCCTTCTAAAGATTTTTTAGCAGTGGCAATTGCCTTGTCTGTTTCACCTATTTTAGCATAAATTAGAGACTGCTGCCTTAGTTGCCAGAAGCCAGGTTTTTCAAGCATAGACATGGCTTTTTCCATCCATTCGTTTGCTTTTTTAATGTCTTTATCTTGCTGACTATAATAGATTGCAGCATTATAATAATCGCCAGCTTTAGGGGATGCAGCCATCACTGCATCTATGGTTGCAGAAACCATCTGAT
>JABAZI010000087.1:43407-44925 GCA_018608545.1 Polaribacter sp.
CCAGCTTTAGGGGATGCAGCCATCACTGCATCTATGGTTGCAGAAACCATCTGATCAGTAGGAACCTCAATTTTGATTCCAACATATGTTTTTTCCCAAAGAAGCCCAATTATAGTAGATGTACTAGTTACATCATTAAATGCTATGGTGAATGTTTCAATATTCATTGGCATCGACCCTACTTTTACGGATGTTTTTGCGGCTATTTTAGTATCATCCCAATCTCTTGGCACCCCATTTTTATCAGCTTCAGAATAAAATATTATTTCCCAAGTATCTTTGTTTGGTATGGAATACAGTCCATAAGAACCTGCTTTTAATGACTGGCCATCAATCATTACATCAGAACTAAAGGTGATTTTCGTATTTGAATTTGCCCCAGTTCGCCATATTTTTCCGAAAGCAACCAGCTCACCAAAAATAGTTCTTCCTTTTACACCGGGTCTAGAATATGCGATGTCAATATCTGTTAAACCTACTCTTTGAGAAATTTTACCTAGTGGACTTGGTTGCGGTGTACTGATTTTTAATTCAGTTGCAGTTTCTATTTCAATAACTACTTTATTTTTATTACAACTAGTAAGCGAGATTGCCAGAGCCAAAATGGCAATACTTAAAATTTTAAAATTTGATTTTTTCATGATTGTCTTATTTTTTGAAATTTACAATTTCAAAAAATGACAATTGTTAACAAAACCTTAAAATAAGGGATTGTATATTTGCACTTTATTTGACACAATGAAGAAATATATATCAGAATTTATTGGAACGTTCTCTATGGTTTTTTGTGGAACGGGAGCAATGACAGTTAACGAAGTTACAGCAGGTAATGTAACCCATGTAGGAATTGCAATTACGTGGGGATTAATAGTCATGGCCATGATTTACGCTTTTGGCGAAACTTCTGGAGCCCATTTTAATCCGGCGGTCACAATCGCTTTTGCCTTTGCTAAAAAGTTTTCTTGGAAAGAAGTTCCAAGTTATCTACTCGCTCAGGTTTTAGGAGCTTTTACGGCAAGTTTTATTCTTTGCTTCTTGTTTCCTATGAGTGAAATTTTGGGCGCAACCATTCCTACTGTAGATGTATGGCGAGCTTTTGTTTTGGAATTTCTTCTAACTTTTTTCTTAATGGTAGTGATTATAAACGTATCTACTGGAAGCAAAGAGACTGGTATTATCGCTGGGATTGCTGTTGGAGGAGTGGTATTGTTAGAAGCGATGTTTGCAGGTCCAATCACAAATGCATCTATGAATCCTGCACGATCTATTGCTCCGGCTATTGTTTCTGGTAACTTACAACATCTATGGATGTATATTGTTGCTCCAGTATTAGGGGCTTTGTTGGCTGTAGTTTCGTGTCGATTGGTTAAAGAGGATCATTGTTGTGATGATCCACACTGTTGAAAATAAGGAATAACAGTTAAAAATAAAATGCCCCAAATTTTTATAATAATAGTTTAATTTTTTGTCCATGAAGAACGTTAGTATTTTGGGTTGTGGTTGGCTTGGAACGTCCCT
>JABAZI010000087.1:45025-47807 GCA_018608545.1 Polaribacter sp.
CCATTGAAAATTTATTTAGAGAAAATTCTTTTTTCGAAACAACAATCCTCCGCTTTGCTGGTTTATTTGGAGATGAAAGACATCCTTCAAACTGGTTTAAAAACGGACGAAAAATCCCTCAGCCTAGAGGATTTGTAAATATGATTCATAAAGAAGATTGTATCGAAATTATTCATGAAATCATTGATCAAAATTGCTGGAATGAAACCTTTAATGCCTGTTCAAATCATCATCCAACAAGAAGAGATTTTTATACTATTGCAAAATTAAATGCCCAGTGTGAGCTTCCTGAATTTGAAGAAAACGAGGAGTATGAATGGAAAATCATAAGTTCTAAAAAAGTACAAGCAGTCTTAGATTACACTTTTATACATGATCATTTATTAGACATTTAATGTTATTGGATACAAAAGACTTTAAGCATTTATTTTGCGTATTTTCTATATCTTAAAAAATTAAATACAATTCCAAATACAAATAAAACAATAAGGGGTAAAATTACATTTAAAAACTGCCAAAAAAGACGCTCTTTTGACGCTTTTTGTTTGTCGAGTAGGTTGATTTTTAGTGTTTTATTTCTTAAATGAATGATGCCGGTATCGTCGAGTAAATAATCAACAGCATTTAAAAGAAAGTCTTTATTTCCAAATTGCTGACGTGTCCATTTGTCTTTGTTTAAATCAAAAGGTTGTTCTTTTAAAATTTGATTTTTTCCAATATCACCATCAGCGATGACAATCATTTTGTTATTGGTTGCTTGTTCTTTGTAAAGACTTGTTTGAAAAGGCTTTACTCGGTTTTTGTAGGCCGAATTAAAATTACCTTCTAACAAGACAGCAAATAGTTGATTTCCACTTTGGTAATCAGTTTCTAGAATTTCATCTGCAATTGATGTCAACTCAATAAAATTTGGAGTCCCTATTTTTTGAGTCAATAAAGAACTCACCAATAAGGGTGTTTTTTTTATGTTATTTCTTAACGTATCTATTGGGCTTGCAAACTGTAATCTTACCGGAGAAATATTTTTTGTAATGGCATGGTTTTTATTTCCTCGAACTAATGGATGGTACAACCATTCCAAATTTTGAAACTGCGGTTGATTTCCAATATTTCCAGTGGCTAAAGGAATTTTAGCAGCATACAGGTCTTTAATCAATGTGGTATTTATTCGAACTCCATAAGTAAAAAGTAAATCAGTTAGATTTAAATCTCTGGGGTAGGCTAACATTTTCCCATTCGCCATTAAACTATCGAGATCTGCTTGTACATTGTCTATCATCCATAATGTTTTACCTCCATTGGTAATGAACTGATCTAAGGTGAATTTTTCTTTTGCTGTAAATTTTTCAGTTGGTTTTGCAATAATAGCCAAATCTAAAGAGTTCAAATCTTTAAGTGTTTGCTGTGGGTTTTTACTCACAGAATCTAGTGTAAATTTCGCGAGCCTATATTTTTTTGCCACTTCACTTAAAAAACTATATAAATATAGGTCTTGTAATTCACCATTACCGGTGATGACTGCTACTCTTTTTTGAGTTGTTTTGGTAATTAAGTTGATCGCATTCGAAAAACGATATTCTAAATTTTCAATTGCATTTTGAAGTTGTTCTTCCTGTGAGGTTAGAGTTGTAGTTGAAAGTAACGAAACAATCGTTGATTTTTTTTGGTAAGAAATTTCCGCCCAAGGAAAAATAATTGCCTCAGAAAATTTACCAGCTTCTTCAACGGTAAGTTTGCTAGGGATCATTCCTCTTTTGATTAGTGCATCTACCTGTTGATCTGGAGATTCAAATTTGATTTTTATATGTGCATTTTCTGCGGCTAATTCTTCTAAGTGCTGACGTGTTTCTAATTGTAATCGTTTGAACTCTGATGGAAATTCACCGTCCAAGTATACCGTAATAAAAAGGGGTTCATTTACTTTAGAAATAATTTCTTTAGAAGCTTCAGAGAGCGTAAAATGTTGGTCTACAGTTAAATCTATCCGTTTGTAAAACGACTGGGTGCAGACGTTAACAATAACCAAGCTGATGAATAGGAGTAGACTTTTTTTTAACTTCTTATTCATTGTCTAAACGTATTTTAGTGAGGTATAAGAAGAATGCTATTGTACTGATAAAATAGACAATATCTCTGGTGTCTATAACACCTCTAGAAATACTTTTAAAGTGTTCTTTAATTCCAAGTTGTTTTAGGGGTAAATCATTGCTAATTAGAGTAGAAATGGCATCAAAGCCTTCATATAAACTAAAGGTAATCAATACCCCAGATATAAAAGCAACAATTTGACTCTTAGCGAGTGAGGAGGTAAACAATCCAATCGCTGTATAAGTAGCTGTTAAAAAAAACAGTCCTGTATAGGAACCTATTGTACTTCCAAAATCTATGTTTCCAACTGGATTTCCTAGTTGATAAACAGTAAAAACATAGGTAAAGGTAGGAGTTAATGCAACGACGACTAATAGCATAGAAGCTGAAAATTTCCCCATGATAATTTCCCAATCAGAAATTGGTTTTGTTTTGAGAAGTTCCATGGTTCCTTTATTAAATTCATCTGCAAAACTCTTCATAGTAATCGCAGGAATTAACAATAAAAAGAACCAGGGTGTTAAAAAGAAAAAAGAATTTAGATCTGAATAACCAGCATTTAAAATATTAAAATCACTTTTAAAAATCCATAAGAATAATCCATTGATGAACAAGAAAACACCAATCACAAGATACGCCATTGTACTTGCAAAAAATGAGTTGAATTCTTTTTTTAAGATGGAAAACATAGGAT
>JABAZI010000087.1:47907-49678 GCA_018608545.1 Polaribacter sp.
ATTGCAATTTCAAGATATCCAGCAGCATTAAAAATCGCTAATTTACTTCCATCGTATTGTTTGTTATCGTGTTCGCTATCACCAGCAATTTCATTGTATTTTGTAAATATTTTAGTAAAAGTATACCTTCTTGCTGTGGCTTTAAAACGACGTCCTTTTCCAACTTCTTGAAACATTTTCTCACTAATATTGCTAATTACGTTTCCATAATTGTCAATATATAAGACCCCACCAATAATTTGATTTTGCGCTTCATTTATTTTTGGTTGAATTTCAATCATTTTTTTAAATGTTTGAATTTCTTTACCAATAACAGTCAAATTTCCACCTCTGGCAATAAAACATGCCACCTGCACAAAAACATCCAATACAGGAAAACTACTTTCTATTCTATCATGAATATTGATTTCAACAATTTTTGTAGGTTTTATTTCAGCCGCAATCATCGAGATGATTCCATTATCTGGGCATACAAAATAATGATTGTCTAGTTCTAGGGCAATGTGTTTATTATCTGCGCTTAATTCTGAATCTACCCCAACAATATGAATTGTTTTGTCTGGAAAACTCTTATAAGAGTTGGTTAAGATATAGGCGGTTTCAGTAATGTTAAATGGAGATATTTCATGTGTAATATCTATGATTTTTGCATCAGAAAGTTCAGACAAAATGGCTCCCTTAACAGCACCAACAAAGTGGTCTTTTGTTCCAAAATCGGTTGTTAAGGTAATTAGAGACATTAATTTTTATGTTAATTAATTGTGTAAAAGTTATTAACTATTTTACGCAAATCTAATCATTTTAGAAAATTTATTAGCTATTTTTAGTTGAAATATAATTAGAAATAATTCATAAAAAACAATCATTTGAACGAACGCATTATAGAGCTTACAGAAATCAGTCCTAAAGATTTTTTTGGGACGAATAACAGTACTATTGAGCAATTAAAAAGATATTTTCCAAAAATCAAAATTGTTGCTCGTGGTTCTAAACTTAAAATTTATGGAGAATCAGAGATTTTAGATGAGTTTGAAACTCGTTTAAACCGTCTGATAAAATATTACAATCGGTATAATAAATTAGATGAAAATAGTATCGAGCGTATCTTGACCTCTAATGGGAATGAAGAAAAAACACTTTCAGCCAAAAATGCCAAAGATATTTTAGTTCATGGGGTTAGTGGGAAATTGATAAAACCTCAAACGGAGAATCAACGGAAAATGGTTAATTTGATGGATAAAAATGATATGCTTTTTGCCGTTGGGCCAGCTGGAACAGGAAAAACCTACACGGCTGTTGCTTTGGCTGTAAAAGCATTAAAAGAAAAAGAAGTCCGAAGAATAATTTTGACGCGACCTGCGGTAGAATCAGGAGAAAACTTGGGATTTCTTCCAGGAGATTTAAAAGAAAAGTTGGATCCATACATGCAACCGCTGTATGATGCTTTAAGAGATATGATTCCCTTTGAAAAATTAGAATCTCACATTGAAAAAGGTGTGATTCAAATAGCGCCATTGGCTTTTATGAGAGGGAGAACTTTAGACAATGCATTTGTAATTCTTGATGAAGCTCAGAACACGACCCATAATCAAATGAAAATGTTTTTAACAAGGATGGGGAAAAGTGCAAAGTTTATCATTACCGGAGATCCTGGTCAAATTGATTTGCCAAGAAAACAAGTTTCAGGTTTAAAAGAGTCTTTATTAGCTTTAAAAAATATTGATGGAATAGCGCAGGTGTATCTAGACGATAAAGATGTGGTAAGACACCG
>JABAZI010000087.1:49778-56227 GCA_018608545.1 Polaribacter sp.
GTTTCTGAAGAAGATTATCTAGTCCTAGAAAAATATACAAAAGCTTTATTTCAAAGAGGCTCAGAAATTGCAAGAAAAAGAGGCTTGATTTTAGTAGATACTAAATACGAATTTGGAAAAACAAAAGAGGGTAAGATCGTATTGATTGATGAGATTCATACGCCAGATTCTTCTCGTTATTTTTATGATGAAGGCTATCAAGAAAGACAAGACAAAGGAATACCTCAAAAACAATTGTCTAAAGAGTTTGTAAGACAATGGTTGATTGAAAATGGTTTTCAAGGATTAGATGGACAACAAATTCCAGCAATGTCTGATGATAAAATCATCGAAATTTCAAATAGATATATAGAATTATACGAACAAATTACAGGGGAGGCTTTTGAAAAGGCAGCGACTCAAAACGTATTAGAAAGAATAGAGGAGAAGGTAACTTCTTTTTTAGTTTCAAATTAAAAATAAATAAGAATGATTATAGAACCAAGAACAAGAGGATTTATCTGTTTAACTTCTCATCCAACAGGTTGTGAACAAAATGTGATCAATCAAATAGCTTATGTAAAATCAAAAGGAAAAATTGATGGTGCTAAAAAAGTATTAGTAATTGGCGCTTCCACAGGTTTTGGGTTGGCTTCAAGAATTACAAGTGCTTTTGGATCAGATGCGGCAACCATAGGGGTGTTTTTTGACAAACCAGCTACAGCAGGAAGACCAGGTTCTCCAGGTTTTTACAATACAGCTGCTTTTGAACAACAAGCAACTAAAGCTGGCTTGTATGCAAAAAGTATCAACGGAGATGCATTTTCCAATGAAATAAAAGACCAAGTAGTAAATTTGATTAAAGAAGATTTAGGACAAATTGATTTGGTAATATATAGTTTGGCTTCCCCAGTAAGAACGCATCCAAATACAGGAAAAAGATTCAAGTCGGTATTGAAACCAATCGGTGGTGTTTTTTCCAATAAAACAGTAGACTTTCATACAGGTAATGTTTCGGAGATTTCTATTGACCCTGCAGCAGGAGAAGATGTAGAAAATACCGTAACAGTAATGGGTGGAGAAGATTGGAAAATGTGGATGGATGCTTTAAAAGCTGAAAATTTACTTTCTGATGGAGCAACTACAGTTGCGTATTCATACATTGGGCCAGATGTTACCAAACCGGTATACAGAAATGGTACTATTGGAGCAGCAAAAGATCATTTAGAAGCAACTGCTTTTACCATTTCTGAAGATTTAAAATCTCTTGGAGGTAGCGCCTATGTTTCTGTAAATAAAGCATTAGTTACACAAGCGAGTTCAGCAATTCCTGTAATTCCTTTGTACATTTCTTTGTTGTATAAGATTATGAAAACAAAAGGAATTCATGAGGGTTGTATAGAGCAAATTCAGCGTTTGTATAGTGAGCGTTTGTATACAGGTGACGAAATTTCTTTAGATGATAAAGGGAGAATTAGAATCGATGATTGGGAAATGAGAGAAGATGTTCAAGCAGAGGTTGCGACACTTTGGAAAAATGCGACTACAGAGAACCTAACAGAAATTGGCGATTTAGAAGGATACAGCACTGATTTTTATAATTTATTTGGTTTTAAAGTTCCTGGAGTAGATTATGATGTAGATGTTAATGAGGTTGTAAACGTACCGAGTATTCAATAAATAATACCTCTTTTTTTAAAGAGTTTATAAATAGAAGCCTCACAAATTTTATTTAGTGAGGTTTTTCTTTTTTATCTTGCAAAAAAAACAGAACGAATGAAAGCGGTTACCATCAAACAGCTCAAAGACGAATTATCTCACGCATCTGCTAACGATATAAAACAGTTGTGTTTGCATTTGGCAAGGTTTAAAAAAGAGAACAAAGAGCTGCTTACTTATCTTTTATTTGAGTCTCATGACGAAGAATCTTTTATTCAAAATCTAAAAGAAGAGGTAGATATTCAATTTGATGAGATCAATACAAATAGCTTTTTTTACATTCGAAAAAGTACTCGTAAAATATTATCTTCCATAAAAAAACACATTCGCTATTCCAAAAAGAAAGAAACTGAAGCTGAATTACTCTTGTATTTCTGTAAAAAATTGAAAACCTTTAAACCTTCTATAAGCAGAAGTACGAGGCTGCAAAACATTTTTGACACACAGGTAAGAATGATTAAAAAAGCGATTGAGAAATTGCATGAAGATTTACAATACGATTTTCAATTAGAACTTGATGAATTATTAGAAAATGAATAAAGAAAGACCCGTTTTAGAAAATTTAATCAAAGAGCATATGTCTGCCATAGAATTGTTTCAAAACCAAACTTTACGACCTGTTATTAAAATGCAGCATGATTTATTAATCGCTTCTTTTAGCAACTACATACAAAAAAGAAAACTTGATTTTTCAAGTCTAACGGACTCAAAAAAGAGAAGTAAAATTAGCGCTGTTTTTGGAAAAGATATTCATTATAAAAATTTTATTCTAGGCATTATTGTTGGTCATTTTTCTACAGAGGAATACCAATATTACCGTTTCAATTCCTCAGAATTGAACAAGAGGATTCTTAAAATTGTTGCCCAAAGAGTGCAAGATAGTTTGGAACAGTTTTCTTAAATAGTGGTCCTAATTCTAATTGCGATGTACCTACCGATGTTTCAATTAAGTTCGGCCATTGGAAATTAAAAAATTGCTTTTATTTAGATATCGAAAAACAAATTCTGAAGGGAATCATCATTATATTTTGTCATTAGTTAAGGCTATTTTTACAATTATATTCCGAAATCAATAATTTTTTATCTATTATTTTGTGATATTAATTATTTGTGTTAATTTTATTGCGCTAGTTAAAGAAAAAAAGTATTTTGATTTCCCCTATTCACGTACACATTATTAAAAATTAATAAAGCGATCACCCATACGTGATGGCTATTTTTTGTGGTATAAAATCGGTGTTGAACTTCTTTCATATTTTTTGATTCTTTTCTGGTATTGTAATTATTAATCTTTAAAATACCCCCCTATGAAAAAGTTATTTTTTAGTGTTTTTGCTTTTGTAATTTGCCTGAATTTACAAGGACAAGAAATAGAACTACCCAATTTAAGCTCACAATCTCCAAACGCTTTTCAGTTTACAAAGTATGGAGAAGTTAATGTAAATGAGTCTACTGGAGTTATTAGCCCAAGTATTCCTTTATATAGTTATAAAGCTGGTGGTATAGAAATTCCAATTATCCTTAATTATACTGGGAACGCTGTTAAAGTAGCTCAAAGTCCTACTTGGGTAGGTATTAATTGGAACTTAACCCCAGGTGGTGCAATAACAAGACAAGTAAGAGACCTACCTGATGAAAAAATATCTTTAGATAATAAAAGGTTTTTTTCACGTCAAGAGGCAAATGATTTAGAAGGATATGGAGTGATAGAAAAAAAAGGAAATTATTATGTTTCTTGGCATGGTATTGCAGGAACAGAGTGGTATAATACAATGGAGGCTATTGGAAACTCAACAAATAATATTGATTCTGAAGCTGATGTCTTTAACTATAGTTTTTTAGGTTATTCAGGAAGTTTTTATTTAGATGAAAATTTAGAGGCCCATCTTTTAAATTATAATAAGGAATTAAAAATAGAATTTGTTCCAGATTCAACGCCAGATTCAAACAAAAGTACTATTTATATCACTACTCCCCAAGGAGATAAATATTCTTTTGGAGGCGAAAATGCATCTGAATCTTCTAGAACTTATGTGAATTCTGGAGCTGGGTCAACTGTGGGAATTAATCATGCACAAAATGCTTTTTATTTATACAAAGTAGAACCTTATAAAGGAGGATACATCAATTTTACATATACACAGGTTAATACTAGCGGCTTATCTAATGTACATGTTGTTGATGAGTACGAACATTTAAAAAAGAGAAGAAATTTAATTTCTTCTTGCGGAGAGACTTATATATATTCAGGGATACAAGATATCTATGAAGAAGTTCAATCAAGAGTTATGCTTACTAAAATTTCATCTGATTTAAATTCTGGTTCAGTTGATTTTTCATCATCTTTTTTAGATAATAGAATGAGGAAATTACAAACTGTTTTTGTGAAAAAAGAAAATGATAGTATTTTAAAAAAATTCACTTTTAATTATAGCACCAATACAGCTATAGAAAAACATGTAAGTGATAAAAAGTTCTTTTTAACAGATGTAAATTTTCATGATAAAAATGGGGTAAAAATATACGATTACAACCTTAAATATAATAACCAAGATGGTTTGCCTAATAAATTTTCTATGGCTAAAGATGAAAATGGTTATTTTAATAATGTTACTACAAATAAAACTTTACTACCTTATAATAGCAGATTTCAAGGAACAATTACATTAGCAAACAGAAAAACAAACCCTAGAACTTTACAATATGGATCTTTATCTAAAATAACCTACCCAACTGGTGGCTATTCTACTTTTGATTACGAAGTCCCAATTAAAGATTATAATCAAGGTATAAATATTAATTATTTAAACGTGTATCATAGAGCAGTTGATAGAAATGATTCGAGTGATTATGAGGATGTATTATGGAAAGATAGAGATAATACTTTTCAGTTCAATAAAGGGAAAAAAATAGATGTAAACTTATCTATTGAAGCCGATGGTGATTTTAGACAAGGAACTTATGTAAGACTTTATGCCAAAAATAGAAATGTAGAACATGAGGTCTATGAATTTCATTTTCCATATACAACAGATAACAATGCTGTACAGTCTTTTAATCCAAGAATACAAATAGAAATCCCTGAAACAGGTGAGTATGTTTTTAAATTAGTACTAACCCCACACAGCACCGTTAATAACTCTAATAGATTTAGTGTAATAGCTAGATTAAACATTCCAAATGAAACACAAATTCCTGTTTACTATCCATCGCTCAGAATTAAAAGAGTAAATACTTTCAATCCGTCATCAAAGGAGCCAATTGTTAAACGATTTTACTACAACAGTTTAGGAAATTTAACGGAGGATAATTCTACCTTATTATCAGGGTTTAATCACGTCAATACAACAACGGTTAGAAGAAACACTTCTCAAGAAGGATGTTCAGCACCCGGCCCTCCAATAGCTTATTTAAATCTTTCTACAAGTGCATTAAACAATACTTTTATAGATGACTCTCGTAAAATTATTTACCCTGTTGTATCCGTAAGTTATGGTGGAGATAATTTTGAGCAGGGAGGCAAACAATCAGTTTTTAGAGTAAACCCAGGATCGCCAATTGATTTATATTTTGGAACTTCTGAAAACAATGGAGAACTTTTAGAAGTATTTGTCCCAAGTGGCGATGTACTTTCTTATGATAATGGAAAGCTCTTAAGTGAAAAAATAGTTTCATATAATAGCAGTGCAGAACAATTTAAGACTTTAAAAGAAACGTCGTATGTATATCGTTCATTAAACACGAATACTGTTCATCGAATGAATAATATTAAAGCTTCAAGAGTTCAAACAGGAGTGGTAACTGATATGAGAAAGTATAATTTTAGTTTTTATCAGCTAATTTCTAAAAAAAATCTTTTAACAACTAGAACTACTAAAGAGTATTTAGATAATCTATCTGAGCCAATTATAACTTCTGAATCATATCAATATGGCACATATGTAGACAGACCTTCGGAAACTGAAATAACCAACAGCAACGGGGTTAAAAAAAAGATAAAGTATTATTACCCTGATGATGTTTTAGATACAGGCTCTTTAGGGCATGATGACCTTTCATTATTTGAATTTAATGCTATTAAATATTTAAAAAAAGATAATTTACACAATTTAAATCAAGTACAAACTGAAACTTATATTTATCAAAACTCTACTCCAAACTTATTATCAACTAAAAGAGCATTATATGGTCTTGATGCAAGTATTGTAGTTTTACCCGAAACAATCCAAACCTCCAAAGGCACAGCCCCTTTAGAAGATAGAATAGTCTACCATAAATACGATGACAAGAGCAACCCTGTTGAAATAAGTAAAAAAGACGGGACAAAAATCTATTATGTTTGGGGTTATCATAAGACGCAACCCATTGCCAAGATAGAAGGTTATACCGATGCTCAGATAACAGCAGTTCAAACTAAAATAAAGACAGCTGTCACAGCCTCTAATTCAGATACCTCTAGATGTTTAGATTCGGATAATTGTAATGAGAAAGTATTAAGAGACAAACTTACTTTATTAAGAAATAGCTTTACTTCAACGAATACCCAAGTAACCACCTACACTTACGATCCCTTGATTGGCGTTACCAGTATGACCGACCCCAAGGGCTACACCATCTATTACGAGTATGATGAGTTTAACCGTTTAAAACAAGTTAAAGATGCCGATGGAAATATTTTAAGTAACAACCAATATAACTATAAAAACTAACCCCCTATGAAAACGTTGGTACCCCTATTACTGTTTTTGCCA
>JABAZI010000059.1:0-6995 GCA_018608545.1 Polaribacter sp.
TCTAATATGGCTCCCCCTCTAGGACTCGAACCTAGGACCCTCTGATTAACAGTCAGATGCTCTAACCAACTGAGCTAAGGAGGAGTTTGCTTCACAGATTCTGTGTTTAGCGAGTGCAAATATATCTTTTTTTTATTTACAGCCAAATTCTTTTTTAAAAAAAAAAAAAAAAAATATTCTAATATTATTAAGAGAAAAAATAACCTTTTATCTCAAAAATTGTATTTTTGCTTGTTAGTATGGCTTACCAAAAAAGCTACAACTAAAATATGGATAAATTTTCGTTTTTAAACGCAGCACACACAGGCTTTATCGCTGATTTGTATGATCAATATTTAATCAATCCAGATGCTATTGAGCCAAGTTGGAGAAGCTTTTTTCAAGGGTATGATTTAGCAAATGAAAATTACGCGCTAAAAGATGATGAAGAATCCTCTGAAATTCCTCTAGAAGTTCGCAAGGAATTTCTGGTTGTTGATTTAATTAATGGATACAGAACTCGTGGTCATTTGTTTACAAAAACAAATCCCGTAAGAGAAAGAAGACAATACCAACCCACACTCGATATTGAAAATTTTGGATTACACGAAAATGATTTAAATATAGAGTTTTCGGCTGGAGAAATCTTAGGGATTGGTAAAGTGACACTTTCTGAAATAATTATTCACCTTCAACGTATTTATTGTGATTCCATTGGAGTAGAATACATGTACATGCGTAATCCTGAAAAATTAAAATGGTGGCAAGAACGTATTAATGAAAATGGAAACCATCCTAATTACACCTCAGAAGCTAAAAAATATATTTTAGGAAAGCTAAACCAGGCGGTTACATTTGAAAGTTTTTTACAAACAAAATATGTGGGTCAAAAACGTTTTTCTTTAGAAGGAGGAGAAACTTTAATCCCAGGGATTAGTGTCTTACTAAGAGAGGCTGCTGAGAAGTTTGGCGTAAAGGAATGTGTTCTTGGAATGGCACACAGAGGGCGTTTGAATACCTTGGTAAATATCTTTAAAAAACCAGTAAGAGAGCTTTTTAGTGAGTTTGAAGGAAAAGATTTTGAAGATCAAGATATTGATGGTGATGTAAAATATCATTTAGGGTTAACATTAAGTAAAACCTATAGAGACGGGAACGAAATTAAAATGAATTTAGTTCCAAATCCATCTCACTTAGAAACGGTTGCCTCTGTAGCAGAAGGAATTACAAGAGCTAAAATTGATAGAAAATACAATGGAGACTCCAGCAAAATTTTACCCATAATTATTCATGGTGACGCTGCTATTGCAGGTCAAGGAATTGCCTATGAAATTGTTCAAATGGCAAAATTAAATGGGTATAAAACTGGAGGAACAATTCATATTGTTGTAAATAATCAGATTGGTTTTACAACCAATTATTTAGATGCGCGTTCGAGTACCTATTGTACAGACGTTGCAAAAGTTACCTTGTCACCTGTTTTACACGTTAATGCAGACGATACAGAAGCGGTTTGCCATGCAATGGAAATGGCATTGGAATTTAGAATGCGTTTTAAAACAGATATTTTTATTGATTTGTTGGGCTATAGAAAATATGGACATAATGAAGGTGATGAGCCTCGTTTTACTCAGCCAAAACTGTACAAAGCAATTTCTAAACATGAAAACACTAAAGAAATTTACGCAGCAAAATTAATTGCTGAGGGAACCATCGACAACGATTATTTGAACGCTATTACAACAGAATTCAAAGAAATGTTAGATACTGAATTTAACAACTCGAAAGATGACAAAACTTCCAAAGTAAAAGAATTCATGAAATCTACTTGGAAAGGTTTTCAACGTGGAGATTTAAATGCGATGCTTGAAACCACCAATACGATCTATCCTGAAAGTAATTTAAAAAATATTGCCAAAGTAGTTTCTACAGTTCCTGAAGGAGCAAATTTTGTTAGAAAAATAGAACGTATTTTGCAAGGAAGAGCAAAAATGACTTTTGAAACGAATACGTTGGATTGGGGAATGGCAGAGAACCTTGCATACGGATCTTTAATGGAAGAAGGGTTTAATGTTCGTATTTCTGGACAAGATGTAGAGAGAGGTACTTTCTCTCATAGGCATGCAATTTTACGAGATGAAGTGACGGAAGAAAGAATTAACCTGCTCAACAAAAACCCAAAGAATAAAGGTCAAATGACGATCTACAATTCGTTATTGTCTGAATATGGTGTGTTAGGTTTTGATTATGGATATGCCATGGGAAACCCAAATACATTAACTATTTGGGAAGCTCAATTTGGAGATTTCTCCAACGGAGCTCAAATTATTTTTGATCAATATATTTCTGCAGCAGAAGATAAATGGAAAGCTCAAAACGGAATTGTGGTATTACTCCCTCATGGATATGAAGGCCAGGGTTCTGAACATTCATCGGCAAGAATAGAACGTTATTTACAATTGTGTGCAGAAGATAATATGACGGTTGCAAACTGTACAACCCCAGCAAATTTTTATCATTTGTTACGCAGACAAATGAAACGCGATTACAGAAAACCTTTAATTGTATTTACACCAAAAAGTTTATTACGTCATCCAAAAGCGGTAAGTTCTATTCAAGATTTAGCAACAGGAGAATTTCAAGAAGTAATCGATGATACATTAAAACCAATTGGAATTAAAAAGTTGGTTTTCTGTATGGGTAAATTCTATTATGATTTGTTAGCCGAAAGAGAAGCATTGCAAAGAGAGGATGTAGCGTTGGTTAGAATTGAACAATTATTTCCCTTACACTTAGACAAATTACAACAAATTATAGACCGATACCCAAATGTTGAAGAATATATCTGGGCACAAGAAGAACCCAAAAATATGGGTGCGTGGAGTTTTATGTTAGAACGTTTAGAATTGGTAAAACTAAATGTGCGTTCTCGTAAATATTATGCAGTACCTGCAGCGGGTTCTAGTACAAGATTTAAAAAACGACACAAAGCTGTTATTGACAGTGTTTTTGACAACAAATAAGTTACGTAAAGGGATTGAAATAATCTAATGTAAAGTCTGTTAAAGGGCCAAAAAATAAATAAAAAGCTGAAATATATTCAGCAAAAGTAAAATAAGAACTGATGATTTTAGAAATGAAAGTTCCTTCTCCGGGAGAATCGATTACAGAAGTAGAAATAGCAACGTGGTTAGTTGAGGATGGAGATTATGTTGAAAAAGACCAACCGATAGCAGAGGTCGATTCTGACAAAGCAACTTTAGAACTTCCGGCTGAAGAAAGTGGAATAATCACTTTAAAAGCTGAAGAGGGAGATGCGGTTGCCGTTGGCGCAGTGGTTTGTTTGATAGACACAAGTGCGGCAAAACAAGAAAGCAATGCCCCAAAGATCGAAGAAAAACAAGAAGCAAAGAAAATTGAAGTAAAACAAGCACCAAAAGCAGCAACATATGCAACTGGTTCAGCTTCTCCTGCAGCTAAGAAAATTTTAGCAGAAAAAGGAATGGATGCTACTTCGATTAAAGGAACTGGAAAAGACGGAAGAATTACAAAAGAAGATGCAGTAAAAGCGGTGCCATCAATGGGAACAATGCCTGCAAATGGTTCTAGGGGGACAGAACGCAAAAAAATGTCTATGTTACGTAGAAAAGTTGCGGAGCGTTTGGTTGCTGTCAAAAGTGAAACTGCGATGTTAACTACGTTTAATGAAGTAAATATGCAGCCCATTTTTGATTTACGTTCTCAATTTAAAGAAGCCTTTAAAGCAAAACATGGCGTTGGCTTAGGATTTATGTCTTTCTTCACGTTAGCAGTCGTAAGAGCGTTAAAATTATATCCTGATGTAAATTCTATGATCGATGGAGACTTTCAAATAAAGAATGATTTTCAAGATATTTCCATTGCAGTATCTGGCCCAAAGGGATTAATGGTTCCTGTAATTAGAAATGCAGAAAACCTATCATTTAAAGGAGTTGAATCTGAAGTAAAACGTTTGGCTTTGAGAGCTAGAGACGGACAAATAACCATTGACGAAATGACGGGTGGAACCTTTACTATCACAAATGGTGGCGTTTTTGGCTCCATGTTATCGACGCCAATTTTAAACCCTCCACAAAGTGGAATTTTAGGAATGCATAATATTGTAAACAGACCGATGGCTGTTAATGGAGAAGTTGTTATTCAACCTATCATGTATGTAGCCTTGTCCTACGATCATCGAATTGTAGATGGTAGAGAATCTGTTGGTTTCTTGGTAGCGGTAAAAGAAGCTTTGGAAAATCCATTGGAATTGTTAATGGACAACAATGCAGCAAAAGCATTGGAAATGTAATCAAACATTTAGAATTATAAAAAAAAATCCTAAGCTTTTAGCTTGGGATTTTTTATGAAATAATTTTTAATTATTTACCTTGCTAAAAAATGCAAAAATGCCTAAAAACCCTGAATTAGAACTCGCCTTTAATTTTATCAATAAAACAGATAGAAATTTATTTATTACAGGAAAAGCTGGTACTGGAAAAACTACTTTTTTACATCAAATTAAAAAAGAATCTTTAAAAAGAATGGTAATTGTAGCACCTACTGGTGTCGCTGCAATCAATGCCAAAGGCGTAACAATTCATTCGTTTTTTCAAATGCCATTTGGACCTATTTTACCAAATCAAATAGCCAACACTTCTAATCAACAACGAAGATTTTCAAAAACTAAAATTGATATCATAAAATCGTTGGATTTGGTCATTATTGATGAAATTTCGATGGTTCGTGCTGATTTACTAGACGGTATCGACCAAGTGCTTCGTCGCTATAAAAACCGAAATAAAGTATTTGGAGGGGCACAAGTTTTAATGATTGGTGATTTACAACAATTGGCTCCCGTTGTAAAACCGAATGAATGGAGTTTGCTGCAGCAACATTACAATACCGTTTATTTTTTTAGTAGTAAAGCATATCAAGAAGCAAATGTAGTTTCTATCGAATTGAAGCACATTTATCGTCAGAAAAACGAGGATTTTATTACTGTTTTAAATGAAATTAGAAACGATAATTTATCCGAGAAATCTGCAGCTATTTTAAACAAACGCTTCAACCCAACCTTCTCTCCTACAAAAGATGATGGTTATATTACATTAACTACTCACAACAAAAGAGCGCATCTGATCAACGATTCAGAATTGAACAAAATCAAACATAAAACCTGCTTTTTTGAAGCGGAAGTTTCTGGTAAGTTTAGCGAAAACGCCTATCCAAATGACGAAAAATTAGCCTTAAAAGTAGGTGCTCAAGTAATGTTTATTAAGAATGACTCATCCGCAGAGAAAAGGTATTTCAATGGTAAAATAGGAATTGTCACAGACATTTCTAAAGAAAATGTTACGGTACAATGTGCCAATGAAATAGAAGAAATTATTACTGAAAAAGAACTCTGGGATTCAATTAATTATACGATCAATGAAGAAACAAAAGAGCTCAAAGAAGAGATTGTTGGTTCTTTTAAACAAATCCCATTACGTTTGGCTTGGGCAATTACCATTCATAAGAGCCAGGGGCTAACCTTTGAAAGAGCAATCATAGACGCAGAGGCTTCTTTTGCACATGGCCAAACCTATGTAGCGTTGAGTAGGTGTACTTCTTTAGAGGGATTGGTTTTAAAAACACCTATTTCTAGCAATGCCATTATCAATGATAAAACAGTAAGTACTTTTAATGAAACAGTGGAAGAAAATCATCCTGATGAAACTATCTTAAATGAATCTGAAAAAGATTTTCAATTGAATTTAATTTCTGAATTATTTGAATATCAACTCTTTTTATATCCAATAGCAAGATTGATAGACATCTATTACAAAAACAAAACAAGTATTCAAGGAGATGTCATAGATCACTTACAAACCATTAAAAATGATGGAATTGTCGCTTTGATGAAAGTAACTAATGGATTTAAAAATCAACTGAAAACAATTTCAAAAGAGTCTGTACTGCCTGAAAACAGTTCTCAAGTTCAAGAACGATTTACAAAAGCAGTTGTTTATTTCCTCAAAGAAACAATAGGTAATATTCAAAAACCACTTGATACCATTTCATTTTCCACAGATAACAAAGCTGTAAAAAAAGACTTCTCTAAACAGTTTGATTCACTTCAAGAACAGTTAGAAGAAAAAATATTTGCACTTCAAAAAATGACAAATGGATTTAAAGTTCAAAACTTCTTACAAGTAAGAGCTCAAGCTGTTTTACAGAAAACCATCCCATCAAAAAAGAAAAAACTATCCTCTAAGCGAGACCCTATTTTGGCTTTAAAATTACGTGAATTGAGAGATGGAATTGCCAAAGAAGCAGGAATTGCTCACTTTCAAATTTTTACACAAGAAACATTGTACGCCCTTTGCGATCTTTTACCAAGATCTCAGAAAGAACTGTTAAAAATTTCTGGGATGGGTAAGATTCGGGTACAGAAGTACGGAGAGGATATTTTAGCATTGATTGAAGAATATTGTAAAGAAAACGGGATCAATAGCCTCAATGAGCAAAAAAAAGAAAACAAAAAAACTACCAAACAAATTTCGTTTGAATTATTTAAATCTGGATACTCCATCAAAGAAATTGCAAAAGAGAGAAGTCTTACTTTTGGAACTGTAGAGAGTCATTTGGTTAGCTACATTCCTTCTGGAGAAATCGATGTTCTTGAATTAATTCCTCTAAAGCGCTATAAAAAAATCACCAAAGCAATAGAAGAAACTACTTTTAAAAACTTAACCGAACTCAAGGAAAAAGTAGACAACTCTTTTTCATTTATGGAACTCAGAATGGTGTTATTATCTATAGAAAACTAGAAACTACTTAATATCCTTCAAAACCAATTGCAGAGTTTTATGGCCATTCCATTCGTTTTCGTCCAATGCATAGGCAACATTGAAGTCATTTTGTACAAATTCCATTTTAGTACCCAAATTAAAACCAATAGCATTAAAGGTTTTTTTATTATCTCCTTGAAAAAGATTTAGTTTCAAATGTGC
>JABAZI010000059.1:7095-10772 GCA_018608545.1 Polaribacter sp.
CCCCCAAATTGTTCTATGAACTCCTCACATTCTTGAAGTGCATTATAAACATCAAACCCCTTAACAGATCTGGCAGAAGCGGCCAACATATCGCCACTTTTGGTAAAAACTAGGGTGGGTCTGTAATATTTTTCTATCAAACGAGAGGCTACAATACCGATAACTCCTTTGTGCCAATCTTCCTGGTATACCACAGTAGAAAAACCTTTTTCTTCTTCATTGTCAATGATTTGAATAATGGCTTCATCAGTAATTTTTTTGTCTAATTCTTTTCTATCGGCATTAAATATTTCTATGGAAGCAGCAAATTCAGCTGCAGCGTCAAAATCCATTTCTGTTAACAATTCAACAGCATAGTTTCCATGTTTCATTCTTCCTGCAGCATTAATTCTTGGAGCAATTGTAAAAACAACGTCAGTAATTGTAAGTTCGGTCTTTTTAGTTTGCTGAATGATTGCTTTTATTCCATTGCAAGGATTTTGATTGATAACTTCTAATCCATAGTAAGCAAGGACTCTATTTTCTCCATTCATGGGAACAATATCTGCAGCAATAGCCGTGGCAACTAAATCTAAATAGGGAAGAAAATCTTCAATAGTTTTATGTCTAGAAACCCCTAAAGCTTGTATGAGTTTAAATCCAACTCCACAACCACATAATTCATCAAAAGGATAGGTACAGTCATTCCTTTTAGCATTTAAAACTGCGATAGCTTTTGGAATTTCTGGGCCTGGTTTGTGATGATCACAAATAATAAAGTCAATATTTTTTTTGGTGGCATAAGCAACTTTTTCAATGGCTTTGATTCCACAATCTAAAGCAATAATTAAAGAAAAATCATTGTCATGAGCAAAATCAATTCCTTTATAGGAGACTCCGTATCCCTCTGCATATCTATCTGGAATATACGTAGCGATGTTAGAATAAATTGTTTTTAAATAGGAAGAAACCAAAGAAACTGCTGTGGTTCCATCGACATCATAATCACCATAAATTAAAATATTTTCATTATTTGCGATTGCTGTTTCAATTCTCGATACAGCAACATCCATGTCTTTCATTAAAAAAGGATCATGGATTTGTTCTAAATTCGGACGAAAATAATTTTTTGCATCCTCAAATGTTTCAATATTTCTTTGACAAAGAATGGATGCAATAGTAGAATTAACTTGAAGTTCTTTGGCTAATTTTTCTACTTTTTCTTTTTCTGGTTGTGGTTTCAATGTCCATCTCATTGCTGTAACTTTTTGGACTTAAGATACAACAATGTTTGTAACATGATAACCGATACAAAAGGAAAAACAAAAAAAAAGAAACATACCATTAAGTATCTGCAATGCTGATTAGAAGGATTAAAAAATGATTAAAAGTGACATCGCTAAAAAAAAGGCACAAAAAATATATTATTTTTTACCGATAGTTTAAAGTTCATGGAAGAAAATTTCGATTTCTACCTCTGCAAATTGACGAAACATTTCCATTACACCGCAATATTTAGTCACTGATAAATTTACTGCTTTTTGAATTTTTTTTGGTTGTAAATCATTGTCTGTAAAATGATAATCTACTTTTACTTTATTGTAAAACTTAGGATGTTCGTCTGTCAATTCTGCAGTAACATCAATCTTAAAATCCGCAACTTCAGCATGCATTTTTTTTAACAAAGAAGCTACATCCAAACCTGAACATCCTGCCAAAGAGGATAGCATTAGGGCTTTAGGCGCAAAACCAACAGTATCTCCATTGTCATCAGAATTATCAAACATAATTAACTTATGTTGACTAGGATTGTCAGTTTCAAATTCATTATTTTTTTTCCAAGTAGTTTTTACAACGTTAGTGATCATATTTAATATTTTTAAAATTGAAAATAGTAATTTGTAGGTTGCTACAAAAATAAATTATAAAAAATAAAAATAGGGCTCTCATAACACCTTTATTTGCAAAATACGATTCAGAAACCAAAAAACTTTATACCTATTGGAATGAAAAGAAATTGTAGAAATGTCAGGAGTAATTTCTCTGTTTGATTATTTAAACCGCTGGAATGACTCTATGGGAAACTCCATCGAAGAAGGTGCTGTGAAGTTTCAAAAAAAGGCATATACATAACATTTGTTTTTATTTCTTCCAATAATAGAAAAACACCAACCGATCATTTCTATATGCTACTTTTCTATACTATCTGAGGTCAAAACTGAAACTTATTGTTTCTAGATCATTTGCGTATCATTAATATTAACTGTTTAAAACAATCTCCTTGTCGATTTTTAATTGTTTTTAAAAAAAACAATTAAAATTAATTTTATTTTAGAAGTAAAAAATAGCGCAATGAAAAAAATCATACTTCTAATCATTCTTATAATCCCCTACCTCTTATTTTCTCAAATACAACTTGGTAGTACAATTTCTGGAGATTCTCCTTATGAATCCTTTGGAAAAGCCTTGTCGATAAACAATGATGGTACTAGGGTCGCTATAGGGGGTTCTCACAACGATATCGGTGGTGAGAACGCAGGTCACGTAAGAGTCTTTGAATATACCAACGGTGCTTGGAGTCAATTAGGAAATGATATTTTGGGAGAATATCCTGGTGATACCTCGGGGACTTCTGTATCCATCAGTAATGATGGAACAATCGTTGCTATCGGGGCAAAAGGAAATGAGGATAATGGGAATAATGCAGGTCATATAAGAGTGTACAAATATGAAAATAATTCATGGAATCAATTAGGAGGGGATATTGATGGAGAAACTGATGACAAATTAGGGATTAATCTATCCATGAGTAATGATGGAACTATTGTAGGGATCGCCTCTCCCTATAATAGTAGTGGAACAGACTCGGGGCATACACGAGTGTATCAATATGCTAATGGATCTTGGAGTCAATTAGGAGACGACATTGAAGGAGAAACGGTAAATGACAATTCAGGAACTTCCATCTCTATGAACGGTAATGGAACCATCATTGCTATTGGTGCGGATAGTAATGATGGAAACGGAAGAGATTCAGGACATACTCGGGTGTATCAATACAACAACGGAACATGGATACAGATGGGAACCGATATTGATGGAGAAGCAAGGGATGATCATTCAGGAATTAGTGTATCGATGAGCGATGATGGAACTAGCGTCGCTATTGGAGCGAATGAGAATGATGGGAATGGAAGTAATTCAGGACATACTAGAGTATATCAATACGCTAGTGGTGCATGGATACAATTAGGAAATGACATAGATGGAGAGGCAATTACAAACTATTCAGGAACTGCCGTATCAATGAACAATGATGGAACTAGCGTTGCTATTGGAGCGTATCTAAATAGTGGAAACGGTTCTTATTCAGGCCATACTCGCGTCTATAAATACTCCGAAGGATCCTGGAATCAGCTAGGAAGCGATATAGATGGAGAGGGTATTGGACACAATGCTGGTATTGCGGTATCAATGAGTGGTAATGGTTCTAAAATAGCTATTGGAAACAGTATCGGGAACGTTAATGTATATGAATTTATAGCGCCCCCAAAAATAAATAGTGTATCCCTAACAAGCAACAATACCAACATAACGGTAACAACAGACTCGAATGTATATAATACAAATGGTGCCTCTGGTGATTTGGAAGCTACCGATTTCATTTTTAGTATTTCTGGGGGCGATGCTGCACTCTC
>JABAZI010000035.1 GCA_018608545.1 Polaribacter sp.
TTTGATAGTCAAGATGGATGCCAAATTGGCTTGCAAAATATTGGTGAATCTTAGGGGATAGAGAATGTGATATTGGATGGCCGAGTACGGCAAATTTTTTATTTAACTTGGTCATTTAATTATTATAAAACGTATCACTTGATGTACATAAATTAATATTTTTGTATTATATTGGTGCAATTTTTTTAAATATTTGCCCTTAAATAGTGCAAATTGTACCTAATATGTTTATTTTTATATAAAAGTAAGTAAAATTGCACCAATAAGTGTACTCAATGCGTAATAATTAAAAAAAATAGAACATTAATTAAGGAGTAAATAGTATGTCGGTAGCTAATGTAATGAAAAAAATTAAAAGTAATAACGTTAAATTCGTTGATTTAAGATTTTCGGATACTCGGGGCAAAGAACAGCATGTGACTGTACCAATCTCTGCATTTGATAAAAGTAAGTTCACAGACGGACATGCTTTTGATGGTTCCTCAGTTGCAGGCTGGAAAGGGATTAATGCTTCAGATATGTTGCTTTTCCCAGATCCTAATACAGCAAATATTGATCCATTTATGGAAGAATCAACGCTTATTCTTACTTGTAACGTAGTTGATCCTGAAGATGGCAAAGGCTATGACAGAGATCCACGAACAATTGCAAATCGTGCTGAGCAGTATCTTAAAAAAACTGGCATTGGTGATACGGTCTACTTTGGCCCTGAACCTGAATTTTTTGTTTTTGATTCTATTACCTGGGACTCAGGGATGAGTGGATCTTCTGTAAAAATTAGTTCTGAGGAAGCCGAGTGGGACTCCAAAACAGAACATGAGGGTGGTAACGTAGGTCATAGACCGAGAGTTAAGGGTGGATATTTTCCAGTACCTCCGGTTGATTCACTACAAGACCTTCGCTCTCAAATGTGTCTCACATTAGAAGAAATGGGTGTTCCGGTTGAAGTGCATCACCATGAAGTCGCCGGCTCAGGTCAGAATGAGATTGGCACTAAATTTTCATCACTTACAGAAAGAGCAGATTGGACGCAAATTCTGAAATACGTTGTCATGAACACCGCTCACCATTATGGCAAGACTGCGACATTTATGCCAAAACCGGTCCTTAACGATAATGGAACTGGGATGCATGTTCACCAATCTATTTGGAAAAAAGGTAAAAACCTTTTTGCAGGAAAGAAATATGCGAACCTAAGTGATGAAGCACTTTATTACATTGGTGGGATTATCAAACACGGTAAAGCACTCAATGCGATAACGAACCCTTCAACTAATTCATATAAACGTCTTGTACCAGGATTTGAAGCGCCTGTGATGCTGGCTTATTCAGCAAAAAATAGATCGGCAGCAATCAGAATCCCTCATGTTTCTTCAGATAATGCAAGAAGAATCGAAGTAAGATTCCCAGACCCTATGGCTAATCCATATCTTGCATTTAGTGCAATGATGATGGCAGGTCTTGATGGTATTCAAAATAAAATTCATCCTGGTGATGGTGAAACAAGAGATTTATATGACTTAACAGCCCAAGAGGAAGCAAAAATTCCACAGGTTGCAGCATCTCTTGAAGAGGCTTTAAGTGAATTAGACAAAGACCGTGAGTTCCTTACACGAGGTGGCGTCTTTAGTAATGACTTTATCGATAGTTACATCGGACTTAAAATGGAGGATGTCACACGCATGAGAATGACACCACATCCTGTAGAATTTGATATGTACTACAGTCTATAAGAAACAGAATAAAGCGAGGCCAAGCCTCGCTTTTTTTTAAATAAAATTATCTTGCACTTTTATTGTGCATTAAGTTTTTAAAGATACCCATTAAAGATTGAGAAGGCTGGGAATGAAAAAATGAGTAAAAAAGTCACAAAAATAAAATATGAAGGGATGGAGTCATTAGTCACAGCCATTATTGTTTGTGATAAAGATTTAATTATTAACTATATCAATCCCGGAACTGAGACGCTCTTTGAGGTTAGCGCTAAACAAGCCGTCAATAATAATATAAGTGTATTTTTCGAAGATACTAATAATTTTTTCAAAAACATACTTCAAAAAGTTGAACAACAAAAAAATAGCTATAAGGAACATGAGTACTTTCTTCAAACGCATCAGAAAAAAACAATCTGCGTCAGTTTAACTGTAACCGCTTTGATTGATTCCAGCGATGAATTTATTATTGAATTCATACAAATGGATCAGCAATTAAAAGTAGCTAGAGAAGAAAGAATGTTCATTCAGCAACAAGCAAACACAGAATTACTCAGAAATCTTGCCCATGAAGTTAGAAATCCCCTCGGTGGACTAAGAGGTGCAGCTCAACTACTTGAGCAAGAGTTAGATGAAGACTCACTTAAAGAATATACACAAATTATTATTAATGAAGCAGATAGACTTCAAAACCTAATGAACCGAATGCTTACGCCATATCAAATGCCTATTTACAAAAAAACTAATATTCATGAAATTCTAGAAAGGGTAAGAAGTTTAATATTGTCTGAGTTCTCAAGTAATATTGAATTCATCAGAGATTATGATGTTAGTCTCCCAGAATTTATTGTCGATCGGGAAAAACTGATTCAAGCTATTTTGAATATTGCCCGAAATGGGGCGCAAGCAATGAAATTACAAAATCAAGACAAAATGCAGCTATCTTTTATCACTCGGGCAGAAAGACAGATTGTTTTTCGAAAAAAGAAACATGCTACTGCTATTCGAATCGATATTATTGACAATGGTCCAGGAATTAAAAATGAATTAATAGACAAAATATTTTTTCCATTAGTCACCGGTAAGGAAAATGGGTCTGGATTAGGTTTGTCACTAGCTCAAAACCTAATCTCACTTCATCAGGGAATGATTGACTGTCATAGCGTTCCTGGAAAAACCATATTTTCTATCATTCTACCTATCGAAAATAATTTAATGCCGACCAAGGAGAAAAAATGAGCCAGGTTTGGGTATTAGATGATGATAAATCAATTCGCTGGGTATTTGAGAAAGCTCTTGCAAAAGCAAATATATCATTTGAATGCTTTAGCAATACGAATGAAGCCATCAACAAATTTAATCATGAAAAACCTCAAGCGATTATCAGTGATATAAGAATGCCTGGTGAATCTGGTATTGAATTTTTAACAAAAGTAAAAAATAAATTTCCTGAAATTCCCATCATCATCATGACAGCTTATTCTGATTTAGATACGGCCGTCACAGCTTTTCAAAAGGGAGCCTTTGAATATATTGCAAAACCTTTTGATATTAATAAAGTAATCAATATTATTAATCAAGCTCTCGAATCTATTAGTAGGAAAAATGATGACGGAGAAATGCTAGATGACCTCCCCGAAATAATTGGCCAAGCGAAATCGATGCAGGATGTTTTTAGAGCGATTGGGCGCTTAAGTCAATCCAATGCTATGGTATTACTTAATGGCGAATCTGGTTCCGGAAAAGAATTGGTTGCAAAAGCAATTCATAAAAATAGCCATCGAAAAAATAACGAGTTTATTGGGATTAACACTGCCGCTATCCCAAATGATCTTTTAGAAGCCGAACTTTTTGGTTTTGAGAAAGGGGCATTTACTGGTGCTAATTCTCAACGAAAAGGTAAATTTGAGCAAGCAAATCAAGGAACATTATTCTTAGATGAGATTGGTGATATGCCAACCGATCTTCAGACACGACTTTTACGTGTTTTAAGTGAAGGACAATTTTATCGTGTGGGAGGACAGGAATTAATTACTGTTGATGTCAGAGTGATTGCAGCCACTCACCAAGACTTAGAATCGTTAGTTAAATCAGGTCAATTTAGAGAAGATTTATTTCATAGGCTGAATGTCATCCGTATCAAAGTCCCCCCCCTTCGTGAAAGAGTTGAAGATATCCCCCTTCTTTCTCAATATTTTTTGAATAAAAGTGCTAAGCAATTAAATGTAAAATTAAAATCCCTTTCACCAGAGGTTATAGAATATTTTAAAAATTTATTCTGGCAAGGTAACGTGAGACAGCTTGAAAATATTTGTCATTGGCTAACAGTGATGGCGCCAGGAAACGTTATTAATGTAAGTGATTTACCTGCCGAACTTAATAGCGAACCTGTATCTGCAGGAGAATCTTCATCAAACTGGCAAGAAAACTTAGGCAGAGAGGTTACAAAAATACTTTTGACAGGTGAAGTGGATATTTTTAAGGATTACACAAAAAATTTTGAAAAAGAATTAATTGTTCAAGCTTTAAATTATACAAAAGGAAGAAAGGTTGAAGCTGCCAAATTATTAGGGATTGGAAGGAACACTATTACCAGAAAAATTAAAGAATTAGAGATTAATTTAAGTAGATAAAAATTTAATTTATAAAAAAAGGCTCCCGAGGGAGCCTTTTTAGTATTACGTTCTTTTAGAATTAAATTCTAGAAGAATAAGATTGCACCCAAAGCGAATGTATCTGATTCATTAGACTCGCCGTTTTGGTTTTCTGATTCAACGTTTGAAAATTCAGCAACTAAATTTAGATGCTTAGTTAACGGATGGTATGCACCTATTGTTAACATTTCATTCGATTCAACAAGTGTTCCACGTACAGCACCAGTATCAATCGCATTAGAATCTAGATTGGATTGACCGTATGATACACCTAGCTTAGTACCAGTTGGAATCACGTATGTAGCCTGAACATATCCACCATCAGAATCACGTGCATTACCTTGTGTATCGTAAGCATCACCTAATAAAGATGTTGTACCAAGACCTTCACCAGAATAGCCATAAGCTACTAGGTTAATGTTATAAATAGATGTAGATACACCTGCTTCAAAAGCTGTTGAAGTATCGCTTGAACCAGTACCGCCATCAGCAATGTTTTCTACGTTTTGTGAAAAGCCACCCACCCATACTTTACCAGCAAAATCACCAGTCCATGAGAAAGAAGCTTGACCTTGTAAACCAAATTCATCATTAGTACCTGATGAAGCTGATGACACTGTAGATGTAGATAAAGTTGTATTAGCTGTCCACGGTTGTGTAATACCTAATGTAGCTTGGAAGCCGTTCATGTTTGGTGTTGTATATGCAATTTGACCAATCCAGTCAGCATAAACATAACCCGTACCGATACGACCTAATGTTGTTGTGTTACCTTTAGAAACACTACCAGCACCAACACCTAATAATGTCATATCATTAAGAATCGCTGTTGAACCAAAGATACCAAGATCTTTACCAACTTTAACAGAACCCCATGATTTATCGCCAAATGTTAAGAACGCTTGACGGTTTTCAGTAGCTGCATTAGCTGAGTTACCACCCTTTAGAGCTGATGTGTTACCAGCACCAGGTTGGAATGAAATTGTTACAGATGTATCAAGATCATTTTGACGTGTAGTCGCAGTAAAGCCTAACCATGAAGGTAAAAGACCTGTGTTGATACCAACTTGGTCATCGTCGTTACCTTTTGTTCCAGCAAGACCACCATTAACTGTATTTGAATCATCAGCGGAAGTCATCGCTGCAAATGCATTAACGTTACCGTTCATGTCTACAGTCCAATCACCAGCGTCCCATGTGATACCTGCATTAGCAACTGAAGCTGATGCTAAAACCGCACCGGCTACCGCTAATTTAATTTTGTTATTCATATATTTCTCCTTGATTTAAAAATTTTTAAAGCTTTTCACTTTCTTAAAAAAAACTTTAAGAAATTAGATATATTATCTACTAGTTCAATAGTCCATCGCAAGTTTTTTGTTTTTTTTTGGTACATTTTTATCATTTTGTTGCATAAATGCAACAATTTCCATAAAAATCCATTATTTCTTGATTTATAAAGGGATAAATAAATATGTTAGGAAGTTTTACTTTGACAAAATTTTTCGAAGGTTTGAAGCGCAAAACGGTCTGTCATTCCTGCAATATAGTCGGAAACTAGAATAGCTAGCTCATTTTGACTATGCGCCTTTGTTATATTAATAAGATCAGGGTTTTGCATTAATTTTTCAAATATCGAATTAATCACATTGTAGGCGTTGTCTGTCATAGCCTGCACTCGAGGGTGTAGATAAAGCTCTTCTCTTAAAAATTGCCTTAATGTTTGTTGTTTTTTTGTCATATCCTCTGACAAAGCAATGATTGCTCCTGCATCACGAACATCGTTAATTGAAATAAGGTCTTGTTTATCCATTTGACCTTGAGATTGTTCACATAGGTCCATGATAAAAATATTCATCATGCGACGAATGGTTGCCCTCATACATTGCCTATCATTAATTAACGGTGACTCTGATTTAATCTCTGAACATATTTCTTTAAAAAATAAAACATCTTGTAATTGCTTAAATGTGATTAATCCGGAGCGGAAGCCATCATCAATATCGTGGTGGTTATAAGCGATCTCATCAGCAAAATTGACCAACTGAGCTTCTAGAGATGGCTGCGTCTTTTGAATAAAACGCTTTCCCACTTCACCTAATTTAAGAGCATTTTTTTTTGAACAATGTTTTAAAATGCCCTCTCTTGTCTCAAAGGTCAGATTAAGACCTTTATAATCAACATAATCATTTTCTAAAGAATCAACAATTCTTAATGATTGAAGATTGTGTTCAAAGCCACCATACTCTTTCATGCATTCATTTAAAGCGGTTTGTCCAGCATGTCCAAAGGGGGTGTGCCCTAGGTCATGAGCGAGTGCAATCGCTTCGGCTAAATCCTCATGAAGCCCTAAAGTTCTTGAGATCCCTCTAGCAACTTGTGCTACCTCCAGTGAATGGGTAAGCCTTGTCCTAAACATGTCCCCTTCGTGATTCACAAACACTTGTGTTTTATATTCAAGTCTCCTAAAAGCTCCTGAGTGAATAATGCGGTCACGATCTCTTTGAAAGTCATTTCGAAGTTTTGAGGGGTTTTCTTTAAATTGCCTACCTAAACTTTTTTGGGGGTCAGCAGCGAAAGGTTTTAGATTCATCAGAGGGAAACTTTAATGCGAAGATTGTTCTAAGACTTGGCGAAGCTTTGAGGGATCATAAGTATTGGTTAAGACTGCTTCTCCAATTGATTTTTGAAGGACTAAATTAATCTGTCCGTCCTTTGTTTTCTTATCTAGCATCATGAGCTCTAAATATTTTTCAACAGAAATTTTGGGAGGTTTTGTAGGTAACCCCGCACTTTTTATCAGCTTAATGATTCGCTTTACATCTTTATCTGATAACCAATCCATGCCCTGTGATAGCTTTGCTGCCATCACCATTCCTGCGCTTACCGCTTCTCCATGCAGCCAGTTACCATAGCCTTGTGCGACTTCAATCGCATGCCCGAAAGTGTGTCCTAAATTTAATATTGCCCTGATACCTGATTCAAATTCATCTGCTTCTACAACATCTGCTTTATTTTGACAAGATCGCAATATGGCCTCAATCAAAAGGTCTAGATTCATTGCAACTAGCGATTGAATATTAACTTCTAACCACTCAAAAAATTTTACATCTCTAATTAGGCCATACTTAATAACCTCCGCTAAACCTGCTGATAGCTCTCGCCTAGGCAATGAGCTCAAGACATTCACATCCGTTATGACACACTTTGGTTGATAAAAAGCACCTATCATATTTTTACCTAATGGATGATTAATGCCCGTTTTCCCACCCACAGATGAGTCAACTTGTGAAAGCAATGTAGTGGGTATCTGTATAAAATTTATTCCCCTCATGAAAGTTGCTGCCGCAAAGCCAGTGAGATCACCTATAACACCACCTCCTAAGGCAATGAGTGTGGTATTTCGATCCGCTTTGTTTTTAAGCAGCTCAAAATAAATAGTATTCAATGATTCTGTATTTTTATTTTTTTCTCCATCAGGCAAGATGATTGTAATTACATCCTTATGAGGCGATAAAGAATTTTTAAGTGGGTCTAAGTAGATATCAGCTACAAGATCGTTTGTAATAATTACAATTTTTTTATGCGGTAAGTGTTGGCTTATTAGCTCATAATCTGAAATTAAACCTTGACCAATATATATGGGATAACTTCGATCATCAAATTTAATATTAATAGTTTTCATAAATTTAATTTATTACTGTAATGATCTCGTTAATTACTTCATGAATTCTTTTATTTTTTGTCATTATCTCAAAGTCCGCAATCTCCTCATAAAGAGGCTCTCTCTCTTTACAAAGTTTCTTGATGATTTCTTCAATATTTCCATTTTTCAATAAAGGTCTTGTCTTATCGTTTTTCATTCTTTTAATCAGATCTTTTTGATTAGATTTCAAATATATCACTATCCCATTTTCTGACAAAAGATCACGGTTTGATTTAGAAAGGATAATGCCACCGCCCGTCGCCAAAACAATATTTTTTTTGCCCACAAGCTGCTTCAAACTATCTTTTTCTCTTTCACGAAAACCTGCTTCGCCTTCATACTCAAATATCATTGGCACATTAACACCCAATTTTTCCTCAATTACCTGATCACTGTCATAAAAATGTTTATCCAATTTTTTAGACAAAATTTTACCTAAAGTCGTTTTACCTGAACCCATCAAACCTATTAGGTAAATATTTTTATATTTTTTCATATTCAAGCCAAGCCAAAATAAAATTATAAATCAATTAAAACTTATAATGAAAATGTTCAGCTCTATAATATACTTATATCGATTATAAAAATTAAAAAATCAATTCCATGATTTCAAAGATAAAAAATTTCTTAACGCTCTCTTTCCTTATTGGTATAGCAGGCTTAGCCACTATAATTTTTACAGTAACACTTATATACCCAACACTGCCTGATGTTGAAAGTCTATCGAAATATCGCCCCAAAGAACCATTACAAATTTTCACAAAAGATAATTACTTAATTCAAGAATTTGGTGAGGAGAGAAGAGATTTTATTGCCATAGAAAATGTTCCTCAAAAAATGATAAATGCTATTTTAGCTATTGAGGACAGGCGTTTTTTTGAGCACCCTGGCATTGATTTTATTGGCATCGTAAGAGCGGCCATAAAAAATTTTACAGGGCAGAGTAGGGAAGGTGCCAGCACAATAACAATGCAAGTTGCTCGCAATTTCTTTTTGTCCTCTGAAAAAACGCTCAAAAGAAAAATTAATGAAATTCTTCTGTCATTAAAAATTGAAAATAAATTAACTAAAGAGGAAATTCTTGAACTTTACATAAATCAGATTTATCTTGGACAAAGATCATTCGGGTTTTCTGCTGCTGCGAATACTTACTTTAATAAGACACTCGAAAATTTAAATCTAGCCGAGATTGCACTATTGGCTGGTTTGCCTAAAGCTCCAAGTAGATATAACCCTTTATCTAATCCTGATTTAGCTATAGCAAGACAACAAACTGTATTAAATAATATGTATAAATATGGCTTTATTGATAGGCCATCTTATATATTAGCGCTCGAAGAACACCTTGATCTTGTAGAAAAAAATATTCGTTACGAAATTCAAGCAGATTATATAGCAGAAATGGTCAGAAAAGTTTTACACGATGAATACGGTAATAGTATCTATACAAGTGGTTTAAAAGTCATCACGACAATCAAAAAAAAGAACCAAAGAGTTGCAAATCAGGCAATCGAAAATGGCATTATTAATTATATGAATCGACAACCCTTAAGAATTCCTGAGGGATTTGTAAATCTAGATGATAAAAGCTTCAATGACAAAAAAACAAAAAAACAATTCTTGAGAAAGGCTTTAAGGTCTTTTAAAACCTACAATAATTTTATTCCTGGCATTGTCCTATCAACTCAACCATACAAAATAGAAGTTTTTTTAAAGAATAATCAATTCATAACTATCTATAAAAAAAATTTAGGATTATTGAAAAAAGATTTAGCTAAAGAAAACTCAGAGGAGAAATTAATTAAACCTGGCTCTGTAATGAGGTTTTTTCAAAAGAAAAAAGATTGGATTGTTACTCAACTCCCCGAAGTTGAGAGCGCATTGATTTCAATGGACCCAAATACTGGTGCAATTGTTGCGC
>JABAZI010000077.1:0-3361 GCA_018608545.1 Polaribacter sp.
GTATACCAGAACTCTGGTCTTCTACTGCCGCAATTAAACCGTGGGTTTCGCCTGAAACATAACCTGTTTCTCCAGGTACAAATAGATGAAAAACAACGCCGCCTTGATAAAAATCACCTACCTGTGGTGAGACTGGTACTACTGAACTTGATGCAGCACTAGCCAAACTTGTACCTATTTCATTGGTAGCAGTAACTGTAAAAGTATACCCGGTACTTTTGGTTAAACCTGTTACTGTGATATCACCAATCCCTTCTTGACTTACAGTGCCTGTTATAGCTCCTGGATTTGAGGTGGCTGTATAAGATGTTATTGCAGAGCCACCATCACTTGATGGGGCTGTAAATGAAACAGTGGCCTCTGCGATACCGGCAACGGCAGTTCCTATTGTGGGAGCGTCTGGAATCGTTTTTGTAAAAGATAGTGTACCCCATTTTGTCCCGTCATAAAACATAAAACTACCTCCATCAAAATCTGTGACAAAGACCTGTAACCCTGCAACTGGACTTGCAATAGCTAAACGCTGTGCATTGGTCATTCTTGGCATTAATAATCCTTTTGTGGTAGAGGTTATATCTAAGGCTGCTGAGGCGTCTGGAGTTGCTGTGCCTATACCTACTTGAGAAAAAGTTGTTGCAGTGATTAATACTGCCACTAAAAATGTGAAAATTTGTTTCATTGATTTATTGATTTAAAATAGAACGTTTATTCAGTAAAAATTCCTGTGTTACTTGCAAAACTTCAAAATAAATGGATGCTTAATCGGACTTCTTTATAGGGAAACCCAATTTTGTTTTGATTAGGTTCTAACCTCAACAATCCCTTACATAGTGTGTTTTTAGCGCAGACCTTAAAATTACGATCCCATATGCTGCTGCTTTGATTTCTATTTGTTTTTTTCTAGGTTTATTACTCAAAAGATTAAATCTAGAATGATATGCTCCTTTTAGTTTTTAAATTAACAAATACGATCAAAAAGGCATTACTATCAGAATATGCAGGGTGACTAGTGAGCACGAATTGCACGCACAAATAACTCAAGATTCTCTTTTTCATGACCAGAATCACCTCCGTCTGGATTAAAATGCACGAAAATCGCTTCATTAGCATCTTTCTCGGTAGAGCTCCAATAAAATGGGTCAAAAAAACCTTCAGCTTAATATAATTCGAATGTGGTTTTTATTTGAGTCCTTTTGCATGCAACTGTGTATAACACAAATATAAGTGTTGTTATGAAAGTGAAAACAAAAATCCTTTTATTTAGATAGACTGCTGTTTTTTTACATTATTTCTTGTCAAAAATGGAGAAATATAGAAGGAAAATATGATATTGGCAACACCGTAAAAAGCGATACAATGGAAATAAAAAACAGCACAAATTCTAAAAATTTAAATTTAATAGTGCTCCCCTTTTTAATATCTTTGGAGAAGTCTATTTAATTAAACATCAAAATGAATGAATTTATCCTGTATTTCAAAATGGGTCTTTACCATGTGTTAGACTTTGTTGCGTATGACCATATTTTATTCTTGATTGTTCTAGCGGTTATCTTCAGCTTTCATCAATTTAAAAAAGTAGTCTGGCTTGTTACTTTATTCACTATTGGTCATTCTGTAACCTTGGCTTTATCTGCCTATGGAATTCTCAGTGTAAAAATGGACTTGATTGAATTTTTAATTCCACTGACCATTTGTGTCACTGGAATTGTTAATGTTGTTACCGCTAAAAAATCAACATCAGGTAAAGAAAATACTAATTTAATTTTGGGGCTCGTTTTTGGATGTATTCATGGCCTAGGCTTTTCCAATTACTTTAAAATGATGATTGGCAAAGAAGAAGACAAGCTTTTACCACTGCTAGAATTTGCACTGGGTATTGAAGCTGCTCAAGTTATCATTGTTTTAGCAGTTTTGATACTAGGAAATATTCTTCACTATTTTTTTAATGTTACAAAAAGAGATTGGGTTATGGTATGCTCCTCAATAGTCATTGGTTTTTCATTGCAAATGATGTTCAACAGAATTTTTTGGTAAACAAATTTTGTTGAATTATTAACGTCTTATTTCTACAAATCTTTTTACTTTCGTTGTAATGACAGAAAAGAAACAATTAAAATACGATCGCGCCTATTTAAAAATGGCCTTTGAGTGGGGTAAACTCTCACATTGCAAACGGAAACAAGTAGGGGCTTTAATTGTAAAAGATCGGATGATTATTTCTGATGGGTTTAACGGAACCCCATCTGGCTTTGACAATTGTTGTGAAGATGATTCAGGTGCCACAAAATGGGAGGTTTTACATGCGGAGGCCAATGCCATTTTAAAGGTAGCCTCTTCTACTCAATCGGCAAACGGAGCGACTCTATACATTACATTGTCTCCTTGTACGCAGTGTAGTAAATTAATTCATCAAGCAGGAATCAAACGCGTTGTTTTTGCGAACGCTTACAAAGATGCTTCTGGCATTGATTTTTTAGATAAAGCAGGAGTTGAGATCATGCATTTGCCTTATGAATAATAAAAATAACCTTCCTCTATATTTTTCTTTAGCTCTTATTTTGGGGATTTTTATTGGTGCTTTAATGAATGGAGGCTCCTCTAATCTATGGTCTTTTTCAAAAAATGCTGCGCAAGAAATAAAGATAAAAAAACTAATCAATTTTATTGAAAAAGAATACGTAGACAACGTTGACACCGAAAACTTATTAGATATTGCCATCAATGAAATGTTGGGAGAATTAGATCCACATTCCGTATACATTCCTAAAGAGAACTTACAAGCTGTTCAAGAGAGAATGCAAGGTAATTTTGAGGGAATCGGTGTGCAATTTAGAATGATCAACGACTCCATAACTGTTATCCGGCCCATAAAAGGAGGTCCAAGCATTCTAGCAGGCATCAAATCTGGAGACAGAATTTTAATAGCAGACAAAGACACGTTGTTTGGTAAAAACATCTCTAGTAACAATATTCCTAAGTACTTAAAAGGAAAACCAAAGACAACCGTTGCGCTACAATTGTATAGAAAAAGTAATGACTCTCTTTTCACTGTTCAAGTTACTCGTGGAAAAGTAAATATTAAAAGTGTAGACTTGGCCTACATGCTTTCGGATGCTCTTGGGTATATTAAAATAGATCGTTTTGCTCGAAATACTTTCAGAGAATTTAAGTCTTCTCTTCAAACGTTAATTGATCAAGGAATGACCGCTCTCGTTCTAGATTTACGTGGAAATGGTGGTGGTTTTATAGACATTGCAAATCGTATTGTTGATGAGTTTTTAGAAGAGAACACGCTGATTGTATTCACAAAAAACAATCAAAATAAAATTGAAAAATCTTTTTCAAGCGCTAAAGGCAGTTT
>JABAZI010000077.1:3461-48020 GCA_018608545.1 Polaribacter sp.
CCAAAAGGAAAGATTGTTTATGGTGGTGGTGGGATAATTCCAGATGTTTTTGTTGCCATAGACACCTCTTCTTATCTCTCGGGGTTCTACTTCAATTCTATCAATGATTTTGCTTTTAATTTTGTAGACAACAACAGAGCCTCTCTTGGTAAATGGACTCTCAATACTTTTATTTCAGATTTTGATGCAGACGAAACCATTTTAGAGACTTATTTGACAGGTCAAAAGATCGAAAAAAAATCATCCTTTAAAATAAGACAGCGTATTAAAAAATACCTAAAAGCAGCGATTGCAAACTCTCTTTTTGGTGATCTTGGTTTTTATAGAATTTTACATCAAGACGATAAAATGCTCCAAAAAGTAGCAACGCTAGAAGCTTCAGATTAAGAAATCAATTCTTTTTTCTCGTTCTGTTTTAAAGCCATATATACTATTCATTTATGAAAAACTACTGGGTTTACTTTTTCTTCTTTTTTCTTCTGATGAGTTGCTCGTCTAAAGAGGAGGAAACATACATCCCTGTTCCTTATGTATTAGAAATTCCAGTCCTTTTTCAAGACAAATTAATCGCTCCAATTATCCCAACAAACAATCCATTAACTGAGGAGGGAGTTGCTCTTGGAAAAAAATTATTCTTTGATAAAATTTTATCTGGCAACGAAACTCAGTCTTGTGCAACTTGCCACGATCCAGCAGCCTCTTTTACAAATAACGAGCGGTTTAGCAAAGGAATTGATGGTCGATTTGGAACAAGAAATTCAATGCCCTTATTCAATTTAGCTTGGAATTTTGAAGAGCTTTTTGGCTGGGACGGAAAAGAATTTAGTTTAGAAAAACAAGCTCTAGAACCGGTTTCAAACCCTATCGAAATGCATGCAGATTGGAAAACTGTCGTTAAAAAACTAGAAAACCATGCAACCTATCCGTTTTTGTTTCAGCAAGCTTTTGGTTCGTCAAAGATTGACTCTGAATTAGTAACAAAAGCAATTGCACAATTTGAAAGAACACTGATTTCTGGTAATTCTAAATTCGATCAATATTTGCGTGGAGAAAAAACCCTAACCCCTAAAGAACAAAACGGCTTTACTATTTTTATGGATGAGGCCAAAGGAGACTGTTTTCATTGTCATGGAAGTAATAATAATCCTCTCTGGACAGATCATAAATTTCACAACAATGGTTTAGATCTCGAATTTAAAGATCTAGGTTTGGGGGCGATAACAGGAGATCCCTCAGATAACGGCAAATTTAAATCTCCTTCCATACGAAATTTAGCTTTCACGGCTCCCTATATGCATGACGGGCGATTTACAACCCTAGAAGAAGTTATCAATCATTATTCAGAAGGCCTAAAACCGTCCTCTACAATAGATCCTTTAATGAAAAAAGTGGCGCAAGGAGGCGTACAGCTTACCCCAGAAGAAAAAACCGATTTAAAAGCCTTTCTACTCACTCTTTCAGATTCAGATTTTATCAATAACCCTGCCTTTAAAGAGTAATCAATAAATCCAATTGTGCCATTAGGTTTCATAATTGAAATTTGAGTCTTTTATTAGACTTATATTGTATATTTGCAACATATTTAATTTTAATCTATTTAAAATTAATCTATTTAAAAACATGATAAAAGTTTCAGATACAGCAAAGAAAAAAGTAGTCGCATTGATGATCGATGAAGGCTTTGACGCTACAAAAGACTTTGTAAGAGTTGGGGTAAAAAGTGGAGGATGCTCAGGGCTGTCCTACGATTTAACCTTTGATAATAAAAAAGAAGAAAACGACAAGGTTTTTGAAGAAAATAACGTGAGAATTATTGTTGATAAAAAAAGTTTTTTATACTTAGTGGGAACTACTTTAGAGTACTCTGGTGGTTTAAACGGAAAAGGATTTGTATTTAACAATCCAAACGCAAACCGAACTTGTGGTTGTGGGGAATCATTTTCGCTTTAAAAATTAGAAAAAGATGTCAAAATATACTGAAGACGATTTAAGAGAAGAATTAAAAACCAAAGAATACGAATATGGTTTTTACACGGATATAGAAAGTGAAACCTTTGCCAAAGGGTTAAACGAAGATGTTGTTCGCGCTATCTCTAAAAAGAAAAATGAACCCCAATGGATGACCGATTGGCGAATAGAAGCTTTTAGAGTTTGGGAACAAATGGAAGAACCTGAATGGGCGAATGTTCATTATGAAAAACCAAAATTTCAAGATATTGCATACTATTCTGCTCCAAAAGAAAAACCAAAATTAAATTCTTTAGACGAGGTTGATCCAGAATTATTAGACACTTTTAAACGTTTAGGAATTTCCTTGGATGAACAAAAGAAATTAGCCAACGTCGCGGTAGATATTGTGATGGACTCTGTGTCTGTTGCAACCACTTTCAAAAAAACACTAGGTGAAAAAGGGATTATTTTCATGCCTATTTCTGAAGCAATCCAAGAACATCCAGAATTGGTAAAAAAATACTTAGGAACTGTTGTTCCAACAAAAGACAACTTTTACGCAGCATTAAATTCTGCTGTTTTCTCTGATGGGTCGTTTTGTTACATTCCGAAAGGAGTTCGATGTCCTATGGAGTTGTCTACCTATTTTAGAATTAATGAAGGAGGAACAGGACAGTTTGAAAGAACCTTAGTTGTTGCTGATAAAGGTAGCTATGTTTCTTATCTAGAAGGATGTACTGCTCCAAGCAGGGATGAAAATCAGCTTCATGCCGCTGTGGTAGAGCTCGTTGCCATGGACGATGCAGAAATTAAATACTCTACGGTTCAAAACTGGTATCCAGGAAATGCAGAAGGAAAAGGAGGCGTTTATAATTTTGTTACTAAAAGAGGTATTTGTGAAAATAATGCAAAAATTTCTTGGACACAAGTAGAAACAGGTTCTGCGGTTACCTGGAAATATCCTTCATGTATCTTAAAAGGAAACAACTCTGTTGGTGAATTTTACTCAATTGCAGTAACAAATAACCACCAACAAGCAGATACAGGTACAAAGATGATTCACTTGGGTAAAAATACCAAGTCAACGATTATTTCAAAAGGAATCTCTGCAGGTCATTCTCAAAATTCATACAGAGGTTTAGTGCAAATAAATTCAAGGGCAGAAAATGCACGTAATTTCTCCCAATGCGATTCTTTATTGATGGGAAATGCTTGTGGTGCTCACACATTTCCATATATCGAAGTTAAAAACAAATCAGCGCAAATAGAACACGAAGCGACAACAAGTAAAATTGGAGAAGACCAATTGTTTTATTGTAATCAGCGAGGAATTGATACTGAAAAAGCAATCGCTTTAATTGTAAACGGGTTTAGCAAAGAAGTGTTAAACAAGCTTCCGATGGAATTTGCTGTAGAAGCTCAGAAATTATTAGAAATCAGTTTAGAGGGCTCCGTAGGATAATTAAATAAACAAAAACGCCTACAGTTAACACTTAAAGGCACTTAGTATAAAAAAGGATGTTAAAAATAGAAAATTTACAAGCAAGCATAAATGATAAATCAATTTTAAAAGGATTGAATTTAGAAGTAAAAGCAGGCGAAGTTCATGCGATTATGGGTCCAAATGGTGCGGGAAAAAGTACATTGGCAAATATCATTGCGGGAAAAGAAGAATATGAAGTTACTAATGGAACCATTGAACTAAATGGAGAAGATATTCGTGAGTTAGCTCCAGAAGAAAGAGCACATAATGGCGTCTTTCTGTCTTTCCAATACCCTGTTGAAATCCCTGGAGTTTCTGTAACCAATTTCATCAAAACAGCCATTAACGAAACTCGAAAAGCAAAAGGTTTAGAAGACATGCCTGCTAAAGACATGTTGAAAATGATTCGCGAAAAGTCTGAATTATTAGAAATAGACCGTAAATTTCTATCTCGTTCTTTAAACGAAGGTTTTTCCGGAGGAGAAAAAAAACGTAATGAAATCTTTCAAATGGCAATGCTGGAGCCAAAATTAGCTATTTTAGACGAAACAGACTCGGGGTTAGATATCGATGCGCTGCGTATTGTTGCTAACGGAGTTAACAAACTAAAATCTAAAGACAATGCCGTAATTGTTATTACGCACTACCAACGCCTACTCGATTATATTGTTCCAGACTTTGTGCACGTTTTACACAATGGAAAAATTGTAAAATCTGGAGATGCCTCTCTAGCTCTAGAGCTAGAAGCAAAAGGATATGATTGGATTAAACAAGAATTAGTTTAAGATATAAGCTAAAAAGATGGAATTAAAAGATAAAATATTATCATCGTACGTAGCATTTGAAAACCGTGTAGATACGAATTCTGATGTACATGAAATTCGTTCAGAAGCATTTCAAAATTTTGAAGATCTAGGCTTTCCAACAAAAAAGTTAGAAGCATGGAAATATACTTCTTTAAACACTGTTT
Source organism: Polaribacter sp. (assembly GCA_018608545.1). Taxonomy (GTDB): domain Bacteria; phylum Bacteroidota; class Bacteroidia; order Flavobacteriales; family Flavobacteriaceae; genus Polaribacter. The sequence continues at coordinate 7,865 of JABAZI010000077.1, forward strand.
TAAAGCCGGACTACAGCATCTTTCCGAATAAAGAAAACGATATTGAACTTTCTGATGTAAAAAAATATTTTATACACGATATTGATGCCTATAAGCTTGTTTTTGTTGATGGTAAGTACAATTCTTTTCTCTCAGAAACGACACATGATAATTTTGATGTTTGCCTAATGTCTGCGGCTTTAAGCAAGCAAAAATATAAGGTAGTTATTGAAAATTATTTTAATAAAATTGCAAAACAAGACAACCTAACTTCTTTAAATACGGCTTTTGCCAACGAAGGTGCTTATATCTATATTCCTAAAAATGTTGAAGTTAAAAAACCAATTCAGATTATTAATTTCACAACAGGTTCTGAATCGGCAACTATGTTACAGCCAAGAAATTTAATTGTTGTTGAGGAAAACGCACATGTTCAAATTATAGAACGTCATCAGAGCTTGACAACAAATCCTGTTTTAACAAATGCAGTAACAGAAATTTTTGCAGACAAAAGAGCTTTTGTAGATTATTATAAAATCCAGAATGACAAAACCAATGCTTCTCTAGTAGACAATACTTATATAGAACAACAATCGAATAGTGTTGTTGCTGTTCACACGTTTTCATTTGGTGGAAATATTACAAGAAACAACTTGAATTTTTATCAAAAAGGACAACACATTGATTCAATCTTAAAAGGGATTACGATTATTGAAGGAAAGCAACACGTTGATCATCATACTTTAGTGCATCATATAGAACCAAATTGTGAGAGTCATCAAGATTATAAAGGAATCTATGACGATCGCTCTACAGGGGTGTTTAACGGAAAGGTTGTTGTTGAAAAAGAGGCTCAAAAAACAAATGCATATCAACAAAACAATAATGTTTTAGTAAATGATAAAGCTACAATTAATGCAAAACCTCAACTTGAGATTTTTGCAGATGATGTAAAATGTTCTCATGGATGTACAATTGGCCAATTAGATGATGAAGCTTTATTTTACATGCAACAAAGGGGTATTCCGAAGAAAGAAGGAAAGGCTTTATTGATGTATGCCTTTGCAAATACAGTTTTAGAAAGCGTAAAGATACCAGAAGTAAAACAGCGGATCACTGAGTTAATCGCCAAAAAATTGGGTGTTAATATCGGGTTTGATTTATAAAAACTTGCCTTATTACTTATATAAAAACAAACCGCGCAAATTGCGTGGTTTTTTCATTTTTACTCGATCGCCTCCAAGATCCCCTTCAAAAACTCATTCTCTTCAAATTCAGATAATCCAAAGCGAACAACTACTAAATCTTGATCTGGTAAAACATACACCCTTTGGCCTTGGTATCCATGTGCACAATACATGTTTTTTGGAACGTCTTTAAATTGCCCTTCTGTATTTAACCAAAAATGTGCGCCATACACACCGCTAGATCCTGGTGATGGTGTGGTTACATACTCTACCCAATCTTTGTCAAAGAGTTGTTCTCCGTTCCAATTCCCGTTATGAAGGTACAAGAGCCCTAACTTACCCCAATCTCTGGCAGTTGCCCAAGAATAGGAGGAACCAACATAGTTTCCGCTTAAATCAGCTTCTAAAACCATGGTGCTCATCCCTATTTTATCAATTAAATCTGAATACCAAAAGTCTAAATATTCTTGATGTGTTTTAAACAGATTCCTTAAAAGCCTGGATAATAAATTTGTGGTTCCGGAAGAATAATTCCAAGATTCATTTGGCTTGCCCACTAGAGGCTTGTTTTCTTGCGCTCTACTCATATCCCGGTCTAAAAACAACATTTTAGTCGCATCAGAAATTTCGTCATAATTTTCATCCCATTCTAGGCCAGAATTCATTTGTAGTAAGTTATGAAGTGTAATGTCTTTTCTTGCATCATTCTGCCAAGATTCTACAAGTGCTCTGTTTTGTACATTTAATTTTCCTTGATACTGCAGTACTCCAAAAACAGTACTTAAAATACTTTTTGTCATCGACCATCCTAATATTTTGGAGTCCTGACGAAACCCTCTCGCGTATTGTTCTCCAATAATTTTGTCTTTATAGACAACTACAATAGCCCTTGTATTAGAAGCTTCACAAAGAGCGTCTATTGTTTTATCTAGTTTTTTATAATTGATGTTTCCAAACACGGTATCTTTTTGAGATGCATTCCAAAAAGGATACAAATTTGTGGTATCCAAAAACGATCTATTAGGTGTTGAATAAACAGTTGTTTCGTCTGTATCTCTGAGTGTTAAAACACTTCCTAACCCTTCTCTATAAACGGCCTTTCTCGACAACAAGCCAAACACAGAGGAGCTGGCCGTTTTATTTTCTAAATCAATTTTATCTGAGGCTAAATGAACTGGCGAAAAATTAGTATCGGTACTATCTGTCAAAGCCAAACTTCTGTTGGCTAAAAAAACAGAAGAAGCTGTATTTTTTGCAGAATATCCTGCCAAAATATTTAATTTCGGATAATTATAAACGACGGTACTGGTAATCACTACCGTTAATAAAAGGAGTATTCTCTTAAAAATCTTCATCATAAGGTTTTAGTTATGCGAAAATAAGAAAATCATATTGTCTTTTTGAAAACTTTAAAAAATCAACCGTTATCTTTGCATTATAAATTCGATTCGTATGATAAATATTGATAAAATTCGAAAAGATTTCCCAATTCTAAATAGAACGGTAAACGACAAGCCTTTGGTTTATTTTGACAATGCCGCCACCTCACAAACACCGCAAATAGTTATTGATACTATTGTTGATTATTATAGCAATTTCAATGCAAATATTCATAGAGGTGTTCACACGTTAAGTCAAGAGTCTACAGATAAGTATGAGGAAGCCCGTATAAAAATTCAAAAACATTTTAATGCAGCGCATGCATACGAAATTATACTAACCTCAGGAACAACCCATAGTATAAATATGGTGGCTTCAGGGTTTGAAACATTGTTACAAAAAGACGATGAAATTATTGTTTCGGCTTTAGAGCATCATTCCAATATTGTTCCTTGGCAAATGTTGTGTGAGAAAACAGGTGCTATTTTAAAGGTAATTCCAATGAGTTTAGATGGTTCTTTGCAAATGGACGTGTATCATAGTTTGGTCAATGAAAAAACAAAAGTTGTCTTCTGTAACCACGTTTCTAATGCTCTAGGAATTGTAAATCCTATTGAAGAAATTATTGAAAAAGCGCATCTATTTGGTGCTGCAGTTCTAATTGACGGAGCTCAAGCAACCCCTCATATTAAACCAGATGTACAAGCGTTAAATGTTGATTTTTATGTAGCCTCTGCACACAAGTTATGCGGTCCTACAGGGGTTGGTTTATTGTATGGTAAAAAAGAATGGTTAGAAAAACTACCTCCTTATCAAGGTGGCGGAGAAATGATCGATACCGTTAGCTTTGAAAAAACAACCTACGCGGGTTTACCTCATAAATTTGAAGCGGGAACACCAAATATTTGTGGAGGAATCGCTTTTGGAACTGCTTTAGATTATATGAATGCAGTAGGTTTTGAAAATATTGCCTCTTATGAACACGACCTTTTAGAATACGGAACAGAAGAATTATTAAAAATTGAAGGCCTAAGAATCTACGGCACAACTGTAGAAAAAACAGCGGTAATCTCTTTTAATGTTGGAGAAATTCATCCCTATGATATTGGGGTTATTTTAGACAAACTCGGTATTGCCGTTAGAACCGGACATCACTGTGCACAACCGATTATGGATTTTTACAAAATTCCCGGAACCATTAGAGCTTCCTTTTCTTTTTACAACACCAAAGAAGAAATTGATGTTTTTATTACTTCCCTCAAAAGAGCGGTTTTAATGCTCTCATAAAAAAGATCTTAAAATAAAAAAGGTTGAGCTAAGCTCAACCTTTTTTTTGTTAGATATGTATGTTCTCTTAAAAAAAGAACAAACTACTTAATTATTAATTGTCCAAGAAAGGTAATACTGAGAACCTGTTGCACCAACACCTGGAGCACTAAAATACTCTCTACCGCATAAATTAGCTCCTCCAAGTTTAATAATAGATTTTAAGCTTGGTATTGCATAATTTACTTGTGCATCAACTACGGATCTAGCAGCAACCATTCCATCGTAGAAAGAAGATTCCCATAAGAACGAATCTTGCCATCTGTAGTTTACATTAAATCCAAAGTTTTTAAATAGTTTTTCTTTTCCAAACTGAACCTTCACTTTATGTTCTGGAGTATTAAAACCTGCTTCAAAATCTGGATTACTACCTCCTGTTTCTTCAAATTTTGCATAGGTATAATTAACCCCTAAATTAAAGCCATCAAACACCTTTTTTGAAACACCTATACCTAAACCATAAGAACTAATGTCTGAATCAGAGTTAGAATCAAAAGCAACTCCTTTAAAATCTCCTGATTGCAAAGCAATTAAAGCGACAGGAGTTGGCATTGGAACAGGAGAACCAAATGCTGGTGCAATATCTACAGCATCATTTAAAGCAACGCTACCATATAATGGTGCAACTGCGTTTCTGCTTGCAATAAAGTCTTGATACATATTATAATAAGCATTTACATCAAGCGTAAAACCTTCTATAACACCTCTATATCCTACTTCATATGCCGTTACAAATTCTGGCTTTACAAATTCAATATCAGATTTCTTTAAATCAGCTGGATTTCCAGAAGCTAAAAAAGCTCCAATAGAACTTGCTGACCAAGAATTGTTATACGCCATGTCTCCAGTTAAAACTTGCGTGCTTCCAATATTAGTGCCTCCAACTGCATTAAGATAGCCAGCCAAACCTTGATTAATTCCTAAAGAAAACGGCAAAGATCTGTATCTATCAATATTATCTGGAGCAGTACCTATTAGGATTCCAGCACCTGCATCTAAACCAATATACTGATCTTGAGTTGTTGGGTTTCTAAAACCTGTTTGAATAGAGGCTCTAAAATTATGGTTTTTATCTTCTCCGGCGGCATACGATAAAGACAGTCTTGGGGATACGTTCCCGTCAAAGTTTTGCGCTTTATCATACCTAGCAGAAGCTGTTACTTTTAAACGATCTTCTAATAACTTTTTTTGACCCTGAACATAAACTCCAAGCTCATTGTAATTTATTGCACCGTCATAATCTGTAAAAATAGTTCCACTAGAATTTAAAGAGTACTGTCTTAAAGACCCTCCTACTTGAATTTCTGCAAAATCTATTACATCTCTAAAGTTGTAATTTACATCTCCGTGGTATAATTTAGTTTGATCTTGAAACTTAGATCCAGTTAATAAATTTGGATCATTTGTAATTTTTTCTTTAGCTGCTTCAAAATCTGTTGATCCGGGAACAAAACGATTTCTGTCTGCAAAAGCTCTTGCCGCAGCATGATCCATTCCAGGAACCCCTAGACCTGCTAATGCCCCTAAGTAAGCACCTGCATATTCTTGAAACCAAGTCGTATCAGATGACCATTCTCTGTTAATATTAAGTGCCGCAAAACGTGTATCATAAGAATCACCTGCGTTTTCGGCAGTCATGTATCCTCTTACAAAAAAGTTTTTACCCCTGAACTCTAACCTGTGTTGAGCCAATGTAAAATTCTTGATATTATATCTGTTTTGTCCTTGGTAAACAGTGTTACCAGTACCAAATTTAGAATTCAAAATAACCTCTAAACGATCATCTCCAAAAGGTCGGTAATTTAAAGTAGCTGCAAATTTAACGCTCTTTGCAATATTGTTCATTAAATCATTGTCTGTATATCCGGTTCTTGTTACTCTTTGTGATCCTAATGTCCCTGCAGGTGTACCTGCCATTTGATCCCAGTTAAACGTGGTTCCAGCTTCATCTCCATATACGTTTAGTCCGTTGTATGCTGGATTCCCAACGTGGCTTGTAGAAGCACTATTTACTTCGTCTCTGTAATCTACTGCGTTCCACTCTGTTCCTTTTAAATAAGACAGGGTTGCTTTTGCAGCAAATTTATCAGAAAAAGCGTGTGCTATTCGGATACCCGTATCGATATACTCATTGTTCCCTGCAGCTTCTTGACTTGTTACTCCAGATTTTACAACAACACTAATTCCTTGGTCATCAAATGCACTTTTACTTCTCATGAACATAATCCCATTGAAAGCATTTGCACCGTATAGTGCAGAAGATGCTCCGGGTAATATTTCAACAGATTCAACATCTAACTCAGAAAGTCCTAATAAATTACCAACGGCAAAATTTAATCCAGGAGCCGAATTGTCCATTCCATCAACCAACTGCATAAATCTTTCGTTTGCAAAAGTTGCAAAACCACGAGTGTTTACGGATTTAAAGGTCAAACTGTTTGTATTTACATCTACTCCTTTTAAATTCTCTAAGCCGTCATAGAAACTTGGAGCTGAAGTATTTTTTATGGCTCTAGAATCCATTCTTTCAATAGACACTGGAGACTCCATAATACGTTCTGGAGTTCTGGATGCCGAAAGAACAATCTCATCTAAAGAAGTCTGGTTTTCTACAAGACCTACGGCAACTTTTTGGTTGTTTTCGGTGATTTGTATTTTGTTTGTTTTAAATCCTAAGACAGAAACCTCTATGGTAAATGGAGGAGTGTCCGAAACATTTAACACAAATTTTCCATCGAAATCTGTTGTTGTACCAACAGCTTTTCTGGAAATTTTGATGTTTGCGCCAGGAAGTGTTTCCCCTGATTTTGCGTCTTTTACGGTACCTGTAATCGTTGTTTGCGCAAACATTGCTGCACTTCCAAAAACTACAAAAGCAAATAGTAAAATCTTTTTTGTCATAATTTTAATTATTAGTTAACTAGTTGCAAAATACAAATTTTTTTGAATTCTTGAATAAAAAGGCTAAAATATTAAGGGGTTAATAAAAAATAACTGTTATTTATATCAAATAAAAAGTTTATAAACGACTCTTTATAAGCAAGAAAGAAAGTGTTAGTTGTCGTATCTTTGTTTTAAAATTTAAACCACTTTGAATACCGTCCAAAATATTTCTAATTTTTCAACTTCAGAGAAAACCTATGTTACGATTGGCACTTTTGATGGGGTGCATTTTGGTCATCAAAAAATTATTGAAAAATTAGTTTTGGAGGCTAAAAAAGCGAACAGAAAATCTGTATTATTAACTTTTTTTCCACATCCAAGAATGGTGTTGCAAAAAGACAATTCTTTAGAATTAATAAACACTATTCAAGAGCGCGCACAACTGTTAGAAAAAATTGGTTTAGATTATTTAATCATTCATCCTTTTAGTGTTGAGTTTTCAAGAATGTCTGCTTTGGCATTTGTCCGTGATCTTTTAGTAAATCAACTGAATATTTCAAAATTAATTATCGGATACGACCATCATTTTGGAAAAAACAGAGAAGGAAATATTGTTCAATTAACCGAATATAGTCATCTATATGAGTTTACCGTTGAAGAAATTCCCGCACAAGATATTGATGATGTTTCAGTAAGTTCGACAAAAATTAGAACCGCTTTAGCTAATGGAAATTTGCAAACCGCGAACAACTATTTGGGATACCCTTTTATGTTGAGCGGAACTGTTGTGAATGGAAAGCAGTTAGGAGGAAAAATCGGATACCCAACAGCAAATATCAATATAAAAGAAACTTATAAATTAATCCCAAAAACAGGAGTCTATATTGTCTTGTCGAAAATACAAGGCGCCAATGTATATGGGATGATGAATATCGGCAACAGGCCAACGATAGGAGGGGATTATCAAACGATTGAAGTTCATTTTTTTGATTTTAATGCCGATTTATACCACCAGCAACTAACGATTAATCTCCTGTATTTTCTTCGTGACGAACAAAAATTTGATTCGATTGAAGATTTAATGCTCCAGCTTAAAAAAGACGAACAAACTGCTAGAAACTTTATCGAAAAGAATCTCTAAAACGAGATTGCTAAAGTGTGAAGCATACTGTATCTTTGCCTTATTAAATCACCAGAAAAATGTTACAAGTACAATTTATCAGAGAACACAAAGAAGTTGTTTTAGAAGGGCTAGCAAAACGTAATTTTTCGGACGCTGAAACCATCATTGAGCAGGTTTTGACTGCAGATGAAAAAAGAAGAGCAACACAAGTTTCTTTAGACAATATCCTTGCTGAATCTAATAAAATGTCAAAAGAAATTGGTGCTTTTTTTAAATCTGGTGAAATTCAAAAAGCAAACATCTTAAAAGAAAAAACAGGCCAATTAAAAGAAGAATCTAAAACACTCTCTGAACAATTAAATAATTATGTTGACACCCTACAAAACTTGTTGTTTCAGATCCCTAACATTCCCCATGCTTCTGTAAAAGCAGGAAACTCTGAAGAGGACAATGAGCAAATTTTTAGCGAAGGCACCATTCCTGATTTAGGAAAAAACGCACTACCTCACTGGGAGCTTGCTAAAAAATATGACATCATCGATTTTGAATTAGGAAATAAAATTACAGGTGCTGGATTTCCAGTATACAAGGGTAAAGGTGCAAAATTGCAACGTGCTTTAATCAATTATTTTCTTGACAAAAACACAAAAGCAGGATACACCGAAGTACAAGTTCCTCATTTAGTTAATGAGGCTTCTGGAATTGCAACAGGGCAATTGCCCGACAAAGAAGGGCAGATGTATCATTGTCCTGAAGATGATTTATACCTGATTCCAACCGCAGAAGTACCAATTACAAATATGTTTCGAGGGAACTTAGTACAAGAAGCTGATTTTCCAATAACTTGCACAGGCTACACGCCTTGTTTTAGAAGAGAGGCCGGAAGTTATGGTGCCCACGTAAGAGGGTTAAACAGATTGCATCAATTTGACAAAGTAGAAATTGTAAGGATTGAACATCCTGAGAATTCCTACAAAGCTTTAAATGGAATGGTAGCGCATATCAAAGACATTTTAAGAGAATTAAAATTACCCTATAGAATTTTGCGTTTGTGCGGAGGGGATACTGGATTTACAGCGGCATTAACTTTTGATTTTGAACTTTTTTCTACAGCTCAAGACAGGTGGTTAGAGATAAGCTCTGCATCAAATTTTGAAACTTTTCAGGCAAATAGGTTGAAGCTTCGTTTTAAGAATAAAGATGGAAAAAGTGAATTAGCACATACATTAAATGGTAGTGCTTTAGCTTTGCCGCGAGTATTGGCAGGGATTCTAGAAAATTATCAAACAGAACAAGGAATTCAAATTCCTGACGTTTTGATTCCTTATACTGGATTTAGTACAATCGATTAATTTATAGCGGGTACAATCGTAGTTCGTTTGACTTTTGTTCCTTTCCGAAGGAACAATCAATAAATGAAACGATTTCTTTTCTTATCATTTCCGACATAAACAACTTGCCTGTAATGTAAGTATAAGAAACATTCTTTTGGAGAACTTGTTGTTTAATGTTGCTTATCTTTGAATAGAAATGAAAAAATTATTTTTACTTGCTTTCTTGTCAATAACTAGTCTCAGTTTCTCTCAAAACGATTATTTGTTGGGAGAAAGTTACTACAACGAAGAGGCATATGAAAAAGCCTTACAGGTTTTCAAAAAACTACACTCAAAGAGCCCTTTTAACACCGCTTATTTAAGGCGTTTGATTAGTTGTTATCAGGAAACATCTCAGTTTTCAGAAGTTGAAAAACTTTTACTTACAAAACTGAAAAAAAATCCTAAATACGGTTTTTTATATGTCTATTTGGGATATAATTATGAACGTCAACAATTAAAAGATCTGGCCGAAAAAAAGTATGCTTTAGCGATAAAGTCTATTGAAAAAACCGGAGCTTATGCAGCTATTATAGGGCGTACTTTCAAAGAATATAATCTTTTAGATAGGGCTGTTTTGGCCTATGAAAAAGCCATGTCAAAAAATGAAAACGCCAATTATAATTTTCAAATTGCAGAAATTTACGGAGAAAAAGGAGCCTTCAAAAAAATGTTTGGAGCGTACATTGATTTGATCGACAAAAAAGAGGAATATTTTAATCTTGTGCAACAATATGCAAGTAAATATATTACTGAAGATTCTGAAAATGAAGCAAATGTCATTTTCAAGAAAACACTGTTGATAAAGTCTTCTAGCCGCCCAAAAAAAGTATGGAACTCTTTGTTAAGTTGGTTGTTTACCATACAAAAAGAATACGGAAAGGCGTTGATACAAGAAAAGGCGTTGTACCTGAGAAATTCAAGAAGTTTAATTCCCATTTTTACACTAGGAAAAATAGCTTTCGAAAATAATAATTATGCAGCGGCAAAAGAATGTTTTGATTTTATAACCCAGACATCAAGTTTAATTGGGGAAAAAATTAATGCCTATCTATACATTGCAAAAATAGCTGTTGCTACGAATAACTCTAAAACAGAAATACTATTTCAGTCACTATTTGACGAATTTGGTAAAAAAGCACGTACAATAAGATTACAAGTAGTGTATGCTGACTTTTTAACCTTTTCACAAAATAATCCTGAGAAAGCTAAAAGTGTTTTAGAAAATGCACTGCTTTTTTCTAGCTCAAAATTTGAGAGAGCTAGGATCAAGTTAAAATTAGGAGATATTCTTGTTTTTACAGGAAAATACAACAAAGCATTGCGCTATTTTTCTCAAATACAAACACAATTAAAAAACCATGAACTTGCCCATCTAGCTCGCTTTAAAGTAGCTCAAACCAGCTATTTTAAGGGCGATTTTACTTGGGCAAAAACACAATTAAAAGTTTTAAAAAATGCTACTTCGCAGCTCATTGCAAATGATGCTGTTGCACTGTTTTTAACCATTACAGACAATGAGCCTGTAGACGCTATCCCCTCTGGACTCGCTCAATATTCCAAAGCGACATTATTGGAATTTCAAAATAAAACACAACAAGCAATTGATACTTTAAGGAGTATAAGTCTTCATTATAAAGGACAACCTATAGAAGATGAGGCTCTTTTCAAACAAGCAAAGCTGCTCATAAAATTAGGTAAATTTGAGGCGGCAATTGCCAACCTTAAAAAAGTAATTAGCCTAAACCCCAAAGGCATTTTAGTTGATGACAGTTATTATGAATTGGCAGAATTATACAACAATTCTATAAAAAACCCTGAAAAAGCAACAGAATACTATCAAAAGATTATTTTTGAGCACCCCGCTAGTATTTATTGGATTGCTGCGAGAAAAAAATACCGAAAAATCAGAGAAAATCCCTTTTTAATTTCAAAAGAATAGATACCGCAAAAAACTCATACTTCTTAAAAATGTACATATACAACGTAACAATAAATATCGAAAATAGTGTTCATAATGAATGGCTCACTTGGATGGAGACTCACATTATAAAAGTATTAGATACGGGCAAATTCACCTCTGGAAAACTAACAGAAGTTTTAGTTGAGGAAGAAATGGGAGGCAAAACATACTCTGTTCAATATGCTGCAAATTCTAGAGAAGATTTGGATCATTATTACAAACATGAAGCCGATAAACTTCAGAGAGAAAGTCTTAAAAAATTTGGAGGTAAAATGGTAACCTTTAGAACAGAATTAAAATTGATAAAAAAGTTTTTTCCAACAAATACCAAAAATTAATTTTTAAGAAAAAACAACACCCTTGTTTCGTTTGTTTTAAGAACGAACCTGCAAGCAACTATACCGTAATTAAGTTTTACATTTGTAAAAATATAAAAACCTTTAGACTGTGTCTGTAAAAGCAAAAAAACATTTAGGTCAACATTTTTTGAAAGATGAACGTATTGCAAAAAACATTGCTGATGCGCTGACCGAGAAAGGATATGAAAATGTTTTAGAAATTGGACCAGGAATGGGTGTCTTAACAAAATACCTATTACAAAAAAAGGCAAAAGTTACTGTCATGGAGATAGATCGAGAATCTGTCGCCTATCTAAAAGACACGTTCCCAATTGAACACATCAAACTAAACACTTCTAGTGATAAGTTCGATATTATAGCGGGTGATTTTTTAAAGTTCGACTTATCAAAGATCTTCAAGAAAAAACAAGTAGCGATCATCGGAAATTTTCCCTACAATATTTCTACTCAAATTGTTTTTAAAGCCATAGAAAACAGGGCCTATGTTCCTGAATTTTCAGGAATGTTTCAAAAAGAAGTAGCAAAACGAATTGCAGAAAAAGAAGGCAGTAAGGTTTACGGAATTTTATCGGTTTTAACCCAAGCTTTTTTTGAAGTGAGCTATTTATTTACAGTTCCTCCCTCTGTGTTTGATCCGCCGCCTAAAGTAGATTCTGGTGTTATTAGACTCATCAGAAAGAAAGACTATTCACTCCCTGTCGATGAAAAGTTGTTTTTTAGAGTTGTAAAAACAGCATTCAACCAAAGGAGAAAAATGTTGCGCTCTAGTTTAAAATCATTGAATCTTTCGGATTCTTTAAAAGAAGATCCTATATTTGCGAAAAGACCAGAGCAATTGTCTGTTCAAGAGTTTATTATACTTACTCAAAAAATAGCATCAAATGGCGTTTAAAATTACCGCATCATTTTTAGAAAAATTAATTGGACTCATCAACGAGAATAAAGATTCTGAAATTAAAAAATTATTTTCTGAGATTCATTATGCCGATGTTGCTGAAGTTCTAGAGGAGGTAAGTTTTGACGAAGCTATTTACATCATTAAACTTTTAGACAGTGAAAAAACCTCTGAAATACTCACGGAATTAGATGATGATATCCGAGAAATAATTTTAGAAAACTTATCTGCAAAAGAAATTGCAGAGGAAGTGGAAGAAATGGATTCTGATGATGCCGCTGATATTATTGGAGAGCTTTCTGAAGAGCGTCAAGAGCGCGTAATTTCTGCTTTAGAAGATGATGAATTGGTCGCAGATATTAAAGAACTGCTTTCTTATGAAGAAAATTCTGCCGGCGCTTTAATGGCGAAAGAATTGGTGAAAGTATATGAAACTTGGACTGTTGCAGGTTGTTTAAGAAGAATAAGAGCACAGGCTAAAGAAGTCACTAGGGTTCATTCTATTTATGTAGTCGATAGAGAAGAAAAACTTATTGGAAGACTTTCTCTAAAAGATTTAATCGTTGCAAAAAACGAGCAAAAGATTTCTGAAATTTATATTGACAAAGTAGATGTTGTAAATGTAAATGAAGAAGAAGAAGAAGTTGCTAAAATTATGGCAAAATACGATTTAGAAGCAATTCCTGTCGTTGACAATCGCAATGTTTTGCTGGGTAGAATTACCATTGATGATATCGTTGATGTATTAAAAGAAGAGGCCGATAAAGATTATCAATTGGCAGCCGGTTTAACACAAGACGTTGATTCTGATGACAGCATCTTAGAATTGACAAGAGCGCGATTGCCTTGGTTGTTTTTAGGATTAATTGGAGGTATTGGAGCTTTTTTAATCATGGAAGGTTTTGAAGATGCTTTTAAAGGAGGTGCTTTCGTCTTATTTTTCTTTACGCCACTAATTGCAGCAATGGCAGGAAATGTTGGTGTACAATCTTCAGCTATTATTGTGCAAGGTCTCGCAAATGACGACGTAAAAGGAAGTATTAATAGCCGTCTTCTTAAAGAAATGCTACTCGCCGCATTAAATGGTGTTATTTTAGCGTTGTTCCTCTTTGTTTTCGTTTGGATTACGAAAGGAGATATACAAACCGCTTTGGCAATTTCGGTGTCTTTGGTGGTTGTAATTATTGTTGCGGGTTTAATCGGTACTTTTGTTCCTTTGTTTTTAAATAAAAGAGGAATTGATCCGGCCATAGCAACAGGACCATTCATTACTACAAGTAACGATATTTTTGGAATATTAATTTACTTTATGATTGCTAAATTTATTCTAGGAATTTAATTTTTGAAACAAGTCCCATAAAACAACCCCGGTAGTCACCGAGATGTTTAGTGAATGCTTGGTGCCTAACTGAGGAATCTCTATACATAAATCAGCGGCATTTACGACTGCTTCTTGCACTCCTTTTACTTCATTTCCCATTACAATTGCATATTTCTGATTTTTTTCTGGAAAAAAAGTATTCAATTTAGTACTGTTTTCTACCTGTTCAATAGCCAAAACTTTGATGTTTTCGGTTTTTAATTTTTCGACCAACGACAGTGTGTCAGCAACATATTCCCAAGCAACGGACTCTGTCGCTCCTAAGGCTGTCTTGTGAATGTCTTTGTTTGGCGGAGTTGCACAAATACCACACAGATAAATTTTTTCAATTAAAAAAGCATCTGAGGTTCTAAAAACAGAACCAATATTGTTTAAACTTCGAATATTATCTAACACGACAATTAAAGGCGTTTTCTCAATGGTCTTAAACGCATCTACTGTAATTCTCCCTAACTCGTTGTTTTTTAGTTTTCTCATAATTTGTGGATAATTCCCTGATAATTATAAATGACCACCTAATCCCTTTTTTCTATCTTAGCAAAACTAATTGAAAAATTCGAAAAAGTTGGCAAAATCGAACCCTAAAAAGGTAACTCCTTTAATGAAGCAATACAATGCTATCAAGATAAAGCATCCTGATGCAATGTTGCTTTTTCGAGTAGGTGACTTTTACGAAACTTTTGGAGATGATGCAAAAAAAGCGGCAGCTGTACTTGGAATTACACTCACAAAGAGAGGGGCAGGAAGTGAAAGTGAAACTGCTTTGGCGGGTTTTCCTCACCATTCTTTAAATACCTATTTACCAAAATTGGTTAAAGCAGGTATGCGAGTGGCTATCTGCGATCAATTGGAAGATCCCAAAATGACTAAAACGATCGTAAAAAGAGGGGTTACGGAGTTAATTACTCCTGGGGTTTCTTTAAATGACGAGGTGCTACAAAGCAACAAAAACAACTTTTTAGCTGCAGTTCACTTTGATAAAAAACAGCTCGGAATTTCTTTTCTAGATGTTTCTACAGGAGAGTATTTAGTCGCTCAAGGAGATGCAGCATACATTGATAAATTATTACAAAACTTTAGTCCAAGTGAAGTGTTGGTTCAAAAACAACACAAACAAGAATTTATAGCGCTTTTTGAAAACAGGTATTACACTTTTTATTTAGACGATTGGGTTTTTCAACCCGAATACGCTAATGAAACCCTACAAAATCATTTTGAAGTGAAAACCTTAAAGGGTTTTGGAATACAGGATCTTAAAAATGGAATTATAGCTGCGGGTGCCGTTATGTACTATTTATCAGAAACACAGCACAACCAACTAAAACACATACAATCTATAGGCCGAATAGCTGCAGATAATTATATTTGGATGGATCGATTTACGGTTCGAAATTTAGAGTTATACCATCCCAATTCGATCAATGCGGTGACTCTTTTAGAAGTGATAGACAAAACCATTTCACCAATGGGTGGACGATTGTTAAAACGTTGGTTAGCACTTCCTTTAAAAAATATTGATGCCGTTAAAAAACGTCATGAATTGGTGAAATTTTTTATTGATTCCGATGATTTTTCACAGATCGTAACCTATCAATTAAAGCAAATTTCAGATTTAGAAAGGCTTATTTCTAAAGTTGCTACCGGAAAAGCTTCTCCAAGAGAAATTGTCTTATTAAAAGACTCTTTAAAAGCAATTTTACCCATAAAGGAATCCGCAGAAAAAAGTGCTAATAAAACAGTAAAAGAACTCGGAAGTCAACTGCACACTTGTACAACGTTGATTGCAAAAATTTCTGAAACTTTATTTGAGAATGCTCCTGTAAGCATTCATAAAGGAAACGCAATTGCAACAGGTGTTCATGAAGAATTGGACAGCTTAAGAGCTATTTCATCTACTGGAAAACAGTATTTAGATGATATGTTGGCGCGTGAAACAGAAAGAACAGGAATCTCAAGTTTAAAAATTTCATTCAATAATGTTTTTGGCTATTATATCGAAGTAAGAAATACACATAAAGACAAAGTTCCTGAAGAGTGGATTCGAAAACAAACTCTGGTAAGTGCAGAGCGCTATATTACGGAAGAACTAAAAGAATATGAAGCCAAGATTTTAGGAGCCGAGGAGAAGATTCAAAAATTAGAGCAAGAAATTTTTTCTAAATTATTGCAACAAATCATTCAATTTGTACCAATTGTTCAAGAAAATGCTCAAATTATCGCCAAAATCGACTGCTTATTGTCTTTTTCTGTTTTAGCAATTGACAACAACTACGTGCGTCCACAAATGGATGAAAGCACCGATTTAGAAATTAAAAACGGAAGACACCCTGTTATAGAAAAGCAGTTGCCAATTAGCGAAGAATATATTGCAAACGACGTCGTGTTGAATAGAAATCAGCAACAAATTATTATGATTACGGGGCCAAATATGTCTGGTAAATCGGCTATTTTAAGACAAACAGCGCTCATTGTTTTATTGGCTCAAATGGGAAGCTATGTCCCGGCTCAAAACGCAAGAATTGGTATTGTAGATAAAATTTTCACGAGAGTAGGTGCAAGTGATAACATCTCTATGGGGGAATCTACTTTTATGGTAGAAATGAATGAAACCGCTTCTATTTTAAACAACCTTTCTGAACGTAGTTTGGTTTTACTCGATGAAATTGGCCGAGGAACCTCTACCTATGACGGAATTTCAATTGCTTGGGCAATTTCTGAATTTTTACATGAACACCCCTCGAAAGCAAAAACACTATTTGCTACACATTACCATGAGTTAAATGAAATGACGGCTACTTTTGGACGAATTAAAAACTTTAATGTGTCTGTAAAAGAACTAAAAGATAGCATTATTTTTCTGAGAAAATTAGTTTCTGGCGGATCTAACCACAGTTTTGGTATTCATGTAGCAAAACTTGCAGGAATGCCGAATAGGGTTGTTCACAGAGCCAATAAAATATTGGTTCAATTAGAAAAGAATGCGAAAAACAAAGAAGTTAAAGAGGTTTTAAAACAACATCAAGAAGAAAAAATGCAGCTTAGCTTTTTTCAATTAGATGATCCTTTGTTGGAAAACATTAAGGAAGAAATTTTAGCCACTAACATCGATGCCTTAACCCCTCTCGAAGCACTCATGAAATTGAATGAGATTAAAAGAATGCTGATTAAAAAATAACATTTATTTATAGCTGTTTTTGGTTAGAGATAAGTTTGTTAAAAACAGCACGATAAAAAGAATAGCAAAACCTGTATCAGTGCCTATGAACCTTAACGTTCTATTAAAATTACTTCAAAATCAACAAAGCGCGCGTCTTCATCTCTTATTTAACTGCCGGCAAAAAACGCTGCTAATAATTATAATTTTACGCACGTTTATAAGTAATTACAAGCATATCACGATGTCCTGACAATGCTGAATCTACTTTCAATATGGGAGTTACCCCGTGTGCAACTCGTAGGTCATTGATCATAATCGATTCCATAGGATTCGTAAGTGTAAATTTAGCAACTTCATTACCCTCCAAATTCTGCACAATGGTCTCTCCTCCAACAATATTGGATCTTTGAATTAAAGTCATCAAAACATAGTCTACACCATCTTGGTGCATGCCTTCCGGCGTTGGCTTTCCTTGATCATCACCAGCAAGTATCCGAAATTGATGCACCTCAATATGCCATTCATTTAAAGGTGATAATGTACCAAAAGTGCGTGCTCCAAAATTAAGTATACTGCGCATAATTTTACAATCACAAATATCCTCTTTTATTGGTTCAAAATATCGTTGAAGCCCACCATTCAGCGTGTTGAAGTGGGTTGTTTGGTAATGAGGTTGGTGGGGTTTTGGTCTAACTTCTAGTCCAGATTTGTTAGCTGAAAAAACCGCATGCCTACGGAGACGGTATCGGCCACCGTCAGACATATAAGTGTCTTCGGGAAGATCATTCCAACTTGCACAAAATTGTTCAAAACTTACTTTGTCTGAAGCACCTAGCACTTCTGAAAATTGATCCCCCTCAAATTTAACAAAGTCATTTTTCGTAAGTTTTATGCAATGAGTTTCTGGCTCAATAAATTGAGATGAAAATTTACTATCAAATGAAGGCGTTTCTTTAAGGAAATCTAATAATAATTTACTCATAATATAAAATAGTTTTACTGTTTATTAACGGGATATTAACCGGATTTTCAATAAAGATATAAGAAACCCTTTTATAAAAAAGTAGTATTGTGTGAATGGTGTTTAATAATGTATAAGTGGTGTTTAATAGCGTATAAATGGTGTTTAATAATGTATTAATGGTTTTAAAAGTTGTTTTTTGTTTCAATTATTTATTGGTGGCTCGTTGTTTTCTCTCTCTTAAACTCAACCAAATAACTCGGATTATGATTTCTCTCAAAGTTTGCTGAATTTGCAACAAAACAAAACTCATTCGCTCTTTTATAAAAGTCAACTGCTTTTTTACTCATTGAGCTCTCAGCCTCCCTAACTATTGAATTTGAAATAGTTTCTGAAAAAACCCGCCCCCATTAAACACCTTAATCATAATTTCCGTTGTATTGTCTGTATATATTAATTACAATGCATTTAGAATAATCGCTATTAAAACAAAGGGTAAAAGTAAAATGCTTCTATTTAAAAAAGCAGTGTTTTATCAGATAAAAAGACCTAAACACGATTATATATTCTGCTTCTAATTTTGAGAAGCCTCTTTATTTTTTTTAACAAGAGCTCTCTGAAGAAACAACAAGCTAGAAAAAATAATTTCAATCAATCCGTTTTTACATATTTATTCAAATATCTCCTTATATTTGCACTATGAATCTTACTCTCTTATTTATCAGCGGACCCGAAATTATGGTAATTATGTTACTTGTGGTAATGGTTTTTGGAGCAGATAAGATTCCTGAAATTGCAAGGGGCTTAGGAAAAGGGATGCGTCAAGTAAAGGATGCTACAAACGACATCAAAAAGGAGATTAAAGACAGCTCTGAAAAAAACAAAATTGACACCAATATTACAAAAAACATCCAGAAAGAGGTGAGCGCTGTAAAGGACAGCATAGAAGAGCTCACAGGTCCCATAAAACGGAATCTATAGTTTTTACTTCTTTACACGACTCAGTGTTAAACCGTCTCTAATTGGCAACAAAACCGTTTCTATTCTTGGGTCTTCATTTATACGTTTATTATAGGCTAAAAGGGCTTTTGTGTCTGTGTCTTTTCGATCTAATTTTTCAACAACTTTACCACTCCAAAGAACATTGTCTGACAAAATCATTCCCCCAGGATTCATTTTATCAATAATTAAATGAAAATAATTGATGTAATTCGCTTTGTCTGCATCGATAAAAACCAAATCAAATGTTTCGTCAATTGTAGGAATAATTTCTAGCGCATTTCCAACAAACTGAATTATCTGATCTCTATATCCTGATTTATCAAAAAATTTATTTTGAAGTGTTTCTAGTTCTTCGTTTTTATCAATAGTAAAAATTTTTCCTTTGTCTTGCAACCCTTCAGCGAAGCACAATGCAGAATACCCGGTATAAGTTCCAACTTCTAAAATGTTTTTGGGCTGAATTATTTTTGAAATCATCGACAAAACTCTTCCTTGAAATGCCCCGCTTAACATCCTTGGGTTTAACACTTTTTGCCAAGTTTCTTTGGTCAATTCTTTTAGAATTTTAGGTTCTTGCTGAGAGTGTTCAACAACGTAATCATCAATTTTTTCAGGTAGAAAATGCATGCCAAATAGTTCTTATCAGAGAATCGTTTCGTTTGTCTAATTGTTAAAAATAAAAAAACAAATGTACTGTTATTTTTTATGAATAATGTGCCTCCTTTTTTCTAATCAACTCTGAGTGACTATGCAAATGATCGTGCATAATATCCTTATAAACTCACTAAAATAAATCTACTTAACAAAATCTATCCTTAACATTCCGAGAGAAATAGAGCAGCAAGAAATAAGGATGCCGATCCATAAAAGAAGGGTCTCTATGTGGAATACCATAAAGATGTTTTATATCTGATGATATTTCTTACATTTACATCATCATTAAAAACCAAAAAAATGTCTGCAGCAAATAAAGAATACAAACGGGTAACCGTTAAATCTTTGATAGAAATGAAAGCAAACAGAGAAAAAATCTCTATGCTAACTGCCTATGATTATACCATGGCAAAAATTGTCGATGGGGCGGGAATCGATGTGATTTTAGTTGGTGATTCTGCCTCCAATGTAATGGCTGGCCATGAAACAACACTCCCTATTACCTTAGATCAAATGATTTATCATGCAAGCGCTGTTGTTCGCGCAATAGATAGGTGCTTAGTTGTAGTAGATTTACCCTTTGGTAGCTATCAATCTGATCCTAAGGAGGCGCTGCGCTCTGCGATCCGAATTATGAAAGAAAGTGGTGGGCATTCTATTAAATTAGAGGGAGGAAAAGAGGTTAAAGAGTCTATCAAGCGTATTTTGAATGCGGGAATTCCTGTAATGGGACATCTTGGCCTAACCCCTCAATCTATCTATAAATTTGGCACCTACACCGTAAGAGCAAAAGAAGAAGAAGAAGCGGAAAAACTAATGGAAGAAGCCTTGATGCTAGAAAGAATTGGTTGTTTTGCCTTGGTCCTAGAAAAAGTACCAGCAAAATTAGCTAAAAAAGTAGCTGATGCGTTAACGATTCCTGTCATTGGTATTGGTGCTGGAAACGGTGTTGATGGACAAGTGCTTGTTACGCATGACATGATTGGAATGACCCATGAGTTTCATCCTCGTTTTTTACGTAGATATTTGGATCTATACAATGAAATGACAGGTGCTTTTCAAACCTATAGTGAAGATGTAAAGAGGGGTGATTTTCCAAATGATAAAGAGCAGTATTAAAAAAACTGTGTATGAAAATTCTCCATATCGATTCGAACCACCCTTTATTAATCAATCAGCTTAAAGAACTTGGTTTTCATAATGATGAGGACTACACATCTACCAAGGCTGAAATTGAAGAAATAATTCATTTATATGATGGATGTATCATCAGAAGTCGATTTTCTATTGACAGATCATTTTTAACCAAAGCAGAAAAATTGAAATTCATAGGACGCGTCGGAGCAGGTCTAGAAAATATCGACTGTGAATTTGCGGCTTCAAAAAACATCACCCTAATTGCTGCACCAGAAGGAAACAGCAACGCTGTTGGCGAACATGCATTAGGAATGTTGCTTTCCTTATTTAATAAACTAAACAAAGCGGATAAAGAAGTTAGAAACGGAATGTGGCTTCGAGAAGAAAATCGAGGAGTAGAGCTCGATGGAAAAACGATTGGGTTAATTGGATATGGAAATATGGGGAAGTCTTTCGCTAAGAAACTTCGTGGATTTGATGTAGAGGTTTTATGTTACGATATACAATCATCTGTAGGCGATGAAAACTGCAAACAGGTTTCTCTAGAAGAGCTTCAAAAAAAAGCAGACGTTTTAAGCCTTCATACTCCACAGACAGTTCTTACAGAGAAAATGGTAAATACAGCTTTTATCGAAGGTTTTGAAAAGAATTTTTGGCTGATTAATACCGCTCGTGGAAAATCGGTGGTCACAAAAGAATTGGTTTTAGCATTAAAATCTGGGAAGATATTGGGAGCAGGATTGGATGTGTTGGAGTATGAAAAATCTTCCTTCGAAAACCTCTTTTCTAACGATCAAATGCCTGTCGACTTTAAATATCTAATTCAAGCTGAAAATGTTTTACTATCACCTCATGTAGGGGGCTGGACCATAGAAAGTAAAGAAAAATTAGCACAAACTATTGTCTCCAAGGTCAAAGCAACCTTTGCCTCATAGCAATTCTAAAATAAACCCATCAGCAAAAGCTTCCCTAAAGGGGGGTACATAAATAGGAGCGGGGAGTGTGGGCATAAAACTAACTCCCTGTAAAACAGTGTTTTATGTGTTTGCTGCGAACAATAGATCGGATTAGAAAGAATCAACGCTATAAAGAAGTCGATGATTACAATAAAAGGCTTTAAATTAGCCCATATTAATCAAACATCTCTTACACTGTGAAAATCCTATCGAACCATCCAGCAGAAATATTAATACTGTTTTTTTTGATCGTAACTTTTGTTCAATCTGGAATTGACAAAGCCATCGACTGGAAAGGAAATGTTGCATTTATTAAGTCGCATTTTAAAAATTCACCTCTAAAAAATAGCGTTCCTTTATTACTTGCTATTATCTTGGTTGTTGAAATATGTGCGGGTATTTTAATGACGGTGGGGGTA
This sequence comes from Polaribacter sp., assembly GCA_018608545.1. Classification (GTDB taxonomy): domain Bacteria; phylum Bacteroidota; class Bacteroidia; order Flavobacteriales; family Flavobacteriaceae; genus Polaribacter. The sequence continues at coordinate 30,000 of JABAZI010000077.1, forward strand.
TATCAAATTTACACTTCTGGTCACAAAGAGATTGCCTTGTTAGGAGTCGTTCTCTCTGCTATTGCATTAATTTTTTTACTTATTGGACAACGTCTAGCAAAAGACTATGCAGGAGCAATGTCTTTAGCGGTCTATTTTATCATAACTATTTTAGGTGTTTATTTATTAAATAGCTAAAACTTATAGAAAACAGGTTTAAGTATAATTAAAATCAATTAGAAAAACCCTTCAAAAAAGGCTTTTAAGGGTTTTTTTGGTTTTTGTGTTAACCATTTATGTCAGCTGAAGCAAAAAAGCCTTAAACCGCTTTAAAAAGCCAATTAAAGCTTTTTTATCACATATATTAAAGAAGAATACTCAGAAGAAGCCATGGCTTTGCAATTAGAAACAAAACCCCTGTAAAACGCGTTCACAATATTCATCCTCCCTTTTTTATATTTTTCACTCAACAAAGAAACGTAATAAGAGTCAAATTTCATGGGAATTGTTTTTTCTATCACCATGTTTTCTGATAAAAAAAGTTGGCGAATTGAATCTTGAGAAAAATGCCAAAGGTGCCTAGGAACATCAAGCGCTGCCCAAAATTCTTTGTAATAATTTGCATCATCGCTTTTAAAATTCGGAGCTGCAATTATTAATCTACCGTGATTAGAAAGCAACTTTTTTAAGTTTGAAATATACTCTGATAAATTTTCCACATGTTCTAAAACATGCCAAAGCGTTATTATTTCAAATGTTTGATTTTTGAAATTGGACAAGTCTTTTTGAAGAACAATTCCTTTGTTTTTAGCAATAGCTCTTGCCCCTTCGTCTGGTTCAATTCCGAAGATATTCCAGGAGTTAATTTTACAAATTTTTAAAAAATCTCCTGTTCCTGCACCAACATCTAAAAGGTTTTTTTCTGGTCTAGTATCGCTATTTTGAATTCGTAAACTTTCATTTATTAATCTTAACTTTCTTCTTAAAGTAATGTTTTTTACAGCTTGATACACTTTATCAAATAGTGTTTTTTTGGAATCTGTATGAGAAATATAATCCTCGCTTTGATAGTAATTCGATAGGTTTTTAGGAACAGGTTGTGTGACCAACATTTCAAACTCCTTATTAATCATGACCTTAAAATGCTCGCCTGAGACGGTATAGTCTTTACAATTTGAATAAGGCTCTAAATTTTTAAAAAAGTCTATTTTATTTGACATATAAATTATATTGTTCCACGAGGAACCTCTGAGTTTTTAAAACAACCTATCTACCCATATACACCAACAACACAGAGATATCACTTGGGGAAACACCGCTAATTCTACTCGCTTGTGAAATAGATGTTGGTTGGATTTTACTTAGTTTTTCTCTAGCCTCATAAGAGAGAGATGTTACTTTTTGATAGTTAAATTTAGAGGGGATAACAACATTTTCCAGTCTATTTAATTTGTCGGCATTGTTCTTTTCTTTTTCAATATAACCTGAATATTTTAAATGTATAACAGCCTGTTCTATGACCTCTTTGTCAATCTCGTGAAATAATAAAAAAGAGGTTAACTTTTCTATATTCTTAAAATCAGAAAAAGCCAATTGTGGTCTTGCCGCAACTTTATAAAACTTTACAGACTGATTTATTAAGGCTAAATTTTTTGCTTCTAAAATAGGGTTTATCTCCTCTTGCGTAACACTTGTTTCTTGTAAAAACTTTATCAATAGGTTTGTTTTCTGCTGTTTTTCCTCTACACGATCTAATCGTTCTTTAGAGGCTAACCCTATTTTATATCCCAAGGGTGTTAGCCTAAGATCCGCATTGTCCTGTCTTAATAAGGTTCTGTACTCAGCTCTAGAAGTAAACATCCTATAAGGCTCATCTGTTCCTTTAGTAATCAAGTCGTCTATGAGAACCCCTATGTAAGCTTCGTTTCTTTTTAAAATAAAAGAGGGTTTCCCTTGGGTTTTTAAGGCGGCATTAACACCAGCCATTAGACCTTGTGCTGCAGCCTCTTCGTATCCGGTGGTTCCGTTAATCTGGCCTGCAAAAAACAAATCCTTAATTCGTTTTGTTTCCAGAGAATGCGTGAGTTGAGTTGGAGGAAAATAATCGTATTCTATGGCATAACCGTACCTTAAAAACTTCACATTTTCAAAGCCAGCAACAGACCTAATAGCCTTGTCTTGAACATCTTCTGGCAGGGAGGTTGAAAAACCATTGACATACATTTCAACAGTGGTCCAGCCCTCTGGTTCAACAAATATTTGGTGGCGATCTTTAGTTGCAAAGCGATCTATTTTATCTTCAATGGAGGGGCAGTACCTAGGACCAGTTGATTGTATTCGTCCATTGAACATTGGAGACCTATCAAAGCCCTCTCGAAGCAAGGAATGAACATCTAAATTAGTATATGTGAGATAACATGAACGTTGTTTTGTTAACGCTTTGGTAGATGGTAAATAAGAAAACTTTTCCGTGACTTCATCCCCTGGCTGCTCGGTCATTTTGGAATAATCTAAAGACCTTCCATCGACACGTGGTGGTGTTCCTGTTTTCATTCTACCAGATTCAAATCCTTTTAAAACTAAATCTTCTGTAATTCCTGTTGAAGCACCTTCACCAGCTCTTCCGCCTCCGAAACTTTTATCTCCAATATGAATTAGACCGTTTAGAAATGTTCCTGCAGTTAAGATAACTGTCTTTGCTTTAACTTCTAATCCAAGTTTTGTTTTGACACCAACGATTGTATCCTCTTCAAACAACAGACCATTCACAGCATCCTGGTAGAAATCTAAATTCTTTGTTTGTTCTAAAACTGTTCTCCAACATTCAGCAAACTGCATTCTATCGGATTGAGCTCTTGGACTCCACATTGCTGGGCCTTTTGAGGTGTTAAGCATCTTAAACTGAATAGCGGTTTTATCTGTAACAATACCACTAAACCCCCCAAGGGCATCTATCTCTCTTATGATCTGACCCTTGGCAATACCCCCCATAGCAGGATTGCAACTCATTTGAGCGATATTTTGTAAATTCATTGTAATTAACAAGGTGTGAGCACCCATGTTAGCAGCGGCAGCGGCAGCCTCGCTTCCTGCGTGCCCCCCACCAACTACAATTACATCGTATGTTGTTGTAAATAAACTCATTTTTTATAGTTTCACGTGAAACTTTTTATTTATTGTATTGATTATCAACTAATTAACAATATTAATGCTTCGTCTTCAGCATCAGTCATCTGTTTTTTTTCTAGTACCGTCTTATCTTTAAAGCCGATGTAGTGCAACACCCCGTGAATCATCACCCTGTGTAATTCTTCATCAAAAGAGACTTTATAGTCTTTCGCGTTCTCTACCACCCTCTCAATAGAAATATAAATATCTCCGCTTATTAATTTTCCAATAGTATTGTCAAAACTAATAACATCCGTTAAGGTATCGTGTTGCAAAAAATCGATATTTAACTTGTGTAAATAAGCGTCATCACAAAATATATAATTAATCTCACCAATGGTAAATCCATGATTGTCAACAATCTTAGTAACCCAGTCCTCTAGGTGTGTTGTTTTTTTTAATTCAAAGAGGGTTTCGAAATTAAAGGTGATCATAATTAATTATTCTTAGTGTCTGAAAAGTAAGCCCTAACTTTCTTTTTATAATTTTGACGCAAAGGTAAGGATTGTCTGTTTAATATTTCAGTTTGATTATAAAACTGCTTTTGAAACTTGATTGCTTTAATTTTATTCTTTTGAAGACGAGTATCACTTGTTTTAGAAGTTCTCTGGTTATCCTTTCCTTGGTCTAGTGAGGCAGCGTTTAGCTTTAGTAAATCATAGGATAAGCGTTGCATTTTTTGTAGTGTTGAAAAATGAAACCCTTTCTCTAAAATTTCATTTTCTAAATCCTCCATGCTTTTAAGAGCTTTTCTTGCTGGAGCGCCAGCGCCTCCTTGTTTATTTGAAGCTTTTTTAAACTGGTCTTGCAGTGCTTGCCGTAAAAAAGATTGTTGTTTGTAAATTTCATAAAGTTCCTCGTCAAGCGCATCTCCTGTACCGTTATTGTTCCCTTGTTCATTTTTAGACCCATCGCCCTTCTTTGATTTCTTTCCTTTATTTCCAGGTTGATCACCTTCTCGTTGAAAACCTTTCTTCAGCCCCTGTTTCATTCTCTTAGTGAGCTCTCCTTGACTTTTAATGAGGTCTGGCAATCGAAACCCTGGACTTTTCTTCTTCTTTCCGGAGCCACTTTTCATAGACATAGCATTCTTCATATTGCTTAGGGTTGAGCTTAAGTAGTTTGCTAAATTATTGACAGCCATCATAACATAACGCTGATTTGAAGCACCTTTTGAAAACCTGTTTTCAGAAAAATTATCTAAGGATTGATCTAAATTATAGTGCGTTGTAGATAAATCATTGTTGATCGTTTCAGAAAGCTTTGGCAGGCGCATGGATAAAACATAAAGACTATCATCGATGTGTTTAAAATACGTTTTTAATTGATATTGCTTTTTTAGGTCTTCGCCAAAATCTGGATGCACAGTAGATCGATCTGTAAAAGTGTTGATTAATTGTTCTTGTTTAAAAGAAAAGATGACTAAGTTTTCTAGTATTTTTCGAAGGTCATCTAGATTTTCCTCCATTGACTCTCCTTGCATTTGTTGCATTGCTTGTTCCATTTTAACACTCATGCTTTTTAGTTTGTTGGAGGCTTTTTTTTGAGACGCCTTGGCTCCTGAGAAATTTTCATTTAGGAGCTTCTTTTCCGCCTCATTAAGGGATGAGTCAATCGCTTTTTCTTCTTCTCCTAGGTCGGGAAGCTGCATGGGGTCTTTTAAATTTGTATTGTCTTTTTCTAATTGTTTTAATTCTTCTTTAATTTTTTTAAACTCTTCGTTGATTTTATTTTGATCACCAATTAAAGGCGTCTTTTTATTAATTTCTTCTTGTTGTTTTTGAGATAAATTTTCAATTTTATTTGCAATCTGCATTGTTTTTTGCTCTATGTAAAAGCGTTTGGTTAGCTCTAAAATTCTAGTGAGACTTCTCTCTTGTTGTTGGTTTTGTTGCGCTAGTTCTTTTGCTTTTTTTAGGAGGTCGTTTTTATTGAGTTTCTCTGCTATTTTTTCGATTTCTCTTAAAAGTGTTTCTTTTTTTTGTGCTTTTTTTAACTCCTCTAAGCGCTGCTGTATTGCTTCTTTTTTACTTTTGAACTCCTGGTTTAGTGGTTCTTTTTTATCAAAAGTTTCTTCTAACTTTGTAGTTTGCCGCTGCATCATTTTAGAATATTTTTGCTGACGCTCAAGAATCTTTTCAAACTTATTTTTATCACTCCACCCTAACATCTTTTTTGTTTGTACTTCGTTTTGAATTAAATTCAATTCTTGCTGAATTTGTTGCTGATTTTTTGAAAGGCGCTGCATATTGTCAATTGCATTTCTTTGATTTTGCAGCAACTCTTGCTGAATTTCTTCGCTTGTTTTTTTTCTAAAAGTAAACGACTTACTCATTGTTCTTTTGCTTCCATTTATGGCGTCATTGTCAAAAACCTGAAAAAAGAATTGATAGCCAACTCCTTCTTTAAGGTTGAATCCATTGGGAAATTGATAAGAAAATGTTTGAATGTTATTCTTGGTGATTTGCAAATTTAGCTTTTGTTCTTTTTTAGGGTCCCCCTCTTCGTGTACCACTATTTGAAAACCACTAATTCCATAATCATCTGAAATCTGTCCTATAAACTCTGCTGTGTCTTGAGTTGTGATGGTGCTATTCGTTTCAACATATATAGAAGGAGATGCATCTTTAACAACCTCTACTTGAAATTGAAGTTTTTCAAAATCTTGTAAATAATTGTTAGAGGAACTAATTTGATAATTAAGATCTCTTTTTACGATTTTTGAATATGCAAACCGTTGCTGAGTATAATTTTTAAAAAAAGATTTTTGGGTGCTTGTGGTAAAAGCAATTGAATCTGTTTGAGTTGCGTCTACCGTCCACGTAACTTTTGTTCCTTCAGGGATAGAAATGTTTCCACAGTTATCAATCTTTTCGTTTTGTCTATTAAGATAGTTCGGATATTTTAAACCTAGAGAAATATTGTTAATTGTTGGTGTTTTTATAACTTTTACCTGATAACTCTTCGACTGAATTCCACCGGAAGCAAAGTAAAAAGAAAAGGAATCTTGAACATTCGTAAACGTATAGACAAACGCTCCTTTGTTGGTGTTTTTTAAATAATATTGTTGCCTTTTAAAATGAATATACGCTTCTTTAGGTCTTTCCGATCCTTCGATATTTACAAGGATGGTGATTGATTTTCCTTGAACGACCTCAAGATTGGGGTTTGACACATAAAAAGAAAAGGGAGGGAGAGGAACATAAGCGGTTTTAAAATTAACAACTCGCTCAAAACTTTGTTTGAACAGGGAATGAGAGTCTGTAAAAACAATCCCTACCCAAACTAATAAGGGAAAAACTGCGTATTTTAAATATTTTTTATTTTGCTTAAAATCAACTGCATTTGAAAAAGAAAAAGCAGCTAATTCTGTTGATTTTTGATCAATACTTGCATTTAATAAATCGGACTGAAGATGATTTTTTTTTAATTGTAAAACATTTAAAAGTTTGTCTTGGACCTCTGGAAAATGACGCCCAATCATTTTTGATGACTGCAGGTTTGTAATCCCTTTTTTTAAACCAATCAGCTTCAAAAAAGGAAAGGCAATAAAACGAATTAATAAAAAAAGCTCTACCCCAAGAAAAAAATAAAAAAGGAACGTTCTAGAGGTTGGTTTAAACCATAAAGAATACTCTAAAAATAAAATAAAAAAAAGGTACAAAAAGCCAAAAGAAAAAAACAAAATCACCCCTTTTATCAACTCACTAGTGTAGTATTTACGCGTAAATTGAAGTAATTTTATTTGTATGCTTTCAAAAGGATCCATAATCGTAAATAAAAATACTATTTTTAAAACGATGTAACAGCATAAATTTGTTAAAACCATTACTTAATCAAGTGTGTTTAATAAAAAGCCTTGTTAAATCCTATAAATGAGGATATTCTTTTATTTCGAATGAATAATTTCTCGGACAGTTGTCTTACTAAGTGTATGTATGAAGCCTTTTCATAAACTCTTTTTTTTATGCGTTTAGTAAAGTATCTTTACACCTTAAAATTTATCAAAGATGAAACCTAATATTCGTGTTCGTTTTGCACCCAGTCCAACAGGACCTCTTCACATTGGTGGTGTAAGAACTGCTTTATACAATTATTTATTTGCTAAAAAACACCAGGGAACTTTTGTCCTAAGAATTGAAGATACGGATCAAACTCGCTATGTTAAAAACGCAGAACAATATATAGTAGACGCTCTCGAATGGGCTAAGATTCCTTTTGATGAGGGGCCAGGAAAAAATGAAAAATTTGGACCCTACAGACAATCTGAAAGAAAAGGTCTCTATAAAGAATATGCCGATATCCTTATAAATTCAGGCTGGGCTTATTATGCGTTTGATACTTCAGAGCAATTGGATGAGCATAGAAAAGGGCATGAAGAAGCAGGGAAAACGTTTATCTATAATTGGCACAACAGAGAAAAAGGGCGCTTGATAAATTCGCTTGTCTTGAATAAAGAGGAGGTAAAATCAAAAATAGACGCTGGAGAAAAATTTGTAATCCGATTTAAAAGCCCAGAAAATGAAAATTTACAAATGGAGGATGAAATTCGTGGGCAAATTTCAATTAATACGAACACTTTAGATGATAAAATTTTGTTCAAAAGCGACGGAATGCCTACCTATCATTTAGCAAACATTGTTGATGATCATTTAATGGAAATTAGCCACGTAATTCGAGGAGAAGAATGGTTACCGTCAATGCCTTTGCATGTTTTGTTATACCGCGCATTTAATTGGGAGTGTCCAAAATTTGCACATTTGCCTTTGATTTTAAAGCCTGTAGGAAAAGGGAAGCTGAGCAAAAGAGATGGAGATAAACTAGGGTTTCCTGTTTTCCCTTTAGAATACACAAATGAAATCTCTGGTGAAGTTTCTCGAGGTTATAAAGAGGATGGCTATTTTGCAGATGCTTTTATCAATATGTTGGCTTTTTTAGGTTGGAACCCAGGGACTGAGCAAGAAATATTTTCGATTAACAACCTTGTAGAATCCTTTGATTTAAAAAGGGTTGGTAAATCTGGTGCAAAGTTTAGTGCAGAAAAAGCACAGTGGTTTAACCAACAATATATGCAAAATAAAGAGTCCGATGAGTTGGCAAAAGCATACGCTCAAATTCTTAAAGAAAAAGGAATTACCGAAAATTCTGCGTTCATAGAAAAAGTTGTTTCTTGTGTAAAAGAAAGAGCAACTTTTGTGAGTGATTTTTGGAGCCTATCGTCTTTCTTTTTCGAGGCTCCGACAACATATGACGCCAAAGCTTCTAAAAAAAACTGGAAAGAGGAAACTGCTGCGCTCATGGAAGAGTTAATATTAAAGATTTCATCAATAGCTGTTTTTTCATCTGAAAATACAGAGAAAGAAATAAAAGAATGGATTCTAACAAAAGACATTGGCTTTGGAAAAGTAATGCAGCCTTTAAGACTCTCATTAGTTGGTGCCTTGAAAGGGCCTCATTTATTTGACATCATAGAGATGGTTGGTAAAGAAGAAACAGTTCAAAGACTTAAAAACGCAATTAAAAATTTATAGCAATGAAAAAAACACTCTTTTACTTAATTTTATGCAGTTGTTTTACAGCTCAGGCGCAATATGGATATGGAAATGGTCAACGACAAAGACAGCGCCAAATGCAACCAATGCAGCCTCAACGAAAAGCTCCAGAGCCTAATTTTGAAGTAGAAAAATACATTGGAATTATCATTTACAATATTAAAAAAACCGCAAAAAAATCGGGTGTAAAATTAACTTCAGAAAAAGGAAAAGAATTCTCTAAAATAATAACTGATTACAACAAAAAAACGAAAGATATTAAAAGGATTAACAGTTTTTTACTCCGCGGCACTAAAGAAATGGTGGAAAATTTTCAAAAAACAGCAATGAAGAGTGGAGATTTTTCAAAACAGGCTACGATTCGAAAAGAAATGAATACCCGATTAAAACCGATTGGAGAAGTGATTAGGGAAGAGGATAAGAAACTAAATAAGGCTATTAAAAAACTGCTTAATAAAAAACAATATAAAAAATGGATTAAATACAATAGAAAAAAATACAAGAACTTTCCTAAAGAAGAAGATTAAATGCAATAAATAAATAAATGGTTTTGTATATTTACAATGAATCTTAATACTAAAAAAATATGTTCTCTTTTACTTACATTTTAATCGTTTTAGTAGCATTGGTCCTCTTTGCTTCTTTTTTTACAGTGAAACAACAGTCCGCTGCTGTCTTAGAGCGTTTTGGTAAATTTAATGCCATTAGACAGTCTGGATTACGCTTTAAAATACCTCTTATTGACAGAATCGCTGGTAAATTAAGTTTAAAAATTCAACAGCTAGATGTAATTATAGAAACCAAAACAAAAGATGATGTTTTTGTTAAGTTAAAAGTGTCTGTCCAATACAAGGTTATTTATGAAAAAGTATATGATGCTTTTTACAAACTAGACTATCCTCACGACCAAATTACATCTTATGTTTTTGATGTTGTAAGGGCAGAAGTTCCAAAAATGAAATTGGATGATGTATTTGTAAAGAAAGATGATATCGCAATTGCTGTAAAATCAGAGTTGAATGAAGCGATGATGACTTATGGGTACGATATTATTAAAACATTGGTTACTGATATCGATCCAGATGCACAAGTTAAAGAGGCTATGAATAGAATAAATGCTTCAGAGAGAGAAAAAGTTGCAGCACAATACGAAGGGGATGCTCAGCGTATTTTAATTGTGGAACGTGCAAAAGCTGAAGCAGAAAGTAAGCGATTACAAGGGCAGGGTATTGCCGATCAAAGACGTGAAATAGCTAGAGGTCTAGAAGAAAGTGTAGAGGTTTTAAATAAAGTAGGAATCAATAGTCAAGAAGCTTCTGCGTTAATTGTTGTGACCCAACACTATGACACACTTCAATCTATAGGACAGGAAACAAATAGTAATTTAATTTTATTACCTAACTCTCCTCAAGCAGGAAGCACAATGCTTAACGACATGGTTGCTAGTTTTACCGCAAGCAATCAAATTGGGGAAGCAATGAAAAACAAGAAAGTGAGTAAAAAATAAGAAGGATTTTCTTACCAAAAAAAACTCAATTTGCTTGAACAAATTGAGTTTTTTTTAAAGCCACATAATCACGATAAGTGGTTATTTTTTTTCTTCTAACTTTTCTTCTGACTCTTCTTTAGCAGCATTTTTAAATTCTTTTATACCACTCCCTAGGCCTCTCATTAATTCTGGAATTTTTCTTCCTCCAAATAATAAAAGAATTACCACAATAATAATGATAACTTGAGGCATGCCTATCAATCCGAAATATATAACTAAACTGTTCATTTTTTTAAATTTAACCCAACAAATATACAAAAAAGGTTATGATTATAAGGCTTATTTCCTTCTTTGAATAATCCCTCCTAAAACTTTTTTATTTTTTTGAACCTCAGGAGATCCCTTGTAGAATATAGAGCCACCAAAATTTACTTTTGCACTAAGTGTTTTTCCTGCAGATATTTCTGCTTTTGCCCCAGTGCCTGAAAACACATTTGAATTACCTGTTACATTTAATCCAAAGCCATTATAAACACCATATAAGTCAATATTTACAATTTGAGACTCAGATGCTCCTGTTAGTTTAATAACACCTCCTGAAGAGGCTCTTATGTTAAGGTGTGTCACTTTTAGAGTTAAGTTTACAAAAGCTCTTTCTTGTGAATTTACTTTTAATTTTTCTTGATGAAACTCTTTCCCTATTATTATTGATCCTTCATTAGCATCGATAACATCAATGTTTGCGTTATAATATAGTGTTATAAAAACCTTTCCTTTTCCATAATTATTTTCTGGCTTTAAGGAAAAAGGTAAGGATAATTTTAAAACACCGTTTACATTTTTTATTTTTACTTTTTCTGATTTTTCTCCTTTGATTTCTATTTTTTGCTCTTTTGATTGGAGTAATAGAACCTCAATACCGTTATAAACTTTAAGAACAGAATAATCTCCTAAAACTTTCTTTACAACTGTTTGAGAATGGATAGAATGAGTTAACAATATTATTAAAATTAGGAGTATTTTTTTCATTTTTTTTTGATTAAATAAGTATATAAGCTTAAAGGTCTTTTCTTTTTTTTATTGTTCGTTGCTGGTAAAATTTATTCTTCTATTAAATAAAAATCTAAATGTTTCCGTTCCAAATCTGTGTGTTTAACTTTTACCCTAACATCATCTCCTAATTGATAAAGGTGTTTTGTATTTTGTCCTATGATTGCATATTGTTTTTCATCAAAAACATAATAATCACTTTTTATATCTCTAATCCTAACCATTCCTTCACACTTATTAGATTTAATTTCTACATAAATTCCCCACTCTGTAACTCCTGTAATCACACCTTCAAAAACCTCATCTTTGTGGTTTTGCATATATTTTACTTGCATGTATTTTATGGAAGAACGCTCTGCTTTACTTGCTAGTTCTTCTCTTTTGGAAGAATGTTTTGATTTTTCTTCAAACAATTCTGATTTTGGTGTTTCTCCTCCCTCTAAATAATGCTGAAGCAAACGGTGGGTCATTACATCGGGATAACGTCTAATAGGGGATGTAAAATGGCTGTAGTAATCAAAAGCCAATCCATAATGACCTATATTTTGTGTAGTATAAACTGCTTTAGACATTGTTCTTATGGTTAAGGTCTCAATCATATTAGATTCCGCTTTACCAGCTACATCTTTTAATAATTTATTTAATGATTGTGAGGTTGTTTCTTTAGTGTCTGTATTTATTTTATATCCAAACTTATCAATCATATTTTGTAATGACGCTAATTTCTCTACATCTGGTTCATCATGAACTCTATAAATAAATGTTTTATTAGTTGCTTTTCCTTTAGATAAACCAATAAATTCAGCAACTTTTCTATTTGCTAATAACATAAACTCTTCGATTAATTTATTAGCATCTTTAGATTTTTTAAAGAAAACACCTATAGGATTTGCTTGTTCATCTAAATTAAATTTTACTTCAACCCTATCAAAAGAAATAGCTCCTTCTTTCATTCTTTTTTTTCGAAGAATTTTAGCTAATTCATCTAACTTTAAAGTAGCTTGTACTATTGCTGGTGTTACCTCATATTCTTTATCAATGATAGAAATATCAGATGGCATTGTATAACTACGATTAATATCAGATGGTTTACAGTTTTCTATGATAGATTGTGCTTCTTCATAAGCAAAACGTTGATCTGAATAAGTAACTGTTCTTCCAAACCATTTGTTTATAATTTGTGCTTTTTCATTGATTTCAAAAACTGCAGAAAAGGTTAATTTTTCTTCATTTGGTCTCAAAGAACACACCCCATTACTTAACATTTCAGGTAACATAGGTACTACTCTATCCACCAAATAAACAGAGGTTGCTCTTTTGTAAGCCTCATCATCTAAAATAGTTTTTGGTTGAAGATAATGAGAAACATCTGCTATGTGAATTCCGATCTCATAATTGCCGTTTTCTAATATTGTAAATGACAATGCATCATCAAAATCTTTTGCATCTTTTGGATCTATTGTAAAGGTTAAATCTTTTCGCATATCTCTACGTTTAGAAATCTCTTTTTGAGTAATTTCTATTGGTAAATTTTTTGCTTCTTTTTCTACTTCAGATTCAAATTCAAATGGTAAATCATATTCTAATAAAATAGAATGCATTTCGGTATTATGATCACCGGGCTTTCCTAAAATTTTAGTAATTTTCCCAAAAGGATTTTTTGAGTTTTTAGGCCAATCTGAAATAGTTGCCTGAACCTTATCACCGTCTTCTGCTCCATTAATTCGGTTCTCTGAGATAAAAATATCTACATACATTTTATGATTATCTGGAACTACAAATCCAAAATTTTTATTTTTATTTATTTGTAAAACACCTACAAAATCTGTTTTAGCACGTTTTAAAACCTCAACAACTTCCCCTTCTAATTTTTTCCCATTTCTTTTCTTATAAACAAATACTTTCACGGTATCTTGGTGTAACCCTTTGCTTATGTTTATTTTTGGAATAAAAATATCATCTTCATAATCCTCTGAAATAAAATATCCATTTCCATTAGATGTAACATCTAAAGTTCCAATAGAATATTTTCTATCTATATTTACTTGAAACTTTCCTCTTTCTACTTCTTTAATTTGTTGAGAGGCGGTTAATTCTGCTAACTTTTTGATTAATTGAGTTTTTCCATCAGTGTGATGGATTTTAAGTTTTGCAGCAATTTGTTTGTAGTTATAAAACTTTAGACTGTCTTCTTTTAGAATTTGAAATATATTTTTAGTTAAATCTTTTACGATATTTCCTTTCTTTTTATAAATTCCTTTCTTTTTTCTTGACATTAATTCTTACTTGTTATTTTATGATACCAAATTACAATTATTTAATGTAATTATTAATTTTAAAAAAGATATCTAATCTATTGTTGTATTTTGGTAATTTGATAAATAATTACTTATGGTTAATACTTGGTTTATAATAGTAAACCCTATTGCGGGTAATTTAAAATTTTCTACTAAATGGAGTGAAATTCAGTTATTACTTGATGTTAGAAAAATAAACTATTCTTTTGCTGTTACATTATATTCTAGACATGAAGTTGAACTAGTACAAAACGCTATTCAAAAGGGTTTTAGAAATATTATTTCAGTTGGTGGAGATGGTACGTTACATCATGTAGTAAACGGAATAATGATACAAAGGTATGTAAAAAGTTCTGATATAACTATTGGTGTGATCCCTTTAGGTACAGGTAATGATTGGATTAAAACATATAATATTCCTAATAGTGTAGAGAAAGCTATAGAATTAATACATCAAAAAAAAACAATTCTTCAAGATATTGGTGTTGCAAATACAGAAAATAGTAACGTTTCTTATTTTAATAATCTTGCGGGTTTAGGTTATGATGGCTATACCGTTAATAAACTAAATAAACTTAAAGAATTTGGTGCTGTGGCTTATTTATTGAGCGGATTAGCGGGTTTTTTATTTTATAAAAAAACTGTATTTAAAATTAATTTTAATAGTAAATCAATAGAAACCAATTGTTTAATGACAATGGTTGGAGTTTGTAAATTTTCTGGAGGTGGAATGCAATTTACAAAAGATGTAAATACTACTGATGGTTTGTTTGATATTACCATCGTTAAAAATTTAAATATTTTTGATATAATCTCTAATATTAAAAAACTATATAACGGACATATTGTGCATCATAAAAAAGTGGAAACTTATAAAACTGACATAATAACTGTAATTCCCCAAGCTTCAAAACCTTATATTCAAGCAGATGGTGAATTAATAGGTGTCGGGAAAGTCACTTTTAAAATTATTTCAAAAGCAATAAATTTTGTAATCCGTTAAAATTTTAAACTTATAAACATTCTATATAATAATAATATTTATTTTAAAAAATTTTAAAAAACTATGATGTTTATAATAGTCTGTGAATAGCTGCTATAATTTTATTGTTTTTTATTTTATTATATCATTTATTAAAAATTATCTACAGTGTGTTAGATTGTTAAATAACTAATAATCAATTAAATTTAAGAGTTATTAACAATAGATATAAAAGCAATTAACTTAAAATTCTTAATAGTTCGTATTATAAATTATGTAAATAAACAACTGTTTTAATGTTGATAACCTTTTATGAAAAACTCATAAAAAAAGTTGTGTAATTAAACCTTCTGTTTGTATTATAATTTTTTTCTAATCTACCTAAAAAACTTGTAAAAATTTACAGATACTTTTTAACATTGTGATAAAATACTTAAATAGTTCAAAACTAAATAGTTATTTAAAAAGCTAATTTTTTAGTTGTTTATAACAGTTGTTCATTGTTAATTTCTGTATTTTTGTAAACACAACTTAATTAAAATCAATCTATTATGATAATTGCTATTGGAAATGATCATGCAGGAACAGCATATAAATTTGAAATTATAAAGTATTTAAAAGAAAAAGGGTACGAAATTTTAAATTTTGGAACTGATTCAAATAATTCAATGGATTATCCAGATGCAATACACCCAACAGCTTCTGCTGTTGAAACCGGTAAAGCTGTTTTAGGTATTATTCTTTGTGGAAGTGGAAATGGTGCACAAATGACCGCTAATAAACACCAAGGTATTAGAGCAGCATTATGCTGGAACAATGAATTAGTAACACTAACAAGACAACACAATAATGCAAATATTTTAACAATTCCTGCACGTTTTGTTTCTTTACAACAAGCTATTGGTTTTGTGGATATATTTCTTTCAACAGAATTCGAAGGAGGACGTCATGGGGCTAGAGTTGATAAAATTTCTTGTGCGGGTTAATGGAGTATTTCGTAAAAAAATTTTCAGAATTAACCACAACAGAACTATATAAAATACTACAATTACGTTCCGAAGTCTTTGTAGTCGAACAAGATTGTGTCTATCAAGATTTAGATTTTAAAGATCAAAAGTCGTTACACATTTTAGGTGTAAAAAACAACAGGATTGTTGCTTATACAAGGATTTTTAAACCAGGGGATTATTTTGACAATGCAAGTATAGGTAGAGTGGTTGTAGCCTTTTTAGAAAGAAAAAATAGTTATGGTCACGAGGTAATGAAGGCTTCTATACAAGCAATTAAAGATTATTTTAAAGTTGATAAAATCACTATTTCTGCACAAGTGTATTTAAAAAAATTTTACGAATCACATCAATTTAAACAAGTGGGTGCTTCCTATTTAGAAGACGGAATACCTCATATTGAAATGTTAAGAAACTAAATTTTCAACCTCTATAACTTTACCTACTTCTAAGTTGCTTAACTTAATGTTTCCAATTCTAACACGTATTAAACGGAGTGTTGGAAAACCGACGGCAGCGGTCATTTTTCTAACTTGCCTAAATTTTCCTTCTTTGATGATTATTACTACCCAACTCGTGGGACCATGTCTTTCATCTCTGATTTTTTGACTTCTTAAAGGAAATTTTGGATCCTCTATTATAAAGGCTACACTTGGTTTTGTTGTGTATTTTTTTCCATCAAAACCGATTTCTACCCCTTTTTTTAATTTTTCTACTGCTTCTTGGTTTATTTTTCCATCAACCTGCACATAATATTCTTTTTCATATTTAGTACTTCTAATTTCTTCTGATACTTTTCCGTCGGTTGTTAAGAGAAGTAGGCCCTCTGAGGCAACATCCAATCTGCCAATTGCCATAGTTCCAATAGGAAAATTGTATAATTCTCCCAATAGTTTTTTCTTCCTTTTAGCTGGGTTTATAAATTGAGAGATCATTCCCCAGGGCTTGTGAATGATAAAGTGACGGTGTTTTTTGGTCAAAATTTAATATTTTACTTTTTTAAACGAACTAGGACAATAGTACAAAAATGTAGGTTATTTTTTTGTAACTTGTGGCTCTTATTTAAAACAACATACAGAAACACTTATGGCAGCAGACAAAGAAAAAACAGCAAAATTAAAAGCACTACAACTAACCTTAGATAAATTAGATAAAACATACGGAAAAGGCTCTGTAATGAAATTAGGAGATGTTGTTACTGAAGAGGTAGACGCAATTTCATCCGGTTCTTTAGGGTTGGATTTAGCTTTAGGTGTTGGAGGGTATCCAAGAGGTAGGGTTATTGAAATATATGGACCAGAGTCTTCAGGAAAAACAACATTAACACTTCATGCCATTGCAGAAGCTCAAAAAGCAGGAGGAATAGCCGCTTTTATTGATGCGGAACATGCTTTTGATAAATTTTATGCAGAAAACTTAGGAGTAGATATAGATAATTTAATTATTTCTCAACCAGATCATGGAGAACAGGCCCTTGAAATTACAGAAAATTTAATTCGTTCAGGCGCAATAGACATTGTTGTTATAGATTCTGTTGCCGCGTTAACTCCTAAATCTGAAATTGAAGGAGAAATGGGTGACTCTAAAATGGGACTTCATGCCCGTTTAATGTCTCAAGCATTGCGTAAATTAACAGGTACTATTTCAAAAACAAATTGTACGGTTATTTTTATCAATCAATTGAGAGAAAAAATTGGGGTTATGTTTGGTAATCCTGAAACAACAACAGGAGGAAATGCATTAAAGTTTTATGCCTCTGTGCGCCTAGACATTCGACGAAGAACACAAATTAAAGACGGCGATAAGGTAATTGGAAACAGCACTAAAGTTAAAGTGGTAAAAAATAAAGTTGCACCGCCTTTTCAGATTACAGAGTTTGACATTATGTATGGACTCGGAATCTCCAAAGTTGGAGAAATTTTAGACATTGGTGTAGAGCTAGGAATTGTTAAGAAAAGCGGTTCATGGTTTAGTTATGGAGAAACAAAACTAGGCCAAGGAAGAGACGCTGTAAAAGGTCTGATAAAAGACAATCCTGAACTAGCGGAAGAGCTTGAAGCAAAAATTAAGAGTGCGATAGAAAATCAAGAATAGAAGATTCTTATAAGGAATAAATTTTATTATTAACTGCTATAGGTGTATTACTTATAGCAGTTTTTTATGAAAACAAACATGATTGAAATTTCTCAAAACATACAATTAAAAAAAATTAGAAATAGCGATGCAGATTTTCTTTTCAGATTAATGAAAGAAATATATACGAGTGCATACAGTCATTTTTGGGAAGACAATGGGGTGTGGTATGTGAATTCACAATACTCAAAGGAAGTTGTTTTAAGAGAAATACAAGAACCAAAAACAGATTATTACTTTGTGCTTTTCAAAGAGGTAATCGTCGGAGTTTTCAGGGTTGTTTGGGGTGAAACACTAAAAGGTTTTTTGGAACAACCTCAAGTAAAATTACACCGAATTTATTTAAGTAATGAAACACAAGGAA
>JABAZI010000077.1:48120-51534 GCA_018608545.1 Polaribacter sp.
TAGGAGTAATTTTGTTTTTATACACCAGTACTTCCAAAACCACTTTCTCCGCGCTTTGTCTCCTCTAAAACACCCACTACTTCCCAAGTTAGACGCGCGTGCTTTGCTATAACTAATTGTGCAATTCTTTCTCCATCTTTTATATGAAAGTCTTCATTAGATAAGTTTACTAAAATAACTCCTATTTCCCCCCTATAATCTGCATCGATGGTTCCTGGAGAATTTAACACAGTAATTCCTTTTTTAGCAGCCAGACCACTTCTAGGCCTCACTTGTGCTTCGTAACCAATAGGTAGCGCTATAAATAAACCCGTTTTTACAACAACCCTTTCTAGTGTTTTTAATATGATTGATTCATTAATATTTGCTCTTATGTCCATTCCAGCAGCACCTTCTGTTTCATAACTTGGTGTTGCATGTTTAGATTTGTTTATAATTTGTACGTTCATGGTGTGTGGGTTCAATAAAAAGCGTATTATTAAAATTGATAAAATAGTTAAAAAAATTCTTGATTAAAGAGGTGACAACTCGAGAAATCAACCCCTCAAAAAAGAAGATTTAAAGAAGCAAATATAATAATAAGCAAATGCTTTCATCCATCGTTAATACTTTTATTACTTTTGAAGTTAAATATTACAGATAAATGAAGGAACAAAAAAAAATAGCAGTTTTAGGCGGAGGAAGTTGGGCAACTGCAATTGTAAAGATATTGAGTGAAAATTTAGACACAATTGGTTGGTACATGAGAAACGAACAAGCAATTGATCATATTATAGAAAACGAACACAACCCAAATTACCTTCAATCAGCAGAATTAAATGCAGAACAATTAGACCTTTCAAGTAATATCAGTGAAATCGTTGCAAATTATGAGATTCTTATTTTTGCGATTCCTTCTGTATTTTTAACAAGTGAATTAAAAAAACTAAACACCTCAATTAAGGATAAAATCATTTTTTCAGCAATTAAGGGTATTGTTCCTGAAACAGGACTAATTATAGGAGAACATTTTCATAAAGTATTTAATATTCCGTTTGAAAACATTGGTGTAATTACAGGGCCTTGTCACGCAGAAGAGGTTGCAATGGAGCGATTATCCTATTTAACAATCGCTTGTCAAGATGAAAAAAAAGCTATTTTAATAGAAGAATCATTACGAGGTTGGTATATAAAAACAAAAATTTCAGACGACATTATTGGCACAGAATATGCTGCTATGTTAAAGAATATTTATGCAATTGCTGCCGGAATTGCTCATGGATTAGGGTATGGAGATAACTTTCAAGCGGTTTTAATGAGTAATGCAATTCGCGAGATGAAACATTTTATAAAAAAGGTTCATAAAATGAAACGAAACATTAATAATTCTGCTTATTTGGGCGATTTATTAGTCACAGGATATTCGCTCTTTAGTAGAAATCGACAATTTGGAAATATGGTCGGTAAGGGGTATACAGTGAGGTCAGCACAAATAGAAATGAGCATGATTGCAGAAGGCTACTACGCTACGAAAAGTGCTTTTAAAATTGCTAAAGACAACTCCTCTTGCACCCCAATTATTGATACTGTTTATCAAGTATTATACGCGGCTAAGAACCCTAAAAAAGAATTTAAGAAATTGACAGATAAATTAAATTAAATGTTTAATTTTGAACATTAACACAAGGTATTAAACAAATAGAATGAAAACAATACAAGAGGTTGTAGAAACTACCATTAGAAAAACACCCTTTATAGAAGAAGCGCTGCATGAAAAATTAATCAACGTTTCTTCATTGGCAAGAATTATTTTACCAGAAGTTTCATCTGTCTTGAAAAAAAACGTAAAGGTTGGCGCTGTTATGATGGCTATTAATAGACTATCACCAGCCAGTGAATTACGTATTAGAAAAAATATTAAAAAACTATCTTTAGATTTAGGCGATGTGATTGTTCGATCAGATCTATGTGACTTTACTTTTAAAAATACGCCTTCGTTATTAAAAGAAATTGCAAAGATTTTGACAAAGTCATCAGAAAACACTGATTATTTTTTGACGGTTTCACAAGGTATTTTTGAAACTAATATTGTGACAAGTAAAAACCTTCAGCCATTTGTTCGTCAAATTTTTGAACAAGAAATCTTAACAAATAGCATGTTAGAACTTGCTTCTATCACGATAAAATTACCAAAAGAAAATTTAGAACAATCCGGAGTTTATTATTTTATTCTAAAACAATTAGCTTGGGCAGATATTCCTTTACAAGAAATTATTTCTACGACAAATGAGATGACAATTGTCGTTAAAGAGGAAGACATCAACCAAACCTTCTCAATCTTAATGGATATGAAATTAAGCTAAAAATGAGGAGAGAAGACCCTTATGCAGCGCTTCGAATAAAAGAGTTTAATGTTTTTTTGGTTGTTCGATTTTTACTTGTTTTTGGGTGGTCTATGCAATTTATTGTCATAGAATGGCAGGTGTACTCTATTACAAAAGATCCTTTATCTCTTGGAATAATTGGATTAATGGAAATTATCCCTGCATTTACCATGGCGTTATTTGCTGGCCATATTGTAGATCAAAGAGAAAAAAGAAACCTTCTTGCTGTTTGTACAGCTGCTTTTTCATTTATAAGCCTGGGTCTTTTTTTGTTAACCACACAAAATATTGTTGAAAATTGGTCTGTAAACTCTGTTTTATATGCTATTTATGGATTGGTTTTTTTTGGAGGCTTTTTACGATCATTTTTTGGCCCTACAATCTTTTCTTTAGTTGCCTTATTGGTTCCCAAAAACATATATCATAATGCCGCAATTTGGAGCACAAGTACCTGGAAATCAGCAGCTGTTTCTGGAGCTCTTTTTGGAGGGTTTTTTATAAGCTGGATAGGTGTTGATAAGACTCTTTCTGTTGTTTTTATTTTGGTTATTTTATCGTTTATCATTCTTTTTCAGATAAAAAAGAAACCAGTTCTTAATAAGAAAATAGGGGAACCTATGAAACAAAGCCTGCAAGCTGGGGTAAAGTTTGTTATTCAAAACAAAGCAATTCTAGGTGTTCTAACCTTAGACATGGTTGCTGTTTTGTTTGGGGGAACCGTTGCTATTTTATCTGTCTTTGCACAAGATGTTTTAAAGATTGGACCTTCAGGATTTGGGGTTTTAAATGCTTCTATTTCTTTAGGAAGTATTTTAACAATGTTCATAACAACACACATCCCAATCAATAAAAATACAGGAAAAAAAATGTTGATTTCAGTCTTTGTTTTTGGAGTAAGCATTATTGCTTTTGGGCTGTCATCTATATACTGGGTTAGTGTCCTTGCTCTCTTTGTGAGTGGTGCCGCAGATGGGATTTCTATGGTTATTCGACAAACCATTTTACAGATAAAAACACCAGACGAAATGAGAGGAAGAGTTTCTTCTGTAAA
>JABAZI010000085.1:0-9464 GCA_018608545.1 Polaribacter sp.
ATTTCTTTATTTTCCTTTTCAGGATTAATTCCAATACGCATTAAATAGATTTATTATTTTTATAATGATTAACTAATTTTTTAATACCTTCTTCTAAAGAGATTAAATCTCTATTTAAAATTTTCTTCATCTTGGATGTATCGGGACATCGTCTCATCATATCTCCTTCATCTAAAGGGGGAAGAAATTTAATTTCACTTTTAGAATTCGTAATTTTAATTATTTCTTGAGCTAATGAAAGAATAGTTTGTTCTTTATCACTTCCAATATTAATCACATCATTTAGACATGATGGAGCGTTTATTGCATTAATACAAGCATCAACATTATCGTCAACATAACAGAAAGACCGGGTTTGTAAACCATCTCCATAAATATGAATAGGTTCGTTTTTTAAAGCTAATTTGATAAATATTGGCACAACAAAATCATCACTTTGATTTACTCCATACGTATTAAAAAATCTAAAAACAGTGTAATCTAAGCCATATTCTTCTTGGTATGATTTAAAAAAAGCTTCGCCAATATTTTTAACAATTGCGTAGGGTAACCTCGAATTTAGTGGAGTTGTTTTTTCATTTTGAGGAATTTCAAAAGGTTCTCCATACACTTCAGAAGAACTAGAATAAAAAACTCTTTTAACACCCGTATTCTTGGATAATAACAATATATTTTTTATTCCTTCAATATCTTCCAAAACCATCATTGGATTTTTAAGAGTTCTTTTTACCCCAACCACAGCTGCATAATGAAAAACAAAATCAAAATTATATCTTCCGAAAATTGGAACGATATCATTATAATTATTCGTATTCGCTTTAATAAATGTAATATTTTCTTTTTCTGGAAGCTTCTCAATCTTGCCTGTTGATAAATTATCAACAACTATAATATTATTAGATTTTTCTTGGGCAAGTTTAGATGCTAGTGCACTTCCTATGTTACCCGCTCCTCCAGTAATTAAATATGTTATCCTTTTCATTAAGTAGTAGGTATTATATTAGATTTGAAACAGACTTTAAATATTGATTCGTAATCTTTTTTACACTATAGTTATTTAGATATAAATTCCTCATTTGATAATACCTTTCAGTAATAGCTTGAGGATCCATTTTTTTTACCAATTTCATTTTTTGTTTCAGACCTGAAACACTTCCATCATACCAAAAACATAAATGATTAAACCTCTCTTGCATTGCTCCTACTTTTGTACTTATGATCACTTTACCTGCTGCCATTGCTTCTATCGCAGTTAGTGGACCTGCTTCCTCTGCAGAAGAAATAATAAAACAATCTGCTTCTTTAAAAACAGTGTCTATTTTTGAATTATTAATAAACCCTTTAAAGATGATTCTGTTATTCATCTTTGCAAGATCTCTTAGATAATCATCTTGAGGTCCTTCTCCATAAATTATCAAAAGATCTTTCTCATCAGAAACTTGATTAAATGCCTTAATAATTCTATCGATTTGTTTTTCTTCAGTAAGTCGACTTACAACTAAAAAATTATTTATTTTTTTTGATATTTTTGTGTTTGATAATAATTTTCTCTCTGAAAGCGAGCATTGATCAATGATTTCATAATTAGTACTAATTCTATTTTCTAAAATTTTAGCATTCGCTTCTGAATGGTGTATAAACTTTTTTACATCCAAACACCAATCTAGATTCTTCTTTTGTTTAATAGTTCCTGTTGTTCTGAATATAACGGGGATCTTATTTTCTTTTGACATCTGTATTATTTTTTTTACGTAACTAGTGGATAACTGAGCGCATATAAAAATTAAATTAGATACTTTAATTTCATCTTTTAAAATCTTGAACTTCTTTTTCTCAATACCATAGACTCTTTTTACAAGCCCATTTGAAACTTTAAAATGATTAGGTATATATTGTTTTTTAAAGAAGGATAATAAGTCTATCGTTATTTTTACCAACCAATATTTTTCATAAATTTTTTTATTTAAACTATTAAAGATTACTTTTTTTTCTATATCATTTAAATCAGAATCTTCATAATAGTTAGCCAAACTTGTTATTACAACTTCATATTTTTTTTCTAAAATAGATGCTATAAAACCTGTTTCAATTTCCCTGCCTCCGTGTTTTGAAAGTGGTGCATATATTTGAATTCTATTTTTCATTTAGATTAAATTTAAAAGACAAAACGACTAATAATTGATAATAAAAAAGTTGTAATTTTTCTCAAAAAAAGACTCTTTTCAATGGTGACTAAATATTCAATTCTCTTAGAAGGATGTATCAACTGATCTAAAACATACTTATCTAATAAATCATGATTAAAAGATTTTAATAATCTATTCAATACAGTCTCTCTCTCACGTTTAATTAATTCAACATTCATAGCATTAGATGATATTCCATTGGTATTGAAAACACTAAGTTCTTTATTTATTTTTTGAAAAGATTCACCATTCAATCCTATTGTTTTTAAAAAAAATTCCCAATCAGAAACAACTTTATTCTCTTCATTATAAAGACCATATTTATCAAACATTTGTTTTTTTATGAATGTTGAAGGATGATAAATTGTTGATCTTAGCAAATAACTAAATGATATTTTTTCAGGATGTTTTCGGATTTCTTTTTTTGTATTCATATCTATAATTAAATTACATCCCGCAAATGAGATTCCATCTTTAAGATCATAAAAAACTTGATTTAAAATAGTCTCATTTATAAAGTAATCTCCGCTATTTAAGAATAAAACATAGCGACCTGATGCCATTTTAATTCCTTTATTCATTGCATTATAAATACCAGAATCTTCTTCACTAATCCATTTTAAATTTTCAAATTCTAATGAATCTATAATAGGCTTGCTCCCATCTGTCGAATTACCATCAATAATAATATATTCGAAATTTTTGTTGGACTGATTTACAACACTATTTACTGTTTGTTTTAAACCAGAAGCATTATTGTAATTGATTGTAATTATTGATAGGTCAAACATTTTAATTATTATTTTTTATAAAGTTGTCAATATCAAAAAAAGCATCTCTGACTTTTATCAATTCTTTTTCTTCAAAATTCCACCAACTAATTTCTTTTAATTGTCTAATTTGGGTTTTATTAAATCTATATTTTACAATTTTAATTGGTACACCATAGGCAACTGCATAATCTGGTATATCTTTGGAAACGACAGATCCTGCTCCTATTATTGCTCCATCTCCAATAGATATGCCATCCAGAATTGTTACATTTGCTCCTATAAAAGCATCATTACCGATATTAATTCTTTTTCTTTCCTCTATTAAATCTCTTTTGGCAATAGTAAATCCGTTTTGCTTTTTTGTACTATAAAAAAATGGACTCGTAGATATTCCATTAATAGGATGAATACCCCAGCCACAAACTAAGTTTGGACCAAATGAACAGAATTTTCCTATGTTGGTATATGATATTTTAGAATTTTCTGCTATATAAGTTCCTTTTCCTATTAGAGAATGAATAACACTAAAAGGTTTATAGAGTTTTGTTTTTTCAGCGACATATGAACAAGTAGCGCTATTTTGAATAAAATAGACATCCTCATAATAAATGGTTTTCAATTCGCTAAAAATTTTATATAATATTTTTTTAAGAATTTTCATAGATTAATCATTTATTATTTTATGAGGAAAAACATCAAAATCTGAAAACTTGTCACCATTAAAAACTGCAATATTGTTTTTTTTTGCCTCTGTATATAAACTCTCATATTGTTGATAAAGCTCGTATTCTCTGTATAATCTTTCTTTTGGATAGGGCTGCTTTTGAAGCTCATAACTAATCTCTATATTTTCTTCCTTTAAATAGAATTCTAAAGAAGGCTTATTGTGGTCATAAAAATGTAAATAGGGTGTTATACATTGCCAGTCGTGATTGATCCCCAATAAAAATATTTCTTTTAACCCAACATAGATTGCTAATTGTAATGCAATTATGGTTACACTTTGTGGAGATAAAATTTTTTTTGTAAAGTCAACAGGTAATTGACCTCCATAAGAATAAAAAAATAATTTTCTATCAGAAAAGACTTTCTTTGCAACTTCTCTATCTCTTTTTTCTATTAATAAAATCGTTTTTTCAGGTAAAATATCGTTACATCTCATCCACCAATTTGTTAAAACTTTTTTTGACATGGGAGGATGGGATGCAGCAAAAACATGAATATTAGGACCTATTTTTCTTATTTGTGGGTGCTCATAAAAATTTCCCGTAGTGACAATCATTGCATCTTTATCTAATTGTTTTAAATTTAACTTAGAAATTGTTGGTGCTGAACCTAGGATATAACATGTTGTATGTTTATTAAACAATGTTAGTAACTGAGAATTCTCAGGAAATAATTCATTATTTCTTAAAATAAATAACATTTTTTGGAAAAATCTTTTAACTATCATTCTACAAAGGTTCTTTTGAGTTAATATATTTTCCAAAAATTAAGGCAATATTTGTTGCTCTATTAATTTTTCCAGATTTCCAATAATCTCCGGGGAAAACTTTAAAATTAAATACCCCATTTACTAAATCTATTTGCTGTACTTTAAAAATATTTGTTTGAACAACAACAACTATAGAATACTTTCCTCCTCTTAATAATAGTTGTGGAAATTCTAAATCTACGTAACCTTTAATTTTATCAAACTTAATTCCCATTTCATCAGAATAAAAGTCTCCAATTTTAACCTCATTCATGTCATAAATCACCAATCCAAAGATTAAATCTTTCATATTAATTGTTTTGTAAAAAACCAAATGCAATCGGAATTTTATGTAAGCACCAGATATAACTTCTGATACAGAGTTACCAAATTCATTCAACATTTCTACTTTAGAAAATCGAACTTCTCCTGATCCTCTTCTATCTGTCCTTTCTAATAAATTCTGAGAAGCTTTCTTTCGTTCGGCATTTAAATAAAAATGAACCGTATCCTGAGAAGTTCCTCTAAAAATAATTTCTCCATTTTCTAATAAAACTCCTTGTGTACACAAACTTTGAACCGCTGCCATATCATGACTCACAAACAACACCGTCCTTCCCGCTTGAGAAGAAATATCCTGCATCTTCCCAATTGCTTTCTTTTGAAACTTTGCATCACCTACTGCTAATACTTCATCTACTACCAAAATATCTGGTTCTAAAAAAGCCGCTACAGCAAAAGCCAAGCGAACTTTCATTCCACTTGAATAGCGTTTTACAGGAGTATCTATATAACGCTCACAGCCTGAGAATTCTATGATTTCATCTAACTTGTGTGAAATTTCCTTTTTGGTCATTCCCAAAATAGCACCGTTTAAAAAAATGTTCTCTCTTCCAGTCATTTCCGGATGAAACCCCGTTCCTACTTCTAATAGAGATGCGATTCTTCCGTTATACTTTATACAACCTGTAGTAGGCCCAGTTACTTTTGATAAAATTTTTAGAAGTGTAGATTTCCCTGCACCATTTTTACCGATGATCCCTAGTATTTCTCCACGTTTTACTTCAAAATTGATGTCTTTTAAAGCCCAAACATATTCTGAAGTTCCTTTTGTCGAACGATCATTTGATTCACCAATTTTTAAATACGGATCTTCTTTTCCGGTAACTTTAGCTAGAAATCTATTCAAATCATGACTGATCGTTCCAGTACCAACAACTCCTAAACGATATTGTTTAGATACGTTTTCTACTTTTAATATGACATCTTGTTGCTTCATCATATTGTATCTATAAATGTTTTTTCAGTCTTGTTAAAAATCACAGTCCCAAATAATAAACACAACACCGAAAAAATGACTGTGTATGCAATTCCAAATTGTGAAATATTTCCTTCATTTAATAATAAAAACCTCGCAGTTTCTATGATATATCCCATCGGATTATACATGACCAACCACTCCACTCCTTTTTTTTGAAATAGGGACAATGGAATCACTACCAAAGAAATATACATGAGTAACTGTATTCCAAAACTCACTAAAAAAGTTAAATCCCTATATTTTGTGACCATAGAGGAAATGAGCATCCCTAAACCTAAACCCAACATACCCATGAACACAATCAACACAGGAAATAAAAATAAAAATTCACTAGGTCTAATGCCTGAGTTAGTGAAAAACACATAGTACAGGTAAAAACAAATTAAAATAAATAATTGTATTGCGAATTTTAATAAGTTGGAGATGATGATAGACATCGGCATGATAATTCTCGGAAAATACACTTTTCCAAAAATTTGTTCATTTTTCTTAAAAGTATCGGAGGTTGCTACTAAACATTCTTTAAAATAGTTCCAAGTAGTAATTCCTGCTAAATTGAATAAAAAAGGCGGTATGCCTCCAGTTTTAATCCCAGCAACATTATTGAAAACCAACGTGAAAATAAGCGATGTAAATAAAGGTTGAATTAAATACCACAATGGACCTAAAATTGTTTGTTTGTATAAAGTGATGACGTCTCTCTTCACAAAAAGCATCAATAAATCACGATATTGCCAAACTTCTTTTAAGTTTAGATTGAAAGTATTATTTTTAGGGGATATATTAAAAAGCCACTTTTCTTTTTCCATTTTTTAAAATATCACAGCAAAGTAAATGTAGTATATGTAACAATGCTTTGTCTTAAATTTTAACCTTTTTAGATAAATGGACTTAATTTTACACTGAGCAAAAAAGTAATTGGTTTATTTTTAATTTAAAAAAATACTCATATGAAAAAACAACTCATCGAATGTGTTCCCAATATTAGTGAGGGATGTGATCTTAAAAAAATAAAGACTATTGCAGATAGTGTAAAAACAGTAGAAGGAGTTAAACTCTTAGATATAGATCCAGGGAAAGCCACGAATAGAACTGTGATTACTTTTGTTGGAGAACCTGCACAAGTAATAGAAGCTGCATTTAGATTGATACAGAAAGCAGCAGAACTAATAGACATGAGTAAACAGACTGGAGAACATCCTAGGTTTGGAGCTACGGATGTTTGTCCTTTGGTTCCTATTGCAAATATCTCTATGAAAGAAACAGCAGAATACGCCCATCTATTGGGTAAAAGAGTTGGAGAAGAATTAGGCATTTCTGGTTATTACTATGAAAATGCTGCCAGTTCAAAAGAACGCGAAAATCTAGCAACAGTTCGTTCTGGAGAATATGAAGGATTAAAAGAAAAAATATCCAATCCAAATTGGAGGCCAGATTTTGGTCCAACCAAATATAATCCACAAATTATTTCTTCTGGAGTTACAGCCATTGCTGCTCGTGATTTTTTAATTGCATACAATGTCAATTTGAACTCTACTTCTACCAGACGTGCCAATGCGATTGCTTTTGATATTCGAGAAGCAGGTAGAATAAAACGTGAAGGAAATCCTGTAACTGGTAAAAAGATACTTGATAGTAATGGAGAACCCCAAAGAATTCCCGGTAAGCTAAAAGCTGTCAAAGGAATTGGTTGGTTTATTGAAGAATATGGAATTGCACAAATTTCATACAATCTAACAAACATATCGATCACATCTATGCATGAGGCTTTTTACGAAACAAGTATCGCAGCAACAGAACGCGGTTTGCGAGTAACAGGTTCTGAATTGGTAGGGTTGGTCCCTTTGAAAGCAATGATAGCTGCAGCTAATTTTTACCTCAAAAAACAAAAACGTTCTACAGGAATTAGTGAATATGAAAAAATAAAAATTGCGATAAAATCTTTAGGCCTCGATGATTTAAAACCTTTTAACCCTCAAGAACGAATCATTGAATATGTAATGAATAGCTCTACAGATAAAAAATTAGTTGATTTATCAGTTTCAAATTTTGCCGAGGAAACAGCCTCAGAATCAATGGCACCTGGTGGTGGATCAATAGCTGCCTATGTTGGTGCTCTTGGAGTTTCCCTGGGAACCATGGTCGCTAATTTGTCTGCGCACAAACCTGGTTGGGATGCTCAATGGGACTATTTTTCCAATTGGGCTGAAAAAGGGCAAGCGTTCAAAAACGAATTACTCTTTTTAGTCGATGAAGACACCAATGCATTTAATAAAATAATTGAGGGGTTTCGATTGCCAAAAACCAATCATAAGGAAATAGAAATTAGAGATAAAGCGATCGAAGAAGCTACTAAATACGCCACAGAAATTCCACTAAAAGTAATGGAAACAGCTTATAAATCTATCGAAGTGCTGTTGGAGATGATGAAAAAAGGCTTACAAAATTCACTTTCAGATGGTGGAGTGGGTGTATTGTGTGCGAAAACAGCTGTTACTGGCGCTTATTTTAATGTTAGAATGAATGCAAAAGATATTAAAGACAGAAAATTTGCAGATACCATTTTAGCGAAAGCGGCTAACATCTACAAAGAAACAATTGCTTTAGAAAATGAAATGATGAAAATGATAGATGAAACTATCTAATTTTTATGAAACAACCCTTGTAATTAAAGGAACAACCTTATTATGGTATTAGAAAATATAGAAATCGTAGGATATGAAACCAAGTATGCATCCCATTTTTATGATCTTAATGTGGCTTGGTTGGAAAAGTATTTTTATGTAGAGCCTTATGACCAAAAAGTGTTGAGCAATCCAAAAAAATATGTAATTGACCCAGGGGGATATATCTTTTTTGCAAAATATGCTACAGAAATTGTAGGCGTTGTTTCACTAATTAATCAAAAATCATTTTTTGAACTGAGTAAGATGGCCGTTACACCAAAATACCAAGGCTTAAAAATTGGCTTACAATTGATGAATTTCTGTATTGAATTCGCAAAGCAAAAACAATGGAAAAGTATTACGATATACTCACATAAAAAATTACTTCCAGCGATTCAACTCTATAAAAAAGTAGGATTCGAAGAAATATCATTGGAGGAGGATTCCCATTATGAGCGTTCCAACATTAAAATGCTTCTTGAAATAAAGTAACTATTTAGTTATAAGAAACTATCAAGCGCTAATTCATAGCCTTTTAGACCGAAACCAAACAAGACTCCATTCGCGTTTGGAGAGATGTAACTATGCTGTCTAAATTCTTCACGTGCGTGAATATTAGAGATATGTACTTCTACAACAGGGGTTTGTATCCCTTTAATGGCGTCTCCAATTCCGACTGAGGTATGTGTATAAGCAGCTGCATTTAAAATGATGCCGTCATAATTAAAACCAACTTCATGTAGTTTATCGATGAGTTCGCCTTCTATATTTGATTGAAAATAAGATAATTCTATATTTTTGAATTTCTCTTTTAAATCCTCAAAGAAATCTTCAAAAGTTTGAGAACCATATAATTCAGGTTCTCTTTTTCCTAGTAGATTTAAATTGGGTCCGTTAATAATAATGATTTTCATAAAGCAAAAATACAATTTATTTTACACAAAAAAAGAGCGATAAACTACACGCTCTTTTTATGTTAAATAAGTAAGGAACCTCAGAAACGATACCCTAGACCAATCTGAAAAATATTAGTTTTGGCAGAAA
>JABAZI010000085.1:9564-31787 GCA_018608545.1 Polaribacter sp.
AAATTCAGCAAACAAACCTATAAAAAACCCCTCTGCATCTTCTACAGTATTACTCTGGCCTTATAGTGAAAGTTTAACACTAGTAGATAGATTCCCTTGAGTAACTATACATGAAACTTCTTGAGTATGTATATATTGCAATCCTAAAATTCCTATAATAGCAGTAAATAATGAAAATTTAACATGATTTTTCTTATATATCTATGTAAATTATTTTTAAAACAAATAAATATTTCATTTTGTAGAAAATATATGATTTTGGACTCTGTAATACTTTTAATTTAATACCTTGTGATAATGAAATGGAAAAATTCAATTACAGATTTTCAATTTTTTTTAAAAATTGAAAGAGGTTTATCTCAAAACACCATCGATAGTTATTCAAGAGATTTAAAAAAACTTTCACTTTTTTTGAAAGAAAATAATATAAATTTCTCTCCTATATCTATTAATGAAAAAACCATTCAGCAATTTATTTATCAAGTCGCAAAAAAAGTAACTCCAAGAAGTCAAGCAAGAATTATTTCTGGCCTGCGTAGTTTTTTCGATTACTTAATCTTTGAAGAGTATCGAAAAACAAATCCCACAGATTTGATAGAAGCTCCTAAAATTGGGAAAAAATTACCGGATACTCTTTCCGAAAGTGAAATTAATCAACTTATTACCTCCATCGATTTAAGTCACTCCCAGGGAGAAAGAAACAGAGCGATCATAGAAACTATGTATAGCTGTGGTCTTCGTGTTAGTGAAATTATTTCCCTAAAAATATCTGATTTATTTTTTGAAGAAGGCTTTATAAGAGTAATTGGCAAGGGAGACAAGCAACGCTTTGTTCCGATTCATTTGACTGCACAAGAATATATAGTATCCTACTGTAAGCATTATAGAAATAAACTAAAACCACAAAAGGAGTCTGAGGATATTGTATTTTTAAACAGACGTGGAAAAAAACTCACTAGACAAATGATCTTTATAATTCTGAAAGAACTCGCTATAAAAATAACGCTGTCAAAAAAAATTAGCCCACATACTTTAAGACATTCTTTCGCTACGCACTTATTAAAAAATGGTGCAGATTTGAGTGCTATTCAACAAATGTTAGGTCATGAAAGCATCACGACCACAGAAATCTATGTCCATTTAGATAAAAGCTATTTAAAAGAAGTTGTTGAAACTTTTCATCCTAGAAAATAAAAAATCCCGCAAAAGCGAGATTTTATAGAATACTAAGTTGGACTTTTTATTTTGCAACATTGACTGCCCTTGTTTCTCGAATTACAGTAACTTTTACTTGACCCGGGTAAGTCATGTCATTTTGTATTTTTTGAGAAATATTAAAAGATAACTCTGCTGCTTTGGTATCGTTTACCTTCGTACTTTCTACCATTACACGGAGCTCTCGGCCTGCCTGAATCGCATATGCTTTTTGAACTCCTGTAAATCCGAAAGCAATGTTCTCCAAATCCTTTAGACGTTGAATGTACGAATCTAAAACTTGACGTCTTGCACCAGGTCTTGCACCAGAAATAGCATCACAAACTTGTACGATGGGCGCTATTAAACTTTTCATTTCAATTTCATCGTGGTGAGCTCCAATGGCATTACAAACATCTGGTTTTTCACCATATTTTTCTGCCCATTCCATTCCTAATAAAGCATGGGGAAGTTCGCTCTCTGTATCTGGCACTTTACCTATATCATGTAATAATCCAGCACGTTTTGCAACTTTTGAATTTAAGCCCATTTCTGCAGCCATAATACCACAAAGATTTGCGACTTCACGAGAGTGTTGTAATAAATTTTGTCCGTAAGAGGAACGGTATTTCATTCTTCCTACTGTTTTGATTAACTCTGGATGTAAACCGTGAATTCCTAAATCAATCACTGTTCTCTTTCCAACTTCAATTATTTCTTGTGTAATTTGCTTTTCTGTCTTTTTAACAACTTCTTCAATTCTAGCTGGATGAATTCTACCGTCGGTAACTAATTTATGCATTGACAAACGTGCAATTTCTCTTCGAACTGAGTCAAAACATGAAAGAATGATCGCTTCGGGAGTATCATCTACAATAATTTCTACTCCTGTTGCAGCTTCTAGTGCTCTAATGTTACGTCCTTCTCTACCAATTATTCGGCCCTTAACATCGTCAGATTCTAAATTAAATACAGAAACACAGTTTTCTACTGCCTGCTCTACACCTACTCTTTGTATGGTTCCTAAAACAACTTTTCTAGCTTCTTGTTCTGCGGTCATTTTAGCCTCCTCTATAGAGGTTTGGATAAAAGCCATCGCTTCAGTTTTAGCCTCATCTTTTAAAGAAGTTAGCAATTCAACTTTTGCTTCCTCTGCAGATAAACCTGAAATCTGTTCTAGCATATCTACATGGCGTTTGTGAGTTTTATCAAGATCAGATTCTTTTTTTTCTAAAAAATCTAACTTCTTGTTATAGTCGTTCTCTTTCTGCTCTAGTGAGGAATTAAGACGCTTATTTTTATCTACCTCAGAAGCTACTTGAGACTCTCTATCTCTAATGCGCTTTTCGACATCAGAAATCTTTTTTTCTCTACTAAGAATTACTTTTTCGTGTTCAGATTTAAGTTCTATAAACTTTTCCTTCGCTTGAAGTATTTTATCTTTTTTTATAGAATCGGCATCTATTTTTGCTTCTTTTAAAATCGTTGCGGCTTCTTTTCTGGTTCCATTAAGTAATTTTTTTTCTCTTGATTTCTCCATAGCTTTTGCTATCAAAAAACCAATTGAAGATCCTACTAGAAGGCATACTAAAATGGGAAGAATTATATTGTCCATAATTTAAATTTAATATATAAAAAAGCCTACATCAGTTTGGTTTTTTTAAACTCCATTATGGTATTTATAGGACTAACTAATTGGTCAAGAATCCACTTGAAACTGAAAAACAGTCCCTATGGCTCACTTTTACAATTAAGACTCATCCTTCATAATTTATTCGTGTTGAGTTTAATAAACAATTTACTAACGTAGGCAGTGTGTTGTTAATGTATGTATTTTAAAGAACTTATTTTAAATGAGAAGCAACCAAACTGGTTAACTCTTTTATTTTATTTACTACTTCTTTACTTGTGGAATCCTCTTCTATAGAGGATATTTCTACTTTTGAAGCAAATTGTAATGCACACATCGCTAAAACATCTTGTTTATCACTGACTGCATAATTTTCTTCATACATCGAAATTAATTTATTAATCGCATTTGCAGCTTTTCTCATACCTTCTTCTTCTTTGGTGTTGCTTACACTAAGAGGATAGGTTCTACCAGCTATGATTATATTAATTTTTAGTTTTTCCACAATTTAAAGAACGTTATTCTTGTAACTCAATGATACACTTATCAATTTCTCGAATTAAGGTATTTATTTTAAGTTTCGTATCTCTTGTATTTGTACTACTGCCATCAATAGTTTTGGCAATTTTTAGCAGATCATATTGTTCTTTCTGTTCTACTAGTAATTGGTCTCTTTTTAATAATTGATGTTGTAATTTTGTAGTACTTTGAAGCAATATTTCATTTTCATTCTTTAAAAATTCATAATTTGAAAGTAAGATTTGTAACTTATCTTCTAGTAAATGAATTGCTTCTGTTGTATTACTCATCTTTATTATAAGAATAAAACTATCTCAACAAAGTTAACATTCTCTTTCATATTTTACAACATTTTATTGCTTTTTTACTAATCTATTGAAATATAATGAATTAGTTAAAAAATGATTTTTACTATTTTTACATAAAAATTAGTAAACTTTGAAACAGCCCTTTTTAGTATTTATCATTTTGACAACTTTTATAAGTTTCGGTCAAGAAAAAGAACCCAAAAACTATTTTAGAAACCCACTGAACGTCCCAAGCGTTGTAGCGGGTACTTTTGGAGAATTGAGGAGCAATCATTTTCATGCTGGAATAGATCTTAAAACCCAAGGAAAAGAGGGGTTAAAAGTTTTTGCGACTGCAAATGGTTTTATTTCAAGAATAAAGGTAGCTCAATTTGGATATGGAAAAACTATTTATATTTCACATCCAAATGGATATACAACAGTATATGCTCATTTAAGTAAATATGCAGACAAAATTGAAAAATATGTAAAATCGATTCAATACAAAAAAGAAAATTACCAAACTGGAAATCTATTTTTTAAAGACGGTAAATTTCCAGTACAAAAAGGTGATATTATTGCTTATAGTGGAAATACAGGTAGCTCCGGAGGACCTCATTTACATTATGAAATACGAAATACAAAAACAGAACACATTCTCAATCCTTTAATTTTTGGTTTGTATCCTGAAGACACTATATCACCTGTATTTCAATCTTTGATGATGTATGCTCTCGCCCCCCATTCAAGAATTAATAACCATCATAAAAGCACCATTGTTTCTTTGAAAAAAATCAAAGAGGGTCATTATACTTCAGATAAAATTTATGCGTCTGGCACGATTGGTTTTGGGGTACGTGTTTTTGATCGTTTGAACAAGGCCTTAAACAAAAATGGAATCAATAGTTTAGAAATGTTAGTTAATGGCAAACGTGTGTATTATCATCATATAGAAAAATTTTCATTTGCAGAGAGTAAGTTTATAAATTTACACATTGATTATCCGTATTATAAAAAATACAAAAGACGCTATCAAAAAACTTTCAAAGAAAATGCAAACAAATTATCTACTTACAAAGATCTAACTGAAAATGGAAAAATAGAAATTAAAAAAGGACTAAATTACTCGATAGAAATTATTGCAAAAGATTATAATGGCAATTCAAGCTCTATAAAAATACCAATCGTAGGTAAGCACTCAAATAAACTATTGCATCAACCAACAGACAGCACAGAATTTAAGATCATTGCAGGTAATTTTCACAAATTTAAAAAAGAGAATATCACCATTGCTTTTCCAAAAAACACCTTTTATAAAGATCTTTTTTTAGATTTTAAGGTTGAAAAAGGGGTTGCAAAAATACATACACCAACGCTACCTTTAGATAAAAGCTTTACGTTAACATTTGATGTTTCCAACTATTCTGAAGAAGAAAAAAAACAACTATACATTGCGAATGTGGAGAAACCAACCTATCCAATGTATCAATTTACAAGAAAAAAAGACAGCAGTTTTTTCACCACAACAAAAATTTTGGGAAAATACGCATTGCGATCTGATACACTCAAACCCTCAGTTAGTTTATTACACTTTAAAGACAAGCAATGGATCTCTAGACTCAATACTCTAAAAGTAAAAATCTCAGATAAAGGTTCAGGTATTAAGGATTATAGAGCTACAATTGATGGGGAATGGATTTTAATGGAGTACAACCATAGAAAAAAAACAGCAACTTATAATTTTAATGATAAAAAGTTGTCAGGTAGCAAACATATCTTTAAAATTGTAGTCTCAGACAATGTTGGAAATACGAATACACTTTCTGCAACGTTCTATAAAAAACAACTAAATTAACAAACGTGAAAAAAGTCATTTTCTTCATATACTTTATTCCACTTTTTGGTTTGGCCCAAAATATGACCATTTTGAAAGGTACTGTTAAAAACATCAACGAGCAGCCCATAGAAGGGGTCTCAATTTCATATGGCAACTCTGGAACCACTACAGATAAAAAAGGAAAATATCAAATCAGAGTTCCTTACAAAAAAGAAATTACAATAACTTTTAATCACATTTCTCATAAAACTTTTATAAAAAAATACACAGCAAAGAATAGAAATGGAGGTCGTTTATCGATAATTCTTAGTACAAAAACAGAAGAATTAAAAGAAATTATAATTAGAGAAAATAAACAAAGCGTTTCAGGTTTAAAGAAGATAGATGTCGCAATTGTTAAAAATGTTATCGGTGCTAATGCAGGAGTAGAAAATGTCTTAATGACCTTACCTGGAGTCAACAATAACAATGAATTGAGCACACAATACAATGTTAGAGGTGGTAATTTTGACGAAAATTTGGTGTATGTTAATGGAATAGAGGTATACAGGCCTTTTTTAATTAGATCTGGACAACAAGAGGGTTTGAGTTTTATAAATCCAAACATGGTCCAAAATATCAACTTTTCAGCAGGAGGCTTTCAAGCAAAATATGGCGATAAATTATCTTCTGTTCTGGATATTACATATCGGAAACCTACAGAACTTTCTACAACACTAGATATCAGCCTTCTGGGAGCCAGTGCAACATTT
Source organism: Polaribacter sp. (assembly GCA_018608545.1). GTDB lineage: Bacteria > Bacteroidota > Bacteroidia > Flavobacteriales > Flavobacteriaceae > Polaribacter. Next base: position 15,784 of record JABAZI010000085.1, read on the forward strand.
GAAGCACCTATAATAAAAGAAAAGTTGACTTCTATTAGCAGTTTCAGATACAGAGATAATAGTCTTTTTGTAAATAGTAAACAGATTGAAACTAATTTCAACCCCAAGTTTCTCGATTTTCAAACGTATGTATCCTACGAAGCTTCAAAATATCTAAAAGTCAACTTTTTAGGAAACTTTTCAATCAATAATTACAACTACACCCCTATTTCAAGAAGAACTCGTTTTGGAACAATCGCAGCTCCTCTAGAATTGAATGTTTTTTATAATGGGCAAGAGCAAGACAATTATCTAACGCTTTTTGGTGCTTTATCTTCAGAATATAAAGCAACAGATTTTTTAACACTTACTGCTACAGCCTCAAGATACAATACACAAGAGGAGGAACACTATGATATTGCAGCTGCCTACCGTTTGGGAGAGGTTGATACAAATATTGGTTCTGAAAACTTTGGAAATGTAGACTTCTCTGAAGGGATTGGCTCCCAATTAAATCATGCGAGAAACGATTTAGACGCGTTGATTACGAACATACAAATTAAAGGAAATTACAAAATTGATAAGAGTCAATTAGATTTTGGAATAAAACTACAAAAAGAAGACATTAGAGATCGAATAAGAGAATGGGAAGTAATAGATTCATTAGGCTTTTCTATCAGACCTCCAAACCACATTGCGAACAATCAACCCTACGAACCTTTTGAGGGCCCCATAATTCCATTCAAAAATATAAGGGTAGAAAATGAGGTCCAAATTGACCGTATTTCTGGATATCTTCAATTTAATAAACGTTTGTTTTGGAATGAAAATAAGATCTGGTATAATATCGGTGTAAGAGCTCATACTTGGAAGGTAACAGGAAATGGAATTCGTTCAAAAAAACAGACAATTATCAGTCCTCGCGCACAATTTTCAATAAAACCAAATTCAGAAAAAGACCTACTTTATAGAGCTTCTTTTGGGTGGTACTCTCAACCACCCTCTTACAGAGAATTACGGGATGCAAGCGGAAATATAAACCTTGCTTTAAAAGCTCAAAATTCAATTCATTTCGTTACTGGTTTAGAGTACAGTTTTAACTTATGGAGAAGACCATTTAAGCTCACAACAGAGTTCTATTATAAAAACTTAACAAATGTAAACTCGTACACATTAGATAATGTAAGAATTAGATACCGTGCAGATAATAATGCGACTGCCTATGCACACGGATTGGACGTGAGATTAAATGGAGAATTTGTACCAGGAAGTGATAGCTGGGTCAGTTTAGGGTATTTAAAAACAGAAGAAAATATAGACAACAAAGGCGCTATAGCAAGGCCCTCTGATCAGCGAATAAAGTTTGGAATTTTATTTCAAGATTACGTCCCTAGTCTACCCAACTTAAAAGTATATTTAAACCTAGTTTATAATACTGGAGTGCCAGGGGGCTCTCCCTCCTATGCAGATGTATATCAATTTCAAGAACGCTTAAGAGATTACAAAAGAGCAGACCTCGGGGTTTCTTATGTATTTACAGACGCTAATAAGCAATTCAAAACTGGCTGGTTATCAAAATTTAAAGAATTAAGTACTGGTTTAGAGCTTTTTAACATGTTTGATATTCAAAATTCAATTACCAATACTTGGGTAAGAGATGTGTATTCTAAAAATCAATTTGGGATTCCGAATTTTATGACTGGAAGAGTTTTGAATTTTAAGTTAGCCATGAAATTATAGCTAACAAAAAAGCGAGCTAACTTTCATTCACTCACTTTTGAACACATACTCTTTAAAGTCTAGACTAAAATCTGTGCAGTGTGTGCTTTTGTTTTTACTTTGGTTATTATATTCTCTATACTCCCATTTTCGTCAATTACAAAAGTAGTTCTGTGAATTCCATCATATTCTTTACCCATAAACTTTTTTGGTCCCCAAACACCAAATGCATTGATTACCACTTTATCTTCATCGGCTAGTAATGGAAATGGAAGTTCATGTTTTAAAACCCAATTTTGCTGTCTTTTTGCAGAATCAGCACTCACACCTAACACATCATATCCTTTGGCTAAAAAGGCTTGATAATGATCTCTTAAGTTGCAAGCTTCCGCTGTACATCCTGGTGTGCTTGCTTTTGGATAGAAAAACAATACCAACTTTTTACCTGTATAGTCAGATAACCTGATCGTATTTCCAACATTGTCTTTGGCTTCAAATTGAGGAGAAGCATCTCCTATTTTTAATGATGTCATGTGTATTAATTTGAAAGTTATTAAGTAGGCAAGTTACAAAGTCTTCAAACAAATCCCTACAACATCTATTAAAAATTACTTTTCAACTTTGTACCTTTGTTTCAACAAACTGACCCCATGAATAAAAAAGAAACCGTTCAATTTATAATTGATACACTTCAAAAACTCTATCCGGAAATTCCTATTCCCTTGGATCACAAAGATCCTTATACGCTGCTAATTGCTGTTTTACTCTCCGCTCAGTGTACAGATGTCAGAGTCAATAAAATTACCCCTATTTTGTTTGCTAAAGCAGACAATCCTTTTGACATGATAAAAATGACTGTTGAAGAAATTAAAGCTATTATTAGACCCTGTGGTTTATCCCCTATGAAAAGTAAAGGGATTCATGGATTGTCAAAAATTTTAATAGATACCTACAACGGAAAAGTTCCTCAAAGTTTTGAGGGTTTAGAAGCGTTGCCTGCTGTAGGTCATAAAACAGCAAGTGTTGTGATGAGCCAAGCTTTTGGCGTTCCAGCTTTTCCTGTAGATACGCATATTCACAGGTTGCTCTGGCGTTGGAATTTGACAAACGGAAAAAATGTACAACAAACAGAAAAAGATGCAAAAAGATTATTTCCAATGGAATTGTGGAATGAGTTGCACCTCCAAATTATTTGGTATGGAAGAGAGTATTCTCCTGCAAGAGGATGGGATTTAGAAAAAGACAGTATTACAAAAACAATTGGTAGAAAATCTGCTTTAAAAGAATATTACAAGAAAAACAAGAGCTAAAAAAAGCTTCAACCTGGGTTGAAGCTTTTTCCTTACTTAATTCAAATTCAATTCAATGTAGTTTTTTGATTTACTTTTCACAAAAGTTAACGATTTGGAAAAATTAATCAAAAATTGAACTGTTTCTTTTTTTGGTTGCACCTGAATTTCAGGTGACTTTTTTGAGTAAAGTTGCATCATATATTCTATTTAATCACTTGATTTATATTAGAATAACGAAGCCTTTTTTAATTTATTGTTAATTGACTAAAACAATTTTATGTTTCTCTATTAATTTTCTCAAGTTAATCAAAGCATAGCGCATTCTACCGAGAGCAGTATTGATACTAACACCGGTATTTTCACTTATTTCTTTAAAACTCATGTCTCTATACATGCGCATGATCAATACCTCTTTTTGTTCTTCTGGCAATTCATAAACAAGTTCTCTTACATCACTGTAAATTTGTTCTTGTATCATTTTTTTTTCTACATTTAAGCTACCATCACCTATAATAGAAAAAATATCGAAGTCATCTGAATTTTTGAAAGAAGGCATTCTTTTAGATTTTCTAAAATAATCAATAACCAAATTATGCGCTATTCGCATCACCCAAGGTAAGAACTTACCCTCTTCGTTATAACTTCCTTTTTTCAAGGTTCTAATTACTTTGATAAACGTATCTTGAAAAACATCCTCTGTGACATCTTTATCTTGAACTTTACTATAAATAAAGCGATACAATCTTTGTTGATGTCTTTTGATTAAAATTTCTAGAGAAGATTCTTTACCTTGAATATACTGACTGACTAGAGTACTGTCTAACACTAATTCTTTACTAACCATTACTACTCTTTTTATTGAACAAATAATTGTTCATGTTAATTAATTGAATAATTTAAAAGTAGTTTTTTTGTATATGAAGTCTATTTAATTGGTTATATATACATCAAATATCAATAATATTTTTTTAAACAGCAAATAATTTAACATATTCATCTCTTTTTTTTAATACAATAGTTTAAAAAAACAGTATTTTTATAGCAGATATATTATAGCTACATGAAGATGGATATTTCTGAAGTAAGTCCTAAAAATAACATTATTATTAAAGGGGCTAAACTCCATAATTTAAAGAATATTGACGTTGTTTTACCGAGAAACAAACTGATCGTAATCACGGGACTTTCTGGGTCTGGAAAGTCTTCTTTAGCCTTTGATACCTTGTATGCAGAAGGACAAAGACGCTATGTAGAAAGTTTAAGCTCTTATGCTCGTCAGTTCTTAGGAAAATTACACAAACCAAAAGTAGATTTCATCAAAGGAATTGCTCCAGCAATTGCAATTGAACAAAAAGTGAATTCGACGAATCCTCGCTCTACTGTCGGTACATCTACAGAAATTTACGATTACATCAAACTTTTATATGCCCGAGTTGGTACAACCTACTCTCCTATCTCTGGTAAAAAAGTAAAAAAAGATACTGTTTCTGATGTTGTGAATTTCATAAAAGAGTTCGAGGAACAAACAAAACTACTTTTATTAGCGCCAATTTCAATCAATGAAAATCGAGATTTAAAAACACTTTTACAAGTCTTAGAACAACAAGGTTATGCACGTTTAAAATGGAATGAAGAAATATATAGAATTTCAGATTTCCCTCAGGAGAGTTTCAAAAATGAAGGTCTATATCTAGTTGTAGATAGAATCATTACCAAAGATGATGAAGACTTTTACAACCGAGTAGCAGATGCGATTCAAACGGCCTTTTTTGAAGGAAAAGGAAGTTGTTTTATTGAAAATTTAAAAGATCACAAAGTAACTAACTTTAGTAATAAGTTTGATTTAGACGGCATGTCTTTTCTTGTGCCTAATTCACATTTATTTAGTTTTAATAATCCCTACGGAGCTTGCCCAACTTGTGAAGGATATGGAAATGTTATTGGAATTGACGAAGAATTAGTCATCCCAAATACTGGATTGTCAATTTTTGAAGATTGCATTTTCCCTTTTAAAACTCCCTCCTATATTCATTATAAAGACGACTTAATTGCTGTTGCGTATCAATTTGATATTCCGATTCATAAACCCTGGTTTGAACTGTCTGAAAAACAGAAAGAAATCGTTTGGAATGGTAATTCGTCTTTCAACGGAATCCATCATTTCTTTTCTACCCTAGAAGAAAAAAGTTATAAAATTCAGAACAGAGTGATGCTTTCTCGTTATCGAGGAAAAACAAAATGTACGACTTGTAACGGTAAACGTTTGCGAAAAGAAACTGATTACGTTAAAATTAATGAAAAAACAATTTCAGATTTAGTTACGCTTCCTCTAGATGAATTATCGGTATTTTTTAAAAATATTCAGCTGAATCCATACGAAGCACAAATTGGAAAACGTTTGTTGACAGAAATCACTAACAGGCTCCAATTTTTAACGGATGTTGGTTTGTCTTATTTAACGATCAATCGAACCTCTAACACCCTATCAGGAGGTGAAAGTCAGCGGATAAACCTGGCAACTTCTTTAGGAAGTTCGCTAGTTGGATCCATGTATATTTTAGACGAACCCAGTATTGGTTTGCATCCAAAAGATACAGAAAGATTGATTAAAGTTTTAAAGGATCTTCGAAATCTAGGAAATACTGTTATTGTGGTAGAACATGATGAGGACATCATGAAAGAAGCAGACTATATTATTGATATTGGTCCAGAAGCAGGTTCATTTGGAGGGGATGTTGTTGCAGAAGGAAATTTTGATGACATTTTAAAATCCGACTCCTTAACTGCAAAATATTTAAATAAAGAACTGCGTATTGAAGTTCCTCTTAAGCGGAGAAGTTCTAAAAATTCGATTCAAATCGTTGGAGCAAGAGAGCATAATTTACAAAATATCAATGTCACATTTCCTCTGAATTGTTTGACGGTAATTACGGGTGTTTCTGGATCTGGAAAAAGTACATTGGTAAAAAACATATTGTATCCATCAATGCAAAAAAAATTGATTGGATATGGAGATAAAATCGGACAACATACAGAGGTAAAAGGTAGTTTCGAAACGATAAAACACGTAGAGTTTATAAATCAGAACCCTATTGGACGTTCTTCTCGTTCAAACCCGGTTACCTACATAAAAGCATATGACGATATTAGAATGCTGTATGCAAATCAGAAAATTTCAAAAATTAGAAATTTTAAACCGAAACACTTTTCTTTTAATGTAGAAGGCGGTCGCTGTGAGGTATGTAAAGGAGAAGGAGAAGTTACGATTGAAATGCAGTTCATGGCTGATGTTCATTTAGAATGTGACGTATGCAATGGAAAGCGTTTTAAAAAAGAGGTATTAGAGGTCAAATTTGATGGGAAATCAATTGATGATATTTTAAATCTAACCATTGATGATGCTATTGAGTTTTTCTCAGAAAATTTAGTTCCAAAAATAGCGAACAAACTGAAACCGCTACAAGATGTTGGTTTAGGCTATGTTCAACTGGGTCAATCTTCCTCAACACTCTCTGGAGGAGAAGCGCAAAGAATTAAACTAGCTTCCTTTTTAGTCAAAGGAAATACAAAAGACAAAGCCTTGTTTATTTTTGATGAACCTACAACAGGATTGCATTTTCATGACATCAAAAAACTATTGGCTTCTTTCAATGCATTGATTGAAAAAGGACATTCAATCATTGTAATTGAACACAATATTGAGCTTATAAAATGTGCAGATTATATTATTGACTTGGGCTTAGAAGGTGGGAAAAATGGAGGAAATCTTATTTTTCAGGGAACTCCAGAAGCATTAATAAAGAATAAAAAGTCATATACGGCTGCGTATCTGGCTGAAAAACTGAAGCTATAAAATAAATACCCCTAACCTATCCCTTACATGTCAAAGTATTTCAATGAGCTGAATAACAAACAACTACCCAATCATCCTAAATAATTCAAAAAACAAAAAAATAATTTTCAAACCTCCCAAACAAAAAAATCCTTCTCATAAGAGAAGGATTCTATTTTTGGGTGGAAGACGGGACTCGAACCCGCGACACTCGGTACCACAAACCGATACTCTAACCAACTGAGCTACAACCACCATATAATTGCGGCTGCAAATATAAATATTTTTTCTTTTCTATAGAAAGAAAAAATTAAATTAATTTATCTAAATCTTCTATGGCAACAGAACGTTCTGAAGTATAGCCTTCTGCAAATTCTACACCAATTAATCGTCCTAGATCTCTGGCTCTATACTGAACACTATCTGTAAAATTTTTGCTACTGATAGGTGTTTCTGGCTCCTTACTTGTCGGATCATAAAATTGAGAACGATACGCCATGACTGCTTTTATTTTAACCTCCATAAAACCAGATACATTCACTACAAAATCTGGAGTACTATTTTTCCATTGGATGTAATGATGCACTTGCTTTGGCCTCCAATGAACTTGCTGTTTCCCATCTTGTTCTGTTTCAATCTTAGATAAACCACTCAAGAAACAGGCGTCAGAAACTAACTTACTCCCTTTTGGATGGTCTATGTGCCGATCATCTTTGGCGTTACACAATACAATATTGGGTTGATATTTACGGATCATTTTTACAATTTCTAATTGATGTGTTTTATCATTAACAAAAAAAGCATCATCGAAATTCAAATTTTCACGAACGGAGAGTCCTAAAATTTTAGCAGCTTTTAGTGCTTCTTGATCTCTTATTTCTGCAGAACCACGACTACCGAGTTCTCCTCGAGTTAGATCAACAACCCCAACCTTCTTCCCTAAAGAAACCTCCTTTGCAATCGTTGCTCCACAACCCAACTCAACATCGTCAGGATGAGCACCGAATACTAAAATATCTAATTTCATATGTATTGTATATTGTTCACTTATTTAAACTGTACAGTAAAAAAAATAAAAATTATTTCTTATTTGATCTCAAATTCAAAAATAGAAAACAGCAAGTTAATAATTAGATTTTTAACAAAAAAATAAACATCAAGTACTTCCGTAACTCTTTAAAAAATGAAACTCCTTCAACTATATTTGGAACTACAAACATCCCTGAGTATTCCTAATTTATTTGATCTATTTATTGTTGACAGAATGCGCACTAAATTCATAATTCATTGTGTGATCGAATAAAAAAATGAATATCTTCGTTTTATGATAACAGTGTTACTTATTGGAAATGGAAATATAGCTTCTCATTTGCATGCTGCTTTTTTAACTGCTGATCACATTGCAGTTACAAAAATAAGCTCGAGAAACTTAGAACATGTTCCCTATGCAGATATCACAATTATTGCCGTTTCAGATGATGCAATAGCCGAAGTTTCCTCGCAAATAAAAAATCCTTTTGTAGTTCATACTTCTGGAGCCTGTGAGATCGACGAATTGAAAAACACCACACACAAGGGAGTCTTTTACATGTTACAAACCTTTACTAAAAATAAAGAAGTCAATTTTAATGAAGTCCCTTTTTGCTTGGAAGCAGAAAATGCCGAAAAACAAGAATTATTAGAAAAATTGGGGAAGATTATTGGGAAGAATATCTACACCGTAAATTCTACACAACGTAAAGCATTGCATGTGGCTGCTGTATTTGTAAATAACTTTACGAATCATTTATATTCAACTGGAAATGAGATTTGCAAAAAACAGGGAGTTCCTTTTGAAATATTGCACCCTTTAATCAAAGAAACTGCCTCTAAAGTAACTTCTTTATCTCCCGAAAAAGCCCAAACAGGACCAGCCATTCGAAACGATTTAAAAACAATTAAAAATCATTTAGATTTGCTAAATATACAACAACAACAAATTTATACAATCCTTACAAAATCTATCCAAGATGGACATTAGCTACAAACAATTATTACCTAACATAAATACATTTATTTTTGATGTTGACGGAGTCTTAACCAATGGAATGTTAACAATTATGCCAGATGGTGAATTGGTTAGACACATGAATGTGAAAGACGGGTATGCAATGAAAAATGCCTTGAATAAAGGATATCGAATTTGCATCATTTCTGGAGGAACCAACGAAGGTGTGAGAGCTCGATTATCAGCTTTAGGAATTGAAGATATTTACCTAGGAGCTCATGATAAAATTAAACAATACGAAACCCTCTTAAAAAAATACAATTTAAGATCAGAAAACATATTGTATATGGGAGATGATGTACCTGATTACCCTGTAATGAAGCTCGTTGGATTGGCCGCTTGCCCTAACGATGCAGTAAGAGAAATTCAAGAAGTGTCAACATATATTTCCGATAAAAAAGGTGGCGAGGGGTGTGTACGAGATGTGATTGAACAAGTGCTACGTGTACAAGGAAAATGGTCTCAAAACTTTGATGCCAGCTTATAATTTTAGAGTAGCAGATACAAACTACTATTTAAAATTAGTACTCGTTTTATCTTCATGCTGAAATGTAGAAGTAGATTTTTTGTGAATTAGTTTTTTTCTTCTAACATTGGAACAAATGCAAAATCTCCTAACTCCTGTTTTTCAAATTCTTTGGGTGAAGTTCGAGTAAAAAGGGTCATTATTTGTGTTTTATCTCCTACAGGTATCAATAAACTTCCTCCTACTTTTAATTGCCCCAACAGCGCTTTAGGAACAAAAGGAGCACCCGCTGTAACGATAATTTTATCAAAAGGCGCTTGTTCAGGAAGGCCTTTGTAGCCATCACCAAAAATAAATTTCTTGGGTTTATATCCTAATTTAGGGAGAAATAATGAGGTTTTTTTAAACAACTCTCGTTGTCTTTCTATGGTATACACTTCTGCATTTAATTCTAACAAGACTGCTGTTTGATAGCCAGAACCCGTTCCTATCTCCAAAACCTTATGAAAATTTTTAACAGCTAAGGTTTGCGATTGGAACGCCACAGTATAGGGTTGAGAAATAGTTTGATCTGCAGCAATGGGAAATGCTTTGTCTTGATAGGCATGAGACTCAAAACTACTGTCTATAAATAAATGACGGGGAATTTTACGAACTGCATTCAACACATTTTCATCAACAATGCCTTTTTGTTGTAATACCTTAGCTAACTGATTACGAAGCCCTTGATGTTTGGAAGTGTCTTTCAATTTTATCAATTTTTTGAATTCTAAAAATAGTAATTAATCCCTATAAATAGTCATAAAATTGTATCTTTGTTTTTAGCTGATTTTAAAATCAGAAAACACGAAATCAATGTCTTTACAAAATCAAAATTGATTTTTTTATCTCATCTTGAGAAGTTCTCAAGCATCGATAAAAATCAATTTTATTTTACTTTCAAAGACTTAAAATATAGGATATGCTGAAAGTTGGAGTTTTAGGTGCAGGACACCTTGGTAAAATTCATTTACGTCTGTTACAAGAATCTAAAAAGTATGAATTGATAGGTTTTTATGATCCTTCTGAAGAGAATGCAAAAAAAGTAGCTCTTGAGTTTGGTTATACTTCTTTTTCATCTATTGCATCTTTAATAGATGCTGTTGATGTTGTTGATATTGTCACCCCAACGCTCTCGCATTTTGATTGCGCGAAACAATCTATAGAAAAAGGGCGTCATATATTTATTGAAAAACCAATTACAAAAACAGTTTTAGAAGCAGAAGCTATCAAAACACTGGCAAGTCAATATCACGTTCAAGGACAGGTAGGTCATGTCGAACGTTTTAATCCAAGTTTTACAGCTGTAAAAGAAATGATTGATAATCCAATGTTCATAGAATCTCATCGATTAGCAGAATTCAATCCACGAGGAACAGATGTGCCAGTCGTATTAGATTTAATGATTCATGATATCGATATCATCCTTTCTGTTATTAATTCTAAAGTAAAAACTGTCCATGCAAGTGGAGTTGCTGTTATTTCTGACACACCTGATATTGCCAATGCTAGAATAGAATTTGAAAATGGATGTGTTGCCAACCTAACAGCTAGCAGAATCTCGATGAAGAATATGCGAAAAACTAGATTTTTTCAAAAGGACGCATATATCTCTGTCAATTTTTTAAGCAAAGAGTCGGAAGTTGTTAAAATGAAAGAGGTTCCTAAAAATCCGGATGAATTTGCAATGATTTTACAAAATGCAGAAGGCGTAAAAAAACAAATTTATTTTGAAAATCCTGCAATAGAAAATAACAATGCCATTTTAGATGAATTAGAGTCATTTTCAGATGCTATTCAAACCAATAGCACTCCTGTTGTTACTTTAAGTCAAGGTGCAGAAGCATTAAGAGTTGCTCAAATGATTATCGATTGTTTCTAATATAGAAAATCATTGAAAAATTAACACTTAAGAGTTAAAATTCTTATGTAAAACCTAGTAACTATTTTTTAATACACCCTAATAATATGAAAAACATCGCAGTTATAGGAGCGGGAACCATGGGAAATGGAATTGCTCATACTTTTGCACAATTCAATTACAATGTACATTTAATTGATATCTCAAAAGAATCTCTAGAGAGAGGAATGGAAACCATTGTAAAAAATTTAGACCGGATGGTTGCTAAAGACAAGATATCTGAAGCTGACAAAAAAAAGACATTACAGCAGATTAAAACATTTACATCGATTAAAGAAGGCGCTAAAAGTGCCGACCTTGTCATAGAAGCTGCTACTGAAAACGCAGTTTTAAAAACAGGAATTTTTAAAGAATTAGATGTAGTTTGTAGTGAAAAAACTATTTTAGCAAGCAATACCTCTTCCATCTCCATCACTCAAATTGCAGCGGCAACCAACAGACCTGATAAAGTAATCGGAATGCATTTTATGAACCCAGTACCCATCATGAAATTGGTTGAAATTATTAGGGGTTACAATACTTCTCATGAAGTAATGGAGACGATCGTAGCTCTGTCTAAAAAAATAAATAAGACTCCCGTAGAAGTCAATGATTATCCTGGTTTTGTAGCAAACCGAATTTTAATGCCAATGATTAATGAGTCAATAGAAACGTTGTACAATGGAGTTGCAGGTGTCAATGAAATAGACCTAGTAATGAAATTAGGAATGGCACACCCCATGGGGCCCTTACAATTAGCAGATTTTATTGGGTTGGATGTTTGCTTGTCTATTTTAGAAGTGCTTTATGATGGATTTAAAAATTCCAAATATGCTCCTTGTCCCCTTTTAGTAAATATGGTAAGAGCAGGAAAATTAGGTGTAAAATCTGGGGAAGGGTTTTACGATTATTCACAAAATAAAAAAGCAGAGAAAGTCGCTAAAATGTTTTCTTAGAAACATTGAAATAGCCGTCACTTGACACAGATGAATAAAAAAAAATTACTGCTTTTAGTCCTCTTTCTGTCGGTTTATATAGCAAAAGCGCAAGAAGATAATACGAGAATCTTTCAGATTAAAAGAATTGGATTCATGTATAGCAACGCAAAGCAAAATAATTTTATAATAAACGATAAAGACTATTCTTTTCAGACAAAAACTTATAAAATTCAAACATTTCACGACTTAGGAGGTTGGAAAAATATTGATTTTGAATTGATTGTGCAGCCTCAGATACACACAATACAACACCAACTAATCAATGAACAATTTGTACTGCCCTCTGAAGAAAACTATCTAGAAAAAAGGACCGAATTTACAACTCCCAAAAACATGCATTTATATGCGATAGAATTTGGAGTTGCACTGAAAAAGAAACTGTTGAAAAAAGTAGACATTCTGGCCACTATTGGGTTGGGAATAGCAACGATAACAAAGAGAACAGAACGTCTCGCCAAAGGATTTACGTTTATCGAAAATGGAGCTCTAGGCATTTCATTTCAAACCTCAAATACAACCTTTTTATACCTAGGTAGTTCAATTGGTCACATTTCTAATTTGAATTTTAAATCTCCAAACAGCGGATACAATGTTTTGGGATATGAAATTGGGTTTTCATATCAATTACAATAGGGACTTAGTTCATACCTCTTTAAAATTTAAGAAAAATTTAAGCATACAACTATAGTTTTAATTGATGGTTTTTTATAATTTTATCAAAAATTATGATACTCCATGACCATTACCCAACTGAAATATGTATTATCTGTTGCAGAATATCAAAACTTCACAGTAGCTGCTGAGCATAGTTTTGTAACGCAACCTACCTTGAGTATGCAAATACAAAAACTTGAAGAGGCACTGAATATTCAGATTTTTAATCGTTCAAAAAAACCAATTGAACTCACAGAGATCGGAAAAAAAATCGTGGCGCAAGCAAAGGTTATTGTCAATGAAAGCAATCGGATTTCAGACATTGTAGATCAGCAAAAAGGATTTATTGGAGGAGAATTTAGAGTGGGAATCATCCCCACGGTGATGCCTACTTTACTTCCTATGTTTCTACAAAATTTTACAAAAAAATATCCAAAAGTAACCTTAATCATCGAAGAATTAACCACAGATGAAATCATCCGTAAATTATCAGATGGCCACATCGATGCAGGACTTGCAGCAACTCCGTTAGAAAATGATTCGATCATAGAAAACCCCTTATATTATGAACCTTTTGTAGGTTTGATTCCAAAAAACCACAGACTTTACAACCAACAAAAAATTACGTCTGAAGAATTGGAAATCCAAGACATTTTATTGTTAGAAGATGGACATTGTTTTAAAGACAGCGTTATCAATTTATGTAGTACACATAAAATTGACAACACGAAGGGCTTTCAATTAGCTAGTGGAAGTTTTGATACGCTAATTAAACTCTCTAAAGAAGGTTTAGGCATGACGCTGTTGCCTTATTTACATACCCTAGATTTAAATGAGGAAGACAAAGCTAATTTACGAGATTTCACCAACCCACCTCCAGCTAGAGAAGTGAGTTTAATTTATCACAAATCGCAACTAAAAATGCAACTCATTGAAGCTTTAAAGAAAACAATCGATGGAATTATAAGAGGTGCAATCTCTTTTTCTGATGTAAAAATTGTAAGCCCTCTGGCGAAGAGATAAAAGAAAGCGAACATAAAAAAAGGAAGCTCAATAGCTTCCTTTTTTTATGCATACATTTTATCTCGTAATTCCTTAATTTTTGGATCTGACAGATAATCATCAAAGGAGGTATGTCTGTCTATCACTCCTTTTGGAGTTAATTCAATCACTCTGTTTGCAACAGTTTGTGCAAATTCATGATCATGAGTTGTAAACAATACAGTCCCTTTAAAATTTATTAAAGAATTGTTTAATGCTTGTATTGATTCTAAGTCTAAGTGATTCGTTGGTTCATCTAATACTAAAATATTGGCTCTTTTCATCATCATTCTAGACAACATACAACGTACTTTTTCTCCTCCTGAAAGCACATTACTTTTCTTTAAAGCTTCTTCTCCAGAAAAAATCATTTTTCCTAAAAAACCTCTTAAAAAAACTTCCTCACGTTCTTCTTCTGTTTGTGCATATTGTCGCAACCAATCAACTAGATTTAAATCACCATTTTGAAAAAAGGAAGAATTGTCCAGGGGTAAGTAGGACTGGGTCGTAGTCACACCCCAATTGTGTTTCCCTGCATCTGCTTTTTGATTCGCTGTTATAATTTGATAAAAAGCAGTTACTGCCCTAGAATTTTTAGAAATAATCGCAATTTTGTCTCCTTTGTTTAAATTGATGTCTACTTTGGAAAATAGTTGTTCACCTTCAAAATCTTTAGACAAACCCTCTACATTTAAAATCTGATCACCAGCTTCACGATCGCTTTTATAAATGATCGCAGGGTACCTTCTACTTGACGGCTTGATTTCATCAACGTTCAATTTCTCTATCATCTTTTTACGAGAAGTTGCTTGTTTCGATTTTGCCATATTTGCAGAAAAACGTCGAATAAATTCTTCCAATTCTTTCTTTTTATCTTCTGCCTTTTTATTTTGTTGAGCTCTCTGTCTCGTTGCTAATTGACTGGACTCATACCAAAAAGTATAGTTCCCAGAAAAGTGATTGATCTTCCCATAATCGATATCAGAAATATGTGTACAAACGGCATCTAAAAAGTGTCTATCGTGTGAAACAACAATTACACAATTGTCAAAATTTGCAATAAAATTTTCTAACCAAGCAATTGTTTCAAAATCTAAATCATTGGTAGGCTCATCCATGATCAGTACATCAGGATTACCAAACAATGCCTGTGCAATTAGTACACGAACTTTTTGCTTACCATCCAAATCTTTCAATAAAGTATAATGTAAGTTTTCAGAAATTCCTAAATTAGATAGCATGGCAGCTGCATCAGAATCTGCATTCCATCCATTCATTTCTTCAAAAACTATTTGAAGTTCGCCAATTTTTTCTGCATTTTCATCAGTATAATCAGCATATAAATCGTCTATTTGCTTTTTTATTTTGAACAACTCTTTATTACCCATTACCACCGTTTCCAGAACTGGATGCTCATCAAAAGCATAATGATCTTGGGTCAACACAGACATTCGCTTTCCTTTTTCTAAATGAACCTGTCCAGAGGTTGGTTCTTGTACACCCGAAAGTATCTTTAAGAACGTTGATTTCCCTGCTCCGTTTGCACCAATAATTCCATAACAATTTCCTGTTTGAAATTTTGTGTTTACATCATCAAACAAGACGCGTTTTCCAAATTGTACAGATAAATTAGAAACTGATAACATATGCTATTTTTTTATTTTTGTGCAAAAGTACAAATTAGATTTATCTTTTCACACTTGATTTTAATGGTTTTGAATAAATAATGATGACCAATTCCTTATTTTAAAAAAACTATTTTAACAATCAATTAACAACAATGACTTTATTCTATCCCTAAATTTGCAAGTATTAGTGCATTACACAACGTATGGTTAAACATTTACCTTTTTTAATTTTAGTATTCATAGCTTCAGCTTTTATTAGCTGTAGTTCTGAATCTACTAAACCTGACACCTATTTTGGAGGCAAAATTCTGAATCCAAAATCCAAGTATGTAGTATTGTATTCCATGGAAAAAGTTATTGACACGTTATTTCTAGAAAAAGACAATACCTTTTTAGGAAACTTACAAGA
>JABAZI010000085.1:31887-51316 GCA_018608545.1 Polaribacter sp.
TACAGAAGATCTAGTTGTAACATTCACCAAGAAACCTTTGATACTTTCTTTAAATTAAGTACCGATGACACTGACAAAAAACTAGTACAACAACTTTTGTCCGATGCTAAGTTATTGACAAAAGGCCAGTCCTTGAATGATTTTATGATCACTAATTTTAACAACGGAAAGCACTCTATTAAAAAACTTACTAAAAATAAAAACACACTACTACTTTTTTGGAATCCTGTTTACGTTTCCCAAAAATTCATACGTTCTAGAATTAATTATCTAACTGAAAAGTTTCCGCAAGTGCAATTTATTCAAATACGAATAGATGGCAAGCAATACGGGCCCATCCCTCAATTAGATGTAAAAAATCAATTCTTCATTACTCCCAATAGTAATGCGAACGAATTCCTAACCAGTAGAATGCCTAGAGCAATCATCTTGAATAAAAAAGGAATTATTACCAATGGCTTCGCTTCCATTTCCTCAAAAAAGACACACACAGACTTAAAAAAACTTAAGTAAATCAAGTTTTCTTTCTTCAATCTATAATAATAACGTACATTTGCACGATTTTATTTTTGAGGCTAACTCATTAAAAATCAGGTCGAATTTATAATCGGGTTTACAGGTGAGCGTTCTGTGAATCCACAAAAACACAGTAATGTCAACATTTTTAGAATTAGGTTTGAAAGAACCTATCATCAAAGCTTTAACAGATTTGGGATATGAAAAACCAACGGTTATTCAAGAAAAAGCAATCCCACAAATTATTTCATCAACAGACGATTTAAAAGCATTTGCGCAAACAGGTACCGGTAAAACGGCCGCTTTTAGTTTGCCAATCATTGAGCTTTTAGAGGCTAGCAACAATAATGTACAAGCCATTATTTTGTCTCCGACAAGAGAACTTGCCGTTCAGATTGGAAATAATATCAAAGATTTTTGCAAATACATTAAAGACATCAGAGTAACTACTGTCTATGGAGGATCCAGTATCGAAGACCAAATTAGGTCTTTAAAAAAAGGATCTCAAATTGTAGTTGGAACTCCTGGTAGAACAGTGGATTTAATCAATAGGAGAGCTTTAAAATTAGGAAACGTTCAATGGTTAGTCTTAGACGAAGCTGATGAAATGTTAAACATGGGTTTTAAAGACGAATTAGACAAAGTTTTAGAGGCTACTCCAGAAACCAAACAAACCTTATTATTTTCTGCAACTTTTCCAAGAGAAGTAGAGTCTATAGCTAGAAACTATATGACCAAACCAATAGAAATTACTTCAGGACAAAAAAATCAGGGATCAGATAACGTAAGCCATGAATATTATTCGGTTACAGAAAGAACTCGTTACCCAGCTTTAAAAAGAATAGCGGATTTAAATCCAAATATCTATGCCATTATCTTTTGTAGAACTCGAAGGGAAACCCAAGAAGTTGCAGATAATTTAATTAAAGATGGTTACAGTGCAGATTCTTTGCATGGAGATTTATCTCAAGCACAAAGAGATTCTGTAATGGGGAAGTTTCGTAAAAAAACCATTCAAATATTAGTCGCTACCGATGTTGCTGCTCGTGGATTGGATGTAAGTGAACTGACGCACGTAATCAATCATAAATTACCGGACCAAATAGAGAACTACACGCACAGAAGTGGTAGAACTGGTAGGGCTGGAAACAAAGGAATCTCTATTGTTTTAGTCAATGGGAAAGAAAAAGGAAAATTGCGTCCTATCGAAAAAATTATTCAAAAGAAATTCATAGAAGCAAAGGTCCCTTCAGGAAAAGAAATCTGTCAGAATCAATTAATGAACTTAATTGACAAAGTGCAGGCTATTGAAGTAAACGAAACTCAAATTAATGAGTTTTTACCTAGTATTTACGAAAAGCTAAAAGATCTTGAACGCGAAGAACTGATTCAAAAATTTGTTTCTTTGGAGTTCAACACCATGTTAGCCTACTATGAAAACGCAAAAGACTTGAACGATTTGTCTTCTAGAGATAACTCTAGAGCAAGATCTACTAATGAAAACATGACGCGCTTCTTTATCAATATTGGTAGAAAAGACAGTTTGAATCCTGCGAAATTAATTGGTTTAATCAATGACCAAAATATTGGAGATAAAATAGAAATAGGTGCCATAGATATTCTAGATACTTTTTCTTTCTTCGAATTAGACAAAAATTTCGAAGACAAGGCTTTGGATGCATTTTCTAGCAACCAACCGGATTTTGATGGACGCTCTGTAAATATAGAAGTAACTAAAAAGGAACGTTCTGGAGGAAAAAGAAGAGGGGGATCTAAAAAACCCTTTGGTAAGAAAGATGGTGGTTTTGGACGTAGACGAAGTGCTGAGGGATCTTCTTCAAAAAGAAGAAGCGACAGCAGTAGCATTAGAAGAACAGACAGACCTGATAGATCTGAAAGAAATTCTGGAGGAGAGAGAAAATCTTCCAGCGGATTTGGAAGAAGACGTAGAGAAAATTAGTCTTAAATAAACTATCTAAAAACACCTCAGCATGAATTTGCTGAGGTGTTTTTTTATGCTCTCAAAAAAATAGTATTTACTGTTTTTTATTGGGCGAATTGTTTTGAATGCAACTTATTTACAAAATGAAGATAGCTCTCTATTTGTTGCTTCTCAAAAAGCACACGATCTTGTAACAATTTCTTTTTAGTCATCATTTGTGATTCATTTAGTATAGATTCCTCGATATAATGAATAGAAAATAAATAAAATTCAATGATAATTGGCAATGTCAATAAACCTTTCTCAGTTACAAAATATTGCCTACTTTTTTTAGTGCCTAGAGGATTTAAAATTCTGATAAAATCTTCATTTTGTAAGGATTTTAAACGATTGGAAAGAATGTTTGTTGAAATTTTTTCTTTGGAATTTATCAGTTCTTTAAACCGAGTTTTTTTATGTAAAATAAAATCTCTTAAAATTAAAAGAGACCATTTGTCTCCAAAAAAATTTGCTGAATAAGCGATTGCACAATTGGCTTTGAATGTTTTCATAGTAGGGGTTATTATTTTTTTGCAATCTATTTAATTTAATAGTATTACACAAGTATCAATGCATTTAAAATTACTTTCTAAAAAAAATTAACAAAAAGTATTTTCTTATGTTTGTATAACTTTAACTTAAAAAATATCCTATTTATGAAATTTAAAATTATCATTTTATCAGTCTTAGCACTTACTTTTTTCAACTGTAATAGCAGTGGAGGTTCGTACCTTGGAGAAGGAGAAAATAACGGAAAATCATATTCATTTGGAGATGCAGCTGCTACACAAACAATCTTAGCAATTGCAGAAGCTTATAGCAACCAAGATGCAGCGCAATTAACTCCGTATTACGATGCTACATTTCTTGGTGAAAACGGAGAAGCGGATTCAGAAGCATGGCTGACCTCCATGAACTCAATTAGCATGAAACCCTATAAAATTGTACCCTTGTCTATAAATGGTGGAGAAGGTCAGCAAGTATTGGCATGGTCTAAAGAAGAGCGTGATTATAAAAACGGTTCCTATGAACGTTTGGATCTAATGGAAATGTTTTATCTTAACAAAGAAGGAAAAGTAGCAGGGTTTAAACAATGGAAAGCCATTGATTCTGTGAATTTTGGAAGATCCTATGGTGGGAAATTTTTTGGTAAAAAGCCAGGGGAATACACAGGGCGTCCATTTCAATTTTCGAATAGAAATGAAACGGAAATGTTAGAAACCATGGTGGGTCATTACAACAAAATGGACATCAAAGCAGTGAGTAGCTATTTTGCAGATCAGGTTACTATTAATGGGTACGATGGAAAACAAATGAAACTGAGTAACAAACAACTTGCAGGTTTGTTTGATTCTTACAAATCGGTTACATGGACTCCGTACTCAATTGTGCCTATTAAAATAGCAAATACAGATGCTGCTTCTGGAGTGATGATGTTTTCAAACGAACGCAGAGTTTTAAAATCTGGAAAAATTTGGGAAAAGGAATTAATGGAAACCTTTTATTTTGACTTGGATGGGAAAATTTCTTCAGTAACGCAGTTTGCGAGATAAGAAAGAACGCTTTCCTTTTATCATACACAAACCCATAAACATATTGTTTATGGGTTTTTTGATGGGGTGAGGGTTGAGAGGGGTGATTTAGATCAAACAAAAAAATATTTTATATCTAGATACATTGCCATTATTTTTTAGAGTTCAACAAATACATTATTATTTATAGTATCTATAATCTTCAATACTTTTATTTTTTTTGCATCATTATCAAAAACACCACTAATTCCTTGGTCATTTATATCTGTAAAGGGAGATTGATATAACATCGTTTTATCAATTGTGCCGTTCTTAGATAAATAAGAAATAATAGTTTTTACAAAAGTCATTTGGTTTGCTTTTAAATTACCTACTTGCAAGAAATCTGCAAAAGCTTCATTCAAAGTAGACTGCTCTAGCCCCGTAATACTTCTAATAAAAGTGCCTAAGGGCTTTTCTCCAAACTGCTGAACAAACTGTTCTTTTGTTCCAGCCACACCCTCTGTGAAAAGAATTTTTTCAAGCACATCCAGCTCAGTTTGAGTGATAGGAATGTTGTGGCTAAGTTTATGTATTGTTAAATGATTTTTATTTTTACGAATGTAGCTTTCAACTCTGTCCTTATAGGATTGTAAACTTACATAGGTCTTACTTACCAGCTCTCTTACCTCAATTCCATCATAATCCAACTCATCTTCAAAATTGGTGTAAATAGGCTCTTGTTTTTGAGTTTCTAAGTATTTAATTAAATCCCTCAAAGCGACTCTTAGAGATTCTAATTTTTTTACATTGATGGTTTTCCAATAATGATCTGTTTGAACTTCTTTTATTAAGGGTATATGGATGGATACTTGAGGAATATTGTCTTTTTTCTGCAATGAAGCAGCGGTTCTAAATATTTTACTCATGTATTTCCCCGTATCACCAGAACCCGTAAGCAATAAAATTTGATAAATTAAAACCAACATATCAAATCTTCTTGCCAATTCATCATCTCCTCTAGAGGGAGGTTGCAAGTGTGATAAATACGTATTTATTTCCTGAACATCACTCTTAGAGAGGTTTAGCCATTTACTTTTATTGCTGTAGGCTGTTACATACCTTAGATCTTTTCTTACTACAAATCGTTGTTCATCAAGGTTCTGAATTATTCTATGTAATTCAGTGAGATACCCATCTCTGATTTCAATTTCATCTGGAGTTTTATCTGTCAGATGCGTGATGAGTTGTGTTACTTTTAGTTTGGCTTCAAATATTTGTTGCAATAATGGCTTCATACTATTAGCAGATACTCCTTCTGGATGCTCATCAAAAAATTCAAAATTCTGACAATAGTCAAATATCATAAATTCTTTTTTATCTTCACTAGGACCAAATAAATTTGGACATAATCTTGTACCCCTACCAATCATTTGCCAAAATTTAGAAGAACTCTTAACCATTTTAAAGAATACTAAATTAACTACTCTAGGGGCATCTACTCCTGTATCCATCATGTCTACAGAAACCGCAATTTGTGGTTCTTGTTCTTCAAAAGGATCTGTAAATTTCTCTAATAAATCTTGTGCTTTGGTTTCATAATTGTCTATCACTCTTAAAAACTTCCCTGCATATTCAGGGTAATTGATATTAAACCGTTCTTCTATAAATACAGCATGGGCATGATTTTTAGCAAACACAATGGTTTTTCCTAGCTTATCACCACCACTTACTTTAATGCCATCATTCATTAAATGTTCAAGCACTTTATCAACGGTGTCTGTATTAAACAGCCATTTGTTTAAAGCAGCACTCCCAATTTCTTCTGGCGCTTCTTCATTAGAGGGATCTCCAAATTTTTCTTCATATTCCTCTTTCTCTCTGTCAGAAAGCTCTGCATATTTAATGCCTTCTCTTTGAAACTTTAGAGGAATACTAATAGATCTTGGGGGGACTAAGTACCCTTGCTCTACAGCCGTATTCAGCTCATATGCAAAGGTTGGATTATCGTCTTCTATACCAAATAAACCATAGGTATTGCGGTCTATCTCTGTTTTTGGAGTAGCTGTAAGACCTATTATCATAGCATCAAAATAATCAAAGATGGCCTTATACTTTTGATACACAGAACGGTGGGCTTCATCTATAATGATGAGGTCAAAGTGGCCTACCCCATAAAACCGTTGCTCTTCTGTTTTTACCTTATCTATCTTATTAATAATGGTAGGGTAAGTAGAAAATACCAAACGGGTATTGCTATCCTCTTTTTCTTTGGTTAAATCTATAGCAGAAAGATGCTCCAAATGCTCTTTAAAAGCGTTTTTAGCTTGAGATACCAGAGCATTTCTATCTGCTAGAAACAGTACTCTTTTAGCCCAGTTGCATTTAGTGAGCATGTCTACAATTGCAGCAGCTGTTCTGGTTTTCCCACTCCCTGTAGCCATTACTAATAAGCTTTCTCTTTTGGCACCTCTAAGACCTCCATTTTTTCCATTTACCACTAAATTTTCAGCCACCCTTTTAATAGCCTCTAACTGATAATCTCTACCTGCAATATCCATATTCACCTTAAAGGTTCTTAAGTCTTTTCTGGTGGTTCTTCTTTCTATGAGCAGTTGGATTTCATCTTGGGTGTAAAACCCTTGAATCTCTCTGTCTGTATAAAAGGTATCATCCCAAATAAAGGTTTCAAAACCATTGGTGTAAAAGATAATAGGGCGTTGTCCCTTCATTTTTTCTAAACAATCTGCATAGAGCTCTGCTTGGTGTCTTCCTTTTCTGGCATCTGCCATGGTTTTTTTAGCCTCTACCACAGCTAAAGGTTTTCCATCTTTTCCCCAAAGCACATAATCTACATAACCAATTCCAGAAGGATTGGTGCTTATCGGCATGCCTGTTACTTCATATTCTAACTCTTTCCCTTCTGTTAAGTCTTCCCATCCTGCTTCTTTTAGCAACACATCGATATAGAGTTTTCTAGTAATAGATTCCGGAATTAAAATAGGAATGCTTGTTGAAGGATCTTTTACTTTTTCTCTCTCTACCCTTCTTTTGGTGTTTGCTTTTTGTTGATTTAACAACTGGTTTTGAAGCAGCTCTATTTGTGCCGCTTGTGCCTCTATTTGTAAACGTTCTGCTTTGTCTTGTTCTCTTCTTTGATCCAGTTGCTCCTCTAACTGCTGAAGTGCTTTAAGTGTTTCTTTTTGCTCATTTCCATCAGGTATTAACCCCATGGTAAAAGTTGGAGTAGTAAATTCCTCTTCACTGTAATAGAGTCCTAGAAAACTTAAAAAACGAAATAAATTTTTGATACTGGCAATGGATTGATCCTGTCTAATTGCTTTCCCATGTGCCGCAGCATTTC
The DNA here is from genome assembly GCA_018608545.1 of Polaribacter sp. Taxonomy (GTDB): domain Bacteria; phylum Bacteroidota; class Bacteroidia; order Flavobacteriales; family Flavobacteriaceae; genus Polaribacter. The sequence goes on from JABAZI010000085.1 coordinate 39,260, forward strand.
CATTGAGCCTAATAAGATTTACCTCTCTAAACATAGAAGGTTTAATGATTTCTCTAAAACATTGCTCATGCAGCAAACTAGCAAGCTTGGTATCATAGGGCCAATGCAATTCCTCATCATTTTGGTAGAGCCATTGCACTGTTTTTTCAAGTGCTGACCTTGCAATCATAACACTTGCCTTTGGAGAGGTTAGTGTTAGTTGCTCTGCTTCTTTTGCTTCTCTAAATATGGCAGGCCATTCTTTATGTAGGAATTGGAAGTTGCTCATATTTTAATTTATATAATCTATCATACATTTGTTAAACCATTCTATAGCTGCTTCACCATCTTTTCTTTCTACAGTAGTTAGCACATTATCATGTCTTAATTTATTTCTCATCGTGCCTAATTGTGTGTATCTATTTAAAACGTTCCCTTTTGTTCCATAAACATCCTCAAAGAAACCCCAATTTGAGCCAGATATTAATATATCTTTATATTCTGATAATGTTAAATTATTTAAAATCAATCTTAAGGACAGCGGGCTCTCTCTCTCTTCACCAGGATTTTTTCTTAAAAAACTCTCGTATTTTCTAGAGGCTGATTCCACAATTTTAGGATTAATATGAATTATTCCGTTATGATGAACACCTGGTAACTTATCTGCTATTAATTTTCTTGTTGCTAATTCTATCTTACTCACTTCTTCATCTAGCTCCCTTCTTTCGAGAGAAACTTCTGTATTTTTAGATAATATAGAGGCCGTTGTTATAGACATGCCTTCACATAATTGAGTTGCCGCTTCCTTAACAAGAGCAGCTCTTTCCTTGATGAAGAATTCAAACTGACGTTTTAAATAGTTACCATCTGAATCTGTATACTCTTCTATTTCTGTTAATCTATCTGTAGGAATAAGATGGCTTTGTAGTCTAAACTTTATAGTTTTTTCATCAAAAACATTGTACTTTTCTTTAATATACTGCAAAGGAGCTTTTCCTCCTAAACTTTTATTTGTAGAAGATGTTATGATGGCACAGTTTAAAGCCAAATTTGGATTTACATTTATTTCTTGTAAAATAGCTTTTGGGAAAATATGATGATAATCTCTGTTTGCTAAATTATCTAACGTTAGTTTCTGACCATCAGAAAAATCATGACTCCCTAATTTTGATGCTACACACATAATGGCCCTTGCTCTAATATTTTCTCTTTTTGGCCAACCTGTTTTGGTTAGAAAATCTATATCCGAAATAGCATGTAGTTCTCTATTTAATGCTGGCACATCATCTTCATGATAAGGCAAGCCATTTTCTTTATGATTTTTAAGAATAATATTCTTTAAATTGGTAAAGTCTTTAAAAGCTCTTGAAGCTGCAGAGTTTTCATATCTGTCTGTAAAAAATGCAGACCATACATATTTTTTTAATAAAATTTCTGCTTTACCTCTTTCATCTAAAGTTTCTGGAATATATCTGTATAAAGCTGCTACTACAGCTAAAACTGCATTAGTGGGTAATATTTGTCTATTATAGATACCCTCATTTGCTAGAAAAGAGGTCATTTTGTGAAGACCATTTTGTAATAGATTCCAATTATCAACAACTTTTTCTTTACTCATTTCTAACATCCCTGCATTGTTAGGTATTTTATCTTGTAATAGTGCAGAGGTTGCCAAAATGAGCTGTTCTATTTGAAAATAGCCTGCAATTTTTGGATACTCTTCATTTAATTGATGTTGTAAATCATGTAACGAAACCCCTTTCACACTTTCTATTTCTGCTACAATAACGTCATACAAAGACAATGGCTTGGTATTGGTATTCATATTAATAAATACGCGTAAAGCAATATCTTTAGGGGTACTTGTTGGCAAGGATAAAAAGGGTAGATTGTAGTGACTTATGATTTCTCTAAGTTCTGTGATTTTTTTATCTAACTTATTTTTTGTTTCATTAAAAGAAATAAACTTTTCTACAAAATCTGGATCTTGTTTGTCTGTGGGTTCCAAACTTGAAACCGCTTTAGTAATCCACTCATCAATTTCTTTTCTTATATCTGCCGGCTTTAATAAATTGACAGGGATCAACCCTTTTTTAAAGCATGCACTGGGACTATCTGCCCATAAGGGATATTTTTTTTCTTTCTTAAACCATCTACCTTGGCAATACGCCATCATATTTTCATTACTGATACCGTCATCTTCTTTATCAAAATCCGGAATATAAATAAAGTAGGTCTCTGTATCATAATTATTATGCATACTCCTCCATAACGAAGTTAAACGTTGCTGCCCATCTAATAAATGCTCGTTTACTTTTACACCCGTTTTAGGTGCTGTTTCTAAGTAACGAGAAATGAATTTTTCTTCGTCTACTTCTAATAATAAGGTAACTCCTAAGGGTAAGTTATAGGTAATAGTTTCTAATAAACTGGTAATACGTTTTTTATCCCAGGCTTGAAAACGTTGAAAACGCGGTAGCTTAATTTCTCCATTTTGTAACTTTTGAAACCAAACACTTAGTGTTCTATCTTGGGCTTTACTTGATTGTTGGTTGATGTTCATTGTTCTTAATTTACTAATATTTTTTGATTACCAATATTTATAAACTGACCAAAGGCAAAGAAAGCTTCATCCATTTTTTTAAGGTCTTTTATTTTTGATTCCTTTACAAAAGGATAATATTCTTCGAAGTAAAATTTTAATTTTACAGACTCATTCATGCTTGCTTTAATACCATCTGATGCTTCATTATTCATAAACCGATATGCCCTATGAATATGTTGGTCATAAATAGGATACATACTTGGGCTTATAATGTGCAATAAAAACACCTTCCATACCACAGACACCTCTTTAAATTCTTTTAAAAAATAGTCAAGGTCAAATTCAATTGTTGCTCTAAGGCTGTTAATAATATTTATTTTTTTGAGGATTTTAATGTTTAAACTTTTCTCTTTTGCCTGACTCAACTTCATGCCATTTTTCCATTGATAAAGGTCTTTTATGTCTTTTTCTGACAAGACTTTGTAATGGATTTTATCATAAAGCGCAGCATTATCATACGCATACAACCTGCTCCAAAAAGAAATAAATTCCTGTAGGTTACCAGACTGTATATTAGTTAGTATGGGGAAAATTAAACTCATACCAGCTCCCCTTTAAATGCCCTTTGTAAAAGGCTGTTAAACAAATCTTCTGCTTGGGCTAAACTATCCTGTGCTTGTGCTTTTTGTGCTTCTATGGCTTGTACTCTTTCTGCAAATTGGTTTTGCAAATTATAAGAAGCAAACATCACTTCCAAATCCACTAAGGTCCCTACATTTAAACCTGGCTGTGCTGCACCAGTTGCATATTTGTTCAGGTTTATCATAACTAACATATGGTATAGCCACAAAGATTCATACTTCATTGTAGGAGAGCAGACTATTGCGTGTTCAGTAGCATGAAATTTCCCATTTACTCTTTTTATATTACCACACAAAGCTCCTTGCCTTCCTATCAATAGAAATTCTCCTTCATGAGTAAAAGACTCAACATATCCTCTTAATCCGTTGCCTCCATAACATGAATATAGTTTTAAGTTTTTTTCAGATTTGATGCCTGAGGCTTTCACAAATTTTCCAGCTTTCATGTGAGAAATCTTCCCAAGCTTTACCTTCTCCCATCCCTTAGGATTACTCACAGGATCTCCAAACATGTCTAAAAACAAACTCTGGGTTAGCTCATCATACTTTTTAATGAGTGCTTTTGTTTTTTGTCTGTAATTATCTGCAGCATCTAAAATGGATGCTATCTTTTTTTGCTGGTCTAGTGGTGGGAGTGGGATTTTAAGCTCACTAATTGATTTTGTACTAATATTTGGCTGTGCAGCTCCACCAGCATTTCTTAAGATTTCAGATTTAAGAACTGATAAATAATAATAAAAGAATTTATCATTCATTTGCTCTGAAGCACCACTTTTTAAAAGACCAATACGTTGATTTAACAAACTTGGCTCATCACCTGTGTAAATACCATATTTACCTGTTGTAGCTCCAGAAAGAGCTATTAATACGTCACCTTTTTCAACTTTAAATCCACTTTTTGTTTTTAAGTATGAACTATCAACATAAACAGTTTTATCATCAAAATAAACTGCGCCATTATCAAAGCTTGAAATTCTTATGAGAGGGGTTCCAGACTTCTTAAATTCAGAACTTTTGAATGCATAACCATTCTTTATTTCACATACTGAGCCCAATTCTACCATTCTCATCCCAACATCTCTTTTAAAGCAGCCAACGCTTGATTTCTTTCTTGATCTAAGGATTCAATATCCTTTATAATCACAGAGGGAGCAGCATATTCAATTTCTTCATAGATGATTTCCTTATATCTATTTAGTGAAAGATCCCAATCATTGTCTTTAATTTCATCAAAAGGCACTAAGAAACTTTTTTCTGTTCTAGCTCTTTCAGATTCATTAGCTAGATTATGATACCTGTTTAATAAATCAGGGATGTCATTTTCTTTAATCTCATTACGCTTATCATCTAAACTATAGCCATCTGCTTTCATATCATAGAACCAAACTTTATCCGTTCCACCTGTTCCTGTTTTGGTAAAGAAGAGTACTGCAGTACTTACCCCAGCATAAGGTTTAAACACTCCACTTGGCATAGAAATTACAGCATCAAGCTTGTGTTTTTCAATCAACTCTTGCCGTATTTGCTTGTGCGCCTTAGAACTTCCAAAAAGTACGCCATCTGGTACAATCACAGCAGCTCTACCGCCTGTTTTCATCATGCGTAGCATAAGACCCAAAAAGAGTAGTTCTGTCTTCTTAGATTTTACCATTTTTAAGATAGAATTTTCTACAGCATCATAGTCTAAACTCCCTTTAAAAGGAGGATTGGCTAAGATTAAAGAATATTGGTTTCTGATGTCTCCAGCACTTTCACTCAGGGCATCATTTTTTATAAGATTTGGGTTTTCTATACCATGGAGTTGCAAGTTCATAGCTCCAATACGGATCATGGTATCATCTATCTCAACCCCATTAAACATTTCATTGTTAAAATGGTCTCTAAATGATTTGTCTAAAAATAAATCTTGGTGGTTGTCTCTAAAATATTCACCAGCAGCCACTAAAAAACCAGCGGTTCCAGTAGAAGGGTCACATATAACATCATCCTTTTTAGGTTGTGTCATATCTACCATCATCTTAATAATATGTCTTGGTGTTCTAAACTGTCCATTGGTTCCAGCTGTAGCCGTTTTAGACAACATGTATTCATACAGATCTCCTTTGGTATCCCTGTCATTCATGTTGATCTTATCAATAAGCTGTACCACTTGATCCAGCAGTCTTGGAGTAGCAATAATAAAAGTAGCCTTACTCATAAACTCAGCAAAAACACCAGCAGCATCTCCCACTTGTTTCATATGATCAAAGACGGTCATGTCTTCAATTACAGGTTTTGTAAACACTTCAAACATAGACTCAGGATCCTTATTTTTAAAAGAGCTCCATCTGAGTTCTTTTTGGGATGGTGTGAAAATGATATTTTGGATAGGAATACCAACCGTATTGGCTTTCTTCTCTTCCAAAAGCTGACGTTCATCCAACCTTCTTATAAAAAGCAGATAGGTAAATTGTTCTATAACAGATAATGGGTTAGAAATACCACCTGTCCAAAAGGCTTCCCAGATTTTATCTACTTGTGATTTTAATTCTCCTGTGATCATTTATTTATGTTTTCTAAGCTGTTAAATTTTTCTTTCATAGTAGGATTCCCATGGGTTAACTTTTTAATCGTTAAATCTTCGGCTTTATTGTTTGCCAAGCGTAAATTATTTACCGAAGATAATAAAGCTTCTTTAGTTTTTTGAAGGTGGGTCATTGTTTTATCAATTTCTTTTATGGCATCCCCAAATTGGCGACTAGCCAAATCATAATTACGAGCAAACCCCGTTTTAAAATCATTGATTTTTTCTTCAAAATTAGTAACGTCTACATTTTGATTTTTCATGATACTTAATTCTGTCTTGTACTCTAAAGATTTCATACCCGCATTACGCAACAAAGAAATAATAGGAATAAAAAACTGTGGTCTAATCACATACATTTTTGGGTATTTGTAGGAAACATCCACAATACCGGTATTGTAAAAGGCATCATCTGCTTCTAACAATGAAACCAATACGGCATATTCGCATCCTTTATCTCTTCTATCTTTATCCAGTTTGGCAAAGAAATCCTCGTTTTTCTTTTTGGTAGCCGTTTCATCTCCTTCATTTTTCATTTCAAACATGATAGACGCGATTTCATTTCCATTAGTATCTGTTTCTTTGAATATATAATCTCCTTTTGTACCTCCTGACGCATCGTTATCCTTTTCAAAATAAGCATTTTGAAATGCTGTTGAACGCAATTTATTAAACTCGATTTCACAATGTTGTTCTAAAGTTTCACCAATCATTTTAGTAGAAAGTTTCTGCTTATGATCTTTTAAACGAACTATTTCATCATCTTTTAATTTGAGTGTTTCGTCTTTATATTTTAATTTATCGTTAAATTTTTCTTTTAAGGATTTTTCTAACAATTCTTTTTCAGTATCCTTAGATTTAAGGTCATTTTCAAGTTGATCATTTTTCTTTTCAACTTCCTTTAGAGCTTCAGAAAGAGCAAGTTTTTTGACAGTTTCTGCATTTTCAAGTTTTGATTGTAAATCAGAAATTTCTTTATCTTTTTTTGTCACCTCTTCTAATAAATCAGCTTTACTTATTGCTTTTAAAACCTCTATTTCATGTTGTTTATCTGCTAACTCTACTTGAAATTTATTTTTTAATACTAATTCAGCTGTTTTTAAGGCCGATTCTTTATCTCTTTTTTCAGCATCAATTCTAGTTTTCAATTCATCATCAAATTGTTGGTCACGCACTTGATTTACGATGTTGTTGTATACAGCATCATCTACTTTAAAAACTTCTTTACAACTTGGGCACTTTACGGTATTGTCTTTCATAACATATGATTTATTAATTATGACACAAATTTAGGATAGTTTAGTGCAAGGTAATTGCAGGTTTTATATTGTTCTTTTTACTCTTATTTTTAACTCACCCGTCCTATTATCAATGTATTCTTCTATTTCTCCAGTAATAACATCAGTTTCTTTTAAAGTATCACCTGTTATTATGTGAGGAGGAATAAAAATATTATCTGACCCGTCATCTGGCTTTAAGAAAGCAAACCCTTTGTAAGCATTTAGATTAATTACCTCCCCTTTTTTTATATTACTATTTGACTCTTTTATTGAGTTATCAATTTTTGACCAGTTTTCAGTTTTTGGATTGCTATCAATATGAATTTTAAACCAAATTATGATATCTAATAACTGGTGCAGAATACTTAGAAATAAATAAGAAGTGTTTAATGATTTAACATGTGAATCTATTTTTGATCTATGTGACCCATCTTGTGTTACAGACAAAATATTCCAAAACATAGTAGAAATCTGTTCTGGAATATGGGTTTCTTCTAAATGTTTATAGCCTTTTTCTGTGAACAATTCCCCTTTATAGTTTTTTCCAGATAAAAATTTACTAGATTCATTTATAGCTAATGATGGTGTAATAAACTCGTTAGGTAATAACTGAAACTTATTGCATGCAATAAAAATATCTTCAATTATTTTTCTTAATGTATTAAATTGGTTGTCTGTATTAAAATTATCAAGGTTTAAAAACAAACTCATTAAGTCTCTACTTGCATTTTCACCTATATATTTTTCTGTGCAAACATCAAAAACGCGATGATACTTGTGTCTTATTTGAGTATCAATTTGTTTGTCCGCAGCATCCTTAATTGCTTTAAATAAAGCTTGATTATCTTTACTCTTTATAAAAATAGTTTCTTCTGCCAACATTTGTCTTGCGCTAGCGTACTCATCGTGATCTATATATCCTGAGAAAATAAAATACGGTATTTTTTTTCTTTCAGATAAACTATTAATTTTCTTAATAGAATTAAACAAACCTGTTAATGAAGCCTTTTCATCTTCTGATTCATTAAATACCATAGCATCTAAAATTACAGCATCATATTGCTCTATTTTAGACATTAATTCTTCCATACCTAGTTTAGAGGTTTTATAATAATTAATATCTAACCTATTTAAATAAGCATCATCTAAAAAACCATCTTGTTTTTCTGCATCATCATCTATCCATAATACTTGATATCTGTTCATAATTACACTGTTTCAAGATTAAATTTAAATTTGAAACCCACAGGGAATTCGCTTTCTGGTTCATCAAAAACCTCTAGGTTGCAATTAAAATGTTTTGCGATTTCGGCTACTTTCCAAAGACCAATACCTGTGCCTGCAGTTACTCCTGCTTTTTCTCCTTTTATATCAAATTTTTCTGCGATACCTTTTGGAAAAGCCTTTCCGTTATTCATAAAATGAATTTCTAAATAATCCTCTATATAAGCTATTGAAATTCTAAAAATATAGGATTTACTTTTATCAACATATCCATGAGTTACAGCATTTTCTAAAATATTATTATATATTTCTTCAAAATCATTTTTCGAAATACTAATTAACGGTTTTCTGCCTTCAAATGTTGCCTTTTCGATTATAATTTCTACTGAAAAGGATTCGTTCTGAATACCTCTTTCTTTACATTCTTTTATAAACTTACCCGCATTTATTATTTCTGATTCATCATATTTTAGTTCATTGGTAATATTATCAACATAATAAATCACCTTACTTAAACTTTCCTGTAATCTCAAAAAACGTTTTTCTACATTAATACCTCGTTTAGGATCAATAATTTCATCAGACTTTAAAATACCATTATTTAACTCCATCATCTTTGTTAGTACATCTGCAGAAGCTTTTACGTTATTTAAATGTTGCATAATATTATGCTTTTTAGAACCCAAATCTTTCATTTGAGCTTTCTTAATCTTTTCTATTTCTTTTTCAAAACCTAGTTCTTTTGCTGCAGATTGAAATCTTAACTCACGTTCTTTTTCAAATATTTCCTTTTGCTTATCTGGTTGTGGAAGTTTGATTTTTATACTTAATAAATCCTCTTTTCTGATAAAGGGGATACCCGCTCCTTTTCTGAAATTTTCTATTTGCTTTTTAATATAATCCTTATGTAGCTCTGCAATTAAATATTCTAAAATCACTTTATTTTGATCGACTTTAAAAGCATAAATACCGCTAGAAGCATATGCTAATGGGTCTTTACTTGATTTAAAGTATGTAGGCTTGATTTTTGAACCCAATCTAGAAAGTAATAAAACATTATTTTTCAGTTCTCTATAATTTGAATTCAATTCTCCCTCTGATAAACTTTCTGGGTTTAAATAAAAAGAATCGGCATTTATTGCTAGGTCTTTAATGCTTAACCGCTTATAACTAGTATTAGGCTCTAGTCTTGATGGTCTCACATACTCTATGATATTGTTTAACATAACAGAATTATCTAAATCTATATCCTTTAATCCTTCAATACCAACATATCGACTAGGTGCTAACAAAAAATCATTATTACTAATTTCCGATAAATCAACAGATTTAACAAATCCAATCTTATCCTTATAATTCAAATCATTCTTTTGCCAGGATTCAAATAATTTAGATAAATCTAAAATATTTGAATCACTAAGTATTCGTTGAGACCTATTTACCATTTGTCCCAAGTTTGAGAAATCAATAAATAGCACCTTATCTTTCTTTGCCTTATGTTTGTTTAAAACCCAAATGCTAGCTGGGATACTTGTATTAGAAAATAATTGAGACGGTAAAGAAATAATAGCCTCCACCAAATTTGCTGCAATCATATTTTTACGTATTTCAGACTCAACTGTAGAGCTTAATGATCCATTACTTAATAATATGGCTGCTTTTCCGTTTTCTTTCAAATGATAAATTGCATGCTGCACCCAAGCTAAGTTTGCATTATTTTTGGGAGGTAAACCATACTCAAATCTTGGGTCATTGATGCTCGAATTATTTATCCAATTCTTTGCATTTAAAGGAGGGTGCATTAAAACATAATCAACTTTCAAATTAGGAAATCCATCTTGAATAAGAGTGTCTTTTGCTTCAGTAAAATTTATGCTGTCACTTGCACTAAAAGGAAACCTTAACTTAGCTAATGCCAACGTATTTTGGTTGTATTCTTGTCCATAAAATTGAAAAATACTACTTGGATGATTCTCCTTTACTTTTTCGAAAAAACCACCAGTTCCACAAGTCGAATCTAAGATTGAGCCCTCCTTCGGATCTAGTAATTGAACCATTAATTTTGAAACAGAATCGGGAGTGGTAAAATCACTTCCTTTTTTACCTTCAGAAAGTGCAAATTTTGAAAGTAATTGACCTATGAAATTTGAGAAACTTATATCTTCTTCTAATAAACCAAATTCACAAATTTTAATAATCAAATTTTGAATTAAATAAAAATCATCTTTATTATTAAATCTATTTCTAAAATTAAAATTAGTTAACGTGTTTCTTAATTGAACGTTTTCAATCTCTATTGCATCAAAAGCATCCCATAAATAATTCATCAAATCTGAATTATTTAAGTTTTCTGCTAAAAAGGTATACTGAGATTTTTCAGGAACTGAAATTTTACTAAATGGATTAGATAAATATTCATCTGAAGCATGTTTTAAGAAAATTAAAGAAACTATAATTTCTTTTAACTCACTTATCTCTAGATAACCTCTAACTTCATTAGTGAAACTCCAAATATTATTTACCAACTTATTCATACAATTCAATTAAAATTACTATGCAAATTAAATATTAATTAATGCATGGTAATTGCATAGTTTTATTTTAGATAGAATTCTTGCATTGTATTTGCATGATTTCTTAACGCTAATTTTAATTCTTCTGGTTCTAAAACTTCAATATCTTTCCCATAGGATAAGATTTGCTGAATTAATTCTTTATTAATTATGGTTTCCATCCATACTTGGTCTTGTTTATCTTTATCAAAGAATTCATCATAATCAGGATTGAAAGGCTTTGTTTTAAAATAATTTTCTCTCCCATTATGAAAACGTAAAACTATTTTTTTTATTTCTGAATTTAATGGTCTTACTACACCTACCATAGTTCTAAAAAAAGCAGACCAATCATTAACAGACTCTAAATAGTTTATATTTTCTAAAATTCTAAAATCTATTAACCTTTCATCTAATGGAATACTCCATTCATTATTTCCGTTGGTATTATTTAATCCAAAGACAAACCATCTTCTATTGTACTGCTTTAAAATATGAGGATGAAATTCATATATTTTTTCTGATGTATCTTGAAAACCTTTATACTTTATTTCTAACACTTGTTTCTTTTGAATAGCCAGATACAGCGGTTTTAAATATTTTATTCCTTTATATTCCTCGTTTTGATCATAAAAAAGTACTTGATGATTATCATCATCATTTTCTTCGTTTTGAAATTTAATTAATGCTTCTGCTAGTTTATCATATTTTGGATGATTTTCAAAACGCTCCAATAATTGTTGTGAAGCTTCTATTAAATAATTTTCAAATGGGAGCAAAGGTTTAGTTGCAATAGTAAAATTCGGTTCCGAATATTGAAGGACTCTTGATTTTTCTGGAAGTGGTGCTCCAAAACCATTAACTGGATCTCTAAATAGTTTAATATCATCTCTTAGAGTTCTTACAGCAATTGTTTCTCCAGGATATAACTCAGATATTTTATCATTGATATATTCTAACAATTGAGTAAAGCTAAATGCTTTATACCTTAAACAATAATCTATTAAATTATATCTAACATGTGCGTGTTTACTGTTTGCCACTTTTAAAAAATTTAGATTAATACTCGATTATATCTTAATATCGAAAACATTTATCATTATTTAAATCAAATATAATAAATGTATGCAAAGAGGTTGCATAATTGGTTCTTAAATTTAAAGAAGTCTAAACCATAGGAATTCAGCTACCACATTAGCACTCCAAAAAAAAGCTCTACTCCACTCCTACACCTCAAAATATGTAGACTATAATAGATCTTAAAAGCTATAAA
>JABAZI010000051.1:0-34888 GCA_018608545.1 Polaribacter sp.
AAAGCTTCATACACTCTCCCCCATTTTTCATTAAAAGGAATTGCTATACAGGGCGAAAATACCCAGTTGAATCCTGTAGCCTGAGTTTCTAGAGCAGTAATTGCTGCGACTTCCTCTACTAATGTTGGATTTCCAGTAGCTCCTAAACCTATATTATGAGGAAAAATAGTGGCTCCATTAAATGTATTTTGACCATGAATTGCATCTACACCAAATAATAAAGGAATTCCTAATCGTGTAGAAAGGGCCTTTTTTTGTAATCTACTAAATTTTTGTTGCCAATCTTTTGCTGTTTCTCCGGGTATTTCCCCTTGTGTATGAATAATTGATCCTATAAACTTCGTGGCAACATCGTTCTCAGAAATATCAGAAAAGTGTCTTACTTGTGACATTTGTCCTATTTTTTCTTCTAAAGTCATCAACCCTAAAACAGAGTCAATTTTTTTCTCAATATTCATCTCTTTATTACTGAAAGTCTCTGAGGATTGATTACATCCACAAACGACAAACAACAATAGCAAAAGAAATTTATATTTCTGAAAACGAATGGCCATTAATAATCCTTATTTTATAACTGAAACTTCTATTTTATTCACTTTTCCTGTTCTTTCAAAAATTAATTTTGAAGTATTTTCACCAAGAGTCAAATCATTTAATTCTTCAACATGATTATCTGTAAAAAATATTTTGATACTTTGTTTCTTCGTATTTTTATAAATAATTGGTATTTGACAATAGGTAAAACAAAGTGAGCCCTTCTCTACATCAATAGAGGTATGTTCTTTACTAATCGCTGTATAATGGAACTTTTTAGCTGTCTGCACAAATTCACTTGCTCTTAATAATCTTGGATTGAAATTAATTTTTCCATCCTTAACAAAAACACCTAATTCTCCTATCCTACTTAATACATCTTCTTTTACTTGACCGGTCATACCAGGCTGTTGTGCTCCTTTCCCTCCTGGTGTGTGAGAATAGGGATCTGTTGGAAATGCTCCATATAATTCTGGTGATTTATGCACACCAATACCTGCTTGAATTTCATAATAATGGTCTAATAATCTACCTATTAGTGCCTCGTCTTCATTATTTTTTACAGCCGCTAAACAGTTTTCTTGAACAGCTAATAATAATTTAGAAACCATATGCCAGTATATAGAACCCAGCCCCTCGTAACCAAAGAAAGTTCCTGAACGACCCGTAAATGCTTTGTGATTAAAAACATCTTCAAAGATCTCCAATACCAACCCAGATTCTTTTTTGATTAAACCTGCATATTTTTTTGGTAAATCTTTAAAGGCAGCTTGTAAACTAGTTGCATTATTAAAATTTGCATTGAAATGATACGTTTCCGAAATATCTTTATTGATGATTTGTGTGTTTTGATCCTGAACCAATTGGGTTAATAACTCAGATTTTTTAACTGCTACATCAGAAATTACATTCTTTTGATCAAAACGCGGTAGCTCTTTGTTAGGATATAAAATGTAACTGTATTGATCCTCTCTAAACAAGGCACTTTTTTTCATTCCATCTAGAACCTCTAAAGCTTCTTTTGAAGATAAATATCCAGCACTTAAAACGGCTACTTGCCCCTCAAGCATCTCAGGCAAATAAGTAACTGCTACTTCAGAATCATTTACCAAAGTCATTAAGTTATACGAATGATATAAGTTATCTGCTCGTTTGTTTGCTTCAATTGTATGCTCTAAATATTGTTTTGTGATTGTAAAAAAGTCTAATAATTCTGCTTTAGTAATCGTTTTTCTATCGCTAGAAAACGAGTTTTTATAAATTTCTAATCTGTATTTACTTCCAGCTTTACCCAAACCATCCAGAACTGTTTTTCGATCTTTATCTGTTACCTTTCCGGAGAGAATATGCTTATTTTGGTTAAAAGTACGTACTACCGAATTGAAAAATACTGCCAATTCTTTAGAAATAAGGACTTGTTCAGTGGTAGATTTAACCACTACTTTCTCAAAGAAGTTGATAAAACGGTTCAGGTAATTTAACGTTACCATCGAGACACCGTTACCAACTAAAGCATTGTTTGCATCATTCCATTCTGGACGCTGCGTATTTAACCAAATTCCCCCCTCAGGAATAAAATTTGAAATTTTAGCCAATACTGTTGCTAATAATTTTTCTACTAAATTTACTTTATAAATAAAGTAATTTCTATCTCTTAACAAGGCACCATCTACCCCAAGTTCTTCTCTCTTTGTTGCGATGACTGCATCCAAATCGAAATCAAAATCGATGGTATCTTTTGGGTTTTTAAGAGTATCCTCATAACTTTTAATTTTGTAAGGTACGTTTGCATACACAAAAATATCTTCCGAAAAACGTTTATCTAATTGATTTGGATAGTGGTTCTCTATGAACTCTAAAAACTTTAGTAAATAAATTATTTGATGATCTCCCCAATATCCAATATATGACCAAGGATCATTTTCTTCAATAATTTCCCAATCAAAACCACCTTTTGTTACTCTGTAAGGATTGTAACCGTCAAAAGTTGTTGCATTTAAGAACTTATGAATCATACTTTCTATAAACTCAGGATATGAATGGGCTAGTGTTTCCCAGTTTTGAAAAATATCTCGCCAATTACCTTCATAATCTAAAATTTTTGAACCATCAATTTCACTTCTTGTATTGATCGAAAACTTATTCCAAGGCCTACTTGGATCACCGTGTCTTCTACTAAATTTTAATGGTAAATATTCGAAGCAAAGCCTTTTAAAGTTTTGATCTTCATCTTTTTCTGCTAGGTCAAGGATAAACTCTAAAGTAAATAGATCTGGCAACCCATTTAAAATAGCTTCTTTTTTCTTGAGTACTTTTTTATTTGCTTTTACAATATATTTGGTAAAATCCTCCTTTTCTATGTTATAATCATCATCAAAAGTACCTCCTCGCATGATGTTAAATAAGGTGTTTGCAAAGTGTCTAGTGTTAACTAAAGAATCGTTTGTTAGTTGCAGACCATCAGCAGCACCTGTTAATGCAATTAGTTTTTTAGTTCCCAGCTCAATGTCTTCTTGAATGATTTCAAGTAAATTTTGATCATTGTTAATTGCTTTAGAAATTTTTTGAATATCTCCAATTGTCTGGTTTACATTTGCTACAAAATACCATTGCTTGGTTTCGTTTGCTTTTAAAGTCAAATCTGCACTTATAAAATAAGCTCCTTTCTCTGCTTTTACATCTACTTCTTGCGTTAGATTTTTTCCTTTTCTGAAATTATCTAATTGTAATGAAGACATTAAATAAGTTGGATTTTCAACTCCTAAAGACCAAACAATATTCGCTTTTAATGCTTCACTAGGTTCCGCTTTATCTACAATAATAGAACTCAGAGCATAAACACCGATACCTGAATCTAACTGTAATTCACTTTTCTTATATGCGTCTACTAAATTACTTCTTGAATTTTGCAAATCTGTTTCAACATCTGAAGGAAGGATATTCTGTAATCCATCTAAAAGAGTTATTTGTATTTGATCTGAAGAATTATTGATGAATGTAGATTTTTTAACAAACCCATAAGTGTCTGTAGAACTCCATTGATATCTGAAGGTGACCCCTAAATCTTCATTAATTTCTTCAAAAACAACCTTATTCCCAAAAGTGTTTTTGTACAAATTTTGTTTTATTTCATATAGGCCAACTTGTCTATGAGAGAAAGGTTCCCATAAATAAATATTTCCATTTTTTAAGACCTGAAACATCGCTTTACTTCCTGTAATATCTGCTGATTCTGTAATTTTATCATCAGTGTAATAAGGGAAAAGTGAATACTCACTATTTTTTCTACCAGCAGTGAGACCCCCATTACTTGAGATAAACATCCAATGGTTTGAATCTGAAACGATGCTCATAAAAAAGGGCCTCATTTCATTACTATTTAAAATTTTATAATAAGCTTCGTTCTCAAAATTTATCATTTCTCCCTTTACTTCGTGAGAACTAAAGTCTGCTTTATTTTTTCCTAGAAAAATACTCTTGTGTGTCATTTAAATTGGTCTTCTGTAAACTTCTACTGTTTTTTTAAAAGAAGTTTGTGTTATTAATTAGTTTTATTGGAATACTTCAAAGTATTCAATCTATTTATTTTATTAATTAGTTATTGATCAAAAAATCCTTGTTTTTTTTGGCTTTTAAAATTGCATTTGATAATTGAATTTCACTGAAATATTCTGAAATAGAATCTGCAGTTACTGATGTCTGAAAGAGATTCAATTGATGTACTTGCTGTAAAATGTAATAAGCAGCTCTGGGATACAAAGTATACGATCCTTTGTCATTTGTTGGTCCTTTTGCACAAATACCAAACCATTCTTCATTCATGTTATTACTCCCTTTTTTAAAGTCAAACTCATGACCCCCACTTACCCAAGATGCGTTCGTGTCGTGAATTGATAAGTTTTTTGTTTGCTTATATTTCCACCATCCATCACTAAATTGAAAGGTAAACCCCCCAATAGAGTTATTGGCTCTTCCAAGACCAGCAGTATTTTCATAAATTTCTTTCCAATTTTCAAGTAAAAAAATAGCTTGAGATTTCTGATCTTCTTTCTTTTCAAGTCCATGGTAAGCATCTGAACCAAACTCCGTAAACATGATTGGTAAATTCAATTCTTTTTGAACTCTTTCAAAAGCATCCCCAAAAGATTTTCCACGGTACATATTTACACCCAAAACATCAATGTCTTTGCATTCTTCCGCTATGATATCCAAGTACATAAGATCACCATTACAAATAGCAACAGGATAAGAAGATGTAATTTTTTTTATTCTAAGTGCAGTTTTGTTCATTAAGGCATACATTGCTCTTCCACTAGTATCACCTATAAGGCTCAATTGATCAGCATCATCTGGAAAATCTTCAGTTTCTGCACCGGACCAGAAAAGTCCGTAGTTGTTTTCGTTGCCCAAAAGGAATAACAATAACCCTGGTGTATTTTTATAAGTAGATGCCATCTTAGTAGCTTCTTCTATTAAAATCTTTTGTACATGTTCATTAGCGTAATCTGTGGCAGGGGTCCAAACTCCATTTATGCTGAGACCGTATCTTCCAAAAGAATGGTTGAGCATGGTATAAATACCAAAATTTTCATAGATATAGGTAATCCATTTAGGTTGAATGCCTATATAGACACGTATCGAATTAACACCCATGTCTTTTAACAATGACATTTCTGAATCTAATGCTAATTTGATAAAAGAATCTGTTTGATTCCACAAACTATAATCGTAGTTAGTTCCTATTGGAAAATAGTCCCAATTCATTCCGTTAATTATAAAATCTTTTCCATTCACAATTAATCGAATACCCTGATCATTGGTCAAAATAGATACAGACTCTTTTTGAGAAAAAGTATTTAAAATGAAAGAAAATAATAAAACCCTTAAGAAAAATAAGTTCATGAATTTTAATCTTTAAATCTCTATAATTACTAATTATAGCTGCAATAGAATATTATTCTTTGTGCTATAATTACACAAGCTAAAAATAAGTTTAAAATTTGTAAAAAGTAACAAAATATACCTCTACAAAAAACATACAAAAAATGAAAAATTAAATCTTCGACAATCACCAACTGACAGAGGGTATTATTGATAATGTAGTTGAGTTTAATCAAAGATGTGTAACTAATGTATAGTTGTTTTAGAGAATTGAATGGTTTTTTAAGAAATTATAATATTAATATCTATAACAAATCATAATTATAACTGTTAAATGATCTTATCATAAACATTCACACAAAACTGTCAATTTTAAAAAGTTTTTGGAAAAGTTATTTTTTAATGAATCAAAAAAAAAGTAAAAAAATTAATGAGTTGTGAATTTAAATGAAATTAATTTTGATATACACGAACATAATCTATCTCCATACTACTTTGAGTGAAGTTAGGATCAATATCCCCCCCTAAACTACCTCCCATAGCAATATTTAAAATTATAAATTGTGGTTTATCAAAAGGCCAATTATTAGCATTTTTGTTTGCAGGACTGTAGGTATAATGAACAACATCATCTATGAAAAATTCAATTTTATCTTTAGTCCAATTCATACCGTAGGTATGAAAATTTGTAGATACATCGTTTACCCTATTTAAAAAATATACATAAGGAGTGTCGGCGTATCCAGAATTATTATGTATTGCACTAGAGGTAACCCCTTGGTCTTTTCCTTTATGCTCCATGATATCAATTTCTCCACATTCTGGCCAACCTACTGTAGTAATATTATCACCTAACAACCATATTGCAGGCCAAGTTCCACGCCCTTTTGGCAATTTTGCACGAACCTCCACTCTACCATAGGTAAAGGAGAAGCGATCTTGTGTTTTCATTCTTGAAGAGGTATATTCGTAACCTCTGTAGGTTTCTTGTTTTGCAGTAATTCTTAAAATACCGTCTTCAGAAGTTGCATTTGATCTCGTATAAAATTGAACCTCATTATTTCCCCAACCATCTTGTCCGTTACCGATATCATAAGTCCAATTATCTGAAGAAGGGCTTCCCGTTTCATCAAACTCATCAGACCAGATAAGACCATCAGGACCTACAGGTGGTTCTGGGGTTATTGTAGTTTCATTGCTAGAGCAAGAAAGTAAAATCAATAAAATAAAAGATTTAGCTATTGTGAATTTCATGATATTATTTTTTATTATTTTGGTATATAACCTGTTAAACATCGAT
Organism: Polaribacter sp.; assembly: GCA_018608545.1. GTDB lineage: Bacteria > Bacteroidota > Bacteroidia > Flavobacteriales > Flavobacteriaceae > Polaribacter. The sequence goes on from JABAZI010000051.1 coordinate 6,716, forward strand.
AGACAAAATTTAATAGTACAAAGTATATATTTATTTTTTATATCAGTCTAATACATTGTTTATAGCGCCGATACTGTATATTAAAGTTAATGATAACTTAACTTATTGTAGTCTTATTCTCTAAAAAAATTTAAATAATATAAAATAAAAAACGCCTAATGCATCGTTTCTAATTATAGACTTTTTCTTAAAATTCAGTACTTCTAAATTACAAGAAAAAAGCAAATCAAAATAAAAAAATGACTGGACTGTCCTATTGAATAAAATCTGAACTAACTAACCATAAGTTAAAAAAAAATACCCGTACACTCATTTGTATACGGGTATTTAATATTTGTCAAACAAATACGATTAGTATACGTAAATGTTATCTATAAAGAAAGATTTATCTCCTGTTGCAGTTGCATCTGTACCAACTTCATATTTGATTTGATCAAGATTCCCTCCACTTTCAACAAATCCTGCAAAATCAGATAAAGAAATATCTACACTAGTCCATGCACCATTTTCTAGAGAAGCATCAAGACCTGTTTCGAAAGTTCCTCCATCGGCTTGTGTATTAATAAGAACAACTTTTAAAGCTGAAATATCACCAGAATATATATCCATATGAATCATTGTCTTACCAGTAAGATCAACTCCTGAAAATGCATTTCCTTGGTAATTCAATTGAGAATACCCAAGTATATTATTTCCATCAATATCAATTGCTGCAAACTGAGTTTCTTGACCCCAATTTGGATATGCGTCAAAAGCTTCTGGAGCAGTATAAGAATCACTGTAAATAGAAGATACTTCTGACTGATCTCTTGTAGGCGCTGCTGGAGCTGTATCAGGTGTCGCTACTACAGGACATCCGTTAGCCGCTTCACCAGCAACATCTGGACAATCATCGTCAATATCAAGTACACCATCTCCATCTACATCTGTTGTTGGAAGTTGAGCACCTGCAGAACCAACTCTAGCAAATTTAAATTGCCAAAATCCTGCTCCCATTTGAATATGAACAGTCAATTGGTTTTTATCATCAGATATGACAGCACCACTATAAGTAAGGCTTTCTTTAGCATTTGCTGGATCTTTAAGTTCAACACCATTAGCAACTCTAGAAATACCTAAGAATGCTCCCATACCGTCTATAGTAATAGTACCATCTTCAGTATTGTGAGACCATGTAGCTGTTGCAGTTCCGTCAAAAGGAGCTAAAGCATCACCACAGCCTTCTTCAGCTACAGCATCCCAACCAACTTCTTGCCAAGTTGCATCTCCTAAAATATTGTGAAAAGACATGTCATCTTTAAACTCGTAAATATCGTCAAAAAAACATGCTCTCGATTTTAAATCAGAAAGTGAATTTGCCCACCATTGACCACCAGCTGCATAAACTTCCATAGTTTCTCCAACCCATAAAGCTCTTGCCTCATGTAAAAGAACCCATTGACCAACTAAATCTGATTGCTCTACCACAACATTAACTGTAGTCGTTTTAGTTACATCGTCTGCACCTGCAGCAGAAGCAGTAACAGTAATATCATATGATGCAGATACTGGAGGATATGTATAAGAAACAGCAGGCCCTACTGTTGCTATCACATCGTCTGTAGCATCAGTACCAAAATCTACAGAATAAGAAGTAGCTCCATCTGCAGTAGGTAATACGGAAACAATGTTTCCTGAACCGGATGCATCTACACTGAAATCTAGATTACTGATGGTTATAGTAGAACCACCTCCTGTATCATCGTCACTATCACTAGAACATGATACAATTAGTAAACTTGCAAAAAGCAAGAAACTCATTTTTTTTAATAAACTCATAATTTTTGTTTTTAATTTAATGTTAATTAACGTATTCAACAAGTTGTGTTTTACAACTTGTATTTTTTAATATCCTGGATTTTGTCCCCAAGTACTTAGCGCATTTGCCAGCTCTAACTCTACTAAAGGAATTGGAAATATTTCATTTTTATTTTCATCAAAAGTAACTTCAGTTTCTGCAGTTTGGTCTGGTCTGGTTGCATTATAATTATCAAAGGCTTCTTTTGCCTTACCAGTTCTTACCAAATCGAAGAAACGGTGTCCTTCACCTGCAAATTCTATACGTCTTTCATCAGCAATAGCTACCAATAAATCTGATTCTCCATTATAAGGATAATCGTGAGAATTGTTTCCAAAAGCTCTGTTTCTAACTTGGTTTAAATAAGAAATTGCATTAACTCCACCACTTTGTGCTGCAGCCTCTGCAGCCATTAATAACACATCTGAATAACGAATAGATCTGTAATTATTGTCATAGTTTAAAGGATCTGAACCATTTCTATTACTTTCATTTTCTCTAGTAGGAAGGTATTTTCTAGTAAAATAACCTGTGTTCTCTCTACTTGGTGAGTAACTTGTAGCGCTTGGTTTCAAGATAGTAATATCTCTTCTTTGATCTCCAGCTGCATATGCATCATATAATTGCTGTGTAGGCAAACTAAATCCCCAACCTGATTTGTATACAGGTCCAGTATAATCCCTAGGAGCATTATTTTGAGGCAAGTAATTTCCTTCACTACATTGAATACAACCCCAACCAGCACCTTCTACACTTGTATACTGAACTTCAAATACTGAACCAGGACCGTTTTCTCCACTTTTTTCAAACACATTTGTCGAAGGCAAACTGTAAAACCCACTGTTAATTACTTTGTTTAATTCAGTTGCAGCCGCACTAAATTTAGAGTTATCAAATGTACCGTGGTACAGGTAGACTTTACCAAGTAAGGATTGTGCAGCTGTCTCGGTAATTTTATATTTTAGACTTGCATCTGTTGTAAAAGTTGGTAAACCAAGAGCAATAGCTTCTTTTAAATCTTCCTCAATTAAAGCATATGCTTTTGCAATACTACCTACTCTATTTACATCGTATTGCTCTCCAATCCTGATTCGTTTGTCTTGAATTCTAGAGACTCCGTTTCTTTCTTCAACAGATAATGGAATATCTCCAAAGAATTTAACTAATTCAAATGCGAAATAAGCTCTCAAGAAATAAGCCTGAGCTAAAATTTCGTCTTTCCCTTCAAAATCTGTTTTATTTTGAAACTCGAGAATATAATTTGCTCTTCCCATGGCTGCATACATAAATCTCCATATATCTCTCAATTGGTTGTTGTCTGCAGGAGTTATATCCATTTTATCTACTCTTTGCAAAGTGGGTTGATCATAAGTAAAAGGATCTCCACCAAGAATAATGTCATCCGAAGCACCTACGATGGTTAAAATATTTAGATAAGTCGTTTGCAACATATCGTATGCACCAATCAAGGCTTTTTCATAATCTTCAGGTGAATTAAAGTAATCATCTGAATCTTGAGCGATTGGCTCTAGTTCGTCTATATAAGAATTACATGAAACAAACATGGAAGCGAGTACGAAGCTAAATATAAAAATTTTGCTGTATTTTTTTACTTGAAGTGTTTTCATAATTTATAATATTAAAAAGTTAAGCTAAGTCCTAAAATGAATGTTTTTGCTACTGGATAGAAACCTCTATCAATCCCACCTCCAATTGCATCTCCACTAGAAGCAGAAGGGTCATAACCAGAATAATTGGTAAATGTGTGAAGGTTATTTGCTGACAAAAACACACGAAGGCTGTTCAATTTTATTTTATCTAAAATATTTTTATTAAAAGTGTACCCTAATTGTACATTTTGTATTCTAACAAAGGATGCATCTTCAACATAATAATCAGAAAATAAATCTGTATTAATAGAAGCTCCAGAGGTTGCTCTAGGTTCTGTATTGCTTGGATTTGTTGGTGTCCATCGATCTAAAACTCTATCACCTTTGTTGGCTAATAAATTAAATCTTTGATAATCTCTAACCATGTTATTTCCAAAGGAACCAACTGCAGATAAACTAAAATCGATATTCTTGTAAGAAAAACCTAAATTCAAACCTGCTGTCATATCTGCAATAGGATCTCCAATATCTGTTTTGTCTTCTTCTGAAATGTATCCATCTCCGTTTGTATCAACAAATTTTAAATCTCCCACTCCTGCTCCTTTATGATACACATTAAGATTCTCAACAGGTGCATTTGCATCTAAAGCATCTATTTCTCCTTGATTTTGATAAATTCCATTTGTTTTGTATCCATAAAAATATCCCAGAGAGTGCCCTGCTTCCATGCGAGAAGTTACAATTCCAGTACCAACTCCAAAACCACCACCTTGTTCGAAACCGGCTAGGTTACCTACATAAGTTACTTCATTATTAATGCTGGTGAAATTAAAACTCGCATTGAATTTAAAATCATCTGAGAACTGGTCTCTATATGAAATTAAAAATTCAACTCCTGAGTTTTCAACCGTTCCGGCATTAATTGCAGGAGCACTAGAACCAATTCCAGCAACTCCAGTTAAAGCTGAAGATTGTGGTTGTATTAATAAATCATCAGTAGTTTTTTTGTAAACATCTAAATTAAAAGAAATCTTATTATTTAAAAGCGCTACATCTAAACCAATATTACCTGTAGAAGTCGTTTCCCATTTTAAATAAGGATTTCCTAGCTGACCTTCAGCTATTCCTACCAATAAGTCCGATTCTGAAACTTCCAGACTGTTACTGTAAACACCTTCGCCGTTCAAAGACCCTACATACGGGAAATTCCCTCCTGAAACTCTATCACTTCCTAATTCTCCATAACTAACTCTTAATTTTAGAGAGTTTAAAAAGTCATTATCCTTAAGAAAATTTTCTTCTGTAAGATTCCATCCTAAAGAAACTGCATGAAAATAACCAACATTAAAGTTATCGACTTTACTAAACCTAGAAGATTGATCTCTTCTTATCAATGCCGATAATAAATATTTTTCGTTGTAGTTGTATTCTAATCTTGCAAAATAAGACAATAATCGATTCTTAAATTGATTTCCTCCAGTTTCTATAGCTGCAGGTTGAAAACGAGGATTTATAGTTTCAAAATTGGCAATACTAGCCATATCGATCGAATTCCCGTCATCTTTTAACGAGATACCACTTTGACCTGCAAACAATCCTTTCGTCTCAAACATTTCATGACCTAAAAGCACTTTAAGATTGTGAGCATCGTTAAAAGTGTCTTGATAGGTTAATATGTTATTCCAAGTATAATCATCGTAAGTATCTTCATTTTGTGAAAACTCGTTGTTGGTTGTTCTACTTAAAGACTTATTACCTCCTAAGAAAACCAACGGTCTGAATACTTCTGTTTTTACAACAGCATGATTCATTAAATACTTTGTTCTAATAGATAGTTTGTCGTTAAATTTGTAGGTTGCTGCCAAAGTTGGACTTATTTTATCTACGATAGCTTTATTGTATGTGCTTGCAATCTGTGACAATGGATTAGAAACTTCTATCGCACCTGTTTGTACAATTCCATAACCATTTCGTAATGATTCATAACCAGCATCTCTAAGAGGATTCGGATCTTTTGGCAATGTAAAAGGGTCTGCATTCACAGCGTTGTATAATACTGCACCAATACCACCTTCTGCCAAAGAATTTTTTTGTGAATGTGTAAAGATAGTAGTTGCAGTTAGTTGTAATTTGTCAGTTAGATCATATCTTACATTAGCTCTCGCTGTAAGTCTGTTATAATTTGATTTTTCTAAACCTATAATTCCATCTTGAGTAAGGAAAGAAGTTCCAAAGGAATAGGCAATTTTATCGGTTCCTCCACTCGCATTGATGTTCGCGTCATACATTCCTGCTAATTCGAAAACTTCATTTTGCCAATCTGTATTCGCTAGTGGTTCTGTAGCACTCACTTTAGGATCAAAAACTAAACCTGTAGAGGGTTGTATGAAATATTTACTTGAATTAGTCGCTTCATTAACATAAGCTGCTAAACCAGCTGCATTGAGTAAGTCGATTTTTTTACTAGTTTGCTGTAACGTAAAATTGGTGTTTACCGTAAATTTTAAATCTGTATTTTTAATTCCTGATTTGGTTTCAATCAAAATAACACCATTCGCAGCAAGTACACCATAGATTGCAGCAGTTGCATCTTTTAATACATTTACACTTTTAATATCATTTGGATTGATTACCGATAAGTCAGTAATTCGGTTACCATCTACTAATATTAAAGGACTGTTATCTCCATTGGTAGAAACACCTCTAATTCGAATATTTAAACCACTACCAGGTGATCCTGAATTAGAAGTAATGTTAACTCCTGAAACCTGACCTTGCAAAGCTTGCTCAATTCTTGTAGGATTTAATTTTTCAATAGTTTTTGAATCTACAACAGATACTGCTCCTGTTGCTTCTTTTTTTCGTTGTGTACCATAACCAACAACAATAATCTCTCCTAAAGACTCTGCTTCAGTTTCCATCATTACATTCATTATCGTTGCATCAACAATAACCTCTTTTACTTTATACCCTAGGTATCGGTATACGATTGTCGCACCTTTTTCAACATTTTTCAAACTGTAAAAGCCATCAAAATCTGATTGCGTTCCTTTGCTTGATCCTTTCAAAATGATACTTACACCCGGAAGTGTATCACCATTTTCTGCATCCTTTATAACTCCTTCAATATTCAGTGTTTGCGACATGGCGCTTAAACTAAACAAAAGAACAAATAGAAATGTAAATTGTATCCTCATAAAAACATTATTTTAATTTTTGATAAATTTAACGATAAGTTATTGTTAAATCCATAAAAAAAACCACTACAAAAAATATACATTGTTTTTTTTTAGGAAAACATAGCAAATATAGGGTTTTAATAATAGTTAATAAAAATTAGAAAATGAAGTTATGTATTTTGTTGTAGCAATGTATAGTTCAAATAAAGTTGCGAAGAGGTATTACAATTCAATAATATAACTCGTTAAATTAGAATCATGGGGTAACTCCATTTTTTTTCTCAATCGATACCTTTTAACTTCGACGCTTCTCGGAGAGATGTTTAAAAGTGGTGCAATTTCTTTTGAAGATAAATTTAACCTAAGGTACGCACAAAGTCTTAAATCATTTGGGGTTAGATTCGCATGCTTATCTTTGACCTTTTTAAGAAAGTTTTTATCTGCATTATTAAATGCTTCCTGAAACATTTTCCAATCATCCGTATTATTTAGATTTTTGTCTATAATCTTTACCACTTTAGAAACGTTCTTATCTCCTCCAGTAACCAACTCGTTTTTTATATTATTTAAGAAATCATTTTTCTTAATCATGTTCATAGTTGAAGAAGCTAATTCTCTATTTTTACTGTCAATATCACTTCTTAATTTTTCATTGTTAAGCTTTATAATTTCTTGAGAACTCTCTAGTTCTTTAAGAGCAGCCTCTTTTTTAGTTTTCTCCAACAGAGCTTCTCTTTGTTTTTTATAATATCTTTTTGAAGTAATGTGAAACAAGTAGAATACCAATAAAAATAAGATCACATAAATTATTATTAGTGCATTAGACAAGTACCAAGGTCTGTCAATGACAAAATCAAAAACCGCTTCATTAACGGTCAATTCCCCCCCAACAATGGCCCTCACTTTAAAAGTATAGGTACCGTAAGAAATATTCTCAAATAATACAGATTTAGAGTCAGATAAGGAGCTCCATTGTTTTGTTTGACCTAATAATATGTATTGATATTTAATACTTTTAAATTTACTAAAACTAGGCACTCCAAAATAAAATTCAAAATTATTTTCATCAGATGAAAATTCACTTTGTTCAAATAAATTTACTTTGTTTTTAGGTTTATCTAAGATGTAATTATTAATTTTATTGATAGTCACTTTAAAATCTTTCGCTTCATTTAATTTATTTAAATTGATTGCGATATAACCATTTGAAGTACCAATAAGATATTTTTGATCCTCTAAATGTATGATATTCTCATAACCATACGTTGCCTTTGGTATCGAAGCAGAAATAGGGATACTATTAACAATAGGTTTATTACTCAATTTACCTGGAATCAAATAGTTAATCGTTTCTTTAGAAAAAGACCAAAGAATTGTATTTGACTGATTAAAGGCCAGTTCTGCTGAAATGAAATTATCTTCAGAGACTAACTTACTATATATACTATCTCTTTTGAAAAAATCCTTTTTATTATCATATAAATAAAGACCACTCTTACTTGAATATATAATTTTATCTTGGAAAGAAATTAATGAAGAATGTAGACCCTTTTTTAAAGATTCCTCCTTAGTGAGGTGAATGACCTCTCTGTAATCAGAATCTAAAGTAAGTTTAAACACTCCCTTGTATTCATGATTGACAAAAAATTTAAACGCATCGTATTTTGCAATATATTTACTAGAATTATTAAATCCTTTAATTTTATTTCTTAATCTCCAAATATTGTTTTTTCTTTCAAGTACGTACAATCCATCATAACAACCTTGAATAATAATATTTTTATCTATCTTGTTTAAGATCCATGTTCCTTGTTTGTTAAAAATTAAGGTTGATTTATTCTTATTGATTAGAAAAGTACCAGAAGTATGTCCACAAAACAACTGATTGTCAATGATTTTCAAACTCCAAACCTGACCTTGAGTATTTTCTATTAGTTTAAAACTTTCATCAGAATCAATATTTCGATAAAAGAGACCCTGATTGGTTCCTAAATATAATTTGTTGTCAAAAACAATGGATGCATAAATTGTACCTATAAAATTACTATTGTTATTATATATTTTAAAAGGCGAAGTACTATTTATGTTATTAATTCCATTATCTAAACCTAACCAAATGGTATTTTCAACATCCTCAAAAACAGACAGAACAGTGTTATTATGTAAACCTGAATCTTGAGTTATTTGAAAGTTAAGATCTCCTTTACTGTTTAAAGAAATAAAACCATCAGAAATAGTTCCCAAAGCAAACTCCTTATTTCTAAGTAACTTAGCACTATATACTGTTATATTTTTAAGCAATTTTTCCGAAGAAGTTTTCCACTTTTTAAGAACTCCACGGTCTAAATAGAAAAAGCCAGATTTTTGAGTTAAAAACAACAACTTATCTTCTTTCTCAAATATTTCAACTATGATGTTTTCTTTTAAAATTTGATGATCAGAAACCAACTTTGGTTCTCCGTTTTCAATTTTAAAAACACCTTTTTGACCTTCTTGGAAATAAATAAACTCATTTACTTTTGTTAATTTGTGAAGGTTGAACTCAGATTCAATAATCTTTAACTTATTTGTATCTAAATTATAGAGGTAAATTCTCTGCAAAGATTTAAAAAGAACCCATCCATCAATTTCTAAAATATTCCAAATCTGTTCATCTTCTAACATTTGGATATTTAATTTTTTAGCGATTGAGGAAAATTCTAATTCACCAAAATTATTTTTTTTCCAATAACCAAAATCCATGTAAAAACCTGTAAAAATCTTATCATCTAGAACTTTAACAGATCTCATTATCGTTTCATTTGGTGTAGGATACAGCTGCCAAGAAGCACCATTAAATTCCAACAAACCCTTGTTATTAGCAATATAAATAAATTTATTTTCAGACTGAGAAATAGACCAATTTTGATTTTCAGCCTTGTAGTCTTTTGCTATGTATGTATTGATCGGAGGCAACTCTTGTGCAGGCATTAAAAATGACGACAGAAGTAACACAGATAATATAACAAACTTATTCATGTAATGTTGATTGTTGTTTGGTTTACAATGTACGTTAAAAATAATAAAAACAGGGGTTTAATGAATAAATGTATCATTATGTATGGTAAATTTCACAATAAAATTATAGCAATAATAGTAATTTAAAAGAAAAATATTTTTTTATATTTATTAATTTTATTAATTTTATTGAAATTTAATAGGGTTATGAATTTTATAAAAAAAATTGGTTTGAGTAATCTCCTAATATTATTACTTTGCGCTTCCATAATATTGTTATCAGAATACCTGTTTTTAACCGGAGAAAAACTACATGGAATTTTTATTGGATTATGGGCTCCTACTTTATTAGGAGTAATTATTTATTTAAAACTGATCAAGTATGAACGCAAATAATATTGTACTGTATTTTTCAATTTTTGTTGGAATCTGTGTCTTGTTTTGGGCTTTTTTTATGATCAACGAATTCAATAAAGTCAGTAAAAATTAATGTAAAATAGTGAACAACAATTCTTTCAAAATATCATTTTGAGACTGATTTGCTCCTACTCCTTTACTTTTTACATCTGCTTCTCTAAGTAGTGCAATGATGCTTGCTACTTTTCTCATTGGATAATTTCTCGCCGCAAGAAAATACTCATCGACAAAATAAGGACTTACTCCTATTGCTTTAGCAACAGCATTTTTTGACTTATCCTGGAGTGCATGAAACATAAGTAACTGTGTAAAAAAGCTATTTAACAAAGAAATTGTCATTACTAGAGGATTATTTTTTGGATTCTCTGAAAAATAGTTGATAATTCTATTTGCTTTTACAATATTTTTTTCCCCCAACGATTTACGCAGTTCAAAATTATTAAAATCTTTAGAAATACCAATATTATCCTCTATGTGTGAGGCCGTAATAATTTGCTCTTTTGGAAGAATGAGTAACAGTTTATCCAATTCATTTGATATTTTACTAAGATCCGCCCCTAAAAACTCAACTAACATCTGAGCTGCCTTTGGCTCAATTTGATATTTTTTTCCACTTAAAACTCTTCGAATCCAATCTGAAACCTGATTTTCATATAGTTTTTTACTTTCAAAAAGTAGACCAGACTTTGCAATTGCTTTGCACAACTTTTTACGTTTATCAAGTTTTTTATATTTATAATTTAAAACGAGTACGGTTGTCGGTTGTGGATTCTCTGCGTAGGAAACTAACTTTTCGATATTCCTACTCAGATCCTGGGCTTCTTTAACAATTATCACCTGTTTATCAGCCATCATGGGATATCGTTTCGCAGATGAAACAATGTCTTCAATACTTGAATCTCTTCCATACATGATTTGCTGATTGAAACCTTTTTCAGTTTCATCCAAAATATTTTGTTCTATAAAATCAGATATTTTATCGATGTAGTAAGGTTCTTCACCCATTAAAAAATAAATAGGTTTTATATTTCCCTTCTTAATATCTGAAACAATGGCTCTAATCTCGTTCATTTTATTACTTTTGATTGATGCAAACACTCAATCTACCAACTTATAATTTTAAACTCAAAAATAGTCAAAATAAGACGCTTATTTTTGATAAATTGAGAAAAAAATATGTGGTACTAACTCCAGAGGAATGGGTACGTCAACATTTTGTGCATTTTTTGATTGATCAAAAAAAATACCCTGAAACTTTAATAGCAATAGAAAAGCAATTAACCATCAATAATTTAAAAAAAAGAACGGATATTTTAATATTCAATTCAGATGGAAAACCAGAGGTTATTATTGAATGCAAAGCCCCTTCAATTAAAATTTCACAAAAAACTTTTGATCAAATTGCACGTTATAATTTACAATTAAAAGCTGAATTTTTAATTGTAACGAATGGATTAACTCATTTTTATTGTAAAATGGATTTCAAAAATAAAACCTATATTTTCTTAAAAAATCTTCCTGATTACAAATCATAAGAAGTTCTTTTTTATTAAGAGAACTTTAAGCATAAACTAATTTATAATCTGTATTTTCGCGGAACTTGAAAACAGCAATCGTCATATTAAATTGGAATGGCCAAAAATTATTAGAACAATTTTTACCTTCTGTCGTTAATTTTAGTTTGGATGAAGCTACTATTTACATAGCTGATAACGCTTCAACAGACGACTCTGTATCTTATGTAAAAACTCATTTTCCATCCGTTAAAATCATTAAAAACAGTCAAAATGGAGGATATTCAAAAGGGTACAACGATGCTTTAAAAACTATTGACGCAGATATTTATTGTCTTTTAAATTCTGATGTCGAAGTTACAGAAAACTGGCTAAAACCCATCACTGAAGCTTTTAGAAATGATATAAATACCGCTATTATTCAACCTAAGCTATTAGACTTTAAAGAAAAAACAAAGTTCGAATACGCAGGTGCTGGAGGTGGTTTTATCGATATATTTGGATACCCTTATTGTAGGGGACGTATTTTCAACTATTTAGAAACAGATCATGGTCAATTTGATGATGAAACCGAAATATTCTGGGCCTCTGGTGCTTGTTTATTTATCCGATCAACAGTATATCATGAAGTGGGAGGTTTAGACGAAGATTATTTTGCACATCAGGAGGAAATTGATTTGTGCTGGAGAACTCAAAATCTTGGATACAAGGTAAAATACGTAGGATCATCGAGTGTCTACCATGTTGGCGGAGCTACCTTAAAAGAAACAAATCCTCACAAAACATTTTTAAATTTCAGGAACAGCCTTCTAAATGTGGTTAAAAACGTACCAAAAGAAAGGTTTTTATTCGTCATTTTTTCACGATTGCTTTTAGATGGGATTGCGGGTATTAAATTCATAATTGAGTTAAGACCTATCCATACCCTAGCAATTATCAAAGCACATATAAGTTTATATAAAAATTCAATTAAATTTTTAAAAAAACGAAAAAAATTACAAAAAAAATCGTCTTATTTCAAACATACAAGTATCGTGAGTCAATACTTTATCTTTCACAGAATAAAATTTAAAAATTTAAAATAGCGAACAAAAATCGCTGCGATTTAGAGTAAATGACTTGATTACTTAAAACACATCAACACGCCCTTTCCCCTCTCTTATAATAACCGGAGCATCTATTAAATCGACAACTGTAGATGCATAGTTATCTCCATAACCACCGTCTATAACTATGTCTACTTTTTTTTCCCATTTTTCAAAAATCAATTCTGGATCTGTAATATACTCTAAGACCTCATCTTCATCTTTGATCGAAGTGGATACAATTGGGTTCCCTAAGGTCTCTATAATTGATCGTACTATGTTATTATCAGGTATTCTAATCCCTACTGTTTTTTTCTTTTTAAATACCTTAGGTAAGGTATTACTCCCCGGTAATATAAAAGTATAGGGTCCTGGCAGGGTTCTTTTGAGTATTTTAAAAGTAGGGCTGTCTAACTGCTTTACATAATCTGATAAGTGACTTAAATTATTAAAAATGAATGAAAATGTTGCTTTTTCTAATTTCACACCTTTTAACATCGCTAGTCTTTCTAATGCTCTATTATTTTTAAGATCACAACCCAAACCATAAATAGTATCGGTTGGAAATATCACAAGTCCTCCTTTTTTTAATACAGCAACAACTTCATCTACCAACTGCTGATTGGGGTTGTCATTATATATTTTTATAAATTTTGCCATGTTATAAAACTACAAAAACTCAACTTAATGATAAAACAAGTTAAGTTTATTAAAAAAAAAATTATAGGCTTCTAGGATTTATCTAACATTCTGAAACCTTCTCCATGAATATTTAAAATTTCTACATTCTCATCAGGTTTCAGATATTTACGAAGCTTCGCAATGTATACATCCATACTTCTTGAGGTGAAATAATTGTCATCTCTCCATATTTTTGTAAGGGCCAATTCTCTTGGCATTAAATCATTTTTATGAATTGCTAGCATTCGTAATAATTTACTTTCTTTTGGAGAAAGTTTTATGGGCTCTCCATGTTCACCTACAGAGAGGTGTCTTAATTTAGAATTAAAGAAAAAACCAGCTATTTTAAATTCAAATTGTTCAAAATCAGCAGATTTATCAATCCCCTTTCTTTGTAAGATTGCCTTAATTTTATGTAACAATACTTCTGAATCAAAAGGTTTATTTAGGTAATCATCTGCCCCTACGGCATACCCTTTTAAAACATCCTCTTTTAAAGTTTTTGCAGTTAAAAATATTATTGGAACCTCTTTATTTGTTCCCCTAATATCTTGCGCCAAAGAAAAACCATCTTTACGCGGCATCATTACATCTAAAATACAAAGATCATAATCGCTGTTTTTAAACATAATTAACCCTTCTATTCCATCCTTAGCATGCGTAACATCATAATCATTTAATGTTAAATAATCCTTTAAGACAGTTCCAAAATTTGGATCATCTTCTACTAATAAAATCTTCTTACTTTCCATTGTTATACTTTTTTTTAAATTAAAGGTAATTTTACCGTAAACACACTTCCGATCCCTTTTTCACTTTCAACCAGAACTTCACCATAATGTTTATCTATTATTTGTTTTACATAAGCGAGACCAAGCCCATGACCCTTTACATCATGAATATTTCCTTTTTGCGCTCTATAAAACTTATCAAAAACCTGCTTTTGAACAACTTTACTCATTCCGATTCCTGTGTCTTTTATTTTAAAGATAAAATAATTATTTGTAGAATCAGTGCTTACGTTTATTCTTGGCAAACCATCAGAATACTTTAAAGCATTTTCTAATATATTAACAACTACGTTCGTTAAATGAAAATGATTTCCCATCACTTCAGCTGTTGATGCTTCTAATTGAACATTCAAAGAACTTTGACTATCTTCTATCAATAAATTTATACGTGTGATCGCATCCTCTATTACATCATGCATGTCAATGACCTCTTTGCTAATCTCTATTTGATTTTTTTCTAAACTAGAAATTCTTAGGACATTTTCTACTTGTGAATGCATTCTTTTATTTTCATCCCTTATCATTCGAACATACCGCAAAACCTTATCATTATCATTTATAATCTTTGGGTTTTTAATAGAATCTAATGCTAAATTAATAGTCGCAATCGGTGTTTTGAATTCATGCGTCATGTTGTTTATAAAATCAGTTTTGATTTCTGAAATTTTCTTTTGTCTTATTAATTGATATAAAGAACTTGAGAAAGCAAGTATAATGATTAAGATAAAAAATAAAGATAAAATTAAAATATTCGATATCTCCGAAAGTATGTGCTTGTTTTTGGTCGGAAAAGTAACATATAACTCATACTCTACCTCACCGTTTGGGTTTAAAAAAAAAGGATAGCGATAACTGTCTTTTTTATTAATCGTATAATAGCCAGATTTTAATTTTGTAGCTAAACCATCTACACTATATACACCATATTTAAAATCTAACTTGATATTTCGTTTTTCTAATTCCTCTTTAATTGTTGTATTTAGCTCTCTATTTCTGACTCTTTGATGAAGAGGCTTGGTTTTTTTGTAAGCTTCTAAAGCTCGATTAAAATATGGTTTCTCCATATCTTTGTATCTTTTAGTAAACGAATATCTTTTTTGATCCTCATTACTAAAAATATTATCAACCCCTTTGATTAATCTTGTCTGAAAAAAATCTTGTTTGCCTGAGACTCTCTTTAGTATGATCGTATCATTATCTAAAAAATCAGTAGGTAATTTAAAATTTTTTTCTAAAAATGTTCCACCAAATGTAATGCGCTGTTTGGTCGTAGTATCGATTTGTTGAAAAAAATAGTTTTTAATTTGAGCATTGGTCGCTAAGCCTATATTATCTATTAAACCGTCTATTTGTTTTTCAAATTCGGCTTCCTCTCTCTCATTTATTCTCTCAGAAACACGACTTAAAGTCTTTTGTACGTCGTTCTTAAATTGCTGCTTCTTGCTTTCTATGGTATTGTTAATCCAATAAAGTTGAATTGCAATTATTCCAATTAATGAGATACTCATTAATCCAACAATGAGAACAAACATTCTTTTACCCATATATCAAAGTTAGAACTTTAAATTAAAAAAATTAATGCTTTTTTTAAAAAATTAACAGTTTTACCTAAATTTTGTGCATAAATTAACATTATCATTAGACTTTAATCAAACACACAAGGTTTTTTTGTTAAAATATTGTGGATTCTTATTATTTGAGATTTAACCTTTTCTTGAGTGGAACTATAAATTATATAGTTGGATTGTAAGTGTTTTATTTTTTCTGAATATTGATTTTTAATTCTAAATTCTACAGCTGCTCTTGAACTTTGATCTCTTAGCATTGTTCTTTTTATTCTAATGTCTAAGGGTGTAAAAACAGAAATAATAATATCACAATTTAAATTACTTTTACTTTCAAAAAGAATTGCATTTTCATATAGTATGTATTCTTTATGGGCGTGAAGATTCTTAAAATACTGAAAATGTTTTCTCACCTCTGGATGAACCAATGAGGTTAGAAGTTCTAATTTACTTTTGTCATTAAAAACTAAAGACGCTATGTAAGCGCTATTCAATTGATTATTTAAATAGGATTTTTCTCCAAATTGCTGAATAATTTTTGATTTAATCGTCGAGGAAGAATTCATTATTTTTTTTGCTTCAAAATCAGCATTGTAGATAACAACATTTTCAAACTCGTCGAATAGGGCTGCTATGGTTGTTTTACCACTTCCTATTCCTCCTGTTAAACCAACTACCATTTTATTTCTGAATTAAAAAATCAATTTTATTTGGAACGACCTTGAAGCTTTTAATAAAACTTGGTTTCTCTGTCACTTTAGGTACTAAATAATCAAGTTTATTCTCATTAGATAACGTGTAATCACAGACAACTTCAAAAGAGTTTTTATCAATTTTATTAAAATTAGAAAGACCAACTACAAAATAAACTTTTACAGTTTTATGTAATGAAGTTAAATCAACTTCTTTGGAAAGATTAAGTACTTTAAAAGGAACTTCAAAAACACCTTCAGTAAACTTTTCTACCTTTCCTGAAATGGTAGCAAACTCTTTCCTAATTTTTAAATTCTTTGAATTTTCTGGTCGTAAAATTTTAACTTTTTCAGAGAAATCAAACTTCACATCTTCTAGCTTAAGCAACTCTAGGTCAATTTTAACTATTTTGTTTAGAGAGGTTTCTGGCCCGGATATTAAAATACTATCTGGTTGAATGACTTCGGACTCTAAGATATCATATCCTATATGATAATTGATCTCTAAATTAGGTATTAGAGGTACTTTTTTTGAAATCAAACTCCCTAATTCTAAATAGACGGTATCCAAACTAATTTCTTGAATCTCAATTCCAGATCGAAACTGTCTTTGAATCTTATTTTTTTGATTTTTAAGTAAAAGATAATACTTAAATGTAGCCTTTTTACTCAAAACACTTGCATTAATTTCTATCATTTGATTTGAAAATCTAGATCTTATGATATTAAACCCAGATGATTTAATGATAAAATCAATTTCATTTATGGGCTCATTTTGAAGAATCTTATCTTGAGAGAGATGCGCATATTTTACAGGAAGGGTAATCGTAGTTATATAAACTTTTGAGAGCGTAATCAAAAACCAGATTACAACAGTTATTATTAAAAAACCAATAAAACTTTTCGATATTTTTGTAGTATTTCTCAAATTAAAAATAATATTTTATGCAATCTACACAAAAGCTTTTAAACAAAAAAAAGTGAGCAATGCCTATAAAGAACATAACTCACTAACTCGTTTAAAATTTCGCTTTTTACTTTTTAGTAGAAGCGATGTATTTATTACTCAGTTCCATTGAAATTGCAGAACGTTCAAATTTAATCTTTCCAGCACCTGTTTCTACAGATACAGTATTATCGGCAGCATTTATTTCTGCGATTTTACCATGGATTCCACTTGATGTTACAACTTTAGTCCCTTTTTTAATTTCTGCTTGAAAAGTTTTTTCTTTTTTTTGACGATTCATTTGTGGTCTTATCATAAAAAAGTAAAACACAATAATGATTGCTAAAAATGGCAACATACTCATTAAGCTTCCAGCTCCCTGTTGTAAAAAAATTAAACTATACATAATTATTTTTTTGCTTTTGGTGTTACAGAACCTTTCAATGTTAACACTTCCCTACCAGATTCTGTATTGGTTGTTAAAGTGATCGTTTTTTGCTGTCTATTTGGCTTCCCCGAAGTATTAAATTTCACTTTAACCTCTCCTGTAGCTCCTGGTTTTATTGGATTTTTTGGCCAAACAGGTACTGTACAACCACACGATGCTTGTGCATTGGTAATTACTAAATCTGTTTTACCAGAATTGGTAACTAAGTAACTAGTTTCAACAACATCACCTTCATTGACGGTACCGAAATCATATTCTTTTTTATCAAAAGAAATGGATGCAGCTCCTTTTTTAATTTCTGAATCTCTCGACTTTGCATTGACTAAATTCTCTTTCTTAATCTTTGCGGTAATGTTCGTAGCATCTTTACAGCTTGTTAAAAAAGAAGCTGTAATTAAAACCAACACTAAAAATTTTGTTATTTTCATGAATACTTTGTTTTTTAACAAAAATAATAAATAAATGTTCTTGGACAATTAACTTTACAACAAACCTCTACCAATTTTTACAATTCTATTATTTTGAACAAAGTCTTTCGAGATTTTATCTAATACTCCATTAATAAAATAGCTGCTTTTTTCTGTAGAATAATCTTTGGATATCTCTATGTATTCGTTAATTGTAACTCTTGTTGGTATTGATGGAAAATTTATAAATTCAGCAATTGCCATCTTTATAAGAATCATATCAATGTCTGCAATTCTGTCTGTTTCCCAATTCGGTGTTTTATCTTCTATATCTTTTTCGTACTCTTTGTGTTTTAAGATTGTTTTCTTAAAAATTTCAGAAACGAAGTCCTCATCATCTGTGTCTTTATAAAGATTTCCTAAAACAAACACCTTGCCCTCTTTTTGATTGCCTAAAGTTTTCACAACCCAAGTATTTACAAAAGGAATATCATCTACCCAAGAAATCATATTGTCTTCAAAATAGTCTGCTAACTTGTCATTCGGTGCAATAATTTCTTTGAAAAAATTAACCACAAAAGCTTTGTCTGTTTTATAGGATTGTTCTGCAGTATCTAGGTAATTTTTATACAGATCACTTTGCAGTAATTCCTCAAAAATAATTTTCACATATTCATCGTCTAATTCCCAGTTTTTAATATTATTCAGGGAAATAAAACCGTCTAAACTGACACTTTCTGAAATTGTATTTATAATTTTATTGTCTATAAATTTTGTGTTTGGCTTAAGATCTTCTTTGGTGGCAAGAATTTTCTTTTTGGATAGCTCCATTTTTCTCGCAGCTAGTTTTTGAACCTCTACTAACAACTGTAAATTCAAGACATACAATTCATACAATTTTAAAATACTATGTTTTAAAAATTTTTCTTCTCTAATGATATCATCATTGTGAGATTGTAACATAGCGTACACAGACTGCATAACTTTAACTCTAATATGTCTTCTATTGATCATTTTCTAAAGAACTTATATATAATTTTCGATGCAAAAATAGTGTTATTTTACTTTTATCCTGTTAACTTTTGAGTCTTTTTCAAGAATTAATTTCATATCGAATTTGTATCTTGGAAAACTATTTTTTTTTATCAAAAAAAATAATTGGGTACATTAAATTAATTGTAATTTTATTTTTTTTAAAAGCAATCTCGTTTGAAGGAACTACAATATATAAATAATTACTTTTTTAAATATAAAAGACAACTATTAATCGGTATTTTAATTACCGTTCTATCTAAATTTTTAACATTAAAAATTCCTCAAATTATAGGAGACTCTTTGAACGTTGTTGAAGAATATCAAAATGGAGAAATTACAAATCTAGAAGAAGTAAAACATCAATTATTTATCAATATACTACTTATCGTTGGTGTTGCTTTGTGCTCTGGTTTCTTTACCTTTTTAATGAGACAGACTATTATTGTTACTTCAAGATTGATAGAATTTGATTTAAAAAATGAGATTTACCAACAATATCAAAGATTGTCATTAAACTTCTACAAGAAAAACAGGACTGGTGATCTCATGAATAGAATCTCTGAAGATGTTTCAAAAGTGAGAATGTATGTTGGGCCGGCTATTATGTACAGTATAAATATGATTGTATTATTTGCTGTTGGTTTCACACAAATGATTAGCATCGATGTAAAACTAACAATGTACACGCTAATTCCCTTCCCGCTGTTATCAATTTCAATATTTATTTTAAGTAAAGTTATTCATAAAAGAAGTACCATTGTTCAAGAATATTTATCGAAACTAACCACCTTTAATCAAGAATTTTTCTCTGGAATTAATGTCGTGAAATCTTATGGTATTGAAACTTCCGTAATCAAAGATTTTGATAAAATCGCAAACGAAAGTAAAGAGAAAAATATTCACCTTCAAAAAGCAAATGCACTATTTTTTCCCTTAATGATTTTATTGATCGGAATTAGTAACTTATTTGTAATTTATATTGGGGGCACACAATACATAAACGGTGAAATTCAATTCGGAACGATCATAGAATTTATGTTATATGTAAATATTCTTACTTGGCCAGTTGCAGTAGTTGGCTGGGTTACTTCAATGGTACAGCAAGCTGAAGCTTCCCAAGCGAGAATCAATGAGTTCTTAAAGGAAATTCCAGAGATACAAAACACCAACACACTTTCCTCTGAGTTAAACGGAAATGTTACTTTTAAGAATGTTACTTTTACTTATGACGATACCAACATCACAGCACTTAAAAACATAAATTTTACTGTTAAATCTGGAGAAACTTTAGCTGTTTTAGGAAAAACAGGATCTGGAAAATCAACAATTATTGAATTAATTTCAAGGTTGTACGACACTAAAATAGGAAGCGTGTTATTAGATGAGATTCCTATAAAGGAGGTGAATTTAAATGCTGTTCGCAGTCAGATAGGTTTTGTACCTCAAGATCCTTTTTTATTTTCAGAAAGTATCGAAGAAAATATTAAATTTGGGAAAGAAAGCGCAACTAAAGAAGAAATTATTTCAGCTGCTAAAAATGCTGATGTTCACGATAATATCATCAATTTTCCCAATGGATATAAAACCATTTTAGGAGAGCGAGGAGTTACTCTTTCTGGAGGGCAAAAGCAACGTATTTCAATTGCTAGAGCCATTATAAAAGAACCTAAGATTTTAATTTTTGATGATTGCCTTTCTGCTGTTGACACTGAAACAGAGGAGAAAATTTTATCAAATTTAGAAATAATTTCTAAAAACATTACTACTTTTATTGTAAGTCATCGAGTCTCATCTGCTAAAAAAGCCGATAAAATAATTGTTTTAAATGATGGGGAAATCATACAAAAGGGAACTCATAACGACTTGATACATGTCGATGGATATTATAAAAGTTTATACGAACAACAACTTTTAGAAAAAAAAATTAGTCTTTAACATTGCTACATTAAATATTTTGTTAGATTTGTTTAAGTAAAAAAAATATTTTAACTACTATTTAAGAATTATGGCAGAGAGAATTGAACAAGAAGAAATTTTTTCACAAGTATTAAGAGCAGGAAGAAGAACTTACTTTTTTGACGTAAGAGCGACAAAAGCAGATGACTATTATTTAACTGTGACGGAAAGCAAAAAGTTTACACATGACGATGGCAGCTTCCGTTACCAAAAACATAAAATATACCTGTACAAAGAAGATTTTAGTGATTTTCAAGAAATGTTAGGGAAAGCAACCGATTACATACTAAATGAAAAAGGGAGTGAAGTAATTAGTGAGCGTCATCAAAAAGATTTTAAAAAGGAAGAAGTAAACACAACCGATGAAACAACATCTACTCAAAGTTTTACGGATGTTTCTTTCGACGATATTTAAAAAATTAAAATTTTAATTATAGAACCCATTCATAGCATACTCAATGCTTAACGTATAAAAAAACCATAAGTAACAACTTATGGTTTTTTTATTTTTTAAAGAACTTGCTTCATGGTCTTAGTTTTGGCAATCGTTTCCTCCCATTCCTTATTTTCATTACTCTCTTTAGTAATCCCTCCACCCACAAAAACAGTAGCAACAGAATCATCAACAGTCATGCACCTTAAATTAACAAAAAGAGATGAATATTTGTTTTCAAAATTAAGCTCTCCTAAAAACCCCGTATAAAAGGTTCTTTTATACGGTTCGTTTGTATTGATAAATAGTTTAGCTTTTTCTCTAGGAAGCCCGCATACAGCTGGTGTCGGATGTAAAGCCCTTATCAACTCTTTCAGAGAAGAAAAACTATTTAAAGCACCGTCAACCCTTGTTTTTAAATGCAACAGATTTCCTGCTTTTACTGTTTCAGTTTTGTCTATAACAAGTTTTGTTGTTAATGGTTTTAATTGATTTTCAATAAAATTAGTAACCAATTGTTGCTCTTCTAGCTCTTTATTTTTCCAAACAACTTTGTGATCAACAAAAACTTGTGTTCCTGCTAAGGACATTGTTTCAAATTGTTGGCCAGAAATAGTTAAAAGTGTTTCAGGAGTTGCTCCAAACCACAAACCAACTTTAGGATGAAACCAAACATATACAAAAGCATTTGGATGGGTTTTTAATATTTTTTTAAATGTAATTAATAGATTAAAATGCTCAAGTACTATGTCTTCATTTCGAGATACAACTACTTTTTTCAATACCTTGTTATTAATCTGTCCAAGGGCTTTTTCTACTAGATGAATGTATTGTTCTTTGTTAGCTTCATCCACATTTAAAGGCGACTCTTTCAATATAAAACGCTCCTCGATTTGAATTTTTTCGGTTATAAAATCTGCTTCTTTTATTGGAAATAAAATAGTATTCTCATCACTATTAAAAGGAGAAAAAATAAATCCGCTTTCGGTAAAGTCTTTGGTATAGAACAACTGATCGGTATTCATAAATAAAGAAGAAACTTCTTCACAAGAAGGCTTTCGATATGCTACAAATGGCAAATTTCTTTTGTAATGCGTTTCAATTTTATTAAAAAGGAGTTCCAATAGACAGGTAAAATTATTTTTTTGTAAGCACGATGTTGGTCATTTTAGCTACGGAAATCAAGGCATCATTTTCATCTATAATACGAACTTCCCACAGATGCGTCGTTTTTCCTTTGTGTATGTTTTTTGCTGTAGCATACACCACTCCATCTATTTTACTTTTCAAATGATTTATAGACAGCTGAATACCATTTACATACTGACTTGTACCATCTATAAAAAAATTAGAAGCGGCACTTCCTACACTTTCTGCTAATGCGGCAGTTGCTCCACCATGCAATTGACCAAGAGGTTGATGTACCTTGGTTGTAACGGGCATTTTTGCTGTTAAGAAATCTTCTCCAAAGTCAACGAACTCAATATCAAGAGTTTCCATCAACGTGTTTTTACATTTTTTATTAAAAACTACTAAAATTTCTTTTTTATCCATAGGTTATAAAACTAATGTAAAATTACACATAAAAATTTGTATTTTTGTTGTAGAAAAAGTTAAACTATTACATGTACAAAATACGCATAATTTTAGACACAAATGAAGATGTTATTAGAACAATTTTGTTCGATGCTGATATCAATTTAGAAAATTTACACCGAACCATTGCAAAGTCTTTTGGTTTTAAAGGACAAGAAATGGCCTCTTTTTACCGAACCGATTCTGAATGGACTCAAGGTGAAGAGATCCCCTTGTTTAACATGGAAGAGTCTGGGGAGGGAATCTCTATGGAAACTTGTATTTTAAAAGATGTTTTACCACAAGAAGATGATAAATTAATCTATGTATATGATTTTTTAAAAATGTGGACATTTTATGTAGATGTTATTGAAATTTCTGATGAAAAAAGAAACGATTTACCGCAATGTATTTTAACTGTTGGTGAAATTCCTGACGAAGCGCCAGAAAAAGAATTCGTGGCAGACAAGCTCGATGACGGATTTGGAGGTAAAGAAGACATTGATGATGAATTCACTGATTATGATAGTTTTGACTACAACGAATATTAAAAATACGCTTCCATCTTCTTGTTAATTTGTTAAATTAGATTCCATCCCGTTTCATATTTGTGAGTTTGATTGTAACAAAACCCAAACATACTCGTTTAATAATTCAGAACGATTAAAAAAAAATGCTTTGGAAACGATCTTATCTCTCAATAATCTTAGTAAAAAATTCGGACAGATTCAAGCCGTAAAAAACCTCTCTTTCAACATCAAAAAAGGAAACGTTTACGGAATTTTAGGTCCAAATGGAAGTGGTAAATCTACTACATTAGGAATCATTTTAAATGTTGTGAATAAAACTTCTGGTGAATTCACATGGTTCAATGGAAAACGAACGACACATGAAGCACTAAAAAAAGTAGGAGCAATTATTGAGCGTCCCAATTTTTACCCCTATATGACAGCTTCTCAAAACTTACGCTTGATCTGTAAAATTAAAGAGGTCTCTACAGATAAAATCAACGAAAAACTTACGGATGTAAATTTATTTGAACGGAGAGACAGCTTGTTTAAAACCTTCTCTTTAGGAATGAAACAACGTTTAGCAATTGCTTCAGCCCTTTTAAACGACCCAGAAGTATTAATCCTAGATGAACCAACCAATGGATTGGATCCACAAGGAATTCACGAAATTCGTGAGATCATTAAAAGTATTGCGGCAAAAGGAACGACCATTTTGTTAGCCTCCCACCTACTCGATGAAGTTGAAAAAGTATGTTCTCATGTAATTGTAATCAGAAAAGGTGAAAAATTATATAGTGGAAGTGTCGATGAAATGACCGCCTCAAAAGGCTTATTCGAACTTAGTTCAGAGACTCAAAAGAGCAAATTACAATCCCTTTTAGAAGAACACGAAGGCATTGGTACTGTCAAAGAAGAAGGGGATGTTATTATTGCATATTTAACAGCGGAGATGAAAGCAAGTGAAATGAATGCCTATTTACTTGACAATGGAGTTTCAGTCTCTCATCTGGTCAAACGAAAACCAAGTTTAGAACAACAATTCTTGGAGTTAACGAACAATCAATAATCATTTAAAAAAATCATCGCGATGTTAAGACTTCTATCCATAGAATTTGATAAACTAAAATATAACAAAGCCAGTAAAACACTTTCCATTATTTACTTTGGACTGCTCATATGTATCGCATTAGTATCTACTATCAAATTTGAATTTGGAGATTTCAAATTGCATCTAGCCGATCAAGGAATTTTTAATTTTCCGTATATCTGGCATTTTAACACCTATGTGGCAGCTATTTTGAAGTTTTTCTTATTACTCGTTATTGTTTCTATGATGTCTGACGAATACAGTTACAAAACATTGAAACAAAATTTAATTGATGGATTGAGTAAAAAAGAATTTATTCTTTCAAAATTCTACACGGTCATTGTTTTTTCGATTACTTCTACACTATTTGTTTTTCTCATCTCTCTAACTTTAGGGTTGGTGTATTCTGATTACAATGAATTTTCAATTATCGTAACAGATTTAGAATATCTAATCGCTTTTTTTATCAAACTCGTAGGGTTTTTCTCCATGGGACTTTTTTTTGGAATCTTAGTCAAAAGATCGGCCTTTGCAGTGGGTACCATGGTCGTTTGGTTTATAGGAGAAGGAATTTTTAAAGGATATTTATTTTGGGTATACAGAGCAGCCGAAAGCACCTCTAAATCTGTAGATTTTATAATGCAATTTCTCCCAGGAGAAGCAATCTCAAACCTTATTAAACAACCGTTTTCAAGACTTGGAGCTGTAAAAACCTTAGCGAACTCTATGGGAAAAACCTTTGATAAGTCCGAAGTAGAATTTGGTTCAATTTTTATTGTATTGGTTTGGACTGCTATTTTTATCTATTTATCCTATGTACTGTTAAAAAAGAGGGATTTATAATACTTTTATAGTATATTTGGGTAAAAACTAACCCTTATCAAATGAAGAAGTTCCACCTACTTTTACTCCTATTTTTTGCTTTAAAATCATTTTCTCAAAAAGAGGCCAATATTTGGTATTTTGGACAAAATGCTGGTTTGGATTTTAACACCAACCCACCGACCGCATTAACTGATGGAAAAATTGATACATATGAAGGCTGTTCATCATTTTCTGACGAAGATGGGAAATTATTGTTTTATTCCGACGG
This sequence comes from Polaribacter sp., assembly GCA_018608545.1. Classification (GTDB taxonomy): domain Bacteria; phylum Bacteroidota; class Bacteroidia; order Flavobacteriales; family Flavobacteriaceae; genus Polaribacter. Next base: position 32,576 of record JABAZI010000051.1, read on the forward strand.
AATCACAGTCTGGGATAAAAATCATAACATAATGAAATATGAGGATGGTTCCTTCGCGGACGATTTAAAAGGAGACCCTTCAAGTACACAATCTGGCATGATCATTCCCAAACCAGGCTCCATTTCAATTTATTATTTATTTACGGTGGATGATGGGCCAGATAGGGATAGATTTGGTAACATCATAGAAAATGGAAAAGGCTTGAATGTATTCACTATAGACATGAGCTTAGATGGAGGAATTGGACAATTAATCGATGAAAATAGTGATGGTGCTTTTTATGAGGATTTATCTGATGGAAAATTTAATAATTGGGAAGAAAAAGTTGCTGCAGTAAAAGGTGCAACCTGTAACACCTATTGGGTAGTGTCTGCTGTAGATAATCAATTTTATTCCTATTTAGTGGACGTTACAGGAATTAATACAGTTCCTTCAATATCAGCTGTCCCAAATACAGCAGAAAGAAGAGGCTATTTAAAAATATCACCAGACGGAACTAAATTAGCTATTACGAATCAATCTGATGATTTTGGGAATAGCGCAATTTTATATGATTTTAACAATGCGACTGGTCAAGTATCTAGTAGTGAAATTAAACTTATTGATGGAATTGTTGGCGGACTCGGTGAAGCTTATGGTGTAGAATTTTCTTCTGACTCTCAGAAACTTTATCTTTCTACAACCTCTGGCGGAAGAAGTCGATTAGCAAATCCTGCTGTAACCTACAAACTTTTTCAATTCGATTTAACAGCAACAGATATTCCTGGATCTAGAAAACTAATTCACACTCAAGTCCCTGGAAGTATTGACTACCCTGAGGGAGGTTATAGAGGTGCTTTACAATTAGGTCCCGATGGAAAAATTTATGCTACCATCCCTCTTGCTTATGCTAATGGTTTTGCTACTTCTTTAGATGTAATAGAAAATCCAACAGCAAATGCTGCAGATATTGTATTTACCAAAAATGCAATCAACTTAAATGGCAAACTCTCTACCCAGGGCTTGCCACCATTTATTGCCTCTCTTTTATTACCCATAAAAATTTCAGACGACGATACAGGACTTCAAACAAACAATACAGATCTAAAAACTTGTATTGGAAGCGTAAAAGTTATTAAACCTGAAGCAATACTCGGCATCAACGACTTAAATTATATTTGGACTTTTGTTAGTGGAACTGTAGAAACACAAATATCTAACAGTTCAACCCAAACAAGTTTAAATTTAACTAATATTCAATTAACAAATAAAGGAACCTATAAATTAAAAATTGAAGGGAAGGATGATTGCAGTAATCCTGTTGAATACAATGCTTCTTTTAACTTGGAGGTTTTTGAGGCTCCGAGGGCAAAACCAATACCAGAACCAATTTATGAATGTGTCTTAGATGCCACTGTTCCAACTTTTTTTGACTTTCGAAAATCATCATTATCAGACAAGAGTAAAGAAATACTAGACGGCTTAGATGATACTATTTTTGAAGTATTGTATTTTGATGATCCTTTGAAAGCTAAGAATAACGTAGCGGGTACAAATTTACCAGAGGACTATGAGGTAAATACTCCAAGTTCTCAAACTATTTATGCAAGAGTTCATAACAAGTTGGCCCCTGATACCTGTTCTGAAATAACTTCGTTTACCCTAACAGTCTCTGGATTACCCGTTGCTGTAGATCCAGGCCCATATCGTGCCTGTGACACTGATATTTCTGGCCCAAACTTTGGGTATCATGATGCCTTTTTATTAAACACCAAAGATGAGGCTATTCTAGGAGGGCCTGGTGGGCTAGATCCATTACTTTATAACATCTCTTATCACACAACAGCACTTGGAGCCAGAACACCTGATGTTTCAACTATAATTCCTAAAGATGTACCTTACAGAAACGTTGCTATAAATAATGAAGAAATTTTTGTTCGATTAGAAAATAAAGCTGATCCGACATGTTTTGATGCCTCGATGTCTTTTTTCTTAATTGTTGATCCACTTCCAATAATTAAAGAAAACCCAACATTTTTAGAGCAATGCATCACCACCATTGACCCCAACCCTACTGTAAACTTAACGCTCTCAGAGGTCAATATCTCATCCACTCCCAACCTAACATTTGAATATTATAAAGACCCAACGGGAGCCACTCTTATTGCAACTCCAACCTCCTATCTTGTAATTGCTAATACCTCACAATCGGTGTATGTCAAAGTAATCTCTGATCAAGGGTGTTCTAAAGACTTGGTAACTCTAACAATTAACGTGGGGCAAACACCTGACAACCCATTCAATGCGCTGCAACCTCCTGTTTGTGACGATTT
>JABAZI010000051.1:34988-44816 GCA_018608545.1 Polaribacter sp.
TTTGAGTTGTGTGATGAAGGTGCCGGTACAAACTCATTCGATGGAATAAATACAGGAATAAACTTAAGAGATAAAGAGGAAGAAATTTTAGGTACGGCGCAAATAGGGCTGGGTTATACCGTTACTTATCATACTTCGCAAGGAGATGCAGATGATGTAACTAGTACGGGGATTCCCAATGCTGATGTTGTCAACTATACAAACACCCCGCAAGCCGGTTGGTCTCGTGGTGATATCAGTGAGGAAACGATTTATGTGCGTGTACAAAATCTTAATGGATGTATAAACAACCCAACTTCTTTTAAAATTATTGTCAATCCGATTCCTAGCATTTCAACTACCATTACTGCGTTTCCGGTATGTGATGTGGTAACTCCTTCTGATGGAGACCCTAGGAATAGAATCGCTCAAAATATAAATTTAACTTCTAAAAACGATGAAATTTTAGCTGGAAAACCTGATCATATAGTAAAGTACTATCTTACAAAAAATGATGCGGATAATGATAATGGAATTGTGAACCTAACTGATTTTGAAAATGACCCTCTACTAACTTCATTCCCTGCTAATTTCAACTCTGATGATCCGGCAACTCAGACCATCTTTGTAAAAGTATTTGATCTTGGAGGCAATAAATGTAGCTCTATTTTTAGCACTTTCCAATTAGTCATTTATCCTGAACCGAATATTCCTCTAAATATTTCTGATTATACTGATTGTGATAATACCACTGACGTCGATGCGGATGATGAGAATGGAAAAAATGGAGACATTACTCTAAAAAATAAAATACCTGAAATCCTAAAATATTACAACCCTACTGAGTTTGCTGATTTTTCTGTAAGGTTTTATGCTACTCCACTAGATGCTGAAATAGGAGATTTAGATACTGCCCTAGATGAAAACATCTTTGAAAATGATTTCAATGGACAAGAAATCTTTGTACGGGTAGAAAACATCAAAAACTCCCCTATTGTTTGTGAAAACACCCGTTTATCTTTTAAAATTAATATCAAACCACTTCCTAGTTTTTTTGTAATAGGAGAAGAAAACATTGATGATCCTCAGATTGTTTGTTTAAACAATACACCACTTATTTTAGAGGCTGAAAATCCAGATGCAATTTACGACTATCAATGGACCAACGAGGCGGGTGAGATAATAGGAAGTGATCGGACTTTAGGAGTAACAACTGCGGGTAAATATACGGTAACAGCAAGTGATATATTACCCAATGGATGTTCTCGGAGTAGAACAATCGTTGTTAAAGAATCTAATATTGCTACCCTAGAAGAAAGTTTCATTACCATTATCGACGAAGCAACTAACATTGGTAATACGGATATTATTTCTGTAAGTATCGATATAATAAGTAATAACTTAGGCCCTGGAGAGTATCAATTTGCAATTACAAATGAAGATACCGGTAAACGATATCCATTTTCTGGTTTTCAAGATGAACCGATTTTCGAAAATCTTGAGGGAGGTATTTATACCATTACTGTAAACGACAAAAATGGATGTGCTCCTGACACAGAATTACAAATCTCTGTCATTCAATTTCCAAAGTTCTTTACACCTAATGGTGACGGTAAAAATGATGTCTGGTCCGTAAAAGGTGCAAATAAAATATTTTATCCAAATAGTAGCATTGATATTTTTAATAGATTTGGAAAATTAGTCGCACAAATCCCAATAGATAGCCAAGGTTGGGATGGAACGTATAATGGAACAAAATTATCCTCTGATGACTATTGGTTTCGTGTGCAATTGATCCCCGCAAATACAAGTAAAGTACCCGTTAATAAAAAAGGACATTTTTCTCTGTTGAGAAGATAAAAATACTTTTTTTAATCACAAAAAATAGGAAACTTTTTGATCAAAAAACCATCGATCATTTTTATGATTTTTTCAAAAGAATATTTCTTAATTTAGCATAAAATAAGCATTAAACTCCTATGGACATCAACTTCAATAAAAACGAAGATTATAACAAATTACTTCTTTCAGATTTACGTAAGCGTTTTGTAAAAGTAAAACTAGGTGGTGGTCAACAACGAATTGACAAACACCACAAAAATGGTAAAATGACTGCACGAGAAAGAATTGATTATCTTTTAGATACAAATTCTAAATCCATAGAAATTGGAGCTTTTGCAGGGGAAGAAATGTATAAACAACATGGAGGATGCCCTTCTGGTGGTGTGGTTGTGAAGATTGGTTATATTAAAGAGAAACAGTGTATCGTTGTTGCAAATGACGCCACCGTAAAAGCTGGTGCTTGGTTTCCTATCACAGGAAAAAAGAATTTAAGAGCACAAGAGATCTCTATGGAAAATAAAATTCCTATTATTTACTTAGTAGACTCCGCAGGTGTTTATTTACCAATGCAAGATGAAATTTTCCCAGATAAAGAGCATTTTGGACGAATTTTTAGAAACAATGCCATCATGAGTAGCATGGGAATAACCCAAATTTCTGCGATTATGGGTAGTTGTGTTGCGGGAGGTGCTTACCTACCAATTATGAGTGACGAAGCATTGATTGTAGACAAAACTGCGAGTATATTTTTAGCTGGAAGCTATCTCGTAAAGGCTGCTATTGGCGAAAGCATAGACAATGAAACGTTGGGAGGAGCAACCACCCATTGTGAAATTTCAGGGGTAACAGATTACAAAGCAAAAGATGATAAAGATGCTTTAGATAAAATAAAATTTATCGTTGATAAAATTGGCGATGCTAACAAAGCCGGTTTTAGCAAAAAAGAAGCATTCCCCCCAAAAGAAAAAGAAGAAGAGATCTTTGGAATTCTTCCAAAAGAAAGAAACGCGCAATATGATATGTTGGAAATCATAAAGCGATTGGTTGACAATTCTGAATTTGAACAATACAAAGAAGGGTATGGAAAAACCATTTTAACGGGTTATGCTAGAATCGATGGTTGGGCTGTCGGTATTATAGCCAATCAACGAAAGCTAGTAAAAACAAAGAAAGGAGAAATGCAGTTTGGTGGCGTTATTTATAACGACTCAGCAGATAAAGCTACCCGTTTTATTGCAAATTGTAATCAAAAAAAGATACCTCTAGTATTCTTACAAGATGTTACTGGGTTTATGGTGGGTAGTAAATCTGAACATGGTGGAATCATAAAGGATGGGGCAAAAATGGTGAACGCCGTAAGCAATTCTGTAGTTCCAAAATTTACCATTATCATCGGGAATTCCTACGGAGCAGGGAACTATGCGATGTGTGGTAAAGCATACGATCCAAGATTAATTGCTGCATGGCCAAGTGCAGAACTCGCAGTTATGAGTGGAAACTCTGCTGCAAAAGTATTACTACAAATAGAAACGGCTTCCCTAAAAAAACAAGGAGAAAAAATAACCCAAAAAAAAGAGACCGAGTTATACGATGCAATTAAATCACGATATGACGAGCAGACTTCACCCTATTATGCTGCAGCAAGAATGTGGACCGATGCGGTAATCAATCCGTTAGAAACGAGAACTTGGATTTCTATGGGTATTGAAGCAGCGAATCATGCTCCTATTGAAAAACAATTTAATATGGGAATAATACAGGTATGATCATAAAAAATAAAATCTTACTCTTATTTTTAGAAATACAACCTTAACCTCAAGTTAGAGATCAAGAAATTAAGAGATTGTCAGAAATTATAAAAAAACATTTAAACGATTGCCAACGGATCGTTGAAAAATCAGAAAATAAAGGATTTAAGGTACAAGATATCCCTAAAATAGTTCAGTACTATAATTCAAATTGTAATAAAATAAAATAGAAAAAAAATATTAAAAATGGGAAGAGCATTCGAATTTCGAAAAGCAAGGAAAATGAAACGTTGGTCCGCAATGGCAAAAACATTTACTCGAATTGGTAAAGACATTGTGATGGCCGTAAAAGAAGGAGGGCCTAATGCTGAAACAAATGCTCGCTTGCGTGCGGTGATTCAAAATGCAAAAGCAGCCAACATGCCTAAAGACAATGTTGAGCGTGCTATTAAAAAAGCAACTGATAAAGACACAGCAAACTATAAAGAAGTACTTTTTGAAGGATATGCACCTCATGGGGTTGCCATCCTTTTAGAAACAGCTACAGACAATAATAATAGAACAGTAGCCAATGTAAGAGCAGCTTTTAATAAATGTGATGGGAATTTAGGGACCTCAGGATCTGTTGTCTTTATGTTTGATCATACCTGTAACTTCACAATTAAAAAAGAAGACATCACAATGGATATGGAAGAATTGGAATTGGAGTTAATCGATTTTGAAGTTGAAGAAGTTTTTGACGACGAAGAGGGAATCATTATTTATGCACCTTTTGAACAATTTGGAGCCATTCAGTCATTTTTTGAAGAAAACAATGCAGAAATTTTATCTTCTGGTTTTGAAAGAATCCCAACCAATACAACAAAATTAAACGAAAACCAGCAAGCAGATGTAGAAAAGTTGTTAGAAAAACTAGAGGAAGACGATGATGTACAACACGTATATCACTCCATGGAAATGTAACTAAAAATTAGTTGCTAAGGCTTATTCTAAAAAAAGACCAAAAGAAATAAAAACCAGCAGTCCATAATGTTGGTTTTATCTTAACTGATCTCTTACAATTGAATTGAATTTTTCCTGCTCGGACAAAAAAGTGGTTTCTATTTCTAAAAAAGAGAGTTCTTCTATCCTATTTTCCAAACGAACATAATCTTTTTCTGTTGTTAAAATAAGTTTTTTATTCGATTTTAACTGAGCGAACTGTTCATTAATAACCTGTATATCTTTGTCAGTAAAGTGATGATGATCGGGAAATTTACAATGAGAGAAATTTACTTTATTTTCATCCATAAAAGACAATAGCGAAGAAGGATTTGCAATTCCTGTAACTAATAAAACTTCATACTTTTTTAGATCCTCTATTGAAATACGTTGGCTTCCAGAGGTTTGTTGATGATAACTAATTGTTGTAAAAAAAAGAGTCTTGTCAAATCTTTTAAGTTTTTCACGAATAGTGTTTTTAGAGGACGCTGTAATATTGGAAGGACATTTCGTTACTATAATAAGGTCCGCTCTTTTTACTCCTCGACTACTTTCTCTTAAATTCCCTGTTGGCAATAAATAATCATCTGTAAATAAATCATCATATTTTGTCAATAAAAGAGACAAACTACCCCTAACTTTTCTGTGTTGATAAGCATCATCTAATAAAAAAACTTCAGGAGACACCGCAGCTAATAATCTTGAAATCCCAGCGACTCTGTTGGCATCAACTGCCACAGAGATCTTCTTAAACTTTTTAAAGTACTGCAAGGGTTCATCGCCAACTTCTTGAGCTGTATGAGTGTCATTTAACAGCATAAAGCCCTGTTTTTTACGCTTATACCCTCTACTTAAGACACCGGTTTTAAAATCATCTTTTAATAAGCGAATTAAGTATTCAATTTGAGGTGTTTTACCAGTGCCTCCAACACTTAAATTACCGACCACTATTACAGGTGTTTTAAATGAGGTTTGTTTTAGAACTCCCCAGTCAAAAAACAAATTACGAAGGGTGGTTACGATATCATAAATGATTGCGAAAGGAAATAAAAGAAAGCGAACAAATTTCATCAATACGAAAATAAGTCATTTTTATGGATTGATGGATGAAAAATACTAACTTTGGGTTTCGACACAATTTTAATTTATGATCATAAAAGATATTACAGATTACTTAGAAGAATTGGCTCCGCTTGATTATGCTGAAGATTTTGACAATGTTGGTTTGTTAATCGGCAACTACAGTGACTCTGTTACTGGCGTTCTAGTAACGCTAGACACTTTAGAGAAAACGGTAGAAGAAGCAATTACTAAAAAATGTAATTTGATTGTTAGTTTTCATCCAATAATTTTTGGTGGCATAAAAAAATTGAATGGAAATTCATATGTAGAAAGAGTGGTATTAAAGGCAATTCAAAATGACATTGCTATTTACGCCACACATACGGCATTAGATAACTCAAAAAACGGTGTTTCTGCCAAAATAAGTGAAGTTCTAGGATTGAAAAACAACAAAATATTACTTCCTAAGAAAGGCATTCTAAAAAAATTAACAACTTTTGTACCAATAGAAAATGCTGAAAAACTAAGAAATGCACTTTTTAACGCTGGAGCAGGAAATATTGGTAATTATGATCGGTGCTCTTTCAATATAGATGGCGAAGGAACCTACAGAGGGAATCAAAACTCAAACCCAACCATAGGGGAAAAAGGAGAAAACCATACGGAAAATGAAACCCAAATTTCTGTACTTTATGAAAGTAAAAATGAAGCTATAATTTTAGCGTCTCTTCAAAAAAATCATCCTTATGAAGAAATATCCTATCACCTACTTACCACAGAAAATGTGCATCAAAACATTGGAATGGGTATGATTGGTGATTTACCAACAGAAATGGAAGAAAACGAATTTTTATTGTTCCTAAAGGAAAAAATGAAAACAGCTTGCATACGTCATTCTAATTTGATTAATAAAAAGATAAAAAAAGTAGCTTTACTCGGAGGGTCTGGAAGTTTTGCGATTTCTGACGCTATAAAAGCTGGAGCAGACGCTTATGTAAGTGCTGATTTCAAATATCATGAGTTTTTTAAAGCTGAAAACAAGATTATTTTGGCAGATATCGGTCATTATGAAAGCGAACAGTTTACAAAAAACCTTTTGGTTGATTATCTTACAAAAAAATTTAGTAATTTTGCAATCGTTTTATCAGAAGAAAGTACAAATCCTATATATTATATATAACCATGGCAAAGAAGAAAGAAATTTCGGTTGAAGAAAAATTAAGAGCTTTATACGATTTACAATTAATAGACTCTAGAATTGATGAGATAAGAAACGTTAGAGGTGAATTACCTTTAGAAGTTGAAGATCTAGAAGATGAAGTTGCTGGACTGAACACACGTATTTCTAACTTAAATCAAGATACTGCTAACTTAGAAACTGACATTAATAACAAGAAGTTAGCTATTGAAGAATCTAATGGGTTAATGAAAAAGTACGATGAACAGCAAAAAAAGGTAAGAAATAACCGAGAGTTTGATTCTTTATCCAAAGAAATTGAATACCAAGATTTAGAAATTCAATTGGCTGAAAAGAGAATTATTGAGTTCAAAGCAAAGATTGCTCAAAAAACAGAAGTAATCAACGCAACAAATGAAAAACTTGAGAAACAAGAAAAACATTTAACCCACAAAAAGGCGGAATTAGATGCAATCTTGAAAGAAACTGAAAAAGAAGAGGAATTATTATCTAAAAAATCTACCGAATTTTCTGAAACTATCGACGCACACTTATTTGCTGCTTACACAAGAATAAGAACCAAAGTTAAAAATGGTTTAGCTGTTGTAGCTATTGAACGTGGTGCTTCTGGAGGTTCATATTTTACAATTCCACCTCAAGTTCAATTAGAGATAGCAAATAGAAAAAAAATAACTATTGATGAGCATAGTGGTCGTATTCTAGTAGACGCTACTTTAGCCGAAGAAGAAAAGGCGAAAATGGATTCACTCTTTTCTTAATTAAATATCAAATAAAAAAAACTCGAAGCTAGGCTTCGAGTTTTTTTTATCGTTACTTTTAATAATCTAGCTTTTTTATATAACGTAACTTTTCATTCCACAACTCTAAATCATTTTTAAAAGCATGAACCCGGTTTTTAACATTTAAAACAAGTGGATTGTCATCTTTTGCATTAGAAAAGAAACCTAAATTATTTTCTAATTGCTGAATTTCTCTGACAATTTCATCTATTTTCTTCTTCACAAAAATAAGTTCAGAATTTAATTTTCGAACATCATTATCTGTGTGAAACCCATCTATAGTGTAAGTGAATTTCAACATACTAATCTCTTTCTTATCCAAAGATAAATCTCCAAGAGCTTTATCAATTAGTTTGCTAAACTTACTCTCTATATGTCTTGCATTCCTTGGCAATTTTCCCAAGCTTCTCCAATTATTTATCAGATCTAAAACTGTTTCTTTTGATGGCTCTTTTAATTCTTTTACAGTTTCTAAAAAAGCTTTTTTAGCATCTACAATTTCTTGTTGCTCTATATTTAAAGAATTTTTCTGCTGATGATATCTATCAAAATAATGATTACAAGCAGCTTTAAAACGCTTCCATACATCATCAGAGGATTTTCGGGGAACATGTCCGATTGTTTTCCAGTCTGATTGTATTTTCTTTAATGTATTGGTCGCTACTTCCCAGTCTTCACTATCTCTTAGAGATTCCGCAAGTTCAATTAATGCTATTTTCTTTTTTAAGTTCTCTTGCTGACCACTTTTTTCAAATTTATAGAACGTGTTTTTAGCACTATTGAATTTCTTTGTAGCAGCTTTAAATTTTTGCCAAATATCTTCACTTTTAGAATAAGGTAATTTTCCTGCTTTAAAATATTCTTGCCTAAATTCTTCTATCTCTTTGATACTTTTTTGCCAATCAACATGAGATTTATTAGCGGAAGTGTCATAGGCGTTAAGTTTGGCTATGATAATTAATTTATTTTCAATAATTTCTTGATATTTAGAACGCATTTCTCTAAAATGATCGTGTCTTCTATCATGAATTTTCTTCGTAGCAGCGCTAAATTTTTGCCAAACATCTTCTCTCATCCCTTTAGAGACAGGACCAATATCTTCTTTCCAAATTTTATGTAAATTTTGAAGTTCTTTAAATGCGATATTAATATCGGATTCTGCTGCTAACTTTTCTGCTTGTGCTACAATTTTTAATTTTTCATCTAAATTATGTTTAAAATCTAAATCTCTAAAATCATTACTTAAGTGTAATAAATCATAAAAACGCTCTACATGATGATGATAGGTTTTCCAGGTATCATTATAATAATTTTTTGAGACCGCTCCAATCGTTCGCCAAGTATCTTGAATCTCTCTAAAACTCTTATACATTGTCGCTGTGTCAGCATTTTCAATTAACTCCTTTAATTGTTGTATTACAGAAAGTCTTTTTTCTAAATTAATAGATAATTGCTTATCTAACTCGCTGTAATAAGCATCTCGTTGTTTTTTATAATCTGATAAAAGTAAATTGTATTCCGTTTTAATAGGACTCGAAAATTGAAAATCAATAGAATCCCCTCCAGCTTCTAGAAAAGCAGCTTTCTTATCTGCTAATAGGGCCCCAAAAGATTGATTAAAAGCCGTCTTAATAGCCTCGACCTGATTTTTTACTTTCTGGACAGGATTGTTTGAAAGTGTTTTTTTAAGTTCTTCAACCAATTCCTCCAAAGATAGTTTTGAATAATCTACAACAGGAACTACTATTTCCTTTGGAGTCTCTTTTTCAGCGTCTATAGCAATAGATTCTTCTATTTTCTCAATAACCTCATTCACTTCGGACTCTTTAGTCGATTTAGTCACTTCAGTCTCTTTAGTCTCCTCAGTCACTTCAGTCTCTTTAGTCTCCTCAGTCTCTTTAGTCTCCTCAGTCTCCTCAGTCTCCTCAGTCTCTTTAGTCACTTCAGTCTCTTCAGTCTCTTTAGTCTCCTCAGTCTCTTTAGTCTCCTCAGTCACTTCAGTCTCTTTAGTCACTTCAGTCTCCTCAGTCTCTTTAGTCTCCTCAGTCTCCTCAGTCTCTTTAGTCTCCTCAGTCTCTTCAGTCTCCTCAGTCACTTCAGTCTCCTCAGTCTCTTTAGTCACTTCTGTCTCCTCAGTCTCTTTAGTCTCTTTAGTTTCCTTAATCACTTCAGTCACTTCAGTCTCCTTAATCACTTCAGAATCTTTAGTCACTTCAATCTCCTCAGTCACTTCAATCTC
>JABAZI010000051.1:44916-51048 GCA_018608545.1 Polaribacter sp.
AGTCACTTCAATCTCCTCAGTCACTTCAATCTCTTCAGTCTCCTCAGTCTCCTCAGTCACTTCAGTCTCTTCAGTCACGGTTACTAATGATTCTATGGTCTCTTCCTTTGAAACTTCACTTTCAACCTGCTGTGCTTTATTTTCCATCTTATCGACGTTTTCTTCATTATTTTCTGACATACCTACAAAGTTTAAAGTCTAATATATATACTGCTACTATATCTCGTATAAAGATACAGACAACTAACAAAACCCACAAATTATCTAGAAACTAATAAAATTACTCCTCATTCCAAATTCTCCAAGATTCTTCGGCTTGTAGTTGCAACATTTCATATCCGTTTTTAATGATCGCTCCATTTGCTCTTCCTTTAGAGAGAAACTGTGTTACTTCAGGATTGTATATTAAATCGTACAATAAATGATTTTTTGTAATAAATTGATATGGAATATTGGGAGAGTTTTCTACATTTGGTGTCGTTCCCACTGGTGTCGAATTTATAATAATCGAATACTTTTCAATAATCTCTTTCGTTATATCTTGATAAGATAAGATATCCAGTCCTTGTGTGTTTCTTGAAACAAATTTAAATTTGATATTGTTTTTTTTCAAAGCAAAAGCAACTGCTTTTGAGGCTCCACCTGTACCAAGAATTAGAGCATTGTTATGATGTTTCTCTAATAAAGGAAGTAATGATTTTTCAAAACCAACAACATCAGAATTATACCCTTTTAGTTGACCATTTTTTAGGAATTTAATTGTATTTACAGCACCAATTTCTTGAGCAGTTTCATCCAATAAATCTAAATATTGAAGCACCTCCTGTTTATAGGGTATGGTAACATTAATCCCTGCTATAGGTTGTGAATCTTTCTTAATTATTGATGAAAAATCCGCTATTTTTTGAAGGTCAAAATTGACATATTTGTGTTGTTGTAAATTCAATTTTTCAAACTTTTTACTGAAATATCCACGAGAGAATGAATATTCAATATTTTTTCCCAACAAACCAAAAGTTTTATTTTCTTTTTCTACCATAAAAATCTATAACTAAAATAATTCCAATACCTACAATACTATAAAAAACTGCGATCCAAGTTTCTACATTTAAAAAATTGGGCATGAAGCGTTCGTAATTTTGAACAATCTGATTTCCTTTGTTGTCAATTAAAAATTGTCCGTTTGCTGTTGCATAGATTGTTTTTTTCCATGGCCAAACAACTCCCAAAGAACCGATTATAAAACCAATTATTACGGCATTTACACTTTGGTACCATCTTTTTAAAACATAAGCTAAAAGATGAGAGAAAGAAATCAAACCTACAACTGACCCCAGAGTAAAGACAGTAATTATTTTTAAATATCTTATTTTAATTGGATCTGATAAAACTTGAAAATCACCTATTAGAAGACTTGTAATTATGTGTAATAAAACATTTACGGAGTCTACCAATAACAACACATAATTACCCAACAAAATTAAAATAAAAGACCCTGATAATCCAGGAAGTGTCATCCCTGATACACCAATAATTCCACAAATAAAAACAAACCAAAGATTGTCATTTTCTTTTGCTGGCGATAAAAAACTTATTGCCAACCCAATTACAACACCCACAATCAATGAAATACTATTTTTAAAATCCCAGTCAACAAAATCTTTGGCTAAGTAATAAATTGAACCAATAATCATCCCAAAAAAACAACTCCAAACAGGGCGTTCATAGTATGCCAATAAATAATCTAAAACTATGGAAATCGTAAAATAACTAAAAATACTTCCCCCCATTATCAAAAGGAGAAATTGACCGTTTACATGCTGATAAAATTCTCTAAAACGACCCTTAAACAGGAGTTGAAAGGCTTTAAGGTTGATTTTTTTAAACGAGAAGATTAACTCTTCATAAAAACCAAAAACGAAAGAAACAGTTCCTCCAGAAACACCAGGAACTTTATTAGCAGCTCCCATAATGAGCCCTTTAAAAAAAAGGGTTCCCTGTTGTAAAAAAGACCTTTCTTGTTTCATTTATTTTTTGAGTTGTGCCACCCTTTCCATCCCTATGATCAGAAGGAAACCGATAATTGCGAGCACAATTGACATGATTAATTGCGGATCTCCATTAAAAGAAAAAGGAGAAATACTTTGTTCTAATAGAGGCTTGGTTTCTCCATGACTATTCAAATAAGTTGAAATGGTCGTTTTCCATGGCCAAACTTTATTTAAGGAACCGAGCATAAGCCCCGTTAATAAGACTAGCATTTGATTCTTATACTTCTTAAAAAGCCATTTTAATAATCTAGAAAATAAGAGTAAGCCTAAAATTACACCAATTCCAATTGCTGAAATTATTGTAAGATCTCTTTGGGTGATTGCTGTCATTACTATAGGGTAAACTCCCATGAGTAATAGGATATAGGATCCGGAAATACCGGGTAAAATCATTGCACAAGAAGCAATTGCACCTGCGAAAACCAAAAATAAGTAATTGATTTCTGTTAAAGTTGTAGAGGAAGCAATGGTAATGATGTACCCAAATGCAACTCCAAACATCGCTAAAAAAAGAAATTTATAATTCCAATTCTCTACTTGTTTTCCGATATAAATAATACTTGCCACTACCAAACCAAAAAAGAAAGACCACAACAAAATAGGTTCATTCTCTAAAAGATATTTAATCGTTTTTGCCAAAGAAACGATACTGATGAAAATCCCTAGAAATAGAGAGGTCAAAAAAGCACCGTTGAGTTGTTTCCAGGCAACTTTAAAACCTTCTTTTTTCAGGGTTTTAAGTAAGCCAAAATTGACATTGCTAATAGAGGTTAATAATTCTTCGTAAATACCAGAAATAAAAGCTATGGTACCACCTGAGACCCCTGGAACAACATCTGCAGCTCCCATGCCCATACCTTTCAAACCAATAATAATATAATCTCTTGTACTTCTACTCATTTTAAATCACTTTGTAAACTAAAACGAAGATAATAGAAATTTAGACACTATTAAATGCTCCGAATTTGATTTTTTTAAAAATCGTATTTTAAATGTATTGTTTGGATGTAACGATTTGTAATACAGCTTACAAATTTTACAAATTATAGTAAAAAAAGAACCGTAGCGATACAATTTGTTCTCTTTTATGGTCTCAATACAACTGATGTTGTGATTTCTGTATAAGGTCGAAGAGCAAACCTGAAGGTATATTAATCGTATTGCTTCATTTCGCTATCGTAAAAAGCACCAGCTTTATCCATAAGAACTGCTAATTCTGTCGCGATATCTTCTTCATTTTCTCCTGTTAAATCTTCAAACCATTCTATTTCATCATCTTTTAAATTAATAATAAAACGTGGAAATTCTGTATGTAATACAAAAATATCTTCTGGAAAATTACTGTTATCGGCTAATAAAAATTTAGGTAAGTTCATGTTTTTGCTTAATGAGTTTTAAAGTTAACGAATTAAATCTAATAAATAATAAAATAGAAGCTGTAGTTAATCCTGAGAGTAAGCCCATCCAAATACCAAAACTACCATAAGCTTCCTCTTTTCCTAAGAAATAAGAAATCGGAAAACCAACGATCCAATAAGATATAAAGGTAATAATTGTAGGAATTTTCACATCTTGTAAACCACGTAAAGCTCCTAGAATAATGACTTGAATACTGTCTGAAATTTGAAAAAATGCTGCAACTAATAATAATTTTGATGCGATAAAGATCACCTCCTTATTGTCTTCGTAATTTGTAATATCATTTAAATCCACATATATATTTGGTAAACTCTTGTGAAAAATAAAAAATATGAGGGCAAAAAAACTAGCGAAAACAGCCCCTAATAAAAAGATTGAAAAAGTAATTCTTCTTAATTCTTTGAAGTTGTGCAAGCCTTTTTGATTTCCAACTCTAATCATGGCAGCAACACTTAAACCCATCGCAACCATAAAAGTCATCGTAGACAAATTTAATGCAATTTGATTTGCCGCTTGAGGATTTTTACCCAACAAACCACTTAACCAAATTGCTGACGTAAAAATACCCACCTCAAAAAACATTTGCATGGCACTAAGCGCTCCTAAATTGATGATTTTTTTGACCATCAAAAAATCTAAAATAAAGACTTTTAAATTTTTTACAATTTGTGCTGATCGTTCTTTATATCTTAATAATACCCATAAGTATACCAACATTACAATACGGGAAGCTAAGGTTCCATATGCGGCTCCAACTATGCCCATCGTTGGAAATCCAAACTTACCAAAAATGAGGACATAATTTAAAATGATATTGATAACATTTGCAATCAAGGTTGCATACATGGGATATCTTGTCATAGACATTCCATCGCTAAATTGTTTAATTGCTTGAAAAATAACCAAAGGAATTAATGAAAAAGCTACCAAATCTAAATAAGGTATTGCCAGTGCTACAACCTGCTCCGGCTGATTCATTAAATACATTATAGGTTTTAAGAAATAAATTCCAAAAAACAAAGCAACCCCTAGGGTTGTGCATAAAAACAAACCACTTTTATAAGTCGATCTCGCTTGCTGTAAATTATCTGATGAATCTGCTTCGGCTATCAAAGGAGTAATTGCCGTTGAAAAACCGATTCCAATCGACATTGCAACAAACATAAAACTGTTTCCTAAGGAAACTGCCGCTAATTCTGCAGTTCCTAATTGCCCTACCATAATATTATCTATAAAGCTCACAAAAGTGTGTCCTAACATACCTAACATTACAGGTGCTGCTAACTTCCAATTATATTTAAATTCTGAAGTATATTTAGAAATATTCAAGGTGATTGATCTTTTTTTCGACTGCGAAGATAAGTATTAATACAAGATGATTGATCGGTAGAACTTATCCCTTTCTAATAAAGTTTTTTGAATAAAAATAGTTACTTTTGAAATTGATAAAAAAATATGACAGAAATTACATTAAAAGGAAACACCATACACACTTCAGGGAGTTTACCAAAAAAAGGAACTAAAGCTATTGATTTTAAATTAATAGGTACTGATTTATCTCAGAAAACTTTGACAGACTATGCTGGTAAAAAAATAATTTTAAATATTTTCCCAAGTATCGATACAGGAACTTGTGCTACCTCAGTGAGAGAATTCAATCAAAAGGCAGGAAATTTAGAAAACACAGTCGTTTTGTGTATTTCTAGAGATTTACCTTTTGCTCAAGCTCGTTTTTGTGGTGCAGAAGGCATTAAAAACGTTACGATGTTATCCGATTTTACCGAGGGAAATTTTGGAAAAGCTTATGGATTAGAAATTGTTAACGGTCCTCTAGCAAACTTACATTCTAGAGCAATTGTAGTTATAGACGAAAATGGAAATATAGCGCATACTGAACAAGTTTCAGAAATTGCTAATGAACCAAATTATAAAAATGCTTTAAAAGAACTATAAACCTATGAAAAATAAAAAAGACAGTTTTTTTAGGGGAAGACTTCGTAGTTTCAAATTTGCCTTAAAAGGAATGTGGCTTTTAATAGCTACTGAAGACAGTATTAAAGCGCAACTTATTGTTGCTGCAATCATAACTGCTTTCGGGTTTTATTTTAATATTTCTAACATAGAATGGATGTTTCAGTTTTTTAGTATTGGCCTCGTTTTAGTAGCAGAAGCTCTAAATACTGCGGTCGAAAAAATTGCTGATTTTGTGCACCCAGATTATCACGAAAAAATAGGTTTTATAAAAGACATCGCTGCGGGTGCCTCAAGTTTTGCTGCATTTACTTCACTAATTATTGCTGGCTTCATATACATTTCTAAAATAAGTTTATTATTTTAGACAAAAACTCAAAGTTACCACCTAATCGAATAAAGATCATTAATGGCTAAAAGGACGCAAAGCACAAAAACAACCATAGGTTCCTCAGATAGAAAAATGACAATTGTTGCTTTTTTAAAAACAAGGCAAACACAATCGATCATTGGAATCTTTTTAATTTCGTTTGCGGCTTTTCTTTGCATCGCTTTTATTTCTTTCTTCTTTCATTGGCAAGAAGACCAAAGTACGTTAACAAAATTAGTAGATAGAAGTGTAAAAAGCAGCAACCTTTTGGGTAAAATTGGTGCCTACTTGAGTCACGTTCTAATTTATAAAAGTTTTGGA
>JABAZI010000005.1:0-5278 GCA_018608545.1 Polaribacter sp.
TTTTAGCAGAAGAAATGACACAAATAAAATCTTCTGTCGGAGCTCCATTGTATTATCAAAAAGAAAAATTATTAACCAATTCATGCTCAATTTCACATCACGGAAATTACGGCGCTTTTGCTTTCACCCTCCAAAATGAATCTTAAAGAAAAACTTTTTAAACAATGTGAGTTATTTGTGAATAATCGCATGGATACGGTAGAACAAATAATTTCTTCAAATCAAAAAGCTCTTCAATCTGAAACCAAGAGTTCTGCGGGAGATAAACATGAAACAGGTAGAGCAATGCTACAATTAGAAATAGAAAAAGCAAGTCAGCAATTCAAAGCAATTCGAGATATGAGAACAGTTTTAGCAAAAATAGACCTTGCAAAAGAGTCTAAAACAGCTCATTTGGGGAGTGTCATAGAAACAAGTAGTGTTTGTTTTTTTCTAGCAATTTCAGTAGGTAAAATAACAGCTCATGGCAAAGATTATTTTGCAGTTTCTGTTTTTTCTCCAATAGGAAAATTATTGCTTGGAAAACAAAAAGGAGAGGAGTTTATATTTAATGGCGTTAGAACTAAAATACGCAATGTAGTTTGATGAATTGGCGTGAAAACATCCATTGGTTTTTAACCTGCCTGTCCTAAAGACGACAAAGACCTCTTTTTAGGGGGTTCCAATTATTTTATCTGTACTCAAAAATAAGGGATTCTTTTATTTAAAATAATTCTAAATACCCACGAAAACGTTGTAAATTTTTTGCTTTGCTATTTGTTTCGCCGTATTTTTGTGCTCTAAAATTTAATTAATTATACAATGAGTGGATTTTTTAAATCTTCAATTGGAAGAAAAGTAGCAATGGCGCTCTCTGCCTTTTTTTTAATGTTTTTCTTGCTACAGCATTTAGCAATTAATATTTTATCCGTTTTTAGCCCTGAAACTTTTAACGAAGTATCCCATTTTATGGGAACAAACCCTTTAGTACAATTTGCATTACAGCCAATTTTAATTTTTGCTGTTGTTTTTCATTTTGTTATGGGTTTTGTTTTGGAATTAAAAAACAAGAAAGCCCAAGGGGTTTCTTATACGAAAAATAATGGTGCCGCTAACTCTACATGGTTCAGTAGAAACATGATCTATAGCGGTATTACAATTTTGGCGTTTATAGTTTTACATTTTATAGATTTTTGGTTTCCAGAAATCAACACAAAATTTATACAAGGAGATTGGTCAGGAACACTTCAGGGTGTTGACGGTTTTCGTTACCATGAAGAATTAGTTCACAAGTTTACTTACCCTGCCAGAGTAATTGCATATGTAATTGCTTTTGTGTTCTTAGGACTGCATTTAGCACACGGGTTCACATCTGCTTTTCAGTCTATGGGAGGCACTGTTGGAAGAAAGAAACTACTACAAAATATTGGTAAGGCTTATTCAATCATAATCCCAGCGGGTTTTATTTTTATTGCGATTTATCATCACCTAAAACATTCATCTTAAAATTATGGCTTTAGATTCAAAAGTACCAAAAGGTTCAATTAAAGATAAATGGACAGATTATAAAAATCATATTAATCTGGTAAACCCTGCAAACAAAAGACACATAGATGTTATTGTTGTAGGTACGGGTTTAGCCGGAGGTTCTGCTTCAGCTACATTAGCGGAATTAGGGTATAACGTAAAGTCTTTTGCATACCAAGATTCTCCAAGAAGAGCGCATTCTATAGCTGCTCAAGGAGGAATTAATGCAGCAAAAAATTACCAAGGAGACGGAGATTCTACCTACAGATTGTTTTATGACACTGTAAAAGGAGGAGATTATCGTTCTCGTGAGGCTAATGTATACAGATTGGCAGAGGTTTCAGCAAATATTATAGATCAATGTGTAGCACAAGGAGTTCCTTTTGCTCGTGATTACGGCGGGCTTCTAGACAATCGTTCTTTTGGAGGGGTTTTAGTTTCAAGGACTTTTTACGCTAAAGGACAAACAGGGCAACAATTATTGCTAGGAGCCTACTCAGCAATGAATCGTCAAATTGCTCGTGGAAAGATTGAGATGTTCAATCGCCATGAAATGTTAGATGTGGTTATTGTTGATGGAAAAGCTCGAGGAATTATTGCACGTAACTTAGTTACAGGAGAAATAGAACGTCACGCTGCGCATGCGGTTGTAATCGCTTCTGGAGGATATGGAAATGTTTATTTCTTGTCAACCAATGCAATGGGTTCTAATGTTACCGCAGGCTGGAAAGTACATAAAAAAGGAGCCTATTTTGCAAATCCTTGTTATACGCAAATTCATCCTACCTGTATTCCTCGTTCTGGAGATTATCAGTCAAAATTAACATTGATGTCTGAATCTTTAAGAAACGATGGACGTATTTGGGTTCCAAAAAACTTAGAAGATGTACAAGCTATTCGTGAAGGGAAATTAAAGCCAACAGATTTAACAGAGGATCAAAGGGACTATTATTTAGAAAGACGCTATCCTGCATTTGGAAACCTGGTTCCTCGAGATGTTGCTTCAAGGGCCGCAAAGGAACGTTGCGATGCTGGTTATGGTGTTAATGCAACAGGAGAGGCAGTGTATCTAGATTTTGCAGCTTCTTTTGAGCGTTATGGTAAAGAACAAGCAAAGATTCAAAATATTTCAAATCCATCAGCAGCAAAAATAAAAGAATTAGGACAAGAAATCGTCCGTGCAAAATATGGAAATTTATTTCAGATGTACGAGAAAATTGTTGATGAAAACCCATATGAAACACCAATGATGATTTATCCAGCAGTCCATTATACGATGGGAGGCGTTTGGGTTGATTACAATTTAATGACAACGATTCCTGGTTGTTACGCAATTGGAGAAGCAAATTTTTCTGATCATGGAGCAAACAGACTTGGAGCATCTGCTTTAATGCAGGGGCTCGCCGATGGGTATTTTGTGTTGCCGTATACAATAGGAGATTATTTAGCGGATGATATTCGTACTGGAAAAATCACTACAGATTCTCCAGAATTTGATGCTGCAGAAAAAGAAGTATCGGAAAGAATTACTTTTTTCATCAATAATAAAGGGACACATTCTGTAGACTACTACCACAAAAAATTAGGAAAAATTATGTGGGATAAATGTGGAATGTCTAGAAATGCAGACGGTTTAAAAACTGCTATTGAGGAAATTTCTACCCTAAGAAAAGATTTCTGGGAAAATGTAAATGTTCCCGGGACAGCTTCAGAATACAACGAGCAATTAGCAAAGGCAGGAAGAGTTGCAGATTTTCTTGAATTAGGAGAATTGTTTGCAAAAGACGCCTTAGTTAGAGAAGAATCTGCTGGGGGTCATTTTAGAGAAGAGCATCAAACAGAAGAAGGAGAAGCAAAGAGGGTTAAAGAATTTCAATTTGTTTCTGCGTGGGAGTACAAAGGAGCGCCAAAAGAAGCTATTTTGCACAAAGAAGAACTGGTTTACGAGAACATAGAAGTTAAAGAAAGAAGTTACAAATAAAAAACAGACCATGAATTTAACATTAAAAATTTGGAGACAAAAAGACGCTAGTACAAAGGGTCAAATGGTGGATTATAAAGTCACTGAAATTTCAGAACACATGTCTTTTCTTGAAATGATGGATGTTTTAAATGAACAACTGGTGAATGCAGGTGAACAACCAGTAGCTTTTGACCACGATTGTAGAGAAGGAATTTGTGGAATGTGTTCGATGTATATCAACGGAGAGGCACATGGTCCAGATAGAGGAGTCACAACATGTCAGTTGCACATGCGCATGTTTAAAGACGGGGACACAATTACAATAGAGCCTTTTAGGGCAGCTTCTTTTCCTGTAATCAAAGATCTTGTTGTTGACAGATCTGCTTTTGATAGAATTCAGCACGCTGGAGGGTATATTTCTGTAAATACCTCTGGAAATACTCAAGATGCTAACACTACTCCCATATCAAAACATGCTGCAGATGAAGCAATGGATGCAGCAACCTGTATTGGTTGTGGTGCTTGCGTGGCAACTTGTAAAAATAGTTCTGCAATGTTATTTGTGGGAGCAAAAGTATCTCAATATGCTTTACTGCCACAGGGTCAAGTAGAAGCTGCAGATAGAGTTCAGAACATGGTAGCTCAAATGGATTTAGAAGGTTTTGGTAACTGTACAAATACCGGTGCATGTGAAGTTGAATGTCCAAAAGGAATTTCTTTAGACAACATCGCAAGAATGAATAGAGAATTAATGAAAGCCTCTGTTTAAGTAAGTTGCTATCTCACATTGAGACTCTTCCTGTTAAAAAAAATAGGTTTTTCAGCCTGAAAAAAGAGTTGGATTTTTTTAGTTAAAGCTGTGTTGGTCTCTATTTTCTCCCAAAGTCTGCTGGAATTTCCCCCCAAGCTTTCGTTTCCCATTTTAAAATAGGATTTTCAAAGCTATTTTCTCTTAGCCATTTCTCGGCTCTTTTTATAAGCTCTAACAAATCTTTATTAGAGGCGTCAAAATGAATATTGGTTTTACATTTTTTTTGTTTTACCCAGCTCATTGCTATCCTAGAGTCTGAATAGATGGGAGTATTCTTGTTGTTTTTAGACTTTAATAAGGCGATGCCATGGACCAAAGCTAAAAATTCACCAATATTATTTGTTCCGTTTTGATAAGGACCTTTTATAAAAAGCTGTTTTTTATTATGGGTTAATACTCCGCGGTATTCCATTTTTCCTGGGTTTCCAGAACACGCTGCATCCACAGAGATACTTTCTAGATTAGGCGAACCGTAGGCTTTTTTTTCAGAAAGAGTTAAAGAAGATTTTTTGGTGCTTATCCCTTTGTAATCTTTATATGTTTTGGAGAAAGCAACTTCTGCGTCGTTTAAATTTGAAAAAGATTTGTATTGTGCGGATTCAAAACCATCAATTTGTTTTTTACAGACATTCCAGGAGGTATAAATTCCTTTTTTTCTTCCGTTCCAAACTACGTAAAACTTTTTTTTACTCATCGGTTTTTAAAATTACATCTTCTATAACTTTTGGAAAATGATTTTGCTCTAAAATATGAATTTTTTTTGCAATAATTTCAGGAGTATCGTCGAGAGCAATTTTAGTCTTTGCTTGAAAAAGAATGGCACCCTCATCATAATTTTTATTTACTCTATGAATTGTAATTCCCGTTTCTTTCTCTTTTTCTTTTTTTACAGCTCTGTGAATGTGCATTCCATACATTCCTTTTCCACCATATTTTGGTAATAATGCAGGGTGAATATTTACTATTTTATTAGGGAAGGAGTCAATAATATTTTGAGG
>JABAZI010000005.1:5378-10495 GCA_018608545.1 Polaribacter sp.
ATGCAGGGTGAATATTTACTATTTTATTAGGGAAGGAGTCAATAATATTTTGAGGGACTTTCCATAAAAAACCAGCTAAAACAATAAAGTCAGCTTCTTTTTTTAAAATAGTTAAAATAAATTCAGAAGTATAAAAATCCTCTTTTTTAAAGAGGATACAGTTGATGTTTAATTTGTTACATTTTTCAAAAACAGCAGCATGTTCATTGTTACACAATACTTTAGTGATCTCTGCAGTTTTTGTTTTTTTGAAAAACTTAATGATGTTTTCTGCGTTCGTTCCAGAACCAGAAGCAAAAATAATAATACGCTTCATAACGGTGTTTCTAAGTGCACAAAAAAAAGAATAATTATTAACAATTTGATTGTTTTAAAGGAAGATTAATTTTTTTATTCACTTTTAATGATCATTTTTAGTTCAAAAATTAGTTATAATTAATAAGATTTGTATTTTTGCCCCGATTTAAATTTTAAAAAACAAAAAAATTATGTCAGACATTACATCAAGAGTAAAAGCTATTATCGTTGACAAATTAGGGGTAGACGATAACGAAGTAACATCAGAAGCTAGCTTCACAAATGATTTAGGAGCAGATTCTTTGGACACTGTTGAGTTAATCATGGAGTTTGAAAAAGAATTTGATATTCAAATTCCAGACGATCAAGCTGAAAACATCGGTACAGTAGGTCAAGCAGTAAGCTATATAGAAGAAGCAAAAAAGTAATCTTTTTATGCAATTAAAACGAGTTGTAGTCACTGGACTTGGAGCTTTAACGCCCATAGGAAATAATATTGAAGAGTATTGGAACGCTTTAGTTAACGGAGTTAGCGGAGCAGCTCCTATTACGCATTTTGACGCTTCCAAGTCCAAAACTCGTTTTGCATGCGAAGTAAAAAACTTTAATCCTACAGATTACATCAATAGAAAGGATGCTCGTAAAATGGATAAATTTACGCAGTATGCAATGGTTGCTTCAGACGAGGCAATTGCAGATGCAAATTTAGATTTAGAAACCATTAATAAATTACGAGTTGGTGTAATATGGGGAGCCGGTATAGGTGGTTTAGAAACGTTTCAAAACGAAGTATTAAACTACGCCGAAGGAGATGGTACTCCTAAATTTAATCCTTTTTTTATTCCAAAAATGATTGCAGATATTGCACCGGGTCATATTTCTATAAAACACGGTTTTATGGGACCAAATTACACAACGGTTTCTGCATGTGCATCTTCTGCAAATGCAATGATAGATTCTCTAAACTACATTCGTTTAGGATATTGTGATGTTATTGTAACAGGAGGAAGTGAAGCTGCTATTGCGATAGCAGGTGTTGGAGGTTTTAGTTCGATGCAGGCTTTGTCTACAAGAAACGAAACTCCAGAAACTGCCTCAAGACCATTTGATGCAAACAGAGAAGGCTTTGTATTAGGTGAAGGTGCTGGAGCTATTGTTTTAGAAGAATATGAATATGCTAAAGCAAGAGGTGCCAAAATTTATGCAGAAGTTATCGGGGGTGGAATGTCCTCAGACGCCTATCACATTACAGCGCCACACCCTGAGGGTGTTGGAGTTATTGCAGTAATGAAAAGTTGTCTAGAGAATTCTGGAATTAAACCAGAAGATGTAGACCATATTAATACACACGGTACTTCTACTCCGCTGGGAGACGTTGCAGAACTGAAAGCCATTTCAGCTGTTTTTGGAGACCATGCTAAGAATATCAACATCAACTCAACAAAGTCAATGACAGGTCATTTATTGGGCGCTGCAGGCGCTATTGAGTCTATTGCATCAATATTAGCCATGAAACAT
This sequence comes from Polaribacter sp., assembly GCA_018608545.1. Lineage (GTDB taxonomy): Bacteria > Bacteroidota > Bacteroidia > Flavobacteriales > Flavobacteriaceae > Polaribacter. The sequence continues at coordinate 7,194 of JABAZI010000005.1, forward strand.
GGTATTGTGCCGCCTACAATAAATCACTCTACAATTGATGAAAATATCAATCCAGAATTAAACTTAACTTTAAACACTCCTCAAAAAAGAGACATTAAGGTTGCAATGAGTAATACTTTTGGTTTTGGTGGTCATAATGCATGTGTTGCCTTCAAAAAAATAGATGAATAGACGTGTATGATTTTTTTTCATAAAATAATTAAAAGGTATTCTAAAGAGGATATTTGGTTATATCATGAATTAAAAAAAACGTTGAAGTTATCACCCAGTAAAATAAATCTTTACAAAAAAGCATTTACGCATAGATCTTTTCAAATTACGGACAGTAAAGGTATTCTCATTAACTATGAAAGATTAGAATTCTTGGGAGACTCAATTTTAGATGCCGTAATATCTGACTACTTATACAAACAGGCTCCAAGAGGAACTGAGGGGTACTTGACACAAATACGCTCTAAAATTGTAAGTAGAAAGCATTTGAATGAACTTGGGAAGGACCTAGACTTAATCCGTTTTGTGAAAAGCAAGGTAACTTCAACTCAAGTAGGAGATAATATTCATGGAAATATTTTTGAAGCATTATTAGGAGCGATATATTTAGACAAAGGATATAAAGGATGTCAAAAATTTATTCATCAAAATGTGATTATTCCATATGTAGATATTGAAAAACTTGAGGGAAAGATAACGAGTTACAAGGGTTTAATCATTGAGTGGTGTCAAAAACAAAAGAAAAAATACAAGTTTGAAACTTATGAAGATTCTGGAAATGAGTTGGTTAAGCACTTCAGCGTTAAAATCAGTATCGATGGAGAGCTAATTGCAAAAGGCAGAGCAACTTCAAAGAAAAAAGCAGAAGAATTAGCCTCAAAAAGAGTTTATTTTGCTTTTCAAAAGAAGATTAATATGGGCTAGTCTACGATAACGTTTTCGTTAAATTAAAGACAGAGACTCATAAACAATTAGTAATTTAGCAAAGTCATAAAAAACGATAATAAGTTATAATTTATGCAGGTGTACGCTCTAGAAATGGATGATTTTTGTGAAGAACCTTATTCTTTAATTGGAATACACTCTACATTAGAAGACTATAAACTTGCCTACCTAATAAATCAAAATCTCAACACAAGGTTTTACAAAGCAATTAAAGATTTAGAGTTTAAAAGAGATAAAAAAAAAGCATCTTTTTCAATTTATAACTATGAAAACACGAACGATGGTTTCAATTGGTTTTTAATAGCAAATAGCTACAGACGAGAAAACCAAACCGTTTCTAATGAGTTATTATTGACCTCGGAAACAAAGACATATTTAATCCCTGAAAAGAAAAAAGTAGATTTTTTTTTAAAAATTTGTGGAGATTCAGAATATGATTTTGTGATGAAAACAATTCAAAAAATAATAAATATTGAAAATGTAATTACAGCATATTCAATAGATAAAAACACGTTAAAGTCTAGAGACTTTTTAATATTTTAAAAATGAAAGATTACAAGAAAACTAAAATTGTTGCAACGCTTGGCCCTGCAACAGATAGCAAAGAAACGCTAACAGAACTAGCAACAGAAGGAGTCAATGTTTTTCGTATTAATTTTTCTCATGCAGATTATGAAAATGTAAAAAAAACAGTAAAGACCATTCGAGAGATTAATGAAGAAAACGGATATAATGTTGCGATTTTAGCCGATTTACAGGGTCCAAAACTTCGTGTTGGAGTGATGGAAGAAAATGTGGTTTTAAATGATGGAGACCTTTTTACATTTACGACAGAACAATGTGTAGGAAATAAGGAAAAGGCATTTATGACCTATCAACGTTTTCCTAAAGATGTGAAAGTTGGAGAGCAAATTATGGTTGATGATGGAAAACTATTGTTTGAAGTTGTTTCTACCGATAACCATAAATCTGTTGTTGTAAAAACTATTGTTGGAGGTCCTTTGAAATCTAAAAAAGGAGTAAACCTACCTAATACGGCAATTTCTTTACCTGCTTTAACTGAAAAAGACAAAGAAGATGCTGTTTTTGCTTTAAGTCTAGATGTAGATTGGATGGCGCTTTCTTTTGTAAGAACACCAGAAGACTTAAGAATGTTAAGAGATTTAATTGATCAACATTCAGAATACAGAGTTCCTGTAATTGCAAAAATTGAAAAACCAGAAGCGGTAGCAAACATCGATTCTTTGATTCCTTATTGTGACGGTTTAATGGTTGCTCGTGGAGATTTGGGAGTTGAAATTCCAATGCAAGATGTTCCTCTAATCCAGAAAAAACTGGTAAGACGTGCAAAAAGAGCAAGAATACCTGTAATCATTGCGACTCAAATGATGGAGACAATGATTGACAACTCCGTTCCGACAAGAGCAGAAGTAAACGATGTTGCGAATTCGATTATGGATGGTGCAGATGCTGTAATGCTTTCTGGAGAGACCTCTGTTGGGAAACATCCTGTTAGGGTTATTCAAAAAATGGCAGAAATCATCAAGTCTGTTGAAAATTCAAAAATGATTAAAGTACCTCTTGAGGCACCACACATTCGAACAAATAGATTCATCACAAAATCGGTTTGTCATCATGCTGCATTAATGGCAAATAATATCGATGCGACAGCAATTTCTACACTAACAAATAGTGGGTATACTGCATTTCAGATTTCTGCATGGAGACCGCAATCAAAAATATTGGCATTTTCATCCGAAAAAAGAATTTTAGGAAAATTAAATTTATTATGGGGGGTGAAGGCTTTCTTTTATGATAAAAATCTAAGTACAGATGATACCGTTGTTGATATTAATAAATTATCTAAAGAAAAAGGGTATGTAAAAAAAGGAGATTTAATGATCAACTTAACGTCTATGCCGGTTGAGGAAAAAGGGATGGTAAATACGTTGAGAGTTTCTGAAATAGGATAACAATATTCATCGAAAATTTTATAAAGCATTCTAATTTTAGAATGCTTTTTTTTTGTGAATTTTCTGATATAGGAATAGAATAATTAATCTTATAATTGGTTTATAAGAAGAAGTTGTTGATTGTTTTAAAAGAGAAAATAATTTTTTTAAGCATCTTTTCGAATAAGCAAAAAAGTTTCATTTTCTAGCGCTAAATACCCCTCGTTATAGATGTAAAAATAAGTGTTTCCTGTTTTTGTTTTATAGATAGAAGTAAAAAACTGAAAGTCAAAACCTTTGTCATATAATTTCGTTCTACTTACTTTTGTTTTCCCTTTAACATTCAATTCGGATAAAACTTTATAATTTTTTCGAAGACGGTTGTTGATGTTTCTGATGAGGTTTTTACTGTCT
>JABAZI010000005.1:10595-12320 GCA_018608545.1 Polaribacter sp.
TTTATAATTTTTTCGAAGACGGTTGTTGATGTTTCTGATGAGGTTTTTACTGTCTTTATTTACGCTATTATTATAAGCATTTCTACAATAATCTGAACAAAATTTTTTGTCAATTCTTCCCTTTAAAGGCTCTTTACATTCTAAGCATTTTTTGTTTTCCATGCTATAAAGATACTGAAACTTATCCGTTTACAAACGACTACATCCATTTACAACCGAAAGTAATTGTTTTATAACCGAATAAAATTTTAGTTATATCGCAACTTTGCCATGTCAAAACGAATTGACTAAATAATAATAATAATTTAAAAAACTTATCTTATGAGTACGTTAAGAAACAAAGTACAGTTAATTGGAAATTTAGGGAATCACCCAGAGATCATCACTTTAGAAAATGAAAAAAAACTAGCAAAATTTTCTATTGCGACCAATGAAAGTTATAAAAATTCTCAGGGAGAAAAAGTAACAGATACCCAATGGCACAACATTGTAGCATGGAACAAAACAGCAGAAATTATAGAAAAATACTTAGAAAAAGGAAGTGAGGTTGCTGTTGAAGGAAAATTAACAACACGTTCTTGGGAAGGTAAAGATGGTATGAAGCGATTTGTAACTGAGGTCGTAGTTAATGAGTTGTTGATGTTGGGAAAATAATAGATAATTTTTTTATATTAAATCCTTATCTAACGGTTAATAATAATAAAAATGAGATATTAGAAATTTTTCTAATATCTCATTTTTATTAAAAATAGATACTTGATTTATTATATATTACTTACATTTGTCGCTATACCCTAAAGGACACAACGATACTAAAATGATTTCAGTTAAAGATGCTATTCAGAAAGTAAAAGACAACTGTAAACCACTTTTAAGAGAGGTTTTAAAACCAATTGAAAAATCTGGTAATTACAGTTTATTTAAAGACGTTTATTCACCTATAAACATGCCCCCTTTCAGGCAATCTGCAATGGACGGCTATGCTATAAATATACACAAAGATTCAAACTACACACTTATTGGAGAGATTAAAGCTGGAGATGATGACAATCCCATTTTAAAACCAGGAGAAGCCGTTCGGATTTTTACAGGTTCGCCTGTTCCAGATTCTGCAAGCGCTATCGTCATTCAAGAGAAAGTTAACGTCAAGGGAAATATTTTACATACCGAAAAAGACATTGTAATCAATCAAAATATTCGTCCATTAGGAGAACAAGTAAAAGTAGGAGAAGTTGCGCTTCTCAAAGACACAAAATTAACACCTGCTGCAATAGGTTTTTTAACTAGTTTAGGAATCACAGAGGTTTCTGTGTACAAAAAACCGTCTATTGCATTGGTTACAACTGGTAACGAACTTATTGAAGCAGGCCAACCTTTAACCTATGGGAAAATTTATGAGAGTAATTCTAAAATGCTTCAAAATGCATTGTACAATTTAAAGTTTTACGATGTTACTATTTATAAAATTGTAGATGATTACGATAAAACGTATTCCACATTAAAAACAATAATTAGCAAAAAAGACTTAGTTATTATTTCTGGAGGGATCTCTGTTGGAGATTACGATTTTGTTGGCAAAGCACTAAATACATTGGAAGTAGAAACATTGTTTTATAAAGTGAAACAAAAACCAGGGAAACCTTTATTCTTCGGAAAAAAAGACAAGGCGACCATTTTTGCACTACCAGGAAATCCTGCTGCTGCTTTAATTTGTTTTTATATATA
>JABAZI010000005.1:12420-41692 GCA_018608545.1 Polaribacter sp.
CAATGTCCTTTTAGGAGAAGGTCGTGTTAGTTTATTAAAAGCTATTGAGGAAACGGGTTCTTTATCTAAAGCAGCAAAATCCCTAAATCTATCTTATAAAAAAGCGTGGCGTTTAATGGATTCTGTAAATAAATCTGCAAAACAACCTGTAACCATTAACAGTATTGGTGGCAAAGGTGGTGGCGGAACAACCTTAACCAACTACGGTAAATCTTTAATTACTGCTTTTGATACTATTAATAAAAATTGTTGGAACTTTTTAGATAATCAATTAAAACAGTTCCTTTAGTTGAAAGCTTATAAAATTATATACCAGAACAATTAAAACAGATAAGGAATGATTATTAACGTTAAATATTTTGGACTGATAGCAGAAATTACAGCATGCGAAAAGGAAACTATTCTTTTTACAAAAAGTAATGTTTCAGAATTTTTAGAACTGTTATATAAAAAATATCCAAACTTAGAAAATAAAGATTTTCAAGTTGCGCAAAACCAGGAACTGGTTACGCAAGACGCATTAATTACAGGAAACGAACTAGCACTTTTACCACCTTTTGCTGGTGGATAATTAACATGAATAGATACAGTAGACATATCGCATTATCCGAAATTGGACAAGCAGGACAAAACAAACTTTTAAACGCTAAAGTTTTAGTTATTGGAGCGGGTGGTTTGGGCTGTCCAATTTTACAATATTTAGCTGCTGCAGGAGTTGGCAACATTGGCATTGTAGATTTTGACACTATAGAACTTTCTAACCTGCAACGTCAAGTATTATTTGGTTCTGCTTCTATTGGTTTGAATAAAGCGGAAGCTGCAAAAACACGTTTACAAGATTTAAATAATACGATTTCAATAACAGCTTATCCTAAAAAACTGACACACCAAAACTCGCTTTCTCTATTCAAAAACTATGATATTATTGTAGATGGAACGGACAACTTCGAAACACGTTACCTTATAAACGACGCAGCAATTATCACCAACAAACCTGTGGTTTTTGGTGCTATTTATAAATTTGAAGGACAAGTCTCTGTTTTTAATTATAAAGCTGGGCCTAGTTACAGATGTTTGTTTTCTATTCAACAAGAAAAAGAACAATCTGGTCATTGCGAAGACGTTGGTGTTTTAGGCGTTTTACCTGGAATTATTGGTAGCATGCAAGCTAATGAGGTTTTAAAAATGATTTTAGAAATAGGAAACATCCTTTCTGGAAAACTACTTCTATATAATGCACTTAATTTCCAAAGTTCAGTGATAAAAATTAATAAATCTGAAGAAAAGATTAATAAAATCTTAAATGAAAAACATGCTTTTGAAACCAAGACAATGAGTTTCAGTTGCAATTCTGAAACCACTCAAATTTCAATTGAAGAGGCTTTAAAAAAAGAAAATATTCAGTTTATTGATGTTAGGGAAACTTCAGAATTACCCAAAATAGAACACATTACAATTACTTCAATTCCGTTAAATGATTTAGAAAAAAATTTAGAAAAATTAGACACTAATAAAAGACTCATTTTTTTTTGTCAATCTGGAAAACGAAGTAAACAAGCGGTTTCCATTTTAAAACAATTAAAGATAAATAACTGTTTCTCTATAAAAGAAACAAGCTCTGAAATAAAAAAACAGTTAGAAAACATCAATTATGAAAGATAAAAAAATTAAAAACGTATTTAAAGAAGGTGCTATAACTTCAGAATTTATTGGAAACTCTATTCAGAAACACCAATCTAAAACCACCATTGGAGCTCATAATATTTTTCTTGGTCAAGTAAGGGCAGATGTCATAGAAAACAAAACAGTTGTAGCTATAGAATATTCAGCTTACGAAGATATGGCTAATGAAAAATTTGACGCTATTAGAGAAGCAACTTTTAAGAAGTTCGACTTAACATGTATGCATATTTACCATAGTTTGGGAACCGTTAAAGCTGGCGAAATCTGCCTGTTTGTTTTTGCATCTTCACCAAGACGAAAAATAGTTTTTAAGGCTATTGAATATATTGTTGAAGAAATAAAAGCGCACGTTCCTGTTTTTGGAAAAGAGATTTTTGAAGACGACACACATCAATGGAAAACAAACAAATAAAATGGTAGACATCACTCATAAAAACACAACATTACGAACTGCTATTGCACAAGCTATTGTTAAAGTTAGTAAGCCAGAAACGATCACAGCGATTGAAGAAAATACAGTCCCAAAAGGAAATGTATTTGCAATGAGCAAAGCTGCAGGTTTGCTTGGCGTAAAAAAGACACCTTACATTCTACCAGATTGTCATCCGCTTCCAATCGAATTTACAGGTGTTGAATACGAAATAAACGACCTTGAAATTAAAGTATTCTTTACTGTAAAAACCATTTACAAAACTGGAGTAGAAGTAGAAGCTATGCATGGCGCAAGTGTTGTTGCATTAAACATGTACGATATGCTAAAACCGATTGATAAAGGCATCGAAATACATGCCATAAAACTCTTAGAGAAAAAAGGTGGGAAATCGGACTATAAAGATCGTTTTAGAAAGGACCTAACTGCCGCTGTAATTGTATGTTCAGATACTATTTCTGCAGGACACAAAGAAGATAAAGCAGGCAAAGCCATTATAAAAAAACTAGAAGATTGTAATGTAAAAATAGTAGATTATACAGTTATTCCAGATGAAGTAGAAAACATTCAAGAACAAGCTTTAAAACACCAAAACAACAAAGTAGATTTAATTGTTTTTACTGGTGGAACAGGACTTTCTGTAAGAGATACTACGCCAGAGGCGCTTTTACCTTTGCTAGATCGAAGAATTCCAGGTATTGAAGAAACAATTCGTAATTATGGCCAAGATAGAATGCCTTATTCCATGTTATCTAGAAGCGTTGCAGGAACGATAAAAAACACTTTAGTTTTAGCTTTACCCGGCTCAACGAATGGTGCAAAAGAATCTATGGATGCAATTTTCCCAGCAGCATTACATGTATTTAAAATATTAAAAGGTGCAAGACATGACTAACACCTCAGCAAAGTCAACATCTATTTTACATGATAATTTTGGAAGAGATCATGCATATTTACGTATTTCACTTATTGAGCGTTGTAATTTACGTTGTTCCTATTGTATGCCGGCAGAAGGCGTAAAACTATCACCAAAAAGTCATTTAATGACAGGCGATGAGATTTACAATATTGCAAAAACCTTTGTAAAACATGGTGTTACAAAAATCAGACTCACAGGTGGCGAGCCATTAATACGAAAAGATATTCCTGTAATTTTAGAAAAACTAGCGTCTCTAGATGTTACACTTTCTATAACATCTAACGCTGTTATTATTGACAAGCACATAGCTGTTTTAAAAGCGAATAACGTTAACAAAATTAATATAAGCTTAGATTCTTTAGAGCGAGAAAAGTTTAAAAAAATCACCCTTAGAGATCAGTTTAAGAAGGTATATACTAATATACTTCTGCTTGTAAAAGAAAACTTTGAAGTAAAAGTAAATGTTGTTTTAATGAAAGATTTTAACGATAATGAAATCATCAATTTTATTAAACTAACGAAAAACTTACCAATCTCAATTCGGTTTATTGAGTTTATGCCTTTTGATGGTAACAAATGGGATAAAAATAAAATGGTGTCGTATAAAGAAATCATGGACTATGTGCATGATGCATTTAACAACAACGAAATTATACGTTTAACAGATGCTAAAAACGACACAACCAAAAACTACAAAATTGAAGGTTATCAAGGTAGTTTTGGAATTATAAGCTCTGTTACCAATCCTTTTTGTGATTCTTGCAACAGGTTGCGTTTAACTGCAAATGGTAAAATAAAAAATTGCTTATTCTCTGCTACAGAATCAGATTTACTAACTACATTACGTGAAGGAAACTCTATTGAACCTGTTGTTGAGAAAGCCGTTAAAGCCAAGTTTAAAATTCGAGGTGGAATGGATACTCTTGAAAAACTTCAAGAACCAAAATTGCACAACAAAAACAGAAGTATGATTACCATTGGTGGTTGATTCAAAACAGCTATTTCAGAATCAATTAAAAAATAAAAAAATCCCTCAAAAAGAGGGATTTCAAATAATAACAGTTACAATTATTAACACATAAACTGAACTAGCCAAACTGTTACTATAATTTAATAACTTCTAATTTCCACCGTTTAAAAACTTAGGTTTAATGACTAACATTGCCCAAGCCCAATTCTGGCTTCCTGCTGCCAAATCTTCTGTAATTCCTTTCAACTCATACATACCATCGCTTGCAAACATTTGAGAATAACCAAGAACTAAAGCGTAACCTTTAAACTGTTGCTTAAAAACTAAATCTATCTCAGTTCCCAAATATTTTTCTCCACTAGCCAACTTCTGTTCTCCACTAAAGTTCAGAGCTTTTACTAAAAGACTAGATTTTTTACCTAATTTAAAGTTTGCACTTGCATGTATATCTACCAAACCAATAGAGTTTGCATGATTCCCTACATAGAAATAGTCCATAAATCCATTAAATTTGTGGTTTGTTCCGTATAATGGGAAAAATGCTCCTGTTTCACCTGCGTCACCATCATTACCGCTAATAATTTCTATACCAGCTCCTAATGTCACTTTAGATGAAGTTTTATGCGTTAGATCTAAGCTTAATAAATGTGCCCCTTTAATATCTACTTCACCTTGTCTCTGCCCTGATTGTAAATATGCATTGGCAGCTAAACCAAATTTACCAGCCTTATATTTTAAGTGTGTACCAATAGTCTGTAAAGAACTTGTTCCATCTGCTGTTGCTCCATCATCTTCGTATTCCTGAAAACCATTGTTCAATACTAATAAACTTCCAGAGAATTTATCCCACTTTTTACTTAAATGTAACATTTGCATGGTTTTATATGAGAAAAAGCCTTTTGTATCATAAGATGTTCCTGTAGAAACAAAACCTGTTGGATTACTATAGTCTTGATTAAAAGCTAAGGCAACATCTAATTTTAAACCATCTTTAGCATATTTTAAAAGTGCAGCATCATGATTACGACCTTGTTGTGCCCAATCTAATCCTCCTAAAATTCGTTGGTCATCATAAGATAATGCTTGGCGACCAATTTTAGTAGAAAAACCTTCTCCTAATTTAATATCTGCCCATGCTTGAAAAACAGAGAACGAATTGTTTTGATCATAAGGTAAAAGTTGTCTGTTCTCACCCCAAACCATAACGTCTTGAAAGCTTAAATAAAAGTTATAACCTTCAGTTTTAAAACCTGCATTTAACCTTAATCTTGTTGAAATACCATAACCAGCGTCTTTATCCTCTGGGATTATACTTCCAAATCCATTTCGGTATTCTGTACGTGGTCTAAATTCACCATCTAAAGTAAACTGTGCTTGTGCAAATTGAGCAATCAATGCCATAAAGCCTATTAAAATATATTGTTTTTTCATTGTTCTTGTTTTTAAATTTAAATTACTATTTGAATTTTTACGTTTCATTTATTAATTATTTTTAGGTTGTACTTTTCTTGTGCTAGTGAAAATTCTACTTTTCAAAAGCTTTATTTTTTATTTAGTGTTCTAAAAAGTCTATTAAATGCTTTCTATATTTATAATAATCATCATGTTCTAAAACTGCTTTTCTAGTTCTGGGTCTTTCAAAATTAATATCGAGAACGTCTCCTATTTTTGCTCTTGGACCACTCGTCATCATTACCACACGGTCTGCTAAAAAAATAGCTTCATCAACATCGTGTGTAATCATTACAGCTGTGATTTTTTCTTTATTCCAGATTTCAATTAAGATGTCTTGCAATTCACCCCGCGTTAAAGAATCTAACATTCCAAAAGGTTCATCTAACAACAACACTTTTGGTTTAATGGCAAATGCTCTGGCAATACCAACACGCTGTTGCATACCTTGAGATAATTCGCTTGCTTTTTTATTGAAAGCGTCTTCTAAACCTACTTTTTGTAAATAGTATTTGGCAATATCATTTCTTTGAGATTTACTAGCATGAGGAAAAACCTTATTTACACCTAATAACACATTTTGTAAAGATGTCATCCACGGCATTAAACTTGGCGACTGAAAAATAACACCTCTATCCGGCCCTGGTCCTTTTATATGTTTTCCTAAAACCGCAATATTTCCTCCAGAAATAGGATTTAATCCCGCAATCATAGAGAGCATTGTTGTCTTTCCGCAACCAGAATGACCAATTATAGTTACAAACTCTTCTTTGCGGATTTGAAGATTTAAATCTTCAAGAACTACGTAATCTCCTTTTGGTGTTGGATACACTTTCTTTAGATTTTTTAAATCCAACATCACTTCATTAGAGGGAAAAAGGCCGTTATCTAATACACTTTTCGTACTTGTATTTTCTGTTATAATGCTCATCTTTTTTCTTATCTAAATTGATTAACAAAATCTTTTGGCGCTAAATCTGGAAGTATAAATTGTTCCTTTGCTTCAGATTTTCGTTCATCTCCAATATCCATTAAATACTCAATAATCGCATTTCTCGTTTTCTTAAAACTAGCATTGTCGTTCAATTCGGTTTTATCTCTTGGACGCTCCAAATCAATTTTAAATTCTGGACCTAACGTTGCATTTGGACCTGGACGTAGCGGAATAATTCTATCTGCCATATAAATACCTTCATCTACATCATTGGTAATTAACAATGCTGTTCTTTTATCCTTTCCCCAAATATTTAAGATTTGGTCTTGAAGATTTCCTCGTGTTAATGCATCTAAGGCACCCAAAGGTTCGTCCATAATAATCATGTCTGGCTTCATTGCCAACGCACGAGCCACAGCAACACGTTGACGCATTCCGCCGGACAATTCTTTAGGTAATTTATTGGTCGCAGGCGTTAAGTTTACCATCTCAATATAGTAGGCTGCTTTACGTTTCCAAATCGCCTTTTCACGTTTCGGAAAAGCCTCTTTGACAGCCATTAATACGTTTTGTTCAACGGTTAACCAGGGTAATAAAGAGTAGTTTTGAAAAATTACGCCGCGCTCATGGCTTGTGCCAGAAACGGGATTACCTTTAAACAGAACCTCTCCACTCGTAGGCTCTAACAAACCATTGATTAAATTAACCAATGTTGTTTTCCCGCTTCCTGTAAAGCCAACAATGGCAACAAATTCTCCTTCTTCAATTGTTAAATTAATATTAGATAACACTTGAGATTCATTATCCCCCTGACCGTAGGTTTTACAAATATTATTTAGTTCTAAATATGCCATTTCTTTATTGTTTAACTATTGATTTGTTATATCGCATCTGTTTTATCAAACGACACCCAGTTCTGTATCATTAACATTAATCGGTCTAATAAAAATCCAATAATACCAATCACAAACATGGCTACTATAATTTTTGCGTTTGAGTCGTTTGCTCCATTCTGAAATTCTTCCCAAACAAATAGACCTAAACCAGGACTTTGTGCTAATAACTCTATCGCAATTAAAACCATCCAAGCTACTGATAATGTTATTTTTAAACCAGTAAAAATTAATGGTAAAGACGATGGCAACACCACCTTAAATATCTTTTGAAACGCTCCTAATTTTAATACTTTTGCAACGTTTATATAATCTTTATCTACCGTAGAAACTCCCATCGCTGTATTTACTAAAGTTGCCCACATTGAGCATAAACCAACACTGATAAATGAAATAGTAAATGAGCTATCGTCTGCAGATCCAATTAAAACAGTTTTTACAATCATAAAAACCAATAAATACCAAACCACGGGCGATACTGGTTTAAAAATTTGAATAAACCAGTTAAAAGCACTCTTTAAAGTAGGACTCAATCCGATAAAGATTCCTAAAGGAACAGCAATAAATAAGGCTAATAAAAAACCAGCAAATACTGTTTTTAAGCTTCTAAATATTTGGTCTACAAAAGAGGGTCTTCCTGTATAAACAATAGCATTTTTTCCTTCGGCAATTCGTGTTTTATTTAATGCTGCCGTTTTTTCTGCAAATGCAGCTTTATCTGCGTTAATGATATTGTGGTCTCTTAATAAAGATTGAAAAGAGCCCCATACTTGTGATGGCGATGGCAATGTGTTTGGCTGACAACTTGATTCGCCAGAAGCAATACAAACTTGCAAAGCATCTGCTGCAGCTTGACCCTGGTTTTGCAATGCTTTTTCAATTTTAAAATCAGCTTCAGTATTATATAGTGCTTTTGCACCTATATTCCACAAACCTAGGAATAATAAAATCGAAGCAAGTGGTACAATAGTCTTTCGTAAAAAGTTTTTAAAATCTTCTTTTTCTAGCTTATTAGCAAAGAGGTCTTTTAATGTTCTAAATAATCCTAATCCTAAAAAATTAGAGACTTTATTTAGTGTTAAACTTGCTTTCATATCTTGGTGTCATTTATTTTTTAAAGCCTCACAGATTTTTGAAACCTGTGAGGTCTTTACTAAACAATATTATTTTTTATCCTTGTTTCCTATTTTGAAACTATTGATATAGCCTAAAGGGTCTTTAGCATCGTAAGTAGTTCCGTCAATAAAATCTGCTGTAGCTGTCTTGTAACCATCTGTTGTTGGTATATCTGATGCAGGAATGTTTCCTTCTTCAACTAAAAGTGCTGCTGCTTTTTTCCAGATGTCTGGTCTGTATATATCTTTTATTGTAGATGCATACCAATCTGCTGGTTTTGCATCAGGTATTTGCCCCCAACGTCTCATTTGTGTTAAGAACCAAATCCCATCCGAATAAAATGGATATGTAGCATTGTATTTGTAGAATACATTGAAATCTGGCATATCTCGCTTGTCTCCTTTTTCGAACTCAAAAGTACCTGTCATAGAGTTTGCTAAGACCTCTACTGGCGCACCAACATATTGAGACATTGATAGGATTTCAACAGCTTCTTTTCTGTTGCTCGGTTCATCTAACCATTTACCAGCTCTAATTAATGCTTTAGTTACTGCAATAGCTGTATTTGGATTATCCTCAATAAACTTCTCAGTCATTACAAATACTTTTTCTGGGTTATTTTTCCAAATGTCATAATTTGTAACTACAGGAACTCCAATACCTTTAAAAACGGCTTGCTGATTCCAAGGTTCCCCAACACAATAGCCATAAATAGTACCTGCTTCTAAAGTTGCTGGCATTTGCGGTGGCGGTGTTACTGATAATAAAACTTCTGCGTCTATTTGTCCTTGTACATTTTCTTTGGTGTACATTCCTGGATGAATTCCTGCAGCAGCTAACCAATATCTTATTTCGTAATTATGAGTAGAAACAGGAAATACCATCCCCATTTTAAAGGCTTTACCAGAATTTTTATACTCTGTAATTACTGGCTTCAACGCTTCTGCTTTAATAGGATGAATTGGCTTTCCATCTGCACCTTTTGGTACATTTGGTTTCATTTTAGACCACACATCGTTAGAAACTGTAATTCCGTTTCCGTTTAAATCCATAGAAAATGGTGTCACTAATTTAGCCTGACGACCAAAACCTGCACCTGCAGCAATTGGTTGACCAGCTAACATGTGCGAACCATCTAATTGACCATCGATAACTCTGTCTAAAACATTTTTCCAGTTAGATTGTGCTTCAACTGAAACGAATAAACCTTCATCTTCAAAGAATCCTTTTTCTTTTGCAATGGCTAAAGGTGCCATATCTGTTAATTTGATAAAACCAAACGTTAGTTGTGGTTTTTCAATGTCTAAAGTTTTAGTTTTTGACGTTTCTACTTCTGTAGTTGTTGTTTCTTTTTTACTTTCTTTACCACCACAAGCAAATAGTAATGCTGCTGTAGCTAGAATGTAAGTTGATTTTTTTAAAAGAGAATTCATTTCTTGTAAGTTTTAGTAATCTACGTATTAATACTTATTTTTCTACAAATATATAAGTAGTTATTATTCTAGCTTATGACAAGACACATATAAAAACCTCTTTTTTACTCATAAAAAAACCTGCGTTTACACAGGTATAGTTTATAAAATACTGAATACATGATAGTTAAATTATTAAAAGCAAAATACGTACACTTACTTATATTTAAGTAAATTCATAAGAATTACGTAATTTTTTAATATGCTGCGTCTATCATTGCACTAGACATCTTAGTGTAAGTAGAAGCTATGCGTCTTTTATTTCTGGTGTGAAATCGTCACCAAGACAAGTTTCAAGTGTGCCTAATAGGGCCAAACCTACTGTATAATAATGTTTTTTCTCTACCCTATATCCTGCGTGCGTTTTCCTAAATTTTCCAAAAACAGGAAAGAAACATTTTTTTTGCAGGAAAAAGATAAAACCTACAGGTCTAAGAAATAATTATGCTCGTCTATTTCTTTTTTGAGAAAATTCACGTTTACGATACCAATTTTTTTACCTTTTGCAGTAATTAAGCCTTCTTTTTTTAGCGTTGAGAATACTCTAATAACCTGCTCCTCTCTAGTGCCAGCATAGTCAGCATATTCTTTTCTACTTAATGGCAGGTTTAAAAAATCGTTTAATTCTCCGAATTTTCTATGAATGTATAACAAGGTGTCTATGACGCGTTCTCGAACCGTCATCTGTGATATTGATTTGACTTTAGATTCGCTTCGATTCAATTCGTTAGCGTAGAATAACATCATATCATATCCAAATTTTGGATTTTCTAACAATCCCTTTTGTAAATCATCTTTAGAAAAATAACATAAAACGGCATCTTGTAATGCAATTGCACCAATTGAATAATACTCTTCTGTACCAAAACCTCTATGACCAATTATTTCACCATCTTTTGCAAAACGCACAATTTGTTCACGACCATTAATGCCTGTTCTAAACACTTTTACCGCACCTTTTAAAATAAAAAATAAGCCGTTTACTGGCGCACCTTCAATTATAAATTGCTGTCCTTTTTTACATTTTAAGGTTTTTTTGTTTTCTACAAAAACTGAACTCGTTATAGTGTTTAAATTATTTTTAATCAAACATTTAGCATTACTACAAGACACACAAGAAAAATCTATGACTTTTTTTCTTGACTTTTTTGCTGCTATGTTTGAATTTAATGTCATTGTTTTTTCTAATTATTTTACTAAAACTACTTTTTGAAAACTATTTTTTGGTGCTTCACAAAGCGAACATTTATAACTTTCGGGTAATTCGCTAAATACCGTTTCTTGAGGAATATTTTGAGTAACATCTCCAAAAGCTTCATCATAGATTGTTAAACAATCTTGACATTGATAAACTTCTAATTCTATACTTTCTTTTTTTACTTCAACTAACTTTTCAACGTCTTTTTCACTTCCTAACTGGTCAAAATACAATTGACTTAATTCCATCAACAAACCAGGTAATTCTACTTTATCCAAATCTTGAACATGCATAATGTATTTTCTAGTATTTGGATCAAAGTTTTGAGCATACAAAAGGTTATATGTATCTCTTATTTGAAAATCACCATGAATTTCTGGTTGTTTGTTTTTTTCAACTACAATGGATGTAAAATAATGAGCAGTTTTACTGTAATCTGTAATTCCGAAAGTCAGACCATAGGTACTAATATCGTTTTGATCAAAATTATTAACTAAATATTTTTTAAGACTAAGTGCTTCTTTATTAGCAACTGGAATATGCCAATTCAACTCTAACATAGAATGACGTACATTGATTCCTCTTTTCCCCAAAAACTTCTCCCAAACTAATTTAGATTCTCTCGGTATCCCTTTTACTATAAATGACTTCCATGGTGTGATTGATATTTTACCAATTTTATTTACAGAGCAAAGCTCACACATATCTTTTAAAAAAGAAATATCGTATTTGTTGTTTCTCCAATACAGCCCTAACCAGTATTTATCACTACCAATTCTATTCATACCTTCAAAATATGGGAAAGGATAAAATGGGACTTCTAACGGTTTGTCTACTGTTCTGTTATTGGTATCAACGGTATCGCTTACTAACTCAAAAATAGTTTCTATAGTTTCTGGTTCTTCCTGAAGAATAGATTCAATAGCAGTTTCAACTTTATCTAAATCCCAACTGTAAATTAATGCAGGATACATTTTGGCCTGTTTCCAATCGGGTAGTCTTATGTACAAATACCAATAATCCTCATGTTCTGAAGCTATAAAATTTACATTTCCTGTAAATAAAGGCACTAAACGTTGTTTCGGATCTACTAAATTTATTTTTAATTTCGATTTAGTACTAAACTGCTCTAAAAGGTATAAATAGCGATCTCCAGTTAACCAAGACGTATTAGGAAAAATATCTGCACATAAATATGAGGATACAATATTTTCAACACCAGTTTCGTCAGCCTCAACAATTTTAAGCTTATCAAATTGCATAAGATCCTCTTGATTTATTTTTTTTGGTAAAATAATATCTTGTCTAGATCCAAAAGAAATAGTTTTAAACCCTAAGCTTTCTACAGATTCGCAAATGTATTGCAGTTCTCCAGGTGACAAAACACCGCCTTTTACTATTAATCTATTTAACTGCGTTCTCATACTCGTACTTTAGCGTTATTAAGTATTTCTCTTACTTCCGTTTTACAACTTCCACACCCTAAACCTGCACCAGTTGTATTGCAAAGCTCTGTGAAATTTATACAGCCTTTAGCAATTGCCTCTTCTACGTTTCCTGAACCAACTTGGCTACACGAACAAATTAGTTTGCCTAAAACTGGCTTATCATTAGAAGATCCTCTCAACAAGGTGCCTCGTTTATCTGACATTTCAATTTTACTCTCTATCAATGTTTTAAATTCTGCAAACTCATTCTTGTCACCTACCAAAACAGCACCAATTAACAAATCATCTTTTACAATACATTTTTTATAATAACGTTTAGAAATATCTGTGAAAATTATTTCCTCATAACTTGGATCGTTATCTGGGACTGAAATTTCACCAATACTACACAGGTTTAAATCGTTAAATTTTAGAATGTTCATCAATACAGAACCCTTATAGGCATCACTAATATCACCAGCAATAAAGTTGGCTAAAATACCTGCTTGCTCTTCTGCAGCAGATGTAATACCAAATAACTTATTTTCAAACTCTGCAATTTCACCAATGGCAAAAATATCTGGATGCGAGGATTGTAAATGCTGATTTACTTTAACTCCTCGACCACAAATAATACCATTATTTTTAGCAATTTCTATATTAGGTCTGGTACCAATGGCATATACGATAGCATTGGCAGTAATATATTTTCCGCTTTTTAAAGTAATGTTTAATTCACCTGTATCTTCATCATCAAAAACTGTACTCACTTCATTATCAAAATAAATTTGGATACCTCTTTCTTGAACATCTAAAGACAATAATTTACTAGAAATTTTATCTAATTGGCGTTCCATTAAACGAGACGCTCTTTGTACAATGGTAATTTTTACATTTTTGTGCTTCATTGCTGCTGCCAACTCTAAACCTAACAAACCACCACCAACAATAACTACATGTTGTTCTTCTGGAGGCAAACCAGTATTGTCTAAATACGTTTTGAAGCGATCTGCATCAATCTTGTTTCGCATTGTAAAACGACCTAGTAAATCTATTTGAACATCTTTTGGAATAAATGGACGACTTCCTGTGGCTAAAATTAGTTTATCAAAAGAGTGAGTTTCTCCATTAGAATCTGTTACGGTCTTATTTTCTTTATCAATACCATCTATAATGGTTTCAGGATGAATTTTTATGTCCAGCTTTTTTAATTCAGCGTTATTAATCTTTAATAATTGTTCCCAAGACAATTCTTCAGTAATATATTCTGGTAATAAAACACGATTATAGAATAGGTTAGATTCTTTTGAAAACACATGGATTTCATCAGCCTCATTATTATCTCTATAATTCTGTAAAAATCGAAAAGCTGCAGCTCCAGCTCCTGCAATTATTATTTTCTCTTTGGGCTTTTTATATTTTGAAACCGATACTGCGGTATACTTAAAATCAGGTTCTTTAGAAACAGGATCAACATGTGTATTGGTTAAGTTGTTTGCCCTGTTTAAATTACTCTGCAATACTTTTCCCCAATGCATTGGTAAAAACACGACACCTTTTTTTACATTATCTGTAACTTTTGTTCGCAATCTTACAACACCATTTTTACTCTTAATTTCTGCAATACTACCCTCAGTAACTTTATTTAAATATGCATCGATAGGGTTAATTTCTAAAACTGGCTTTGGGTAATGTGTTTTTAATCTAGATACTTTTCCTGTTTTGGTCATAGTATGCCACTGATCTCTCACGCGACCTGTAGTTAAAATCAACGGAAAGTTTTCATCTGGTTTAACAGAAGTATTCTCAATAGTACTAGGTAAATTGAATTGCGCTTTTTGAGATGGTGTATAGAACTTTTTATCTTCAAAAAGTCTAGAGGTTCCTGAGTGACGATATTCATTTACAGGCCATTGAAACGTACCTTCAGTTTTTAAGCGATCATAATTTAAAAAAGAAACATCAATGTTGGTATCTTTAGTCATGGATGCATATTCGTCATAAATTTCTTCAGCACTATTATAATTAAAACCTCTAAAATCCATTCTTTGAGCAAAATCACAAAAGATTTCTACATCTGGTCTAGCTTCTCCTGGTGCATCAAGCTCTTTTGGTAAATATGAAATTCTACGTTCAGAATTTGTCATTGTACCCTCTTTCTCCAACCAAGCTGCTGCTGGCAATACCAAATCTGCATAATTTACAGTGTCCGATTTATGAGAGATTTCTTGTACTACAACAAACTTAGAATTTGCCATTGCCTTTTCTATTTTGTGAGAGTTTGGCAAACTCACTAAAGGATTTGTGCACGCAATCCATACGGCTTTTAGTTTTCCGCTTTCTAAAGCATCAAACATTTCTGTAGCGGTTAATCCTGGTTTCGCAGATATTTTATCAACTCCCCAAAATTGTGCAACTTCTCTTCTGTGCTCTTCGTTTTGTAAATCTTTATGAACTGCTAGCAAATTCGCCATTCCTCCAACTTCTCTGCCTCCCATGGCATTGGGCTGACCTGTTAAGGAAAAAGGACCAGAACCTGGCTTACCAACTTGACCTGTAATTAATGATAGGTTCAAAAGCGCTGTATTCTTATCTGTACCAATAACACTTTGATTTAAACCCATTGCCCACATACTGATGAACCCTTTAGACAAGCCAATGATTCGTGCGGCTTTTTTGATCTCTTTCTCAGAAACTCCGCATAAACTTGAAGCTTTCCTTAATGACGTATTAAAAATTAACTTTTTATAATCGTCAAAGCCTTCTGTATGATTTTTAATAAAGCCATCATCAATAAGCCCCATCTTATACAAACACCTACCAATGGCGTTGTACAGAATAATATCAGTTCCTGGTGTTAATTGTAAGTGTAAGTCTGCAAAGTTTGCAGAATCTGTTTTACGAGGATCGATAACAATAATTTGTACGTCTGGGTTTTCTTCTTTATGTTTTTCTATGCGTCTAAATAAAATAGGGTGACACCAAGCAGGATTTGCGCCTGTAATTAAAAAACAATCTGCTAACTCTATATCTTCATATGAAACTGGCACACTGTCTTCTCCAAATGTTTTTTTATAACCAACCACTGCAGAACTCATGCATAAACGCGAATTGGTATCTATGTTATTTGTCCCTAAAAAACCTTTGGTTAATTTATTAGCGATGTAGTATTCTTCTGTTAAACTTTGACCCGAAACATAAAATGCTACAGCATCTGGACCGTATTTTTTTATGATAGATTTAAAAACGCTTGCAGCTCGATCTAAAGCGGTATCCCAACTGACGCGTTCACGTGGATGAGAACGACTCCAACGCATTTCTGGATATAGAATTCTATCTGAAGTATCATTAGCAACATAATGCAAATTCATTCCTTTAGAACACAACATACCTTTGTTTACAGGGTGCTCTGAATCACCTTCAACAGAAATGGTGTTGTTTATGTCCTTTTTTACTATAATACCACAACCTACTCCACAATATGAACAGGTTGTTTTTATTTCATTTTTAATCATTTAGAGCAAGGTTTTATATTATACCTTTTTGCTTTTGAAATAACTGCAATAAAACAATCGTTTTTACTTTCTACTTCAATAGAAAAATAAACTGTAACTACTGCTATGCTTTATTTGTATATTTTTTAAAAAACAAAAAATCTTTATTTTTTTTACAGCAATTTCCAAAAGAAATACTATTAAATATGGCGTTAAAATCTCACAAAACCAAGTTTGATTTTATTTTTTTGAATGCTCTAAAAAAGAGCGTATTGTATTTTTAAATCCATAAAAAAAGACAGTTAAAATAGTCGATTTCGTTATTCAGAATTACTTAATAAAAAACAATCTTTTTTTTGCTTTTTTCTTTTAAAGGAATTAGTTCTCGTACTTCTTCCTGTTCTTCTTCTGTTGAACTTATCATAATACATGGTTTTAAAAGCAAAACTAAGTATTTGTACTTAGTTATTGTGTTAAAAATTACGTATTAAATAATTATTAGTAGATTGCTAATTGCACAATAGCAATTTTAAGAATTTGTTAAAAACAAGGCAATAAATTATCAGAATTAAAAAACACCTCTAAAGTCCTTTCAAGGGGATAATCCTATCATTAGTTACACCAATTGGTATTCTTGAGCTTTACTAGTTAATTCTTGAAGATTTTTAGCCTCCATTTTTTTCATTAGATTAAAGCGATGTACTTCGGTTGTACGTTTACTGATTTGTAGTTCTTCAGCAATATCTTTATTATTCTTTAGATCTAAAACTAAAACTAATATTTGTTTTTCTCTTTTGGTTAGCTTAAAAGGAAGAGTTTTTGTTTCATTTTGTGGTTCTTTGGCTTCAGTAGTATTACCATTTACAAAGTTATTCATTATAATAGACGACACATCCCCTGTAAAATATTTTCCACCCGAAGCCACCTTATTTACAGCTTTTAGAAATTCTTCTTTACTCGCACCTTTTAGTAAATAACCATCAGCACCAGCTTGAATAGATTTTACGACATACTCTTCAGAATCGTGCATAGAAAGCACTAAGGTTCTCACATCTTTATGGTGCTTATTAATCTCTGCAACAACTTCTATCCCATTCATTTCTGGCATACGGATATCTACAATTAAAACATGTGGTTTGTTATTAGCGATGACAGCTAAAGCCTCTTTTCCGTTAGAAGCTTCATCTATAACATTTATTCCTGTTTGATCTTCCAAAAGGGCTTTTATACCGTCTCTTACCAAAACATGGTCGTCAGCCAAAACTACATTTATCATAATTACAAATAATTTATACGTACAAAAATAGTTTTTTTTAAGTAAAACTACGTAGTTGAAAATTACTTTTAAACCATTATATTATTTAACGAAGATCAATTTTAGAGTTACTATCTTTAAGTAAATCTAAATAATCGTTAGTTTTAAAAATTTTACCGCTAAATCTAGACACTCTATTTCTACCTTCATTTTGTCTTGTAATACTTCTTGCAAAGCGCCTAACTTCGTGACTATTTGTTAAAATAATTCCGGGAACTGGTGTGCTTTTTTCATCATCATCTTTTGCAACCATTGTAAAATAAGAGGAGTTACAGTGCTTTGTTTCTCCTGTTCTAATGTTTTCAGATTCTACACGTACCCCAACAACCATAGACGTTCTTCCAGTAAAATTAACTGAGGCCTTCAAGGTCAGTAACTCACCAACTTCTATTGGATTTAAAAAATCAACCTTATTTACAGAAGCCGTTACGCAATAATTCCCTGAATGTTTGGAAGCACAAGCAAAAGCAATTTGATCCATTAAGTTTAAAATATAACCTCCATGAATCTTGCCACTAAAGTTTGAATTAGATGGTAACATTAACTCAGTAATGGTGATCTGAGAATCTTTTATATGTTTAAATTTTTTTGTCATATATTTTACACTAATAATATTAAAAAGAGACTTTAAACGCGTTCATTATTATATAGGAATATTTAGAGTAACTCGTGTCCCTTTTCCTATTTGAGAATTTAAAAATAAACGACCATCTATATATTTAATGCGCTCTTTCATAAACGTCATTCCCATGCCACCATCACCATTTTTAACCTTCTTTACTTTAGAGGGATCAAAACCTTTACCATCATCATCTACAACAATGCTAAGTATATTTTTACTGTGAGAAAGCGACACTAAAATATGTGAAGAAACCGCATATTTAATCGCGTTATTTATCGCCTCCTGGATGATTCTATAGATATTAATTTCTACAAGAGAATCTAATCGCTGGTTATAATCCGTTTTATTGAAAAACAGAATTTCTTTTCCTGTTAACTTCCCGAGTTCTTGTGTTAATTTAGAAATTGCAGGCACGATACCATGATCAGATAATTCTGGAGGAGTTAAATTAAAAGTCGCTGTTCTTACCCCTTTTATAATACCAGATGTTAACTCTTTAAGGTGTTCTACTTTAGACGTTGTTTTCTCAACATCAGTCGCATTTATGCTTTCTAAATTATACTTTAATCCTGTAAGCATCTGCCCAATACCATCATGGACATCTTTTGCAATTCTGTTTTGTTCCTTTTCTTGATTCTCAATAATCTTGCTAGAAATTATTTTTTGTTGACTCATTTTCTCCTCAAAACTTTCTTGAGTTAAGCGTTCAATTTCTATTTGCCCTTCTTTTTTAGCCGTAATTTCTGAAGCTATAATCAACAATTCGGATTTATCCTCTGTCGGCCTATAAGGCACAATTGACATTTCTAACCAAACATCTACGCTGCCTTTTATAGTCGCTTTTACTTCACCTTGCCAACCTGTTTTTTTATACTTATTTACTAAGTCTTCGATTAGTAATTGTTCCTTTTCATTAGTTGACAAAACAGTCCAAATAAAAACGTCTTTTTTGAATTTTGAAAATTTAAACAAACGCGAAAACTTATTACCTATATGAATGACATCGCCATTTGGAGAAATTCTTGCAAATAATAATGTTTCATCAATGGCTTGGCTCAAAGCACGTAACTCTCTTATAGATTTTTCTTTAGCCTTACTTAATTCATCAGCATTAAAAGCCATTTCCTTCGCTGTCTTTTCCGCAGACAACAAATTAGATAATGTAGATTTAACGGATTTTGCTGTTGGCCAAAAGATGAATAAAAATTCACCTAATAGAATTAGCAATGTTAAACCCATTAATAGCAATTCTAAGCGTCTTAACCAAGCCACTTTTCCGTCTGCTTCTAAATCATACTGATTTACAATAGCATCCATCATTACTAAAAATGAACTCTCTGTGTTGGTTATTTTATTAACGTCTAAGGCTAAATCATCAATAGAAACTAAAGGGTCATTTTCTAACTTTTTAAGAATTGATTTTGATGATTTTTGAATAACATTAAACACAGGATTAATCGCTGTGAACTTATTTTTTATATCAACACTATTCTGATTTGGAAGTCCTAAGCTATCATTTCCATTTTGCAAAGCATTATGAGACAACTCCCATAAATCGAGTGTACTTTGAATATTGTTTTTTAATGAAATTCTATTTTCTTGGTCAGAATAAACGGAAAGTGAGACAATTTCTTTGGTAAGCTTTTGGCTCAACATACGTTGTCTACCAGCAATATTTATGACTGTAGAATCGCTTTGTTGTTTATTTAAATGCTTACGAACTAAAACCTGACTAACAATTACAGAAAGTGCAATTGTGCTTAACGCAATAATATACAAACGGCTTAATTTTTTAAACGTTCGTTGATCTAGAGCCCCATTTTTATTAGCCATTTGATTTTAAATCTTTAAGCAATTGCTTTTTTAATTAACGTTAAACTTTTTTCAGAAAAGTTGAGATTTAAGGCAAACTTATGACCTTCACTCGACATCTTTTTCCAAGTTTTCTGAAGAATAGTGATGATTTTTTCCTCTTCGTGTTTCTCCGAAAACGCTTCAAAATAATAATCTAAAAAAACGAGGCAAATAACATCTTCAATCACCTGACTTTCTTCATCCTTTTTAATCCTTTTTTTATTGATTAAAAAAGACACTCTTTTTATAAAATCATCAGGGTAACCGACTTCTTTTAATATTTCTGAAGTAATTTCTGCATGCATTCGCTTTAAGGTTTCTCTCCATTTTAAATAGCCGACTCTGTCCATCGGAAATTCGTTTCGAGTAATTTTCCAACGGCAAATATGTTGCGCTCTTGCAGCTATTTGAAGCTCTTCTGAGGCACCTCCTTTAAACTGCAATAGTTTTTGAGACATCCGTTTAGAATACAACAATTCTTTTGAAAACAAGGCGTCGTGAAGATGTATTGAATTAATATCTTCCGCATTTTTTTTATCAATTAATGCTATCGCAATTTCAAAATTTGTTGGATTCATTGTAAAATTTCCTAATCGTTGAAGCCAATATAAACATTTTCGTTTTCAATTTTAACAGGATATACTGCGATTTTATAATCTTCACCTGCTAAGTTAGAGCCATCCTCTAACGAAAAATTCTTTTTATGCAAAGGACAAGCCACTTTTGGTACATCTTCTTTATTACCAATCATTCCTAAAGATATCACCATTTCCATTTTATGAGGACACAGATTTTGACTTGCATACCATTTGCCAGTTCTTGTAAAATTAAACACAGCAATTTGTTTCGTTTTATACTTTATACAAGCACCACTATTTTCTGGGAAATCTGAAATTACGCCAACCTTAAACCAAGTTTTTACATCAGTATTAGAGACCGATTTATATTGTTCTAATATGTTTTCCATTTTTATTTTTTTAGATTGATTTTACCAAGGTTTTGGCATTTTCTGACCACGCATTGGTACAAATTCAATATTTTCATCAGTATCATCAGAATTTACAAAATGCTTGAAACGCTTCAAGATTTCAGGGCTTTCAATAGCCTGTTTCCATTCACATTCATATTTACCGATAAGACCTTTCATTTCATTCTCTAAATCCTCAGCAATTCCTAATGAATCTTCGATAACAACCTGTCTTAAATAATCGATTCCACCTTCTAATTTATCTAGCCAAGGTGCTGTTCTTACTAATGGACCAGCAGTTCTTATATAATACATTAAAAAGCGGTCTAAGTATTTAATAGCAGTGTCATCATCGAGTTGCTCTGCGAATAAAACCGCATGTTTTGGTGTAGCTCCACCATTTCCACAGACATATAAATTCCAACCACCTTCAACAGCAATTAGTCCAAAATCCTTTCCTCTTGCTTCTGCACATTCTCGAATACAACCCGAAACTCCACCTTTAAATTTGTGTGGCGAACGCAAACCTCTGTATCTTTTTTCGATATCAATCGCAAAGGTTACACTCTCGTGCATTCCATATCTACACCATGTAGAACCTACACAACTTTTTACAGTTCTTAACGATTTTCCATAGGCATGACCACTTTCAAAACCTGCATCGATTAAATCTTTCCAAATTAAAGGTAATTCATGGACTTGCGCTCCGAATAAATCGATACGTTGACCTCCTGTGATTTTAGTATATAAATTGTATTTTTTAGCGACCTCACCTAAAACGATGAGTTGTTGTGGTGTTATTTCTCCTCCAGGAACTCTTGGTACTACAGAATAGGTTCCGTTTCTTTGGATGTTTGCTAAAAATCTATCGTTTGTATCTTGAATTCCTGGTTGACGATTCGCTGTTTCCATCGTAATTGTTGCAAAAATTGAAGCAAAAACGGGCTTACAAATTTCACAGCCATGGCCATCACCAAATAAATTTAACGCTTCATCATAATCTGCTACTTTATTGATTTTTACTAAATCGTAAAGCTCTTGTCTATTATAATTGAAATGTTCGCAAACAGTATCTTTAACTTCTTTACCAAGCGACTTTAAAGTTTCGTTAACCAAATCTACAACCATAGGTTTACAACCACCACATCCAGTAGTTGCTTTAGTTTTTGAAATGACTTCTGATAAATTATTGCAACCATCTTCTGTAATTGAACAACAGATTTCACCTTTAGACAAACTTTCACAAGAACATACTTGAGCTGTGTCTGGTAAATCTAAAACACTTCCAAACGACGAACCTCCATCACTTGCAGGTAAAATTAATTGCGCTGCATCCTCTGGAATTGCCATTTCATTTAAGTATACTTGATGCAACATATTATAGTCTGTCGCGTCACCTATAAGAATACCTCCTAACAGCTTTTTACCGTCTAAACTGACGTTAATTCGCTTGTATAGATGTTGTGTCTTATTTTCAAAAATAACAGAATGTCCTTTTGAAGCTGGCATAAAGGGCTCTCCAAAACTAGCCACATCTACACCAATTAGTTTTAGCTTCGTTGACATATCAATGTTTTCTGCCATCATACTATCTTCACCTAAAATTTGATTGACAGCAATTGTTGCCATATCATAACCAGGTGCAACCAAACCGTAAATCATTTGATTGTATAAGGCAACTTCACCAATGGCGAAAATATTTTTATCTGAAGTTCGCATTCTATTGTCAACCACAATTCCGCCACGAGCTCCCATCTCTAAACCAGAGGTTTTACCCAATTCATCTCTTGGACGAATACCTGCCGAAATTACAAGCATATCTACATCTAGAGCATCATCTTCTCCAAACTCCATTCCTGTAATTGCTCCATTTCCTAAAATTTGATTGGTCGCTTTACTTAAATGGATATTTAACCCTATGGATTCTAGTTTTAATTGCAAAACCTGACTACTTCGAGAGTCCAATTGTCTTGGCATTAACTTTGAAGCAAACTCTACAATATGTGGTTCTAAACCCATATCCATAACTGCTTTCCCTGCCTCTAAACCCAACAAACCACCACCTAAAATTGCACCTCTTGCATTAGGCTTTTTAGCTTTTATTTTTGCCGCATAAGCCAGCATATCTTCTAAATCTTCAATAGTTCTATATACAAAAACGCCTTCTTTTTCTACACCTTTTATTGGTGGCACAAAGGCAGAAGAACCTGTTGCTAAAACCAAATAATCATAAGAAAACCCTCTATCTTTAGAAGTTGCGATAGTTTTATTGTTTCTATCTATATCTGAAACACGTTCACCTACAACTAAAGTAACCCCGTTTTCTTTATACCATTCAGCAGGGGCCATTTCTAGAGCCTTTGCGTCTTGGTTTTCAAAAAATTCGCTTAAATGAACGCGATCGTAAGCAGGCCTTGGTTCTTCACCAAAAACAGTAATTTCAAAATTTTTACTATGTTCTTGAGCTACAAATTTTTCACAAAACTTATAACCAACCATCCCATTACCAACTATAATGATTTTCTTCATAATTACGTATTTATAAAAAGTCTAAGTATTACATTAAAAATACTTTTGACGAGACTTAATTTTTTATTTAAAAATTAGAATACAACACACGTTGTACTTCTTCTTCAAAAAACGAGGGATGCTCAGCAACTACATCACCAATTACTATAATTCCTGGTGCTGACACATCTAAGGTTTTAATTACTCCCGAAACATCACTAATGCAACCAATCGAAAACGATTCGTTTTTTAGTGTTCCATTCTGAATGATTGCAAATGGAGTTAAACCACTTCTATACTTACTAACTTCTTCGATGATTTCTTTGAATTTCCTGATACCCATTAAAATGACCATTGTCGTTGCTGATTGCGAAGCATATTTTAAATCTTTTGAAAATGAACCGTCCTTTTTAGTCGCTGTCATTACCCAAAAACTAGAACTGATACCACGTTGTGTCATTGGTATACCTTGACTACCAGGGACTGCAATAACACTTGATATACCCGGAATTACAGTAACAGCAATACCAAAAGACTCTACATGATTAATTTCTTCATTAGCACGACCAAACACAAAAGGATCACCTCCTTTTAAACGAACAACATGACCATACTGAAATGCATTTTCTACAATTAATGTATTAATTTCGTCTTGAGTAAAAGAATGTTGACCACAACGCTTGCCTACGTATATTTTAAGGATTGAATCGTCTATTTCTGAAAGCAACTCATCACTAACTAGTGCGTCATATAAAATAACATCTGCATTCTGAATTGCTTTTAAGCCTTTTAAAGTTATCAAATCTTTAGCCCCTGGTCCAGCTCCTACTAAGGTTACTTTTGCTTTTTTTGATGACTTCATATAAAGTTAGAATTAAATAGTACACTTCAAAAGTAAGTAATTGAGTCAAAATACTTATACAAAACTAAGTAATAATACTTATTTTTATTAAATTGCAATAAATTAATAGTGAATAATATCAAATATTGAAAAAATGGAAAGAAACGAGCTTTATCCCATATTTTTAAAGGTGTCTCATCTTAATATTTTAATAGTAGGTGGTGGAAATGTGGCTTTAGAAAAATTAAGTTTTTTACTTAAATCGAGTCCAAATGCACAAGTACAAATGGTTTCACCCATGTTTAGAGAAGAAACTATTGCGCTTGCTGAAAAATTTAAGATAGAAATGACTATAGATACCTATAATAGTGATTATTTACAAAATAAACACATTGCTATAGCAACTACTGATAACGTGCCTGTTAATGAATTAGTTTATCATGATTGTAGCGCTCGTAATATTTTAGTGAATGTCGCGGATAATCCTCCGTATTGTGATTTTTACATGGGAGGAATCGTCACTAAAGGAAATGTAAAAGTATCCATCTCAACTAACGGAAAATCACCAACCACAGCAAAACGATTACGACAATTTTTTGAAGATGTGATCCCAGACAACATCGACGACCTCGTAAAAAATCTTAATGAATACAGAAAAATAATTAAAGGTGACTTTGAGGAAAAAGTAGAAAAACTTAATGAGTTTACTAAAGGATTGGTTAGTAAGAAGTAGAGGGTCAGTTTTTATTCACAAAATATTATTTATTTAACGAAGATTTTTATAGCGAACACATAATCTAATTGCCTGGAACAAGACCATTGATAATATTGAGAAATATAGAACTAAGAATAAAGAGGTTCCTATTATAGGTAAACTAACAACACATTCTTCGGAAGATAAGGAGGGGATGACGCTCTCAGGGTTCTGTTCCTTTTTCACCTTATCAAAGACTCTCTTGAAAACGTTTAAAAATAAATTTCTTGCGCGAGTCTGAAGGTGTTGGCGTGTGCATCTACAATAACTTTAATGTCTGGAGAATATCCTCCGCCCATACTACACATTACAGGGATATTAAAATCACGACAGGTTTGAAGTACAAATTGATCTCGTTCCTTGCAGCCTGTTACACTTAATGATAGTTTCCCTAATTTATCAGTTTCAAGAACATCAACACCACATAAATAGTAGATGAAATCAGGTTTTTCTTTGTTGATGATTTTTGGGAGGATATTTTTTAAAATAGATAAATATTCATTGTCTTTTGTATTATTTTTCAGAGCAATATCTAAATCACTTGTTTCTTTTATAAAAGGATAATTACTTTTTCCGTGCATAGAAAAGGTAAAAACGGAAGCATCCTTTTTAAAAATCTCTGCAGTTCCATTTCCTTGATGTACATCTAAATCTACAATTAAAATCTTTTTTGCGAACCCTTTTTGCTGAAGGTACCTTGCTCCAATTGCTTGGTCATTTAACATACAAAAAGCTTCTCCATGACTTGAAAAAGCATGATGAGTTCCGCCAGCAATATTCATTGCAATTCCATTTTTTAATGCAAATTTAGAGGCTTTTATCGTTCCGTCTGCTATTATCATTTCTCTTGCGACGAGCACCTCAGAAAGTGGGAACCCAATTTTTCTAGCTTCTTTTTGGGAGAGTGTAATGTTTAATAAATTGAAAAAATATTCCGGGTCGTGAACCGAAAAGAAATGTTTGTTATTCGGAATTTTTGGTTCAAAGAAATTTTCTTCCGTACAGGTTCCTTCATAGATTAATTGCTGTGGCAACAGGTCATATTTATCCATTGGAAAACGGTGACCTTTAGGCAGCTCGTGTTTGTAAATAGGATGGAATGCTATCTTTAGCATCAGCTAACTTCTTGTCCGTTTTTAACAGTCTTTTCTGGTTCAACAAAGGCCAACTTACCATCTGAAGTATCTGTCATTAGAATCATTCCTTGGCTTTCTACTCCTCTAATTTTTCTTGGCGCTAAGTTTACCAATACAGACACTTGCTGACCAATAATACTTTCAGGAGAAAAGCTTTCAGCAATTCCGGAAACAATGGTTCTTGTATCAATACCAACATCTACTTTTAATTTTAAAAGCTTCTTTGTTTTAGCCACTTTTTCTGCTTCTAGAATCGTACCAATCCTAATATCTAGCTTGGTGAAATCTTCAAAATCTATGGTTTCTTTTTGTGGTTCTAGAACCTTATTTTCTTGTTCATTGGCAATTTTAGTTGCTTGCAATTTTTCAATTTGAGCCTCAATAGCTTTGTCTTCAATTTTAGAAAATAATAATTCAGCTTTCTTTATTTGATGATTTGTTGGCAATAAAATAGGAGTATCAGTTACATTTTCCCAGGACAGTTTTTCATCAACATTTAAAATATTTTTTAACTTGATTGAAGTGAAAGGTAAAAAAGGTTCAGAAACGACCGCTAGAGCGGTAGATATTTGCAACGCAACATATAGGATGGTTTGTACGCGTTTTTCATCTAATTTTATCACCTTCCATGGCTCTTCGTCTGCTAAATATTTGTTTCCGAGTCTTGCTAAATTCATTAACTCCTGACTAGCTTCTCTAAAACGGTATCTTTCAATAGATTTACCAATAGTATTTGGAAATTCTTTTACAGCCGCTAAAACATCTTCATCAATTTCAGAAAAATCATTGGGAGTAGGCACAATTCCGTTGTAATATTTGTTGGTTAAAACAACTACCCTATTTATAAAATTCCCAAAAATAGCGACCAATTCGTTGTTGTTTTTAGCTTGAAAATCTTTCCAAGTAAAATCATTGTCTTTGCTCTCAGGTGCGTTTGCCGTGAGCGTATAGCGAAGCACGTCTTGTTGGTCTGGAAATTCTTCTAAATATTCATGTAACCAAACAGCCCAGTTTTTTGAAGTTGATAATTTATTTCCTTCTAAATTTAAGAATTCATTTGCAGGCACATTGTCTGGTAAAATATAATCACCGTGTGCTTTTAACATGCTTGGGAAAATAATACAATGGAAGACAATATTGTCCTTTCCTATAAAGTGGACTAATTTAGTATCGTCTTTTTTCCAATAATCTTCCCAGTTTTTTCCCTCTCTAGCCGCCCATTCTTTAGTAGATGAAATATAACCTATTGGAGCATCAAACCATACATAAAGAACTTTTCCCTCTGCTCCCTTTACAGGAACAGGGATTCCCCAGTCTAAATCTCTAGTTACCGCTCTTGGTCTTAAACCGTCTTCTACCCAGCTTTTAACCTGTCCGTAGACATTCGGTTTCCAATCTTTTTTATGTCCCTCCAAAATCCATTCTCGTAAAAAACGTTCATGTTTATCCAGGGGAAGAAACCAGTGTTTCGTTTCTTTTAATGAAGGTATATTACCTGTTATTGCAGACTTTGGATTGATTAAATCTGTTGCGTTATGTGTTGTTCCACAGTTTTCGCACTGATCTCCATAGCTTTCTTCAAATCCGCATTTAGGACAGGTTCCAACAACAAATCTATCTGCTAAAAACTGATTGGCTTCAGCATCGTATAGTTGCGCAGAAACTTCTTCTATAAAATCACCATTTTCGTATAATTTATTAAAAAATGCTGAAGCAGTCTCATGATGAATTTTATCAGAGGTTCGAGCATAATTATCAAAAGAAATTCCAAAATCTGAAAAAGATTTTTTAATAATTCCATGATATTTATCGATAATATCTTGAGGAGACACCCCTTCTTTCTTCGCTCTCATTGGAATTGCAACTCCATGTTCATCAGAACCGCAGATGTAAGCAACATCTTTACCTGTTAATCGCAAATAACGGGCATAAATATCTGAAGGAACATATACTCCTGCTAAATGACCAATATGAATAGGGCCGTTTGTATAAGGAAGCGCTGCTGTAATGGTATATCTTTTTGGAGTATTCATCGAATTTTCCTTGATTTATTTTAAAGGTTAATCTTTGTGTGACAAAAGTACAAAAAACCGAGTTTTAAAAACGATTGAAATTTGATACATTTACAAAAACATCTTTTATGAGTAAAAAGGCTATTTTTAAGCTGTTGTTCATCTTATTGTTACTGATCAATTATAAAACAATTGGGCAAGTTAAAGTAGAAAATGATTCCATAAAAAAAAAGGAACTGAGAAGACCTGCGTATTTAAAAGCTGGCGATACAATTGCTATTCTTGCCCCTGCAGGAATTTTAAAAAACAGGAAATCGACGATTAAAAAAGCTTCTAAATTAGCTCAAAGTTGGGGGTTGAAAGTTGTATTAGGCAGTCATACGTTTCACCAAAACAATCATTTCTCAGGAACAGATGAGCAACGAGCTTCAGATTTTCAAAACGCCTTGGACAATCCAAATATCAAAGCAATTTGGTCGGCAAGAGGAGGATACGGTTCTGTTAGAATTATAGACAGGTTAGCCTATGCTAATTTTATAAAACATCCAAAGTGGATTATTGGATATTCTGATATCACGGCTTTTCACAGTCACATTCATACTTTAGGAGTTGAAACAATTCATGGAATGATGGCGACCAGTCTTGAGGAGAACCCAGCAAGCATAAACGAAACAATTTCATCATTTAAGAAGGTCTTATTTGGAGAACAACTCTCGTATTCAATTCCATCGTCACCCTATAATAGAACCACAATTTTAACTACTGAAAAAGTACTTGAAGGACAACTTGTTGGTGGAAACCTTTCTATATTGATGTCGATGTTAGGCTCTGTAAGCCAATTAAACACCGATCATAAAATTCTCTTTATTGAAGAAATAGGAGAATACAAATATTATATTGACAGGATGTTACAAAGTCTAAAACGAGCCGGCTATTTCAAAAATGTAAAAGCAATACTTGTGGGGAATATGAGCAACATAAAGAAAAATACAACCTCCTGGGGTAGTTCCATCGAGGAATTAATATTAAATGTTGTTCCAGAAGAGGTTCCTGTTTTATTTGATTTCCCTGCGGGTCATGAAGCAGATAACAGGGCCTTAATCTTTGGAAGAGCCCTAGAGCTGACAATAACCAATACAAACTATTCAATCCTTTTTAAAAAGTAACAATGGCAGACCACAATGAGCTTGGAAAAAAAGGAGAACAACTTGCGATCGATTTTTTAGTAAAAAAACAATATAAAATTTTAGAAAGAAATTACCGTTATTTAAAATC
>JABAZI010000005.1:41792-44788 GCA_018608545.1 Polaribacter sp.
TTTTAGAGGGGTTTGGTTTTTTTAAAAGGTAAGGTTTATTCCCAGAGAAAGTGATGATTGCGAAACTTCTTCCACTTTCTTAAAAGCATTTAAAAAATCATCTGTAGCCACGTACATTTGAAAAGCACCGATATTAACCGCTGCATTTCCTCCTATTTTTACTTTTTTATCTTGAGGATTGATGCTTGTCAAAAGTCCGTAAGTGGCTTTTTTGTGAAGTCTATTATAACCCAAAGCATAGTTTGTAACAGACGCTCCAAAAACGGATCTATTTGCAAATAGGGCAGTAAAAACATTTTTTTTACTGGCGAAATATTTTGTAGAAAAATAGGTATTACTCGTTAGTTTTGTGGAGAAGTTCTCAACGGTTTCTGTTGCCTTGAAAACAGTATTTATCGCACTTTCTATTTCATTTTGAATACTCCCGTCTGTGTTCAAATCTACACCGCTATAAATGGTTCCTTCAGTGTCTTTGATGTTGTAGCTAGTGTTATTTTCAGACCAATTTATAGTTCCAATATCGTTGACACTTAATGCTACAGACCATTTTTCAGACACTTGATATGTTGCTCCAAGATCCATTCCAAAACCATTGTTACCTGTAAAATAGGATGTATCTTCATTTGAAAGACCCGATGTTCTTAGCGAAGCATTTGCAGCCATTATGTTCCAATTCTGAGTTGTTTCGTCAATCTCTAAGCTAATAGATGCATTGTTCTTAAGAGAAGCGTGTGCAAATCCGTTTAAGTATTTTAAACGCAAACCAATTGTTAATTTGTCTTTCAAGAATTGTTGCGTAATACCAAGTCCTATTTCGTGATAACCTGTTGTATTTAATTGATTGTTTTTTAGATCAAAATCATTAATTCCATTTGCTGCAACCTCTATGAATTGATCGGTATACTGTATGTTATTCACCAATTTTGAATTCGCAAACAAGGAGATAGATCCTTTTTTTGTTTTAAACGCAAGCATAAAAAGGCTTGCATTTATCTGCATTGTTGATTGATTTAATGCTTTAGAATTAAGTAATAAATTATCAAAATTAGTTTCTAGTTTGTTTGTTGTATTGTTTTGAACTAGAAACTCATTTAATTTAAAAGGGTTGTTTACGTTAAATCCAATTCCTGGTAACCCTAATGTAAAATTATTTTTAGGTAGATAAACAGCGGAAACATTTTGTGTTTGTGCAACATAATCTCCTAAGTTGTAAAAAGACAAAGTATTTTGAGCTTTGGCGCTATTTATTGTAAATAAAAGGATAGCTATCAGCGTAAATGTATTTATTTTCATGTGCTTTTTTACTAAAGTTTTATGTTCGCTTTGGTTGAAACGTTTACGATTAGATCATTTATCCCTAATAATTTTACTGAATTCTTCTCTTCAGGGCTATTCAAAATACAGTTAATATCAATTGCCGTTGCCATTTTGATTTTTTTAAGATCATTTTCTGAAAACGTCACTTCCGTCGTTGTTGTCTTGTATTCACTAGATTTTCCATTGGATTCAGTATCTGCAGCAGCAAATGCTACAAATGATTTAGAAACATTTAAGTCAACCCCATTATTTAGGAAA
The DNA here is from genome assembly GCA_018608545.1 of Polaribacter sp. Taxonomy (GTDB): domain Bacteria; phylum Bacteroidota; class Bacteroidia; order Flavobacteriales; family Flavobacteriaceae; genus Polaribacter. The sequence continues at coordinate 43,368 of JABAZI010000005.1, forward strand.
ATAATCTCTAAATTTCCACTTAAAGGAATGCTGTTTTCCGTATTTAAAACGAGTACAAAGTTGACAAGATCCTCGATGTCTTCTCCATTATTAAATTCCATACTTTTTGTTAATTCTATATTCTCGAATTTGACTTCTAAAGGAACTTCGATTTCTAATTCTGCTTCAAAACCTTTGTTGTTTGATGCAAAAAAATTCAAATTTGGGAGCTTGTTTATTGGATTGGCATTTCCAATAACATCAAGAGTAATTTCTGTAGGTTTTAGAGAGAATAAATCTGAAACATTAGAATTGGTCTTGTCCATGATTATTTCTGTAATTGCAGAAGGTGCCTCAGAGGAGTAGGTTTCTATTCCATTAATAACAACCATGTTTTCTGGACCTTGATCGTTATCATATTTCAAATTTAAAGTACTTGTTTGGTTTACTGCTCTTATCTTTGAAAGATCAATACCAATAGGAAAACCATATCCGTTTGAGGCTTTAATTTTTATTTTAGGATTGGCAAATGTAATTGCGCCCTGATCAAAACTATCAAAGAAGTCGAGATTTAGTGATTGTGAAGAAAAGGAAAAAGACTCTTGCTTAAAATCGCCATAAACAACAGCTGTTTCAGCACCTGTTAAATTAGCTTCAACAGAAATCTTTTCATCATCTTTTACAGTATCACCAAGTTTAAAATCAAATTCTGAGGTAACATTTATCACAAAATTGTTTGTTGTTGGTTCAAGATTATCAGCATTTTGAGTAAAATCAATCGTATAGTTTTCTAAAGGGATGCTTAGTTGTTTTCCAAGTGATGTAATTTTTTCGGAGGTTTGGTAGGGCACATTTCCTGACTTTGTGATTAGTGAAGGAATTTCTACCGTTACATTAATATCTACAGTGAAGGTTGAAGCAATATCAATAATCAATTGGCCGTCAATAAAAGAAGCGCCTGTAAGATTCTTAGTCAATTCAAATTTCTGTATTTTCTGCCTAGTAATTTTTTCAGATCGAATCAATGGATTAGGGATTCCTGGTGCTATTTCAGAAGCAGTAATCGTATGAGGAGAGTTAACTCCCGCAGCATTAAAAATAGCAGCTGATAAAGGACTTTCAATTTCTATAAAATTTGAAAGGTCTTCGATGGCAACGTTATAGCTTGTGTTTTCTCCTCCAGAGATTGATTCGATGTAATTAAAAGACATATTTCCTTCTGCGTCTTCGCTAAAATCATTTATATCTAATTCTTGGAATAAATCTTTGAGCGTATAGTTGATTTGACCAATTGGTATGTTGAGATCTCCAGACCATTTCATCTCAATTTCATTATCAAAATAAGAAATGTTACAGGAAGTAAATAGTATTGTACAGAATAATAATAACCTTTTTGTATTCATAATTTTATTAAAAATACAAAATTAAAAATACAAAATTAA
>JABAZI010000005.1:44888-46863 GCA_018608545.1 Polaribacter sp.
ATTAAAAATACAAAATTAAAAATACAAAATTAACTATATTAGTTGTGCGAAAAAATTAATACTGGCACAAAGGTTTCTTTTTAAAGCCTTTCAATAAAAGTTTTTACATCTTCTAATTCAGAGGGTTTTGCGATAATATTTTTTGTAGAATCCAAAATAAAATAAGTTGGTGTCGCATTTATATTGTAGGTTTTTACAATTTTATTTTCCCATTTACCTTCCCCAAAGACATGATGCCAATTCTGTAATTTTTTCTTGTAGATTTTCCAGTTTAAATCATTTTTTTCCAGAGAAATGGCAATTGTGGTTATTTTTTTATTGATTCCTAAATATTGATCTAATTGAGGAATTTCTCGCAAACAGTGAGAACATTCTGTGCTCCAAAAAACCAACAGATAATATTGACTTTTATTTAATTTTGAAAGGGCAACTATTTCCCCATTTTCTTTCCATGAAAAATCGGGGGCCATGCGACCAATCTGAGTAGCAAGTAAGTTCTTTTTTTCAATATAAAATTCCTCTTTTTGGAGTGGAAGAGGTAATTTTTTGTATTGATCTTCTAACAAGTAATCTAAAATTTTTAAGGCATTAATTGTTTCGAATTTAGCAATTAAGAATGCAATAATTTCCTCTTTATAATCAAGGTTGGTTATTTTGGACAGAACAAGATCTATCGATTTTTTAAACAAGTTGTTCTGTGTTTTAGTGTCTTCAGAATAATTTATTGAAAAAAGATACTCAATGATCTTATTTGTTAAAAAAGGGGAATTGATCAATTTTTTATCAGAAAAATCGATATGATTAAAAAAAGTAGTCATTAAATGAGATTGATACTTTTGAGGAGTTGTTATAATCTCTGTTGCGTTTTTTTTCAAAAAGGCATTTATAAAAGTATGAACATACATGCCTCTTGAGGCTTCTATGTGTTTTTTTTGAATACTATTTAATGAATTTAAAGCCTTTTTGTATGCGCTGTTTAAATTTAATGACGGGTTTAGCAAAACTCTATTTTGAATTGCATCAAGTTTTTGTTGCTCTTTGGAAATCAAAGCAATAGATTCTTGATACAATATGTTCTCTTTAGAACTGGTAAAGATGATGGATTCCTCTGGAGATTCCGGATCAAAATTAAAATGTATATTTTCTTTAGTATAAAAAAAATCCACAAAACTTCCTTCTACGATACCATATGAGATTCTGTATGCACCTATTCGTGTGTCTTTAGGCAATTCAAATAGAAATGTTGCTATTTCTTTTTTCTCCCCTTGAGCATTAATTGTGTCTAATTTTATTTTTGAGTGTTGAACATAGTTTAGTTTTGTGCTTTCAATTTCATACAAGATGATCCAATCGCTTTTTACAGCAGGAGACATACTTCCATTAATTGTATATTGTGCTTGTATAGAGGAAGAAATTAAAAAGACAAAAGCGAGTATTTTCTTCATTTGTAAGGGAGTGTTATAGATGGTTTTTTAAGAGATATCCCAAAAATAATATTAATTCGGTAGAAAAGAGATCGTAATACTAAAAATAAAAGTATGAGTTTTAAAAATAAAGTTGTTTGGATAACTGGCGCTTCCTCTGGAATTGGAAAGGCTCTAGCGATTGAATTGTCTCAACAAAAGGTGAAATTAATTTTATCATCGAGAAATAAAGAAGCATTAGAATTGGTTAAAAAGCAATGTCAAAATTCTTCTGAAATAGAGATTCTTCCCCTAGATTTAGAAGACTACTTGAATGTACAAAAAAAGGTAGATAAAGCCATAGCTCTCTTTGATAAAGTAGATATTTTGGTTAATAACGGAGGGATTAGTCAACGCTCCTTAGCAAAAGAAACACAAATAGCTGTAGATAAACGCATAATGGATGTAAATTATTTAGGAACAGTTGCTCTATCTAAAGCATTATTACCTCACTTTATAAAAAATAAAAAGGGGCATTTCGTTGTAACCACAAGTATTGTTGGAAAGATAGG
>JABAZI010000005.1:46963-48022 GCA_018608545.1 Polaribacter sp.
TACATCGCAGGGGCAAAAGAAAAACTGGGGGTGTTCGTAAAACGGTTGTCTCCAAAATTGTTTTCAAAAATGATAAGAAACATGAGTGTTACCTAAAATTTTAAAAATACGAAAGTGCTTCAAAGTAATTAATAATTGCTTCTTTCATTAGCACGGTTTGTTCTCCAGGCTTTAAATTTGGCAGCGCTGTAACTGTTTTGTAATGCGGCCAACCATCACTATCAAAATAATCAAATTCGTAATAACCGTAGGGCTCTAGAAGTTTGCAGATTGCAATATGCATGAGGTTTAATTTTTCGTCCTTTTTAAATTCTCGATGATTTTTTCCTAGTTCTTGAACGCCAATTAAATAGATGATACCATCGATGTTTAATTCATCTCCATCGGCAAATTGATGGGTTAATTTATCAACCAATAGTTTCCATTTTTCTTTTAGAGAATTTGTTTTTTGCATACTATTTATTTTAATATTTTGTAAAGATACAATTGACATTTTTAAATTATGAAAAAAATATGTAGGTTTGAAAAAATTAATTTTATGAATATTTTTGATATAATAATTACCGCTTTATTGCTTTTTGGATTTGTTAGGGGCTTCATGAAGGGTTTGTTTGTTGAGATGGCTTCTTTAGCAGCATTGATTGGAGGGGTTTATGGTGCCATTCATTTTTCATATTTAATTTCTGATTTACTACAAAAACAGGTAGCTTGGAAAACAGAATACATTTCGCTAGTCGCTTTTGCAATTACTTTTATCGTAATCATTGTAGTGGTGTCCCTTCTTGGTAAAGGTTTAACTAAAGCCGCTAATTTTGCCTCTTTAGGCATCATAAACAAAGCACTTGGAGGCCTGTTTGGACTTTTAAAAATAGGATTAATTTTGAGTGTTGTATTTATTTTCTTTGGGAAGATGAACGACACGATTCCATTTATGAAAAAAGAAACCTTACAAGAATCTATTTTATTTGGACCTGTAAAAAAAATAGCCCCAATGCTTTTTCCATCAATTATAAATGGAGAAATCGAAGAAAAAACAACTCCTCAAGAAACGAATTAGGG
>JABAZI010000005.1:48122-50880 GCA_018608545.1 Polaribacter sp.
ATGTGTTTGATAAAGACTTCTTCTTTTAATTTTTCAGGGAATTTATCCTCATCTGGCCAAGCTTCTTCTTTTAACATTCTGATATTAGACCCTTCTGCAGTTAAGTCCCCAATTTTTTTCATAAACATGAGTGATGCAATCACAAGTCCAATTCCAACGGCATATACTAGATTCCAAAAAGTAGAAAGTACTAATACAATGATCATAATTAAAACTTCGGAACTTAATTTTAAGGGTCCAATTTTCATGTCTTTTGGTAAACTAGGAATTGCCTTTAACCCTTTGTAATCCATGACTCCAATTCCAACAGTAATTAAAATCCCCGCTAAAACAGCAGCAGGAATTTTAGAGGCAATAGGTCCTAAGCCGAGCATTATGACCAAAAGCATTATCCCAGCAATCATTCCTGAAAGCTTTGTTTTTCCTCCAGCATTAATATTAACGACCGTTCTAATCGTTGCTCCTGCTCCTGGGATCCCTCCGAATAGAGCAGCAATGCTATTTCCAATCCCTTGACCTACCAGTTCTTTATTAGGACTGTGTTTAGTTTTTGTCATGTTATCTGCTACCACACTTGTTAAAAGAGAGTCTATAGCTCCTAGAAGAGCGAGCGTTAGGGCAGTGAAAATATAGGGCGTTGTATTTTTAAAAGAAAAGCCTGAGAAAATTTCCCATTTAATTTGTGGAATTCCACCAGGAATTTCTTGGATTGTTCTGTAGTCTAGTTTAAAACCAACTGCAATTCCGGAGACGATAATTAACGCGACAAGTGTACTTGGAATTTTAATAGTAATTCGTTTAAACCCATAAATAATTAAAATAGTTCCTAAGGCTAATAAAAGCTCTAACCAACGAATATTTTGAATGGCTCTTGGAAAAGCAATAATAGCACCTAAAGCACCAGAGGCCTCTTTAGAAGCAAGTGTTTGAGATTCTTTTAGAATGTTTTCTGGAGTAATTTTTTCTGCTCTAGTAATTGTTTCTTTAAAGTTTTCTAGGACTAAAATACCCTCTCCGGCCTCTTCTTTAAGGATGTTTTCTAAGATTACTTCTTCTGCTTCTGCTTTAAATTTATTCACAAATTCAAGATCTTCTTTTGGATAATAGCCCAATGAAGGTAGGATTTGTGTTAGTAAAATAATGACCCCTATTGCTGTCATAAAACCAGATACAACAGGATAAGGAATGTATCTAATATATTTTCCTAGACCTATTAATCCCAATACAATTTGAAAGATACCTGCAAGTAAAAAAACCGTTAAAATAGCAGGTAAAGCCTGAGTAATATTACCATCATTTGCTGCAAGAATTCCTGCAATCACGACCATACTAACAGCTGTCATTGGTGCTGTTGGTCCTGAAATCTGTGTATTTGTTCCCCCAAAAAGAGCAGCAAAAAAACTAATGAAAATTGCCCCATATAAACCGGCGCTTGGTCCTAATCCAGAGGAAACTCCAAAGGCCAAAGCGAGAGGTAGGGCTACTATTCCGGCAGTAATTCCACCAAAAGCATCGCCTTTTATATTTGAGAATAAATTTTTCATAAACCTTTAAAAGAGTTCAGTTTTTATCCTACAAGTTAAGATTTCATTATTAAAAAAAGCCAATTCTTGAAAAGAATTGGCTTTTTTTAAATTAATTTACAACGTTTAATTAGTAAAAAACCACTGAACCGTCTTGTATATTATACATCGCTCCAACAATTTTAATTACTCCGTCATCTTCCATTTCTTTTAAAACAGGACTCTGATTTCTAATATTATCAATAGTCATATGGACATTTTGTTCTGCAACAGTATTTACAAATTCAATATTACTTGAATTCCTTAAGTTACTATCTTCTGGCTCTTTGACAGCTTCAACTGCAGGTTTTATTTTGTTAATTAAAGCGGTCAAGTTTCCTAGTTTAGCATCATCACAAGCCCCTTTTACAGCACCACAAGCTGTATGACCCAATACGACAACAATTTTTGTTCCAGCTAATTTGCAAGCAAACTCCATGCTTCCTAATATATCTTCGTTTACAAAGTTACCTGCGACTCTTGCGCTAAAAATATCTCCAATTCCTTGATCAAAAATGATTTCTGATGAAACCCTAGAGTCTATACAGCTTAAAATTGTAGCAAATGGATATTGTCCTTTACTCGTATCGGATACTTGACCCAATAAATCTCTATCGAGAGGAGTGTTATTTTGAAATCGTGAGTTTCCTTCCTTTAGTAAGTTCAAGGCATTTTCTGAAGTTATCGCTGCTTGAGTTTCTTTAGTATGTGCTTTCATAATTTTCTTTTTATGGTGTTAGAATAAGTGAGCAATCAAGATTTTTGATTACATCTTTGATTTTTGACTCTGTTAAGTTTTTGTTGTTTTTATCTCTTTCAACAAGAACTAAATTGATATTATTTTTTGAAAGATAGTTAGAAATATTTTTTATTATGCTATTGTTCCTCTCAAAAATATATTCGACTGTTTTTTTGTCATCCAAAAAAGATTCTTTTTTTAGAGTGGTTGAATTTTCTAAAATTTTAAAAAATTTTAAAGGTTTTTCAGTAGAATCAATAATGTTTTTCACAAAAACAGAATTTGTATTTGTCGAATTAAATACGCCTAAAGAGATCTCTTTATCTGGTTCTATACAGTTTTTATCGTCTGCAATTAGAATCAGTCCTTTGAATTTTTTTAAGACAAATTCTGTAATACGATCTCCCATAAAGTTTATGATTTTATTCTTTCTTCTTCCAAGAAGAACAATATCAGG
>JABAZI010000043.1:0-1901 GCA_018608545.1 Polaribacter sp.
TAGCTGCTAATAAAAATGTAAAAATAATTTTTTTCATAATGTGTGTTCTTTTAGTGTTAAATAGTTTTTTATTAATTGAACTGGGCCAAAAGTATATATTTATTTTATATTGACAAGGGGTTGTTTTTTTAAAAAGCACTTTTTTAGAGTTATACCCATAAAAAAATAGGGGTTAAATTGTGATAAGTGTATTTTTTAGTTTTTGAAGGGTGTAAAATGATATGTTTTTAAAAAAGTATTATATAATTTTAAGATATTCATAAAAATGGCCCTTTTGCGAAAAAAAACGCAATTATTGTATATTTGCCTCTATGAAATACTCCTTTTCGTATCTAATTAAGATGCAATTTTTAGGCTTTCGGTTTTCTGGTTGGCAAAAACAAACCAATGCCAAGACCTTACATGATATGGTTGATAAAACCTTGTCCTTTGTTTTTGAAAGTGCTAATTATAAAACCATTGGTGTTGGAAGAACGGATGCAAAGGTGTCGGCAAATACCTATTATATTCAGTTATTTGTTGAGACTTTGGTCGAAGAGGATTCTTTTCTAGATTCGTTAAACTCTAATTTTTCACCTGATTTTAGGGCTATTTCTATTCGGCAGGTAGATCGAAGTTTTGCGATTATCAATGCACCAAAAGTAAAAACCTATCATTATTATTTTTCTTTCGGAGAGAAAAACCATCCTTTTGCAGCTCCTTTTTTAGTAAATATTGATGAAAATCTTGATATTGAGTTAATGCGTATAGGAGCTGTATTGTTTCAGGGTGAGCACTATTTTCATAAATATTGTACAAAACCTTCAGCAAATACAATTTTTAAAAGAACCATAGCTTCTTGTGAGTTGGTTGAAAATAAAATCTTAACAGCAAGCTTTTTCCCCAAACAGTCCTATATATTAAAGGTAGCTGGAAAAGGGTTTTTAAGATATCAGATTAGATTGATGATGGCAGCGCTGTTTGAATTAGGGAAAGGAGCCTGTTCTCTATCAGATATTGAGAATTCATTAAAAGAAGATAATGACCGGCACTACTTGCGAAATATTGCCCCTGCTTCCGGGTTGCAATTGTATGATATTGACTTTAAGTAATGTGTATCTATATGCCTGCACATGGGGTTAAAGCTGTTGTTGGTTCTTGATTTGTTTTTTTTAAACTCAGGACTACAGCCTTATTTGATGGCCTGTTATAAAAAACATCCACCTTATAGATTAGATGGATGTTTGTTATATTCTAAGAAAAGGGTTTTATCCTTTGATAACTCCACGAGAAATTACAATTTTTTGAATTTCTGAAGTACCCTCGTAAATTTGTGTAATTTTTGCATCGCGCATGAGGCGTTCAACATGGTAGTCTTTCACAAAACCATTTCCTCCGTGAATTTGAACCGCTTCTACGGTTTGTTCCATGGCTACTTTAGAGGCATATAATTTTGCCATCGCAGAAGACATGTCGTAATTGTTGCCTTGGTCTTTGTCCCAGGCAGCTTTCATTACGAGCATTCTTGCAGCTTCAATTTCTGTGTGCATGTCTGCCAATTTGAATGCAATTGCTTGATGGTTGCATATTTCAGTACCAAAAGCTTTCCGTTCTTTGGAGTATTTTAAAGCGAGTTCATATGCGCCACTGGCAATTCCTAGAGCTTGTGCAGCAATACCAATTCTTCCCCCAGAAAGTGTTTTCATTGCAAACTTGAAGCCAAAACCATCTTCACCAATTCTGTTTTCTTTGGGTACTTTTAAATTATTGAATTGCAGGGTATGGGTGTCTGATCCGCGAATTCCCAATTTGTCTTCTTTGGGGCCAATATGAAAACCTTCTGTTCCTTTCTCTATAATGAAAGCATTGATTCCACGATGTCCTTTTTCTCTATCAGTTTGAGCGATTACAAGGTATACATC
>JABAZI010000043.1:2001-9176 GCA_018608545.1 Polaribacter sp.
AAGAGAAATCAATTACAGAAGATTGATTTTATAGCCTCACACGGGCATACCATTTTACATCAGCCAAAGGAAGGGATTACACTTCAAGTAGGTGACGGGCAGGTGATTGCGAATGTTACCAAACAGCAAGTTGTTTGTGATTTTAGAACCCAAGATGTCCTTCTTGGAGGGCAAGGTGCTCCATTGGTTCCAATCGGAGACGAATTGTTGTTTTCGAATTATGACTTTTGCTTGAATCTAGGAGGTTTTTCTAATATTTCTTATCTCGAAAAAGAAAAAAGAATTGCTTTTGATGTTTGCCCTGTTAACATTGTTCTTAATGCCTATGCTCATCAATTAGGAGTTGAATTTGATGACGCTGGAACGCTGTCTTCCAGAGGAAGTTTAAATACCCTGCTTTTAGAAAAACTTAATTCTTTGAATTATTATAATGAAAAGCCACCAAAATCTTTGGGCTTAGAATGGGTCAAAGAACATGTGTTTCCTTTAATCGATCGTTTAGAAACAGATGTTTTATCTGTATTGAGAACTTTTGTCGAGCACATAGCTGTGCAGATTAGCCAGGTGATACAGAAGAATAATTCAGTACTAATTACAGGTGGAGGTGTTTTCAATTCTTTTTTAATTAAAAGGATAGAAGCGATTTCGGGGACTGAGATATTACTCCCTAAAAAAGAACTGATAGAATACAAAGAAGCATTAATTTTTGCGCTGTTAGGGTTTCTTAAATTGTGTGATCGTGTCAATTGTTTGTCTAGTGTAACAGGAGCAAAAAAAGACCATTCATCAGGGGTGGTTTTTTTACCTGAAAAGCAGTTGTCAAACACTTAATTTATTACTTTTTTACAGTAAATTTGTTCCTCTATTAAGGAACTCATAATTTTTAATTTTAAAAAATGAATCAACTTTAGCTTTTCCCCAGAAGGGGATTAAAACACAAAACGACAATTGTTTGAAGAAGCAGTAAAAAAGTTAATTTATAAAATTTTTTAGCATGAAAGAATTATTAAAAATATATGAAACTAAGCAGCCGGAAATTGTATTTCACTGGAAAGATCAAGAAACTGAAGCCGAAGGCTGGACGGTCATCAACTCCTTAAGAGGAGGAGCTGCCGGAGGAGGTACAAGAATGAGAAAAGGGTTGGATAAAAATGAAGTACTTTCTTTGGCCAAAACCATGGAGGTGAAGTTTACGGTTTCAGGACCTGCAATTGGTGGGGCGAAATCAGGAATTAATTTTGATCCAAATGATCCAAGAAAAAAAGCAGTTTTAGAGCGATGGTATCAAGCGGTAACTCCGTTGTTGAAACATTATTATGGTACTGGAGGAGATCTAAATGTAGATGCCGACAAAGAAGTAATTCCAATTACAGAAGATTGTGGAGTTTGGCACCCGCAGGAAGGAATTTTTAATGGCCATTTTAAACCCACCGAAGCCGATAAAATTAATAGAATAGGTCAGTTGCGTTTGGGGGTTATTAAAGTGATTGAAGATCCCAAATATTCTCCTGATGTGTCAAAAAAATATACAGTAGCAGATATGTTAACCGGGTTCGGTGTGGCCGAGGCAGTGAAACATTATTACGCGATTTACGGTGGAGAGATTGTTGGGAAAAGAGCCCTAGTTCAGGGGTTTGGAAATGTGGGAGCGGCCGCAGCGTATTACCTTACGCAACTTGGAGTTAGCGTAGTTGGAATCATAGATAGAGAGGGTGGTTTGATTTGTGAAGAAGGCTTTTCTATAGAGGAAATGAAAGCGTTGTTCTTAGCGAAAGATGGAAATAAATTGATGTCTGAAAAAATGATTCCTTTTGAAGAAATCAATGAAAAAATATGGAGTGTTCCTGCCGAAATTTTTGTTCCTGCAGCCGCGTCAAGATTGGTTTCTAAGGTGCAGGTTCAGCAGATGATCAGTGCTGGTTTAGAGGTAATTTCTCCAGGAGCAAATGTTCCTTTTGCAGACAAAGAAATTTTCTTTGGATCTATTATGGAATATACCGATAATTACTTAAGTTTGCTTCCTGATTTTATTTCGAATTGCGGTATCGCTAGAGTTTTTGCTTATTTAATGGAAGGTAGGGTAGTCCTACCAATGCAAGACAAAGCAATTTTTGACGATACCTCTCGTACGATTCAGAAAGCATTGCAGCGAACTTTTGAAGCCAATGCTTCTAAAACAAAAATATGTTCAACAGCGTTTGAAATCGCGCTTAAACAATTGATATAAAGATAAGTATAAATGGAATTAGTAATTATTAGTGTATTTGTAATGGGGTATTTGGCCATTACTCTAGAGCATAGTTTAAAGTTAGATAAATTAATTCCAGCCTTAATAATGATGGCGGTTTGTTGGGCTTTGGTCGCGCTTGGTGTTGATCATTTTACAAATTGGTTTGATGCAAGTAAGCATGGTTTAGTAGATGGTTTTGCAGCTTTGGCTCATGATGATAAATTACATTTAGTTGAAGAAACGTTGCTACATCATTTAGGGAAAACAGCAGAAATTTTAGTATTTCTTTTAGGAGCGATGACCATTGTTGAAATCATAGATTATTTTGATGGTTTTTCTACAATTAAAGGGTACGTTAATTTTAAAAGTAAAAAGAAACTTTTATGGATGTTTTCAATATTGGCTTTTATCTTGTCTGCAATTATAGACAACTTAACCGCAACGATTGTATTGATCTCAATTTTGCAGAAAATCGTTAAAAAAAGAGACGACAGAATTTGGTTTGCAGGTTTGATCATTATTGCTGCAAATGCAGGTGGAGCTTTTTCTCCCATTGGAGATGTTACAACCACCATGCTTTGGATTGGAGATAAAGTAAGTACAGGGATGTTGTTTATCTATTTATTCATTCCTTCACTTTTATGCATGTTGGTTCCTACCTTTATTGCGACCTTTTTACCTTCTTTTAAAGGAGAAATAGACTTCGATGAACACGAGGTTATAAAAAATAAAAGTCCTCACAGTGCAAGAATGTTGTATTTAGGATTGGGAGCGATCTTATTTGTGCCAGTTTTTAAAACGGTAACGCATTTACCTCCTTATGTTGGGATGATGTTGTCTTTAGCGGTAGTCGCTACCTTTGCTGAAATTTATAGTCGTGCAAAATTCTCGATGACAGATTATGACAGTGCAGAATCAGATGCCCATGCGCATCACAGTCCTGTCCATCATTCATTGTCTAAAATTGAAATGCCGAGTATTTTATTTTTCTTAGGTATTTTAATGGCAGTTGCTGCGTTAGAGTCTTTAGGAATTTTATTCAATTTTGCGGACAGTTTAAAACAAGGAATTCCACTGGTAGGGACAGAATTAGAAGGAACTCTTGTGTCTGATTTAGTTGTGCTTTTATTAGGAGTGGGTTCTGCAGTAATTGATAACGTACCATTGGTGGCGGCAAGTTTAGGAATGTTTTCTGAATCGATAGACAATCCATTATGGCATTTTATTGCCTTTTCTGCAGGAACAGGGGGATCCATGTTAATCATTGGTTCTGCCGCAGGGGTAGTTGCAATGGGAATGGAAAAAATTGACTTTTTCTGGTATTTGAAAAAAATATCTTGGTTGGCATTCATCGGGTTTATAGTCGGTTCTGCCGCATTCTTAGTAATAAGAGAATTCGTATAGCCCTCCAATAAATTATTTAAAGAATTGTCATTTTGTGCAGCCACAGAATGGCATTTTTTTATGAAATATAATTTGTTCTTTTTTATATTAAACAATTTTAAAAAAGAATGTCCGTTAATTAACTAGAACTTAAAAAGAGAATTAAATGATCTTATTTTTTCAAGAAAATAACCCACTTTTAGAGGAGGCTGTTTCACAGGAAAAAACACTTTCTATCTACCGTTTAATTATGGATGGTGGTTTGGGAGGGCAAATAATAATAGGAATCCTTTTTGTATTGCTAGGGGTTACTTTGTATATTTATTTTGAACGTTTTTTTGCGATTCAATCGGCTTCAAGAATCGATGAGAACTTTATGAATCAAATCAAAGACGATATTTCGAATGGAAAAATAGCGACTGCTAGTGCCTTGTGTATTCGAACGAATACTCCAACGGCAAGACTAATTGGCAAAGGAATTTCTAGAATTGGGAAGCCTTTAGAAGACATTAATACAGCGATCGAGACGGCAGGTAAACTGGAGGTCTATCAGCTGGAAAAAAATGTAAGTGTGTTGGCAACCATCGCTGGGGCAGCTCCCATGATTGGGTTTTTGGGGACGGTCATTGGAATGATTGTCGCCATTCATGAAATTGCAAATGCTGGGGGGCAAATAGATATTAAAATGCTTTCTGATGGTTTGTATACCGCAATGACTACAACTGTTGGAGGTTTAATCGTAGGGATCATAGCCTATGTTACCTACAATCATTTGGTTGTAAGAACAAATAAAATAGTATATCAAATGGAGGCAACTTCTGTCGCTTTTTTAGACTTATTAAACGAACCTGTTTAGTATGAATTTACGCGGAAGAAACAAAGTAGATCCCTCATTTAACATGTCATCAATGACGGATATTGTCTTTTTATTGTTGATATTCTTCATGCTTACTTCAACCTTGGTTACGGTGAGTGCTATCGATGTGCTATTGCCAAAGGCTGGAGGGAAAACAGAAAACAATACCTCTATTTCAGTCAGTATTACTAGTAACTCCACGTTTTACATAGACAAAGCCAAGGTAAGTTCTTTACAGTTGGAGCGCGAAATTTTAAAAAAAGTGGGAGTTGATAAAAAGAAAACAATTATAATCAGAGGAGACAAAGCAGCGCCCTATGAAAAAGTAATGAACGTAATAGACATCGCAAATAAGCACAAGCTAAAAATGATTTTAGCAGTTAAAGGAGGGAAATAAGATATTGGTTAGAGAGGTTAAACATAAACGGGCATCTGCAATAATTACCGCTGTAATTTTACTGCTCCTTGTTTTTGTAATTTGTAATTTTGGAATGCGATACTTAGATCCACCTGAAGAATATGGTTTGGCAGTTAGTTTTGGTTCTTCTGAGGTAGGAAATAGAATGCCTGTTCAAAAAAACAAGAAAAATTCAACGTCTAATTTAGTTCAAAATAAAGCGCTTGTTAAAGAAGAGGTTGTCGAAGCTCCAAAAGAAGTTCCAAGAGAAGTTCCAAAGGAATCATTTCTTACGGATGAGACTGTTAAAGAAGTTCCTATAGTAGAAAAAGAAACGGAAGAAGAAGAGCTAATGGTAGCAGAAATTGTTCAGAAGAAAAAAATCACACCACCGAACGTAGCAAAAGCAACCCAAGATGCTTTGCGTAGTTTATTAGAGGGAGCCTCTGCAACCGAGTCATCAGACGAAGAAGGAGGTATTGACAATCCAGGAGTCAAAGGAAGTGACAAAGGAGATGCGACTTCGCTTGATTCTCAAGGGAATTCAGCAAATGGTTTTAACATGAATTATAATTTAGCAGGTAGAAAAGTGCTTTCAACTCCCAAGGAGCAGCCAGATTGTCAAGAAGAAGGGAGGGTGGTCGTTCGTGTGCAGGTCGATAATAATGGAAATGTAGTTGCTGCATTAGCAGGTGTTAAAGGAACTACGAATTCTGCACCTTGTTTGTTAAAACCGGCCAAAGAAGCGGCTTTACAAACGCAATGGAATGCAGATTTAGCCGCACCGTCAAAACAAGTAGGAACCATCATCTATACCTTTTCATTAATCAAATAATCTCTTATTTTTGTAGCATGAATTACGAACAAACCTTGGCATGGATGTTTGCTCAATTACCGATGTATCAAAGAGAAGGTAAAACGGCATTTAAAAAAGAGCTGACCAATATAGTGGCTTTTTCAAAGGAATTGAATTTTCCTGAAAAAAAGTTTACAACCATTCATGTCGGAGGCACAAATGGAAAGGGGTCTACCAGTCATTTAATAGCTTCTATTTTTCAAGAAGCAGGGTATAAAGTAGGATTGTATACGTCGCCTCATCTAAAGAATTTTACGGAAAGAATTCGGATCAATGGTGAAGAAATTCCACAAGAAAAAGTATGCTCCTTTATCAAAGCGCACAAGCATTTTTTAGAGTGCCAACAATTGTCTTTTTTTGAGATGACCGTGGGGATGGCTTTTGATTATTTTGCATCGGAAAAAGTTGATATTGCCATCATAGAAGTTGGTTTAGGAGGAAGATTGGATTCGACCAATATCATTACTCCAGCCGTTTCTGTAATTACAAATATAGGATTAGATCATACCCAGTTTTTGGGAGAAACCTTGTCTGAAATAGCTTTTGAAAAAGCAGGAATTATCAAAGAGAATGTTCCGGTTGTCATTGGAGAAAGACAGGTGGACGTTGCTCATGTATTTATTTCCAAAGCCAAAGCCCAAAAAGCGGCTATTAGTTTTGCTTCAGAGGAGGATGCCTTCTATGCAACTGGCTTGCTAGGGGAGTATCAAAAGAAAAATTCAAAAACAGCAGTCCACGCCGTTAGAAAAGTAAAAGGGTTTCAGATTTCAGAAGAACACATCAACAACGGATTATTGAATGTAGTTCAAAATACCAACTTAAAAGGAAGGTGGCAAGTGCTTCAAGAAAACCCGAAGGTTATTTGTGATACCGCACATAATAAAGAGGGTCTTAGTTTGGTATTACAACAATTAGAAAAAGAATCTTTTCAAAAAGTTCATATGGTCTTAGGAGTTGTAGAGGACAAGAAACTAGCACAAATTTTACCACTTTTCCCATCAGAAGCAATCTATTACTTTTGTAAACCCGACATTCCAAGAGGTCTTTCAGAAAAGGATTTGCAAGAAAAAGCAGCTGAATTTCATTTGCTTGGAGAAAGGTATTCTAGCGTTTTACAAGCGCTTGAAAGTGCCCTATTAAATGCAAATCAACAAGATATCATCTATGTTGGAGGAAGTACCTTTGTTGTTGCTGAAATTATTTAAATAAAAGTTCATTTTTTGTTTGGTAAATTGAAAATCCGGTTTATATTTGCAACCGCTTAGGGCAATTAGCTCAGTTGGTTCAGAGCATCTCGTTTACACCGAGAGGGTCGGGGGTTCGAATCCCTCATTGCCCACATCAATCAAAATCCTGATGAATTTTTCATCAGGATTTTTTATTTTAAAAAAATGACAAGCTTGCTTGATCATTTTTTGAAAATAAAAAAGACTCATTGAGCGAAGCTCATCAG
>JABAZI010000081.1 GCA_018608545.1 Polaribacter sp.
CGTTCTAAATTTGTAATTGGAGAAGTATCGGTTGCTACATCTGTTTGAATTTCTTTAAAAATATTGACCAATGAAGGAGGTGGCCTTACCCCGTCTTTCACAGAAAAACACAAACCATTTGCTTGGTTTTCATCATGGTAGGGATCCTGACCGATGATCACTACTTTAACGTCATCAAAAGCACAGAAGTTAAAGGCTGAAAAAATATCATTTTCATGAGGATAACAGCTATGGTTTCGGTATTCTGACTTCACAAAATTGCTCAAAGCGTTAAAATACGGTTTCTGAAATTCTTCTTGTAAAATATTTTTCCAACTATCGGCTATTTTTAGCGTCATTCTTTGTTATTTTTGTGAGAAACTCAAAGATAGTATATTGAATAAAAGTATCTCAAAAAAAACAGTACAAGATTTAGAATTACAAACCGTTTTACATCATGTTTCAGAACATTGTATTTCTGGTTTAGGAAAAGAAAGAGTTCAAGAGATTTCTCCTATAGCTAGTCGGAAAGAACTGTTTATAGAATTGAATTTGGTCAATGAATACCTTTCTTCTTTTCAGAGTGAAAATAGGATTCCAAATCATGGTTTTGATAATGTTACAGAGGCGATAAAACGATTAGCAATAGAAAATAGTTTTATAGAAACTGCCGCTTTTTTAAAAATTGCAACGACTTCTTTGACGGTCAATGAATTGATCAAGTTTTTTAAAAAATTTGAAGTTCAGTTTCCTACGTTTTACAAGCGCTCCCAAAAAATAGAATTCACAAGCTATGTTGATGACGAAATAAAGAAAATCATCGATAATTCTGGTGAAGTAAAAAACAATGCTTCTAGTGTATTAAAACAAATTAGGAGAGAAATCAATAACATCCGTGGGAAGATTGGCGCAAGTTTTTCGAGTGCCTTGTCCAAGTCGAATGCAGCAGGATACCTCGATGACATTAAAGAAACGATTGTAGACAATCAACGAGTTTTGGCGGTCTCTGCGATGTACCGAAGAAAGATTGCTGGAAGTTTGTTAGGCTCCTCAAAATCTGGAAATATTGTATACATTGCTCCTCAAGCTACCCTTGCCTACAGCAGAGAATTTCAAAATTTAGTCTATGAAGAAAAGCAAGAAGTAATTAAAATCTTAAGAGCTTTATCAGAGAAAATACGCCCCTTCACCTCTCTTCTAGAAGATTATATTACTTTTTTAGCACATACAGACGCTGTGAGTGCAAAGGCCAAATATGCCAAAGAAATGAATGCTGTTTTACCAAAGATTTCCAAAAACAAACGAATTTTCTTTAAAAATGCAGTACATCCTATTTTATGGCGAAAAAATAATGCCCAAAAGATAACAACGATTTCTCAGACAATAGAACTGAATGAAAAACAGCAAATTATTGTTATTTCAGGGCCGAATGCTGGAGGAAAGAGTATTACTTTAAAAACGATTGGCTTGTTACAATTAATGGTACAGAGTGGGCTGCTAATTCCTGTGGACGAACGAAGTGAAACCTATGTTTTTGATGCAATTCTTACCGATATTGGAGACAATCAATCAATTGAAAATCAATTAAGTACCTACAGCTATCGATTAAAAAATATGCGTTCATTTTTACAAAAATGCAACGAAGACACCTTGTTTTTAATCGATGAATTCGGTACCGGGTCTGATCCTGAATTAGGAGGCGCATTGGCCGAGATTTTCTTGGAAGAGTTTTATGAAAAAAAAGCTTTTGGAATTATCACAACCCACTACTCTAATTTAAAAGTACTGGCAAACGAATTGGACAATGTTACCAATGCGAATATGCAATTCGATGAGCGAACATTAGAACCGATGTATAAATTATTTATTGGACAAGCAGGAAGTTCTTTTACCTTTGAAGTTGCCCAAAAAAATGGGATTCCTTTTCACATTATCAATAAGGCAAAAAAGCGGGTAGAAACTGAAAAAGTTCGTTTAGACAAAACCATTTCGAAGCTACAGAAAGAAAGAAATAGATTGCAGAAAAATTCGAATGATTTAGAAAGCCAACATACAAAAGGAAAAGAATATTTAAACAACTTACAAGAAAAAGAACTGCGAATTCAAGAGAAATTAGCCGGATTTCAAGAATTGTACGACAAAAATCAAAAAATGCTTTCTCTAGGGAGAAAAACAAACGAATTACTTCACAAATATTTTCAAACGAATAATAAAAAAGAGTTAACCGCTAATTTTAATAAATGGTTTGCAGATGAAAAAGTAAAACATGTTAAAAAAAATCCCAGCAAACCGAAAACAACCTCTCAAAAGAAAAAAGCAATTGTTGTAAAAAAACAATTAGAAGAAGTCATTAAAAAAGTAGAAAATGAAGTATTAAAAAAAGTAGTGGTTGTCAGAAAAGAAAAGAAAATTGCAGCTGCTAAAATAGCCAAGGAGAGAGCTGAATATATCTATAGTGTGAATGATAGAGTACGAATAATTGGAGCGAATTCTATTGGGAGTATTGATAAAATTGATAAAAAAAATATCACAATCAACTTTGGCAACTTTACAACTAAAACCTCCATTGAAAAATTAGAATTGGTAGAAAAAGCAAAGAAATAATCTTAAATCAGTTCTTTATCATACAAAAAGCGCTCAAATTTGAGCGCTTTTTTAGTGTGATTATCTTAAATAAAATATTAGATGTTTGCTGCTAACCAGTCTCCTACTTCTTTTGTACCATAGGCGGTTCCTCCGTCTGCTAAGTCTTCGGTAACGATGCCTTTGTCTAAAGCATTGTTGACCGCATCCCTGATTGCTTGTCCTTCTTCTTGTAAACCAAAGTTTTCAAACATCATTGCAGCCGATAAAACAGTAGCCATAGGATTGGCTATGTTTAATCCTGTAGCTTGTGGATACGATCCGTGAATGGGTTCAAATAAACCAACTGTTTTTCCTAGAGAGGCACTTGGCATTAATCCCATAGAACCAGAAATTACAGAAGCTTCGTCCGTTAAGATATCTCCGAATAAATTTTCGGTAATTAATACATCATAACTGTTTGGCCATTGAACCAATCGCATGGCTACTGCATCTACAAATTCATAAGAAACGGTCACTTCTGGATAGTCTTTTTCCATTGCTTGCACGGTTTCTCTCCACAATCTCGACGTTTCTAATACATTTGCTTTGTCTACACAACATAATTTTTTTGAACGAGTCATTGCCAATTCAAATCCTTTTTTAGCCAAACGCGTAACTTCTGCTCTTGTGTATACACAGTTATCAAAAGCGGTTTCTCCAGCATCTCTTCGTCCCTTTTCTCCAAAGTAAATTCCTCCTGTTAATTCACGTAAAAAAACCAAATCGGTTCCCTCAA
Source organism: Polaribacter sp. (assembly GCA_018608545.1). Lineage (GTDB taxonomy): Bacteria > Bacteroidota > Bacteroidia > Flavobacteriales > Flavobacteriaceae > Polaribacter. The sequence goes on from JABAZI010000081.1 coordinate 3,341, forward strand.
TACGTTCTCTTTTTAAAGGAGACTTATCTAATAAGGAAGGAAATGTAAAAGTGGGTCTTACATTGGCAAATAAGCCTAGTTTTTTACGCATTTTTAATAAGCCTTGTTCTGGACGAACCTTGGCTGAAGGATCGTTGTCAAATCGTGGATGACCAATGGCACCAAATAAGACAGCATCTGAAGCAACACAAATCTCATGTGTTTCGTCTGGATAAGGCTCTCCAACGGCATCAATTGCTGCGGCACCTGTTAATGCTGGTTTCCAATTAATTTCGTGCTTAAATTTTGTTGCAATAGCATCCGCTACTTTTACGGCTTGGTCTATGACCTCTGGTCCGATTCCATCTCCTGCTAATACTGCGATATTTAATTTCATTTGTATGTATTTTTTTTGACTCTTATTTTTCTATTCTATAATCAATAAATGATGTTCTAAATTAGAACTCAATAAATTGTAAACCACTCTTCTGTAATTGACAAATTATATGATATTCAACATCTTTTCTGTGGCTTTAATTGCGGAAACGGTTTGATCAGAATCCAACCCTCGAGTTATAAATTCTTTTGCGTCCTCTCTTTTCCAAGTAATAATTGTTTCACACAATGCATCTGAATGACTTCCTGGAGGAATTCTCACTGCATAATCTATAAGGTCTGGAAGGTTTTTTTTACTGTGAACAGTGTACAACTTACGAAGTGCATTCATAAAAGCATCAAACTGACCATCTCCTTGTGCATGTGCCTCATACAGCACTCCTTCTACCTTTAGTTGTAAAGTGGTGGAAGGTTTCATCCCTTTGGAATGTCCTAATACATAGTTTTCTACAACGACCCGCTTCTCGATGGTGTCACTGTCTAAAACATCGGAAATAATATATGGCAAGTCTTCTTGAGAAACCACTTCTTTTTTATCTCCTAATTCGATGATGCGTTGGGTCACTTTTTTAAGCTCTTCATCATTTAAACTCAGACCTAAATCCTGTAAGTTCTTTTGAATGTTCGCTTTACCAGATGTTTTCCCCAGAGCATATTTTCGCTTTCTCCCAAAACGTTCTGGCATCAAATCGTTAAAATAAAGATTGTTTTTAGAATCTCCATCTGCATGTATTCCAGCGGTTTGTGTAAAAACATTGGCACCTACCACGGGTTTATTAACCGGAATTCTAAACCCTGAAAAAGTTTCTACCAACTTGCTCACTTTATGCAATGCTTTCTCATTTACAGAGATCGATACATTTTTAACAAAATCATTAATCACTGCAATAACACTCGCCATTGGTGCATTTCCAGCACGTTCTCCCATCCCATTAATCGTTAAATGCAATCCATTGGTCCCTGCATTTAGAGCTTGCATTACATTAGCCACTCCTAAGTCATAATCGTTATGACCATGAAAATCAATAGGCAACGTTGGGTGTTTCTCACGAACCTCCGTTATAAATTTAAACGTTTCTTCGGGAGTCAAGACACCTAAAGTGTCTGGTAATAATAAGCGTTCAATATTTTGAGTGCTTAAAAAATCTAAATATTCAAAAACATATGCTTTCGAATCGCGCATCCCATTTGACCAATCTTCTAAATATACATTGGTTTTAATGTGATGCTGAGCGGCTAAATCTATCGTCGCTTTGATATCTGCAAAATGTTCCTTTGGTGTTTTTTTAAGTTGATGTGTTAAATGCTTTAAAGATCCTTTGGTCAATAAATTTTGAACGGTAGCACCTGAATCGATCATCCAATCAATAGACTTTCCCCCATCAACAAAGGTTAACACCTCTATTTGATCTAAAAAATTATTGTCAGTTGCCCAAGAGGTTATTTTTTTAACGGCTTGTAATTCTCCTTTAGAAACTCGTGCAGAAGCAATCTCTAATCGATCTACTTTGAGCTCTTCAAGTAGCAGTTTGGCTATTGTTAATTTTTCAGATACTGAAAATGACACTCCTGATGTTTGTTCGCCATCACGCAGTGTCGTATCCATTATTTCAATCTTTCTACTTGCCATACTCAACCTTGTAAACTATTTTAAAAGGGTCTTTTCTCAGCAAAAGCTGAAATTTCATTTTCGATATTTTTTAAATAATCAATATCATCAAAACCATTTAGCATGTTCTCTTTTTTGTAAGAGTTAATCTCAAAAGATTCAAATTCTCCAGTGGCTAAAAGAGTTACGGTCTGGTTTGGTAAATCTACCTTGATTTCAGTTGTTGGATCTGCCATGATAGCAGCAAACAACGTATCGGCAAATTCTGGTGAAACTTGCACAGGCAATACCCCAACATTTAAACAGTTTCCTTTAAAAATATCTGCAAAAGCTGAAGAAATTACACAACGCAATCCAAAATCGTATACAGACCAAGCTGCATGCTCTCTGGAAGAACCAGAACCAAAGTTTCTACCACCCACCAATATTTTAGAACCCGCATAAATTTCTTTATTCAAAGGAAAATCTACTTTTGGAGTTCCGTCTTGATTGTATCTCCAATCACGAAAAAAGTTGATGTCAAAATCTACACGTTCAGTTGCCTTTAAAAAACGAGCAGGAATGATTTGATCGGTATCTACATTCTCTGTTGGTAATGGATATGCTGAACTAGTTAATACTTGAAATTTATCGTAAGCCATGTTATTTTGCTTGTAGCCTTTTGCTTAGAGCTAAAGGCAAATTTATTTATTATTTATAAAGCTTTTGGCAAACAACCAAAAGCGAACAATTTATGCTGTTAATAGTGTTCTAGGATCCGTTACCACTCCAGATACTGCAGATGCTGCAGCTACCAAAGGAGACGCTAATAATGTTCTAGACCCAGGCCCTTGTCTTCCTTCGAAATTTCTGTTTGAGGTTGATACTGATAATTTTCCTGAAGGAATTTTATCGTCATTCATAGCCAAACAAGCGGAACAACCAGGTTCTCTTAACACAAACCCTGCGTCTGTAATAACAGTATCTAATCCTTCTTCTTTTATCTGATCTACTACTTTATGAGATCCGGGAACCAACCAAGCAGTAACATTGTCTGCTTTCTGTCTTCCTTCAACAATAGAACAAAATGCTCTAAAATCTTCAATACGACCGTTTGTACAAGATCCTAAAAACACAAAGTCAATTTCTTTTCCAACCATAGAATCGCCTTCACTAAAAGACATATATCCTAAGGATTTTCTGTAGGTGTCTACGCCACCTTCAAGACTTTCTGCATTTGGAATCGATTTTGTCACACCCATTCCCATTCCAGGGTTGGTACCATAAGTAATCATCGGTTCGATATCTGATGCTTCATAATTAAATTCTGCATCAAACTCAGCTCCTTGGTCTGTGTAAAGTGTTTCCCAGTAGTTCATTGCCTTGTCCCAATCTGCTCCTTTCGGAGTTTGAGCACGGCCTTTTAAATATTCAAATGTCTTACTATCAGGAGCAATCATACCACCACGTGCACCCATCTCTATCGATAAATTACACACCGTCATACGACCTTCCATAGACATGTCTTCAAAAACATCGCCTGCATATTCAACAAAATATCCAGTAGCTCCTGAAGTGGTTTGTTTTGCAATGATATATAAAGCAACATCTTTTGGGGTAACCCCTATACCTAATTTACCCGTTACATTGATACGCATCTTTTTAGGTTTTGGTTGCATGATACATTGTGTAGACAATACCATTTCTACCTCAGAAGTACCAATACCAAATGCAATAGCACCAAATGCTCCATGAGTAGAGGTATGAGAATCTCCACAAACAATCGTTGCTCCAGGAAGTGTAATTCCATTTTCTGGACCTACAACATGGACAATACCGTTGTTTTTATCTCCTAAACCCCAGTGAGAAATACCGTGTTTAGCAGCATTGTTCTCTAAAGCATCTAACTGATTTGCAGATAATGGATCTGCTACAGGTAAATGTTGGTTTATTGTGGGGGTATTGTGATCTGCGGTTGCGAATGTTCGCGCAGGATACACCACACTGTTTCCTCTACTTTCTAATCCTAAAAAAGCAACAGGACTTGTAACTTCATGGATAAAATGACGGTCTATAAAAAACACATCTGGGCCGTCCGTAACTTTACGTACAACATGTGAATCCCATACTTTGTCAAATAATGTATTTGCCATTTTTTGTAACTTTTATGATATATTTATAATCAGTCGTAAAAATACGGTTTTATTAGAATTTTAGTGGTATTTAGAAGATTTAGTCTATTATACCCAACTGTTAATGATAAATGTAAAAGCCTGCAAAACAATTAGTTAGCTTGTTTCAGAATACGATGTCTATTTTTATTATATGACGGTGTTTTTTTGTGAAGTGTACTTTCTATTTCATAGCAAAAAAAGCCGATGACTTTACAATGAATGGACACTAAAAATGAATTTGGTCTCAATAGATTATTTTTAAAACTTTTATAATCTAAAATATAGCAACTCTATAAATAAATTTTTGCTATCCTTTCCTACTTATATATTTCATAAAAAACACTATATTTATATTCACTGCTATGAAAAAAATAATTTTAAAAACTGCGAGACATCGCAATAAAGAGGTCATAACCATTCAGTTTGGTTATAAAAATGAAATAAAATCACATTTAAAAACACTTAAAATTGTTTTTTGGAGCCGGAGTTTAGGCTGCTTTTATGTTGGGTCATCTTTAGAAAATTTAAAAACTGTTTTTAAACATCTTAAGGATAAAAAATGGCCTATTGATTCCCTGCAATTAGAATCTTTTATTACCAAAAACACATTAGAGGAAAAGAAAAATTCACACTTAATAAAGGAGATTCCTAATGACTTTAAAATTGAATTAGAAAAATTTAGAAAATGGTTATTACAGAAACGTCTTAGTGAAAATACTGTACATACTTATGTAGAAGTTACTAAAATATATATAAAATATGTACTTTTTAAAAAGGCCAATCTATTTTCAACTAAGGTTGTAGAAGCTTTTAACTACGATTATATTTTTATCCCAAAAAAATCAATTTCTTATCAAAATCAATTTATCAGTGGTATCAAGAAGTTTTTCGAATACAAAGGATATCTCCATAATAAAATTCATATTAAAAGACCAAAAAAAGAAAGAAAATTACCTATAGTTTTAAGTACAAGTGAGGTAAAAGATCTTTTTGAAACGATTACAAACCTAAAACATAAGGCATTATTAAGTCTGGTGTATTCTGCTGGTTTACGAATTGGAGAAGCCATTAATCTAAAAATAACCGATATAGATAGTAAAAGAATGCTGATTCACATTCAACAGGCAAAAGGAAAAAAAGATCGATATACACTTTTATCTACTGCTTTTTTAAAAATATTAAGAGAATACTATATTGCTTTCAAGCCAGAAAAATATCTTTTTGAAGGACAAAAGGGTGGTAAATACAGCAATACAAGTGCACAAAAGGTATTAAAAAAGGCATTATTCAAAGCAGGTATAAGAAAAAAAGTTACACTACATTCATTAAGGCATAGTTTTGCAACCCATTTATTAGAAAAGGGAACAGGTATTCGATATATTCAAGAACTTTTGGGGCACAGTAGCCCAAAAACAACAATGATTTATACCCATGTTACAGAAAGAAGTTTAAAAAAAATTAAAAATCCGTTTGATGAATTATTTTAAAAATTTATATTTAACCACTTTTAGGATAATAATCACTAAACTTCCGTTTATTCCCCCAAAAAGGAGTGATAAGCAGATAAAAGTTACGCGTATAAACAAGTT
>JABAZI010000071.1:0-48153 GCA_018608545.1 Polaribacter sp.
CTTACTATCTGAATCAACAGTATGGCTTTGGGATCAATCATCTTATGTTCAGAAGAACCTTGGATCTGATCTAGAAATTGCACCTGGTCAAGCATTTTTTATCTCAGCAAATACCTCAGGTAGTTTTGTTATTAGGGAGAGTATGCAAAGCCATAGTGCGGATACTTTTCAAAGAACAGTTGCTAAACCAGAAGTAGAGCTTAGCTTGAGTAATGGAAAAGCAAGCAGAACAGCATCTATTTATTACATCGATGGAACTACCACTGGTTTTGACAATGGATATGACAGTTCTATCTTTGGAGGTTTTGACAATGACTTTTCTTTATATACCCATGCAGTAGCCAATGGAACAGGAAGAAACTTAGGAATTCAGTCTTTACCAAAAGGAGAGTATCAAAACATGATAATACCTGTAGGTGTCATTGCTGAATCTGGAAGTAGTTTAGAGTTTTCTGCAAGTTCAGAAAATTTACCAGAGGGTATTAAAATATACTTAGAGGACAGAGAAGAAAATACCTTTATCCGTTTAGATGCGTTAAATGCATCTTACAAACTTACTACAGAATCAGCTATAAATGGTGTTGGACGTTTTTATCTTCATACCAATCAAAGTGTTCTTAATATTAATGATGCTAGTTTAGACAATGTAAGTGTTTTTAAAGTAAATAATTCTTTAAGAATCGTTGGTTTACAACAAGGGAGAGCATCTGTTAAATTATTTAATGTTCTTGGAAGACAAGTATTAAATACTGTTTTTGAATCTAATGGTACGAGAGATATTTCTTTACCAAGATTAGCGAAAGGTGTTTACATTGTTCATTTAGAAACCGTAGAGGGTGCATTAAATAAGAAAATAATTTTAGAATAACTCATAAGAAATTTTATAAAAACGAATCATAATGAAAAAACATATCGAAAATAATTCTCAAGAGATTACTCGTAAAGATGCTTTTTAATTCATTTTTTATCATACTAAATAATTTCTTTCTGTTTCTATAAAGGAATCTTTCTTTCGTTTTGTATGGTATTTTTTTTAAATAAAATTATTTGTAATGTATGTTCATTGTAGTGTTTTAAAATCTCAGATTTTTTTTTATGGTCGTTTTAGAGTAAAATTATTTGTGATGTATGTCTATTGTAGTGTTTTAAAATCTCAGACTTTTTTTTGTTATTCGTATTTTTATAGCATGTATATTAACACTAAACTTTGATATTTTAACACTTTACTTTATGTCAAAATATAATTTATTTATTTTTTTATTAGTATTTTTTAGTTTGTCTCACACGGCTCAAACAACTTCTGTAGGAAATGGTAGTTATACCAATTCTTATCCTGGTGCCGATAGCGCTGGTAGAAATGGATTTCCTTCTGGAGTTCCACAACTGTCCGGAAATGCTCAAGGGAAACCTGTACCAACCAATGATTGGTGGTCTAAATTGGTGAAAGAAGATCATGCAGGTAATTTGTTTAATTATCCAATGACAATGAAAACCACCAATAAGGGTTTAATTGTTACCTATATTCCTTGGGGAGTTATAGGAGATTCAGCTCCTATTGAAGTGGGTTTAACAGGTTTAAACACAAATAAAGCTACTGTTTCTGATTATTCAGATTGGACGGTTACGATGAATTGGAAAGATAGTAACCATGAATTAAAAGCGACCTCAGGTATTGGGATGCCTTTTCTTTATTTTGAAAAGGACGATAATGATGTCGTTGAAATTAAAATCAACTCAGGGAATGTTACTATTTCAGGAGAATTATTAACGGTTCAAAATGCTTCAGACAATCAAGACTTTGTTTTTTACGCTCCTTCAGGAAGTTCTTGGTCTGCTTCAGGAAACACCTATACTTCGAGTTTAAATGGAAAAAATTATTGGTCGATGGTAATGTTGCCTCAAAATACTAGCAATGTTTCTGCAGTCGCTCAAGAATTAAAAAAATATGCATATATATTTCCTTCCAATACAAGTTCTTCGTGGAATTATGATGAGGAAAGCTCTAAATTAACTACCAATTTTGAAGTTACAACAGATGTCAAAGAAGGTACCAATACCAATATGTTATTAGGGTTGTTACCTCATCAATGGTATAATTTAACTTCAAATTCACCCGTACCTAGTAGTTACTCCTATAGTTCTGTGAGAGGTGAGTTAAAAATGTTAGAAGGGAACAGTTTTACGGTTGAAAATACGTTCAAAGGAATTTTACCAACAATTCCCTACCTGGCAAATTACAGTAATGGATTTGATCCATCTGAGATGAATGCTAAAATTGCCAATATAGAAAATGATGGTTTGGCAGAATGGACAGATTCTTATAATGAAGGTCAGGTAATGAATCGTTTGGTTCAAACAGCAAGAATTGCAGATCAGACAGGTAATGTTGAAGCCAGAGATAAAATGATCGCAACTCTAAAAGAGCGTTTGGAAGATTGGTTGAAATACCAATCAGGGGAAAAAGCTTTTTTATTTTACTATAACAACACTTGGTCTGCTTTGTTGGGGTATCCTTCAGGTCATGGACAAGATAATAATATTAATGATCACCATTTTCACTGGGGTTATTTTATTCATGCAGCTGCTTTTATGGAGCAATTTGAGCCAGGATGGTCGTCTAAATGGGGTGAGATGATCAATCTTTTAATTAGAGATGCAGCTTCAACCGATAGGAATGACACAAAGTTTCCGTTTTTGAGAAATTTCAGTCCGTATGCAGGTCATAGTTGGGCCAATGGGTTTGCTAGTTTTCCACAAGGAAATGACCAAGAATCTACTTCTGAAAGCATGCAGTTTGCCTCTTCATTAATACACTGGGGAACCATTACAGAGAATACCTCTATTAGAGATTTAGGAATTTATATTTATACCACAGAACAAACAGCTATTGAAGAATATTGGTTTGATGTGTATGAGCGTAACTTTCAATCAAATCAGCAATATAGTTTGGTTTCTAGAGTCTGGGGGAATTCTTATGATAATGGAACCTTTTGGACCTCAGATATTGCTGCCTCTTATGGTATAGAAATGTATCCAATTCATGGAGGTTCTTTCTATTTGGGACATGATCAAGAATATTCTACAAAATTGTGGAATGAAATTACTTCAAAGACAGGTGTTTTAAGCCAGGAGGATAATGATAATTTATGGCATGATACCTATTGGAAATATTTGTCATTTACAAATCCTCAAGAGGCTGTAAATTTATACAATGCCTATCCAAATAGAAATTTAAAGTTTGGTATTTCTGATGCGCAAACATATCATTGGTTACATTCTGTAAACGCAATGGGGGTTATAGACGCTTCAATTACTGCAAATTACCCTATTGCCTCCGTTTTTAAACAAAATGGAGTCACTACCTATGTAGCTCATAATTATTCAGATTCAGAAATTACAGTCACGTATTCTGATGGTTTTCAGTTGGTCGTTCCTGCAAATAAAATGGCAACCAATAGAGACGCAACTGTTTCTGGGGTCATCAGTTCAGATTTCAATCAAGCCTATGTAAATGGGAGTGTAAATTTAACCCTTACCACTTCAGGAACGGGTGTTACAAAAGTTGACTTTTACGACGGAACCACTTTAATCGGTTCTAAATCGGAAGCTCCTTTTGGGTTGAAAGCCAAAAATCTAATCGTTGGTGTTCATGGAATCTATGCAAAAGTATACCAAGGATCCAACTTTAATGTTTCTAATATTATCAAAGTTCAAGTAGGAGAGCAAGCGCCATTTTTAGGAACTCCATTTGCAATACCAGGAATCATAGAGCCAGGAAATTACGATGTTTTTGAGGGAGCTATCGGGCAAAATATTGCCTATTTAGATTCTTCTCTAAATAATGAAGGAGATTACAGAACCCAAGAATATGTTGATGCAGTTTCTGACAACTCTGAAGGGAAAAACATTGGTTGGTTAACAAAAGGGGAGTGGTTGGAATATACTGTAGAGGTTGAAACTTCTGGAAAATATAATTTAAATTTTCGGTATGCTTCTGCAAACTCTAATGGAGGTGGTCCTTTTTATCTAGAAATCGATGGGACTAAGATTAGTTCAAATATCAGTGTTCCTAGTTCAGGTGGCTGGGATAGTTGGGCGAGTAAAACAATTAATAACATAGAGTTTACCAAAGGAAAACATATTGTGAGGTTGGTAATTACTAATGGTGAATTTAATTTAGGGAAATTGAATTTTACTTACAATGCGCCATTAGGCTATGTTCCTCCTGTTGCAGATGCAGGTGATAATGTTGTTGTTATTATGCCAGAAACTACAGCAATATTAGATGGTTCTTTGAGTAATGATCCCGGGGGAGAGGCGATTACATATAATTGGGAACAAATTTATGGGCCCTCTGTAATTACTTTTAATGATGATAGTTTGGAATCTCCAACAATTACGAATTTAGAAGAGGGTGTCTATAAGTTAAAATTAACGGTAGCTGATGGAACCTACACAGCTGCTGATGAGGTACTGGTTTTAGTGCAACAAACCTCAAATTCTAACCCTACTGTAACCCTATCATCTCCAACAAATAATCAATCTTTTGCTCAAGGTACAGACATTGTAATTTCTGCTTCAGCATCCGATTTAGATGGAACAATTTCCAAAGTAGAATTCTATGATGGAGACACTAAACTAGGAGAAGATACTACTTCACCATATAAGTATACTTGGACAGATGCCAATGTTGGTGCCCACGAAATAAAAGCGATTGTAACAGATAACAATTCCGGACAAGGAACTTCCCAAACGGTGAATATTTCTGTAGTGAAAGTTACATCGTGTTCAGAGGCTTCCAGTGAAGCGTCAGAAGGATCCTTTTCAACAGGGTATACGGTTCTTTACGAAACTGTTGGGAATTCTGTTTCAGTAACCTTTGAACTGTTAGATAATAAACCTGGAGTCGTTGCCTATTTATTTAAGCAGTCTCCCTTTGGAGAAACTCAAATGGAAAATATAGGAGGGCGAAAATTTAAAAAAACATTGGGAGGTTTAACTACTGGAGAAACCATTTCATATGCCTGTAAGTTTGCCTATGCTGGAGGAATGGCTGTGACTAAATATATTAGTTATGTTGTAGGAAATGATTGCTCTGGAAGTAGTGCAGATGAGGAAGCTCCTGAGAATTTTACAGCTAGTATTGGAAGTAAAACATCTCGATCTATCGAAATTTTATTAAATGCGACAGATGATTCTGGTAGTGTTGTATATACCGTTTTGTATGGTTCAAGTTCACAGGATATAAAAGGAGATTCTGGTGTTGAAACCTCTTTAATCATCAATAATCTAACTCCTGAAACCTCATATACATTTAATGTAAATGCAAAAGATATGATCGGGAATGCTGCGTCTAACAATTCAATAGTTCTTCAAGCAACTACGACAGAGGATACCAACACATCCTGTTCTGGTTCATCTGGAGAAGCTCAGCAAGGCGCTTTTAGTTCGGGATATTCTTATAATTTTGAAACAATTGGAACCAACGTAAAGTTTACTTTTGAGTTGCTAGATACAGATAAAACTGGTGTTGTAGCATACTTATGGAAACAAACTCCTTTTGGAGAAATTCAAATGGACAATGCAGGTGGAAAAAAGTTTACAAAAACAGTTGGTGGTTTTACAAATGGAGAAACCATTCGTTACGCTTGTAAATTTGGTTTTGCTGGTGGGTTAGCGGTAACAAAATATTTTTCATATAAGGTGGGTGATAATTGTCCATTAAATATAGAAGAGAACATACTAATGCAATCAGTTAGATTATTTCCAAACCCTGCTAAAAGTATTATAAATATAGATTCACCCTTAAGAACCCTAGAAAAGGTTGAAATTTATTCTTTACTTGGTAAAAAGTTAAAAGTAGTTCATTCAAATATAGAATACATCCATGTTGATGACTTGTCTAGTGGACTATATTTAATTAAGGTTTTCTCTAAAGAAGGATATTTTGTAACAAAATTTATGAAAGAGTAAAACGAAGTGATCCTTCACTAAAAAAACCGTTTAGAATTTCTAAACGGTTTTTTTATTGAAGCTTTTTAAAACTAGGTTATTTTTGAATGAGAACCCATGATCCTTTTTCAATTAAAGGAATTGCTTGTTTAAATTTCACTTCTTTTTCTTCACCACTCATGATATTTTTAATAGTAACTTTCTCGTTTCTACCAATTTTTGGTTGTTCTCTTACGATAGTTTCAACAGGTTCAGAAGATGGTTGTCTAGAGTTTTGAATGGCTTGTTCAGAAGTGTTTTGAACAGAAGCTTTACTTGTATTTAAGCGCGCTCTTTTTTGTTGACGTGCCTCAGAAATTTGATTTTTATCTTGTGTAGGTAACTCTCCTTTAAACAAGAAAGATAGCACTTCTCTGTTTATTTGATCAACAGTGACTTTGAATAATTCAAAGGCTTCAAATTTATAGATTAATAAGGGGTCTTTTTGTTCATAAGATGCATTTTGAACCGATTGCTTTAAATCATCCATTTTACGTAAATGATCTTTCCATTTTTCGTCAATAATGGCGAGCGTAATATTTTTTTCGAAATCTGTAATTAAGGTTTTTCCATCACTTTCATAAGCCTCCTTTAGGTTTGTGACCACCTGTAAAGATTTAATTCCATCTGTAAAAGGAACTACGATTCGTTCATAGCGATCTCCTTCATTTTCAAAAACATCTTTGATAACAGGAAATGCTAAAACAGCATTTCTTTCAATTTTATTTTTGTAATGTTCAGTAACAAATTCATATAATTTATTCGTGAGTTCTTTTTCAGTCAATGCTCCAAACTCTTCTTCAGTAAAAGGAGATGTCATTGAAGAAAAACGAATTAATTCGAATTCAAAATTCTGAAAATCTTTAGCGTTTTTGTTTGAGTTAATGATAGATTCGCAGGTGTCATAGATCATGTTTGCGATGTCTACTTGCAATCGTTTTCCATCCAATGCATGACGTCTTCTTTTGTAAACAAATTCACGTTGAGAGTTCATGATATCGTCATACTCTAACAATCTCTTTCTAATCCCAAAATTATTTTCTTCGACTTTCTTTTGTGCTCTTTCAATAGATTTGGTGATCATAGAGTGTTGAATTACCTCGCCCTCTTTTAACCCCATTCTATCCATCATCTTAGCAATTCTGTCAGAACCGAATAAACGCATTAAGTTGTCATCTAAAGCTACATAAAATTGAGAAGAACCAACGTCTCCTTGTCTTCCTGCACGTCCTCTTAACTGTCTATCTACACGCCTAGAATCGTGTCTTTCGGTACCAATAATTGCCAGACCACCAGCATTTTTTACTTCCTCAGATAATTTTATATCTGTTCCACGACCAGCCATGTTGGTTGCAATTGTAACCACCCCAGGCTTTCCAGCCTCAGCGACAACATCTGCCTCTCGTTTGTGTAGTTTTGCATTCAGAATATTATGAGGAATTTTACGCATTTGTAGCATTCTTCCTAATAATTCAGAGATTTCCACTGAGGTTGTACCAACTAAAACAGGTCTTTTTTGTGCTACTAGTTTTACGATGTCTTCAATAACAGCTTGGTATTTTTCACGGGCTGTTTTGTAAATTAAATCTTCTTCATCGTTTCTTTGAATCGGTTTGTTTGTTGGAATTTCAACTACATCTAACTTGTAAATTTCCCACAATTCACCCGCTTCTGTAATTGCAGTTCCCGTCATTCCAGAAAGCTTTCTGTACATTCTAAAATAATTCTGTAAAGTAACAGTAGCAAAGGTTTGCGTAGCATCTTCAATTTTTACATTTTCTTTCGCTTCAATTGCTTGGTGTAATCCATCAGAATAACGACGACCGTCCATGATACGACCTGTTTGTTCATCAACAATCATTACTTTATTTTCCATTACCACATACTCAACGTCTTTTTCAAAAACAGTATATGCTTTTAAAAGTTGATTCATTGTATGAATTCGTTCACTTTTAATATTAAAGTCTTTGTATAGTTCTTCTTTTTGTGATGCTTTTTCTTCAGAATTCATTTCTGAAGTATCTATTTCTCCAATTTTAACTCCTATATCCGGTAGAATAAAAAAGTTGTCATTGGACGTTTTTTTAGATAAATCAGCAATACCCTTATCTGTTAAATCGATTTGATTATTTTTTTCTTCCACGACAAACCATAAATCTTCATCAATTTCTGGCATTAATTTATTGTTGTCTTGCATGTAAAAATTTTCTGTTTTTTGCAAGACCTGTTTAACTCCTTCTTGTGATAAAAATTTAATTAAAGCTTTATTTTTAGGCAAACCTCTGTACACTCGTAGAAGTAGGAATCCACCCTCCTTATCATTTCCTTCTGAGATTAATTTTTTAGCTTCAGCGAGAACACCTACTAAGTGTTGTTTTTGCAAAGTAACTAAATCAGACACTAATGGTTTTAATTCGTTAAATTCATGCTGATCTCCCTGAGGTACAGCTCCTGAAATGATTAACGGAGTTCTTGCGTCGTCAATTAGAACAGAATCTACTTCATCAATAATGGCATAATTTGGAGTTCTTTGTACCAAATCATCTTTAGAACTAGCCATATTATCACGTAAGTAATCGAAACCAAATTCGTTGTTTGTTCCGTATGTAATATCTGCATTGTAGGCTTTTCTCCGTGCATCAGAGTTTGGTTGATGATAATCAATACAATCGGTCGTAAAACCATGAAACTCAAAAATAGGAGCCATCCAGGCTTTATCTCGCTTTGCTAAGTAATCATTAACAGTAACTAAGTGTACCCCATTTCCAGTTAAAGCATTCAAGTATACAGGGAGGGTAGAAACTAATGTTTTTCCTTCACCAGTCATCATTTCTGCAACTTTACCTTGATGTAAAACAGAACCACCTATTAACTGGACATCGTAATGAACCATGTCCCAAGTAATTGGTTTTCCCGCTGCATCCCATGAATTCGACCAATAAGCCAGCTCGTCTTTTAAAGTAATATTTTCTCTTTCTGCAGATAATTCTCTATCGTAAGGAGTTGCTGTTACTTCAATTTCTTCGTTTTCGACAAATCGTTTTGCAGTTTCTTTAACTACCGCAAAAGCCTCTGGCATAATTTCAATTAATATTCCTTCAGAAATAGTGTATGCTTCGTCTTTTAGAGTATCTATTTCTGCATAAATATCTTCTTGTCGGTCTATTTGTGCAGTTTTAGCTTCTTCTTCTAGCGTTGCAATTTGATCATCAACTTCTTTGGTAGCATTTTTGAGCTTGTTTTTAAACGCTCTTGTTTTATCACGAAGTTCATCATGAGAAAGTTTAGAAAAAGCCAGTTCGAATTTATTTACATTTTCTATTACTGGTTGTAGTCCTTTTAAATCTTTTTGTTGCTTATCGCCTACAAAAAGCTTTATAACTGAATTTAAAATACTCATTATCTATTCGTTTTTCAGTTATTTACATAACTGTGTTATTTCTATTGGAATTCAAGTTTTTTCAACCCGATTTTTTCTTTTCATTGAAAAAAAAAAGCCTCTTTAGAGACTTAATATTTTTGCAGAGTTAGTATTCATCTTCATTCCAAAGATAATCATCTTCGGTCGGATAATCAGGCCAAATCTCAACAATTGAGTCATATGAATCGCCTTCATCTTCAATATCTTGAAGATTTTCTACCACTTCTAGCGGTGCCCCAGTTCTAATCCCGTAATCTATCAACTCATCTTTGGTTGCTGGCCAAGGTGCGTCTGCTAAATAAGATGCTAATTCTAACGTCCAATACATTTCTTAGTTATTTAATTTGTGCAAAAATAATTTTTTTACGCAATTATGCAAGCCTTTTTTAAGAAATTTACGATTGTCACAAATTTAAATTTCATTATCTATCAAAAATTAATGCATTGGTTACGATACAATCATTAAAAAATATTTAAAATCGAAAAAAAAAGAACGTATTATTTTTTTTCAGGAATCCACTTAATTTCCTCTACCTGCATATCATTAGTCAATTTTCGTGCCAATGTGAAAAGATAGTCAGAAAGTCGATTTAAGTAAATAAGAATTTCATTTGATACTTTTTCTTTATCATTTAATTCTACGATTAAACGTTCTGCTCGTCTACAAACACACCTAGCTAAGTGACAGAATGACACGGTTTGATGACCTCCAGGAAGGATAAAATGAGTCATTTGAGGTAAATTCTTATCCATTTTATCGATTTCATCTTCTAAAAAAAGGATTGATTGTTCATTCACTTTAGGAATTGTGAGTCTCTCTTTTCCATTTTTTAAAGTTTCTTTTTCTGGAGCAGTAGCCAACATTGCACCCATCGTAAATAATTCATTCTGAATTTTAAGTAAAGAATCTTTGTCACCATTTCCAATACCTTCTTGATCTTTTATCAAACCAATATATGAATTAAGTTCATCTATAGTTCCATAGCTTTCAATACGCAGATTATTTTTTTTAACTCTTTTTCCACCTATCA
The DNA here is from genome assembly GCA_018608545.1 of Polaribacter sp. GTDB lineage: Bacteria > Bacteroidota > Bacteroidia > Flavobacteriales > Flavobacteriaceae > Polaribacter. The sequence continues at coordinate 10,444 of JABAZI010000071.1, forward strand.
GAGAAGTTGTGCCAGTATCCCCAGTTTTAGTATATATTTTCATTTTTAAAATTTCAATATTGAACAGACCAAAGTTACAAAGTTTATTCTCGAGGAACGTATTAAACTCTTATTTTAAAATGTTCCTTAGCTTGCTCTTTTCTGAAGAATACAATTCCAAAGTAAAAAAGATCTACTGTGACAGTTACTTTTGGATGTTTTTTAATTAAGGACCAAGTTTCCTTCATCTCATTGCTCCAATAAATATCATCAAAGATCCAAATAGATTCATTCGTTAATGTGGTTAAGCAATAGTCAAAATAATCTAATGTATCTTTTTTTGTGTGATTTCCATCAAAATATATAAAATCGAATAGGTTGTTTTTAACAGTCAATGGAAGGGTTTCTGCAAAATCACCGATCACTATATCAACACCATCAAAGTTTTGATGATCAAATAATTGTTGTGCAATTTTACTTGTTTCCAGACAGCCTTCAAGTGTAATTATTTTAGACTTCTTATTTCCAATTTTAATGGAAGAGGTGCTGAGACCTAGAGAGGTTCCTAGTTCTAAAATATTTAATGGTTTAAAATAATGAATTATATCAGTTAGAATTGATGCTTTTTTATTTGTAATTCCTGCAATTTTAGCAATTCTAGCAATTGAGCGCTTATTGGTTTTAAAGAAGGTACTACCAATTCCAAACTCCTTTACCGTAATTGTTTTTTTATTATTTAATAACTGATTTTTACAGTTTAAAAACAATTTTTGAAACTCATTATTTCTTTTCTTATACAAACAATTGGTTACAAAATGATATACAAAAGGAGAATGAACTCCATGCTCGTTTGAAGATTTTGAAATGAACTTTATATACTCTCTAATGATGGAGATCATTTTCTAATTTACTGCGAAAATAAAAAAAATTATAGAATACCATATTTTAAAGGTATATTTGTTTTGAAAAAGAAAATATTGAAATGAGAAAGCACCTTCTGTTATTCTTTATATTTCCCTATATTTTTTCTTGTGTATCTGTCAAAAACTCAATTTACTTGCAAGGAGATTCACTTCAGAAAAAAGAAATTAAAAGAATCAATAACATACCGTACAAATTACAAGTTAATGACGTGTTGTTTATTGGTATTACTTCTAATGATGAAAGTTTAGTTCAAATTTTTAGCAGTCAAACATCAAAAAATAGTTATTTTTCAAACTATCCTATTGATGATTTAGGTCTTATTAGGATTCCAAACTTAGGGCCTATTAATGTCTTAGGTTACACCACTCGAGAAGTAAGAAAAATAATTGAAAATGAATTAGAGAAGTTCATAAAGAAAAGCTCAGATATCTTTGTATCTGTTAAATTATCTGGAATTAAATACACAATTATTGGAGAAATTTCTAAACCAGGAGTTCAGGTTGTTTCTCAAAATAAACTCTCTATAATTGATGCAATAGCAATTTCTGGAGACATTACTAAAGATGGAAATCTAAAACAAGTAGAAGTTATCAGAAGATCAATTTCTGGCACAGAAAAATTTTTTATTGATTTAACAACTATGAATGCTTTTAATTCTGAAGTTTTTTATATCAGACACAATGATATTATTAATATTACTCCATCAAAAAAGAGTTCTTTAAATACCTGGACCGATAGTTTACTTCCTGTTTCTGCTATCATAACATTGATCACTTCTATAATGCTTATTATTAATAATACTTAATTATATGGGTTTAAAAAATAAAACTTCTAAAAACAAAGAAAATATAGACTATAAATCTTTTATTTTATATCTTTTATATTATTGGAAATTATTTGTAATCACGGTAATTACTGCTATTATCATTGCTAAATTTATGAATGGATTTTTAGAAGAGCAGTATCGATTAAGTTCCTTGATATCGGTAAAAGAAGAAACGAACCCTTTGTTTTCAACGGGTACTAATATTGCTTTTAATTGGGGTGGTGCAAGTGATGAAATACAAACAATTCAAACTATTTTAAGATCTAGGTCTCACAATGAAAAAGTAGTAAAAGAAACAAAATTCTTCATTTCTTACCTTAAAGAGGGTAAGTACAGATTAAAGGATGTTTATGGGTATACTCCTTTTTCGATCAATCTTAAAACAAACAAACCTCAACTGTACAGTAAAATTTTTCAAATCGAAATTACTGGAGAGAATACGTTTCATTTATCTGTTGATTTTGACGGTTTAGATTACTGCAAACTAGTAACTTATGATACGGATTCTTATTCTGATTATTTAATTTTAAAAAATAAGTTTTCAAAGGAATATACTATTGATGAAGTCATAAGTACTCCTTTTTTTAATTTTTCTATCAAAAAAAATAATGATTTTAAAATTGGAGAAATTTACTTTATAAGGTTTGAACCCTTTGACGGTACTGTTGCGAAATATAAACAGATTTTTGTTAAGGAAGTGAGTGTTGGTTCTTCTATCATAGAATTAAGTCAGCAAGGACCCAATAAAAAAAGAATCGTTGATTATTTGAATTCAACAGTGAAAATTCTTGATAAAGTTAAACAAGATCAAAAGATATTGTATGCTAAAAAAACTAAAAAGTGGATTGATCACTTATTTAAAAAAGAAAAGAATAGTCTTGATAATATAGAAAAAGAACTGGGATTCTACAAGGAGGAGAATAATATTTTTAATTTATCTCTTGAGGGATCTAAAACCTTTGAGGAAATTATAGAAATAGAAAAAGAGAAGAAAGACCTATTAAATTACATTGATTACTTAAACAAGTTAAAAAAATATATTTTAACTCATCAAGAATATTTAGATGGAGTTCCTGTTCCTGCTTTAATAAAAATTCAAGACGTAAAAATATCACAAGAAATCATAAATCTTATTCAAAAGTCAACTATTAGAGAGCGTTTAAAAGATGTAGTTACTGAAAATCACCCTAGTTTAAACATCTTAAATAATGAAATTACTGCAGTAGAAACTAATTTATTGGAAAATATTTCAAATTTAAAAATCATAAACAATGATAAAATAAAGAAGCTAAATAAAAGGTTACAGAATTCAAATTCAAAATTAAAAAATATACCTTCGAGAGAACAAGGTTTGTTAAAATACAAAAGAAATTTTGAAATATCAGAGGCCAATTATAATTATTTAAAACAAAAAAGTTATGAGGCTGGAACTGCCATTGCTGCGAATGTATCTGACATTAAAATTATAGATAAAGCGAAAGATATTGGAAATGGCCCTCATTATCCTCAACCTAAGTTTAATTATATAGTTGCGTTGATGTTTGGGTTTGCTCTACCGCTATTTTATGTATTAATAAGGACCCTTTTTGATAAAAAAATTCACACAGTTGAAGAGATTAAGAAAAAGTTTTCTATTCCTATTCTAGGAGTTGTGGGTAGAAATCAAGAAGATAATAATTTAGTAGTTTTTAACAAGCCGAAATCAGTAATTTCAGAATCTTTTAGAGCTATTAGATCGAATATTCAATTCATGTTTAAAGAGTCAAAAAATAGTAATTCTAAAACTATTATTTTAACTTCTTCAGTGGGTGGTGAGGGAAAAACAATGATCTCTGTAAATATTGCAACCGTATTTGCTTTGAGCGGTAAGAAAACAGTCCTAATTGGTTTGGATTTAAGAAAACCTAAAATCTATGATGATTTTGATTTACCTAATGACATTGGTGTTGTAAATTACTTGATCAATCAAAAGAGTTTAGATGAAATTATTATTTCAACTAAAATTCCAAATTTTGACCTTATTTTATCTGGACCAATTCCTCCTAATCCTTCTGAACTTCTTATAAATGAAAAGGCAAACAGGATGATTGAAATACTCAAAGATACCTACGATTATATTATTATTGATACTCCTCCAGTAGGATTGGTTTCTGATGCTTTAGAGCTGTTTAAATTTTCTGACGCAGTTATTTATGTTGTAAGACAGGACTATTCTGAGAAAGGTATGATGAAAATGATTGAGGATAAGTATAAAAATAAAGAAGTAACCAATATTAGTTATGTATTAAATGATTTTTCTAAAAAGAAATATGGTTACGGTTATGGCTATGGATACGGCTATGGCTATGGCTATGGTTATGGTTATGGTGCTGATGAAAATGATCAAAAAAATGGTATCATTTCAAAGATAATCCGTTTTTTAAAATCTAATAAGTAATTAATAAGCACCGTATTTAGTGAACTTTTTTCCCCTTTAAATAGACAGCATTAATCCGATTACTACCAAAAAAATAAGGAATAAAATGATAACTAGGTACGTCTTTTAGTATGAAGAAATTTGCAATTTTACCTTTTGTAATACTCCCTACTTTTTCAGATAAATTCATAGCATATGCGCCATTTATAGTTGCCGCGTTAATGGCTTCTTCAGGAGTCATTTTCATTTTTATACAAGCCAAAGAAACAACTAGATTCATATTTCCAGAGGGGGATGAGCCTGGATTGTAATCCGACGCTATGGCCATAGCCAAGCCATTATCCATTAATTTTCTAGCAGGAGTATAAGGAATACTTAAAAAAAAAGAACAGGAGGGAAGTGCTACGGGTATGGTATTTGATTCTTTTAAAACCTCTAAATCACGATCGGATAAGACCTCTAAATGATCTACAGATAAAGCATTGTTTTTTGAGGAAATTTCAATTCCACCAATACTATTGAATTGGTTTACATGTACTTTTGGTATTAGATTATATTTTTTTCCTGCAGTTAGAATTTTCTTAGTATCATCAATTGAAAAATAACCCGTTTCACAAAATACATCTATAAAATCTGCTAAATTTTCTTTCGCAATCTTAGGAAGCATTTCTTCAATTATTAAATCAATATATGCTGCTTTATTATTCTTGAATTTTTCGGGAACGGCGTGAGCTCCTAAAAAAGTACTTTTGATTGGAGTATCAAAGTTGTTTTTCAGCCTATTGATTATTCGTAATATTTTTAATTCAGAAGAAACAGTTAATCCATAACCAGATTTTATCTCGATTGCACCAGTTCCCAAAGCAATAACTTCTTTCAACCTTTTAGCAGATTGGTCATATAAACCCTCTTCTGAGGTTTCTTTTAATTTTTTTGTAGAATTTAATATTCCACCACCATTCCTTGCAATTTCTTCATAAGATAACCCCTTAATTCTGTCTACAAATTCATGTTCTCTATTACCAGCAAAAACAATATGACTGTGAGAATCGCACCAACTAGGAAGAATTATTTTACCGGAACAGTCAATAATTTCATCAACAGATAAATCAGGGATTTTATCCATGGTACCAAAATCAAAAATTAATTCATCTTTAACAAGTAAGAAAGCATTTTTAATAGTTGGTAAATTTTTCATTTCTATACCGGAAACTTTTTTTATTGCAGCATCTCTAACCTGGACTAATTCTTTAATATTGATAAATAATTGAGTCATATAAAATGGTTTAATTCGTTATAGCAAACATACACAATCTATAACAATGGTCTCTCACGCTACTTCGGTACCTTTTTTTGTTCTAAATTTTAATTTTAAAAAAAAACTACACAAGTGTGTAGCTTTTTTTAAATTTAAAATGGAATACAAATTATTTTAATCCTCCAATCATTTCTGCTGGTTTTACCCACTCATCATATTGTTCTGAAGTTACGTATCCTAAACGGATAGCTTCTTCTTTTAATGAAGTACCATTAGAATGAGCCGTGTTTGCAATTTCTGCAGCTTTATAATACCCTATTTTAGTATTTAAAGCAGTAACTAACATTAATGAATTGTTTACTAATTCAGTTATTCTTTTTTGATTTGGAATGATCCCTACTGCACAATTCAAATCAAAAGAAATACATGCATCTCCAATCAGTTGAGCTGATTGTAAGACATTAGCCGCCATCATTGGTTTAAAAACGTTTAGTTCATAATGGCCTTGAGTTCCTCCAATGGTTATGGCTACATCATTTCCCATGACTTGTGCACAAACCATGGTCATTGCTTCTGCTTGTGTAGGATTTACTTTTCCAGGCATGATAGAACTTCCGGGTTCGTTTGCCGGAATTATCAATTCTCCAATTCCCGACCTTGGGCCAGAAGCCATCATTCTAATGTCATTGGCTATTTTATTTAAAGACACCGCTATTTGTTTTAGTGCTCCGTGGGTTTCCACCAAAGCATCATGTGCAGCTAAAGCTTCAAATTTATTTTCAGCAGTTATAAAGGGCATTGCTGTAAATTCTGCAATATATTTAGCAACTAGCACATCATAACCAGCAGGTGTATTTAATCCAGTTCCTACAGCTGTACCTCCGAGAGCTAACTGAGATAGGTGATCTAGCGTATTGTTCAAAGCATTTAAACCAAAGTTTAATTGTGCTACGTAACCAGAAAATTCTTGACCCAATGTAAGTGGAGTTGCATCCATTAAGTGGGTTCGACCTATTTTTACAACATCTTTAAATGCCTCAGATTTTGTCTTTAAAGTATCTCTTAACTGTTCAATCCCTGGAATGGTAGTTTCTATGATTTTTTTATAAGCAGCTATGTGCATTCCAGTTGGAAATGTATCATTTGAAGATTGCGATTTATTTACATCATCATTTGGTTGAATGGTTTTTTCTCCTTCACCAATAACTTTTCCAGAAATTTCATGCGCTCTATTTGCAATTACTTCATTCACATTCATGTTGGATTGTGTTCCAGATCCTGTTTGCCAGATAACCAAAGGAAATTGGTCGTCTAATTTACCAGCTAAAATTTCATCACATACTAGGGATATTAAATCTCTTTTTTCTGAGCTTAAAACACCTAGTTCCGCATTTGTATGTGCAGCCGCCTTTTTAAGATAAGCAAAACCATATACAATTTCTAAAGGCATGGAGGCAGCAGCACCAATTCTGAAGTTTTTACGAGAACGTTCTGTTTGTGCTCCCCAATATTTATCTGCAGGAACTTGTATTTCTCCCATAGTATCTTTTTCGATTCTATATTTCATAATTATATTCTATATATTAGGTAAAAACAAATTTACGAAAAACTATGATGATATAAAGTTGAAAAGTATCATTTCTCTGAAGCTTTTTTTGTTTTTAATAGGTAACTTTTGAAAATAAGTATTATTTTTGCATTGGTAATTTTTTAATACACAGCAATGTTAGATTTTTCACAATTTTCAGGATTAGTTTTATTCATGTTTATTTTTACAGCTGGTTTTTGGTTGTTAATCTTCTTATTAACCTTCGTAGTTCCATATTGGATCGGAGGAACTATATGGGAGAACATGAAATTGAAAAAGGAAGCAAAAAAAGCTGCTCAAGGAAAGTAGTTTTTTTTTAGACATAATATAAACCTCGTTCAATTCATTGAACGAGGTTTTTTTATAATTTTAAAAACAAAGGATACTGTGAAAGTGCGTGAAAGGTTTAAAAATAAACGATAGACTCTCTAAATATTTGGTATGTCATCAGAATTTTTCTCTCTATTGTTTTCGTTTTGATTCCATCTGTAAGAAAAGTTTAGGGAGATTTGACGAATTCTTCTCTGGTATGTCTGATCTGATATATTGCTAGGATTCTCTCTACTTGGTGCAAAATTTTTAAAATTATATTTTCTTGAATTAAATACATCATTGATGTTTAAAACTAAGGTGCCTTTCTTTTTAAAGAGCTCTTTGCTGAAAGCTAAATTAACTGATAGTAAGCCATCTACATCACTTTGCGCATCACTTCTAGCACCTGTATAAAATATTCTAGTTTGTGATTGAATGTCTCCCGGGAGTTTTATTTTAGCATCAAAACGAGTAAACCAAGAAGTATTTTTACTGTCAAAATTTTGATTGATTATATTGTTTTCATTTGTGTTTGGGTTTGTTGTTTCGTATGAGTATTGTCCTTTCGTTTCAAATTGAAAAAAGTTAAAAGTACCAGAGAGTTTAACATTGTTACCAGCAGTATAATTTGATGTAAATTCAAAACCTATTCGGTCCTCTGAGGCAAGATTAATCGGTTTTCTTACTATAATACTTGTTTCTTTTCCATTGATTACTCTATATTCTTGACTATTTATTCTAACAATATTATTTGTTGAATGTTGGTAGTAAATAGAAGAATTAAAAGTTAATTTTTTCCATTTATTTAAATATGCCAAATCGAAGGTATTTGAATAGGTCGGATCTAAATTTACATTTCCTTTATAAAATATTATTTCGCTTGCTCTATTTTCAAAAGGGTTTAAAGATCTAGATCGTGGTCTTCTCAGCCGTCTACTATAGCCTAAAGTAACACTTCTGTCTTCAGTTATTTCATAACCAATATTAGCTGTAGGAAATAAGTTTGTGTAGCTTTTATTATAGTTTTCGTTTGTATTTATAAGATTAATATCAATCTTAGTTGCTTCTACTCGCATACCTAAAAGATAGGAAAAGTTGTTTAGCTTGTCTCCAAACTGTGTATAATAAGCATTGACTTTTTGTAGGAATTCTAAGTTATTTGAAGGATTAAATCTTGGATCTAAATTTGGAGCAATTACAGTATAATCTGATGTTAAGTTTTCAAAATTACCACGATATCCTATTTCAAATTGAGCATTTTTTCCAATCGGTAATACATAGTCTGTTTGAATCAATTGACTTTTTGAAAGTTCGTCTGTAGCAGTTGTTTCAGGATATATGTCTGTAATAAGAGCAAAATTGTTTTCGTTACTTTTGCTGTATTGAACATCTATCGAGAGTCGATGGCCTTTCGTGTTAAAATTATTTATATAATTTAGAGAAACTTGTGATGTTTTATCTTTTTCACTTTCATCCTGAATTCGAAGAGAATTATATAAATTGTTATCTAAAATATCAAATGAATTTATCGTATTGGTCGATATATTTCGCTCTTTTGATTCTCTTATAAAAATACTTCCAGTAATGGCACTAGTTTTATTTAAAAAGTATTCTAAACCAATGTTTGCATTAAAACCTTTTCTATTTCTTTCATATAACCTATTTTCAATTCGTGAACTGTCTATAACTTTATTTGATAAATAAGTAATGTTAGAGTTGAAAATCCCAGGACTGCCACCATCATTATATCCAAAATTTGAAAATAAGTTTATTTTATCTGAACGTAAATTTAAATTTAGCGCAGTTTGATAATTTTTGGGATTCCCTATGGTCGTATTTACTGACCCGTTAAAGCCACTGGTCTTTCCTTTTCTTAAAATTATGTTCAAGATTCCTGCCGTTCCTTCTGAGTCGTATCTTGCAGAAGGAGATGTGATAACTTCAACTTTTTCAATCGCATCAGACGGCAACTGTTTTAGGGCGTCAGCACCATTTAAACCTACCAAAGCAGAAGGCTTACCATCTATTAGTATGCGAACACTTTCACTCCCACGAAGACTAATGGTTCCTTCGGAATCAATATTTACTGAAGGTACATTGTCTAGGACATCGGAGGCTGTTCCTCCTTTGACAGTCATATCATTCCCAATTGTGTAGATTTTTTTATCAAGACGTATGTCTATGGTAGATTTCTCTGCTGTGACAAATATTTCGTCCAAATTATTTCCATTATCCTCTAATTTTATAATTCCTAAGTTTTTGTTTGAGAGAATCTCTTGTGAAATAAATTTCCTCGTTTTAAAAGAGATAAATTCTACGTTGATGTCATAAGTTCCCTTTGGAGTTTTGATTTTGAATTCACCAGATTCATCAGTGATTGCTCCTGTGATTTTTTGTGTTACGGTGTTCTTTAAAACAATGGTTGCATAGTGTAAAGGTTCACCTGATTCAGTCTCAATAACTTTTCCATAAACAGAAAAAACAGGAGATTTAACGGTTTCTTGGCCAACAAAAACTAGACTTGTGAAAAGGCAACATAAAAGAATATAATTTTTTACAGTCAAAACAATTTAATTAAATTTTAACAAAGTTCTTGTTAAATTTAATAGGACTTAGTTATAAAAAGGTTAAATAATGGATAAAATATTCGCGGGAGGTCTCCCGATAATTGCTTTTTTATGATTGATAACAATAGGACGTTCAATTAATCTAGGATTTTTAATCATCACTTTTATAATCTCAGAATCTGATAGTTGAACTCCCTTATAATTATCTTTCCAAATTTTTTCATTTTTCCTAACCAATTCAATAGGAGAAATTTTTAGTAAATCAATGATTTCTTTTAGTTCATCCTCTGACGGAAGGTCAACTAGATATAAGATCGTTTCAAATTCTTGTTTTGAATTTTCTAAAATTTTAACGCCTTCTCTAGATTTAGAGCAACGTGGGTTGTGGTATATTTTAATCATATGAATAAATATATTTTGAGATTAGGAGGTTTTCTTTTGTCCATTAATCATTAAATAAGATTTTAAAAAAGGGTTTATATCACCGTCCATTACGGCGCCAACATTTCCTGTTTCATGAGAAGTTCTGACGTCTTTTACTAATTTGTAGGGGTGCATAATGTAATTACGAATCTGACTTCCCCATTCATTTTTTAATTTATTTGCTTCTATATCATCTCTTGCCGCTTGTTGTTTCTTAAGTTCAATTTCGTAGAGTTGTGATTTTAGCATTTTCATGGCTGTAGCTCTGTTGTCATGTTGAGAACGAGAATTAGAACAGGAAATTTGTATTCCTGAGGGTTTGTGAGTCAGTTGAACTTTTGTCTCAACTTTATTTACATTTTGCCCTCCAGCACCACTTGATCTTGCAGTTATAATTTCTATGTCTGCTGGGTTTACATCGATTTCTATTGAATCATCTGCTACAGGGAAAACGTACACAGATCCAAAAGTTGTGTGCCGTTTTCCATTGGAATCAAATGGTGAAATACGAACCAGCCTATGCACACCGTTTTCTCCCTTCAACCACCCAAAAGCATAATCTCCCTCAATTTCGATGGTAATTGTTTTTATACCCACTACATCTCCAGCTTGATAATTCAAAGTTTTCAATTTGAAACCCTGTTTTTCAGCCCACATTGTGTACATTCTTGACAACATTTCTACCCAATCACAACTTTCAGTACCCCCAGCACCGGCAGTTATTTGAATGGTTGCAGAAAGGGCATCGCCTTCTTCAGAAAGCATGTTTTTAAATTCTAAATTTTCTAAAAAAGAACTTGTTTTATCAAATTGTTCAATGACTTCATTTTCTTCAATTTCTCCTTCTTTATAAAATTCATACAATACACTTACCTCTTCATTTAAAACGATTGTTTTATTAAAGTCCTCCACCCATTTTTTTTTAAAACGAAGTTCTTTCATTACAATCTCAGCTTCTTTTGGATTGTTCCAAAAATTCGGATTGACTGTTTTTTCTTCTTCATTGGCTATTTCAATCAATTTCTTATCTATTTCTAGGTAAGATTTTAATTTTTGAATCCTTGAGGTAATGTCTTTAAGCTGTTCTTGTGTAATCATACGTCAAACAAAAATAAATGAATTTTTAAGAATTATTGTTTTAAAAGCGAATACTTATTCATAAAATAAATCAAGAGATTAAAGTCAATCTTTTTTTTAAAAATTATTAAATCTTTTTTAAATTATTTATATATCGGATCTTATTTTAAATATATTTAATGTTTATATTACTGCCTTATAAATAAATATGATAATAGATTTAATATCTGATACTGTAACCAGGCCCACAAAAGAAATGTTACAAATAATGATGAATGCTCCTGTTGGTGATGATGTTTTTAAAATGGATCCTACCGTAAACCAATTGCAGGAAAAAGCGGCTTCGTTGTTTGGGATGGAAGATGCCTTGTTTTTTCCATCAGGAACAATGGCAAATCAAACTGCTATAAAATTACATACGCAATCGGGAGATAAGTTAATTTGCGATAAATATGCTCACATATATAATTATGAAGGAGGTGGAGTTGCATTTAATTCTGGAGTAACCTGTAAGTTAATAGACGGAAATAGAGGAATGTATACTGCAAAGCAATTACAGAAAGCCATTGCAGGTAGATCTGATATTCACGTACCTTATTCAAGGTTGGTGTGTGTAGAAAACACGACCAACAAGGGAGGTGGTGCTTGTTGGGAGTTTTCCGAGTTAAAAAAAATTGAGAAAATAACTAGAGAAAATAATTTGTCTTTTCATTTGGATGGAGCTCGCTTGTTCAATGCTTTGGTTGCTAAAAATGAAGCTCCAGCTCAATACGGACAATTGTTTGATACTATTTCTATTTGTCTGTCGAAGGGTTTAGGAGCTCCTGTTGGCTCTATATTACTGGGTTCTAAACACCATATTGCAAAAGCATTGAGAATAAGAAAATTGTTCGGTGGAGGAATGAGACAAGCTGGTTTTCTGGCAGCAGCAGGAATTTTTGCACTTGATAATCATGTAGAAAGGTTGGCCGAAGATCATCAAAAAGCACAAGAAATTGGTGAAGTTTTAAGTACTGTTTCTTATGTCACAAAAATAGAACCCATTGAAACTAATATTATCATTTTTTATGTTGATCAAAAAATAGGTGCTGATACTTTTATTCAAAGAATGAAAGACAAAAATATTTTATTAACACCAATGGGAGAGGGAAGAATTAGAATTGTGACGCACTTAGACTATACAGATAAAATGCATCAAGTTCTTCTAGATGAATTGAAAAATTTTCAAAAATAAAAACACGCATTTTTGCTAAAATATATTTTTGCTTCTAAATTTTAATTAAATTTGTTTATTGATAAATGATATGCGTTGAACAATATTAAACAACATTTTACGATCAAAGACCTTGAAAATATTTCAGGTATAAAGGCGCATACCATTCGTATATGGGAAAAGAGGTATGACCTACTAAGACCAAAAAGAACAAAAACGAATATTAGATTATATTCCAATGATCATCTTCAGAAATTATTAAATATTGTTTTACTCAATAACAATAATTATAAAATTTCAATGATTGCTAAAATGTCTGACGATCAGATAACTAAATTCTCCAGAGACTTGGCGCTTAATAATGCAGTTAATGACGAAGCGATCAACCGTTTTAAGTTATCAATGTTTCAGTTTGATAAAATATTATTTGACAAAACCTATCAAGAGCTTTTACTCAAAAAAAATTTTAGAGATGTCTTTACAGATGTTTTCATACCTTTTTTAAATCTTATTGGTCTAATGTGGCAAACTGATACTTTAATTCCAGCACATGAAAATTTTATTTCAAACTTAATAGCTCAAAAAATACAATTACAAACTGAGAAAATTCAATATTCTGTTTCTAAAAAATTAAAAACATATGTTTTATTTCTACCGGAGAATGAAATTCACGAATTAGGTTTGTTATATTTAAATTATGAACTAATTTTACGAGGTAATTTTACGATTTATCTCGGACAAAGCCTTCCCTTAAATAATTTGGACTTTTTTTTCCAAAATAGCGCAGAAATTTGTTTTATAACGTTAATGACAGTAATGCCCTATGATCACAAAATTCAAGCATATTTTAATCAAATTGATGAAATCTTAGAAAAGACCAATCATGAACTAATTGGCATCGGTCAAAAATCAAGTTTAGTCGATTTAAAACATTTAAAATCAAAAATTAATCTTTATAATTCTGTTTCAGACTTGCTGAAAGAATTATAATTTTTTAATATAAATTCTAATTATTCTCTATTATAGAAAAATAAATAATGAAAAAAAACATTCATATAATTGGTTCCGGGTTCTCAGCTTTATCAGCTTCATGTTATTTAGCAAAAGAAGGATACAATGTTACTATTTTAGAAAAAAATGATACTTTAGGAGGTAGAGCTAGGCAATATAAAAAAGAGGGTTTTACTTTTGATATTGGCCCTTCATGGTATTGGATGCCTGATGTTTTTGAACGATTCTTTGCAGACTTTGGTAAAAAACCTTCCGACTATTATACGTTAGATAAATTACATCCAGGTTATGAGGTTTATTTTGGTGAAAATTCTTCATTAAAAATTTCAAGTCATTTAGAAGAAATTTATAATTTATTTGAAAAAGAAGAAAAAGGAAGTGCTAAACATTTAAAATCATTCATAGATTCGGCAAAATCAAACTACGAGACGGCCATAAAAGATTTGGTTTACAAACCTGGTGTCTCTCCCTTAGAATTAATAAATACAACAACGATCTCAAGAGTATCTCAATTTTTTTCAACGATTAGAAAGCAAGTTAGAAAGAATATAAAAAATAAAAAATTAATAAAAATTTTAGAGTTCCCTGTATTGTTTTTAGGAGCAAAACCAAGCAATACTCCTGCATTTTATAACTTTATGAATTATGCAGATTTTGGACTTGGTACCTGGCATCCAAGGGGTGGAATGTACACCGTTATTGAAGGAATGGTTTCTTTAGCTAAAAGCCTGGGTGTTAAATTCAAAACAAATGCGAATGTTGAAAAGATTCTAACAGATTCCTCTAAAAGTGTCTCTGGATTAATAGTAAACGGTAAGAATATTGAAACAAATTTGGTTTTAAGTGGTGCAGACTATCACCATACAGAAACATTGTTAGATATTGGAAGTAGACAATATTCAGAAAAGTATTGGAATAAAAAGACCTTTGCTCCATCCTCTCTTCTTTTCTATGTTGGATTTGATAAAAAGATAGCAAATGTAAGTCATCATACCTTATTTTTTGATACAGATTTTGATGCGCATGCAAAAGAAATTTATGACAACCCTACCTGGCCGTCTGATCCTTTATTTTATGCTAATTTTACTTCAGTAACTGATGTGACTTCAGCTCCTGAAGGTAAAGAAGCAGGTTTTTTCTTAATTCCTTTAGCTCCTGGAATTGAAGATACTCCACAATTAAGAGAGGAGTATTTTTATAAAATTATGGACAGGTTTGAGAAATTAACCAATCAAAAAGTAACCTCTCATGTATTGTTTAAAAAATCATTTTGTGTCAATGATTTTAAAGAAGAATACAATTCTTATAAAGGGAATGCATACGGAATGGCCAATACACTTTTTCAAACTGCTTTTTTAAGGCCAAAAATTAAAAGTAGTAAAGTAAAAAATTTGTATTTTGCAGGACAATTAACTGTTCCAGGTCCTGGAGTGCCTCCGGCACTTATCTCAGGTAAGTTAGCGTCAGAATTAATCATTAAAAATCAATTTTAAAATGAAAGAATTATTTGATCGTGTTTCTAATGATTGTAGTAAACTAGTTACAAAAAGCTACAGTACTTCTTTTTCTCTAGCGGTAAACATGTTATCTACTGAAATTAGAAAAGATATTTATAATATTTATGGTTTTGTTCGTTTTGCAGATGAAATTGTAGATACTTTCCATGACTACAATAAGGAACAATTAATGACTCATTTCGAAAGAGATTACTATCTTTCTAAGGAGCAAGGTATAAGCCTAAACCCTATCCTTAATTCATTTCAACAAACAGTTAATAAATATAATATTCCTGATGAAATGATTCAAGCTTTTTTAAAAAGTATGAAAGCTGATCTCTCTAAGAGAGAATATCAAACAAAGGAGGAGTATGATGAATATATTTATGGTTCTGCTGATGTTGTAGGATTAATGTGTTTAAAAGTATTTGTGAATGGAAATGACGAAATGTACGACACGCTTAAAGATGCAGCGATGCGATTGGGATCGGCATTTCAAAAGGTAAATTTCTTAAGAGATTTAAAAGATGATTTTGAATTATTGAATCGTTCTTATTTTCCAAATGTAGATTTGGGAAAATTAAATGCAATCTCAAAGCAATTAATTATTGATGAGATCGAAGCAGATTTTGACTATGCATATAAAAATGGAGTTCTAAAATTGCCAATAGAGGCAAAATTTGGAGTCTACATGGCGTATAGATATTACAGAAGGTTGTTGAAAAAATTAGAAGCAGTTCCCTCAGAGAAAATTATGGATACTCGAATCCGTATTTCAGATCCAATGAAAATAAATTTATTGGCTAGAAGTTATGTAAAATATAAATTGAATATTATATAATGGTATACGCGTTTATTACTTTAGTTGTTTTTATAATTATGGAAGGTATTACTTGGTGTACACATAAATATGTGATGCACGGATTTGGTTGGTACCTTCATGAGGATCACCATCAGCCAAAATATAATGGTTTTGAAAAAAATGATGCTTTTTTTGTAGTTTTTGCAATTCCTAGTATGCTCTTGTTTTATTTTGGAAGTTATACAGTTCATACCTATTTGTTCTTTATAGGTTTGGGTATTTTATGTTATGGATTGGCTTATTTTTTAGTCCATGACGTATTAATTCATCAACGATTTAAATGGTTTAAGAATACCAATAATATTTATTTAAGAGGACTCAGAAAAGCACATAAGATTCATCACAAAAAAATGGGTAAACACGACAGTCAATGTTTTGGAATGCTGTTTGTTCCTTTTGAATATTTTAAAAAACCTAAAATTTAAATTTTAGTTAAAAGTATTATTTTAATCAAGTTTATTTTTTCAAATAGTAACATTGTATAGCCTTTATGGATTATTACGATTACATAATTGTTGGTGGAGGTGCATCCGGTTTAATGTCTGCATATAGAATGTCTAAAGATGTTTTTTTTGACGACAAGACAATCTTAATTTTAGATAAAGTAAAGAAAAACTCAAACGATAGAACTTGGTGTTATTGGGAGACTGAAAATGATGAGTGGAATGATATAGCAAGTGCTTCTTGGAAAAATATTATTTTTAAAAGTGAACTTTATAAGACTAAAGAATCTATTGCCCCTTATCGATACAAAATGATTCGTAGTAGAGATTTTTACACAAAAATTTTTACTCATTTAAAAACCAAACCAAACATTACTTTTCAATTAGCTAACGTCCTTGATATTCAACAACGAGCTGGTACAGCTGAGGTTATTACTACTGACACAATTTTTAAAACAAAGACAGTTTTAAACAGTATTCTTTTTAATGATGCATATAAGAACCAAACCAAATATCCTGTTTTACAACAACATTTTGTAGGTTTTTTTATAAGAACAAAGAAAAATTATTTTGATGAAAGTGCTGCTACCTTTATGGATTTTACAGTTGCACAAAAGGGAAATACGCGGTTTATGTATGTGTTACCTTATGCAAAAAATGAAGCATTGTTTGAATATACGTTATTCTCAAAAGAATTATTACCCTATGATCACTACAAATCAGAAATCGAAAAATATTTAAAAGATAAAAATATTACAGATTATGAAATTATTGAGAAGGAGCAAGGTTCCATTCCAATGACCTCTTATAAATTTTGGAAAAACAATTCTAAAAACATTATCCATATTGGTACTGCTGGTGGCTGGTCTAAAGCAAGTACAGGCTTTACTTTTAAAAATACCACAAATAAAACAGCACAATTAATCAAACACATCAAAGAAGGGAAGTCGTTAACCAAATTTCATAAGGTTAAAAAGTTTTGGTTTTATGATGTATTGTTATTAGATATTTTATCGAAACAAAATGAATTGGGTGCCTCTATTTTTGGAAAGATGTTTCAGAAGAACCATCCAAATCAGATTTTAAAGTTTTTAGATGAAGAAACTTCTTTTTTAGAAGACTTAAAAATTCAATTAAAAATGCCAATTTGGTTGTTTATAAATGCGCTACTAAAAAGAATATTTTAATTTTAGCATTGTAATTAAAACAATGTTTTCTTTATAAAATTAAATAAAACGAGCCAAACACTTAACTTAGGATTAGGAAATTCACCCTTTCCCATCATTTTCATTTGTTGAGAAAAGTAAGAAATATCTAAGAAGCCCATTTTATCAATAAACTTTATACCTGTCTTTACAGGTGGAATATGTACCTCTGTTTTAGTGCCTTCAAAAAAGTCTTTAGTTAAGTGAGGAAACACTGCAAAAGGACGTGCTAATCCCACAAAATCTAATTCGTTATTTTCAATGGCTTTTGCCATTACTTCCAACGTTCTAAATCCTCCAGTTAGTAACAATGGAGTTTTCGTTTTAGTTCTTGCTCTTTCAATGAAATCAGCAAAATAGGCTTCTCTTTTTTGGGTACTTTCTTTGATTTTTTTTCCTGCGCCCATCATGGCAGCTTTTTCATAAGTACCTCCAGAAACTTCTATCATATCCATACCTTCAGAAGAGAGCATTTCTATTACCGCTAAAGACTCTTCTTCCGTAAATGCGCCTCTTTGAAAATCTGCGGAGTTAATTTTAATTCCAATTGGAAATTTAGGACCTACTTTTTTTCGTATGTCTCTATAGATCTCTATCGCAAAACGAGCTCTGTTTTTTAAAGAACCTCCCCATTGATCTGTTCTTAGATTGGTAAGTGTAGACAAAAATTGACTTACTAAATATCCATGTGCACCATGTATTTGAACTCCTTTCCATCCTGCTTTTTTAGCTATTAATGCACAGTTTCCAAAACCATCTATAGCTTTCCAAATTTCTTCTTCTGTCATTGGTCGTGGTTTTGGAAACATCGATTTCATGGGTAATTGCACATCAGAAGCACTCACTACATCTTTATTAAATTTAGGAGATTGTCTCCCAGGATGGTTAATCTGCATCCAAAGATGGCTCCCTTTTTTTTGTGAAACATTTGCCCATTCTTTGAGTTCTCTCATATAGGTTTCATCTTCCACAACTACATTTCTAGCCTCATTTAATGCTTTGTTATCCATCATTACATTTCCAGAAATTAATATTCCTGTCCCCCCTTCACCCCAAGTTTTATACAATTTTAGAATACGCTCAGAAGGTTTTCCACCCTTATCTGCATTATTTTCACTCATAGCAGATTTTACGATTCTATTTGGTATCGTTACGCCACAAGGTAAAGTAAAGGGTTGTTGTAAAATATTTGCAAATTTCATGATGTAAAATGATTTATTAACGGAATTTTAAAAGCTGCAAATTACTTAATAATAATGAATAATAAAGGGATATTTATTATACATAAGGGTCTAAAAAAGTGTTGCATCTTTTTTGTCTCTTTGACTCGTTTAAATTCTTACGAATTTGAAATACGTGTCATCTTTGCTAGAATGATCCCTTTAGTTTAACGAATCAACCTGTTTAAGAATGTTTTTTCTAATTTATTTTTAAAATCAATCCGAACTTTAACCTTTGATTAAGAGTTACCTATTTAGGGAATTTTGCTCTAATCTTATCCAATGATAAATTATGAATGCTACCTATGTGTGAATGTTCTTTACCCAAATCAGCTTGATAGGTTCCTGTTTGGACTTGTTCGCCAATCTTTTGATAAGCTTCACGAAAAGACATGCCTTCAACGACCAAATTATTGATGCTATCTACTGTAAATAAGTATTGGTATTTTTCATCATTTAAATCAATATCTTTTACAATTACTTGTTGAATAGCATAATTTAAAATATCTAAAATATCCTTTACATCCTCGAAAGCATTGATAATATTTTCTTTCAATAACTGAAAATCTCTGTGATAGCCCGTTGGTAAGTTATTTGTAATTAATACCATTTCTGTATGCAATGCTTGAATTTTATTACATTTACCTCGAATCAATTCAAAAACATCAGGATTTTTCTTATGTGGCATAATACTGCTACCGGTTGTTAGTTCATCAGGAAAAGAAATAAAATTAAAATTCTGACTCATATACAAACAAACATCCATGGCAAAACGGGACATTGTATTACACAATCCCCCCAAAGCTGAAGCAATAGCGCGCTCATTTTTTCCTCTACTTAATTGAGCAGCAACAACATTGTATTTTAACGTTGCAAACTCTAATTCTTTGGTGGTTAATTCTCTATCGATAGGGAAGGAGCTTCCATAACCAGCAGCAGAGCCTAAAGGATTCTGATTGACAACTTGAGATACTGCGTTTAGCATGTACACATCATCAATAAGTAGTTCTGCATAGGCAGAAAACCACAATCCAAAGGAGGAGGGCATTGCTACTTGTAAATGGGTATACCCAGGCAAAAGACTTTCTTTGTGAACCTCTGCTAAACTTAAAAGAGTATCAAAAAGAGTTTTTGTTTTATCATTTATAATTGATAAATTTTCTTTGTAATAAAGTTGAAGAGCTACTAAAACTTGATCGTTTCTTGATCGTGCAGTGTGGATTTTCTTACCAACTTCTCCTAGTTTTTCTGTCAATTCCCATTCAATTTTAGAATGCACATCTTCAAAAGAAGCTTCAATACTAAAAGTTTCGTTTTTAATGTCATCAGATAGCTCTTGTAATCCTCTTTTTAAGTCTTTTAATTCATTAAAGGTAATAATACCAATTGATTCTAACATAATAGCGTGCGCCAAAGAAGCTTGAACATCGTATTTAGCAATATGCATGTCAATTTCTCGATCATTACCTACTGTAAATTTTTCTATCTGCTTGTCAATTGAAAATCCTTTATCCCAAAGCTTCATAATTTCTGTATTTTATGTTTCCTATAAACTAGGAATTCCTTTTATGGTTTATTTCTGTTAAACGATCACTCTATTTAATAATTCGATATAAATTGCAATGCCTTCTTCAATTTCAGAGACATATATATATTCATTTGCAGAATGAGAACGGGTACTATCTCCTGGTCCTAATTTTACAGATTGACAACTGAGTACAGCTTGATCTGATAAAGTTGGTGAACCATAGGTCTTTCTTTTCATAGAAATTCCTGCTTTTACCAACTCATGATTTAGATCAATTGAAGAGGAGTTTAATCGTAAACTTCTTGGAGTAATTTTTGTACAAGGTGCTTTTTCTTGTAAAATAGACGCAATTTCTTGATTGGAATAGGCATCATTTACGCGAACATCAATTACCAAATTTACATGAGCAGGAACTACATTGTGTTGTGAACCTGCATTGATTTGAGTGACGGTCATTTTTACATCTCCCAATGTTTCCGAAGTTTTTTCGAATTTAAAATCTTTAAACCATTGTAAAACTTCAATAGTGTTGTAAATTGAATTACTTGTATTGGGATGTGCAGCGTGACTTGGAGTACCTTCTATGACAGCATCAAATACCACCAATCCTTTTTCTGCAACGGCTAAGTTCATTAAAGTTGGTTCACCAATAATTGCTACATCAATTTTAGGAATTATGGACAACATACTATTTAAACCGTGTTTACCACTATTTTCTTCCTCAGCAGAAGCCACGACAACTAAATTATAGGTCAAGTTTTCTTGTGCGTAAAAATGAGCGAATGTAGCGATTAAAGAAACCAAACATCCTCCGGCATCATTACTTCCTAAGCCGTATAATTTCCCATCTTCTACAACTGCTTTGAAAGGGTCTTTTGTATAAGCAGAATTTGGTTTAACAGTATCGTGATGAGAGTTTAGTAATAATGTTGGCTTGGTTTCATCAAAATGTTTATTAGTAGCCCAAATATTATTTTTTGTTCTTTGAAATGGAATTTTATTTTCAACAAACCATCCTTCAATAAGAATTGCTGTAGAATCTTCTTCTTTAGAAAATGATTGAGTTTCAATTAATTTCTTCAGAAGTACAATTGCACTAGCACTTAGTTTTTCGATACTCATGTTATAATGTGATTGTTGTAAAGTTATCATTTTCGTTGGTCAACATGGAAGTATTGCCCATATTCACTTTGTGAACTCCTTTTTTTAATGCATCAAAACAATTTTCCAATTTGGGTAACATTCCTTCAGTTACAATTTCAGCGTCTAATAGTTCTTGGTACGTTTTTGAATTGATTTTTTTTACGACAGATTTCTTATCATTAATATCTTTTAAAACCCCCTCCAATTCAAAACAATAATAAATTGAAGTTTCGTATATCTTACTCATTCCAATAGCAACTTGACTTGAAATTGTATCTGCATTTGTATTTAATAATTGACCATTTCCGTCATGAGTAATGGCACAAAAAACAGGTGTAAATTCAGCATTAATTAATTTGTCTATTGCTTTATAATCCACTTCCTTAACATCTCCAACAAAGCCATAATCCACCTCTTTTAAAACTCTCTTATCAGATTTGATACTATTGATGTCTGCACCGCTCAATCCAATCGCATTGGTCTTTAATGCTTGTAATTTCGCAACGATATTCTTATTAACCAGCCCACCATAGACCATGGTGATAACTTCTAAGGTTTCAAGATCTGTAATGCGTCTTCCTTGAAACATTTTAGACTCAATTCCCAATTTTGAAGCTATATGTGTTGCACGTTTTCCACCGCCATGAACCAAGATTTTCTTCCCTTTAAGAGTAGAAAATAATTTTAGGAAAGTAGTTAATGAAGTCTCGTCTTCAATAATATTTCCTCCAATTTTTACGATTGATAATTTTTCTTTAGACATTTTCTAGTATTTTTTTCAGAACCAATTGTGCAGCATAGGTTCTGTTATTTGCTTGTTCAATTACCAAAGAATTATCACTATCCAATACAGTATCTTCAACGATTACATTTCTTCTTACTGGTAAACAATGCATAAATTTTGCAGCTCCAATTTTCTTTTTAGTAATCATCCAATTGGGATCTGTATTCGCTTTTTTTCCATAATCATCATAAGAGCTCCAATTTTTTGTGTAAATAAAATCAGCATCTTTAAATGCTTCTTCTTGGTGATGACAAATAGGGGTGTTTTTTGTAATTTCTGGATTTAAATTATATCCTTCGGGATTGGTAATTACAAAATCAACATCCATTTTTTGCATGGCTTGAGTAAAACTATTGGCAACTGCATGTGGTAAAGCTTTTACATGTGGTGCCCAACTTAAAACCACTTTTGGTTTCTTTTTTGTGGTGTTTTCAGCAATGGTAATGGCATCTGTTAATCCTTGTAATGGGTGTCCGGTCGCACTTTCCATACTCACAATGGGTACAGAAGCAAATTTGACAAACGATTTTAAAACATGTTCAGATTCGTCTTTTTCTTTATCTATTAGGGAAGGAAAAGCTCTTACAGCAATTATATCACAATATTGAGAAACCACTGCTGCTGCTTCTTTAATGTGTTCTGCAGTATTCCCATTCATTACAGTTCCATCCTCAAATTCAATACCCCAAGCATCGCCAGAAACGTTCATTACAATAGGATCCATTCCCAAGTTTAAAGCCGCTTTTTGGGTACTCAAACGGGTTCGTAAACTTGAATTGAAAAATAATAATCCCAGCGTTTTATTTTTTCCTAGTTCAATATCTTTTAATGGATTCGCTTTCAATAGTTTCGCTTCTTCAATCCAAGAATTGATATTATCAATGTCGTTTATGGAGGTATAATTCTTCATTTTTAACTATTTTATTTTTGTAAAATCAATGCTGTTATCCATAGCATTTATTATAAAATTATCATTTAAACCGTTTACAATCCAAGTTTCTACTTTTGCTTTTTTACTCAGAGAGGCGGCTTCAATCTTAGATTCCATCCCGCCACTACCATGAGAAGATTTTGAATGAATAACTTCCTTTTTTAACTTTTCAAAATTATCAACTTTTTGAATTGTTTTAGGATTTTTATTTTGAATGGATTCTTTGGTATAAATTCCATTGGTATTTGTAGCTATGAACAATAAATCTACTTTTAAAAGAGCAGCTGTCAATGCGGCTAATTTATCATTGTCACCGAATTTAATTTCATCGGTAGCTACGGTGTCATTTTCATTGATTATAGGAATATAATTATTCTGCACTAAAACATTAATGGTATTAACGATATTTGTTTTACTTTCCTGCTTCTCAAAATCAGAATAGGAGAGAAGACATTGAGAAGTTAACAGTCCATATTCTCTAAATATTTCTTGATAAATTCTGATTAAGTGAGGTTGTCCAATTGAAGCAAGAGCTTGTTTTACAAATACGTCTTCATGTTTGCTTTCTAATTTTACAAACTGTTTAGCAACTGCGATTGCTCCAGAACTCACAATGATGAATTCATAAGTGTCTTTGAGTTTAGAAATTTGATTTGCTATATCTTCAATTTTCCCTCTAGAAATATTGTCAGTCTCTTTGGTAAGCGTATTAGAACCAACTTTTAGTAAAATGCGTTTCTTTTTTTGCATATTATCTTATTTGTCCATTTCCGTGAACGTACCATTTATTTGTGACCAAATGTTTTAATCCTATAGGACCACGTTGATGTAATTTATCTGTACTTATTGCCAATTCACCTCCCAATCCTAATTGACCACCATCTGTAAAACGTGTAGATGCATTGTGATATACAGCAGCTGTATCTACATTTTCCATAAACAATATAGCTTCAGCTTGATTGTCTGTTATGATTGCGGATGAATGCCCTCCAGAATATTTGTTGATCATTTCTATGGCATTTTTAGTGGAATTAATTTCTCCAATTACAATTTTGTAATCTAAAAATTCTTCATACCAAATATCATTGGAAGAGATTTCTGAAACCTGATCAAATTTTGAAAAGAAAGGATCTCCTAAAACCTCAATTTGCAGCTCTTTTAGTTTTGATAATAATTGGTTTGTAAACGCTGTTTTATTGGGAAGATTTGTATCAATTAAAACTTTATCGATTGCATTACAAGCAGATATTTTTGATTTACCATTTAGGATAATATCAACAGCAATATCTATGTTGGCTTCTTTGTGAACATAAACAAAGTTGTTTCCACGTCCACTAATAATAACAGGACATGTAGCATGTTTTTTCACAAAAGTAATTAAACGTTCCCCTCCTCTGGGAACTATTAAATCTACTTTTTGAGTTGGTTTTTCTAAAAAAGTTTGTGTTTCAGTTCTGTCAAATTCCAAATAAGTAACCCATTCAGAAACAGCTCCGTGTTTTTCTAAAGCTTGATGCCACAATTCCACAATTTTTAGATTTGATTTTAAAGATTCTTTTCCACCCTTTAGTAGTATTTTGTTTCCAGATTTAAAGGCAATTCCTGCTGCTTCTACAGTTACATCAGGTCTAGACTCATAAATGATTAAAATAGTTCCAAAAGAAGCTGTTTTATTATAAACCTGCATTCCGTTGTCATGTTTAAAAGCAAAACGTTCTACACCAACAGGATCTTCTTGTGAAGCTAAATGTTTGGCTGCAGCAATCATTTCATTAACTTTAAAATCGTTAACTTTTAAACGATCAAACATAGAAATATCTTCCCCTTTATAGGCTTCTAAATCTTTTTTATTAATACTTATAATTGCCTCTCTTTCTTGGTCAAGAAGTTCAGCCATTGTAAGCAAAACATTATTTCTAGTCTCTATGGATAATAAAGTATTCATCTAATATCTTCTTCGTTTGTTATTTATCTAAAGCATCAACCAAAGCTTCAAAAAACTGATTGATGTGTTCTTTTTTTATTGTCAAAGGAGGTAAAATTCTTAAAAGTTTTTTATTTGCTGCTCCACCCGTAAATATCTGATACTCGTATATTAATTTCTTTCTTAAATCTCCTACTTCGAAATCAAATTCCAATCCTAACATTAAACCTCTGCCTTTGATCCTTTTGATATGAGGAATTGTCTTTGCAATTTTGATAAAGTATTCAGACATTTCCTTAACATTATCCATCAATTTATCCTCTTCAATTACATTTAGAACAGACAAACTTGCAACACATGCTAAGTGATTTCCTCCAAAAGTGGTACCCAGCATTCCAAATTTAGCTTCAATACTTGGGTGAATTAGAATCCCACCAATAGGGAAGCCATTCCCCATTCCTTTGGCAATAGAAATGATGTCTGGAGTAACATTGTAATGTTGAAAAGCAAAAAACTTTCCAGAACGACCATATCCAGATTGAACTTCATCGGCGATGAAAAAAGTATTGTTTGCTTTACAGAGTGCATCGACTTTTTCAAAAAATTCTGCAGTTGCTTGATCTAAGCCACCAACTCCTTGAATAAATTCAATAAGAACTGCACAAACATCTCCTTTTTTAAGTTCTTTTTCTACTCCTTGAATATCATTTAATTCTAAGGTTGTAACTTTTTGTTGTGCGTTAATGGGAGCAATAATAGCAGCATTATCTGTTGCAGCAACAGCAGCAGAAGTTCGCCCATGAAATCCATTTTTAAAAGCAATAACTCTCGATTTACCTGTTTTGAAGGATGCTAGTTTTAGAGCATTTTCATTTGCTTCTGCACCAGAATTACATAAAAATAATTGATAATCTTTACAACCAGATAGCTTTTCAATTTTGTTTGCCAACTGCTTTTGTAATGGATTTTGAATCGCATTTGAATAAAATCCTAATTTAGCAACTTGTTTTGTAATTGCTTTTACATATTTGGGGTGTCCGTGTCCTATAGAAATTACAGCATGTCCTCCATATAGATCTAAATATTCTCGGTTGTCTTCATCATACACATAAATCCCTTTTGCGGAAACAGGAGTAACATCATACAATGGATACACATTAAATAATCCCATTTTTTTAATTTTTTATTTGGTTAATCTTATTAAAAGAGGTGTTAATTCCTTTAATTAATGAAGAACTTAAACCTTGGTGCTCCATTTCGTTTAAACCTTCAATAGTACAGCCCCCAGGAGTTGTTACTCTGTCTATTTCAGCTTCAGGATGATTGCCAGATTCTTTTAAGAGTGTTGCGGCTCCAAAACAAGTTTGCATTGCTAATTCGTGCGCTTCATGCGCTTCAAACCCTAATTGGATAGCGCCCTGAGTAGTTGCTCTTATTAAACGCATCCAAAAGGCAATACCACTTGCACAAATTACTGTGGCAGCTTGTAGTTGCTCTTCTGGAATTTCCATAGAGATTCCTAAACTATTAAAGATGGTCTTTGCGAATTCTATTTTTTCTTTTCCTTTTGTATTTGGAGAAAGACAGGTCATAGATTGTGCAACTGAAGCAGCAGTATTTGGCATTGAACGTATGATGCTTATATCTTTACTAACAATGGCTTCAATTTTTGCAATTGAAAACCCTGTAATCACAGAGATTAGAACGTGATTTTTATTCAAATGAGGAACAATACTTTCTAAAATACGATTAAAATGTCTAGGTTGAACTGCAAAAATTAAAATATCAGAATTTATTACTGCTTCAGAATTATCTGAAGTTAAAACAACTTCGTCGTAGTTGTTAAAATCTTTGATAGAATTTGTATTTCTTTTAGTCAAATACAAGGAACTTACAACGTTGTTTTTTAATAATCCTTTTCCGATTGATTGTCCTAAACTTCCCGCTCCAATTATTGCTACTTTCATGTTTTTTTATTTTGTTACCAATACAGCTCTATTTTTTTTAAAAATAAGTTGCTTTTAAATTCAATCCAACCATTTCATCAAATCCAAACATTAAATTCATGTTTTGAATGGCTTGGCCTGAAGCTCCTTTTAAAAGATTATCAATAGTGCTTGTGATTAATAATTTGTTTCCGTGTTTTGCTAGATGAAGCAAACACTTATTTGTATTTACAACTTGTTTCATATGAATATCATTATCAGATACAAATGTAAATGCAGCATTTTTATAATAGTTATGATATATTTCTTTTGCTTTTTCAATGCTACCTTCAAATTTAATATAGGTTGTTGCAAAAATACCTCTTGAGAAATTCCCTCTATTTGGCATAAAGTTAATTTCAGTATTAAAATTGGATTGTAATTGATTTACAGTTTGATGTATTTCTCCTAAGTGCTGATGGTTAAAAGCTTTATAATGTGAAAAGTTATTGTCTCTCCAAGTAAAATGTGTAGTTGAAGACAATGACGTTCCCGCTCCAGTTGCTCCAGTTACAGCATTTATGTGAAGATCGTCATTTAGTAAACCATTCGCTGCCAAGGGTAAAATTGCCAATTGTAAAGCAGTTGCAAAACAACCAGGGTTGGCGATGTATTTGGCATTCTTAATTTTATCTCTTTGTAATTCAGGTAATCCATACACAAATTCTTTTCCATTGAAATTATGATCTCTAAGTAACCTGAAATCATTACTTAGATCAATAATTTTTGTGCTTGCTGAAAAATGATTGTTCTTTAAAAAAGCAGTAGAATTTCCATGACCTAAACATAAAAATAACACATCAACTTCTGAATTAATATTACTTGTAAAACTAATCTCAGTGCTCCCTATTAAATCTTGATGAACCTTGTGTATTTTATTACCAGCATTAGAAGTACTGTATACAAAATTGATCGTTGTTTTTGGATGATTTAACAATAGCCTTATTAATTCCCCTGCTGTATATCCTGCACCACCTATAATTCCAACCTCTAACATATTTAAGAATTTACTTGTTGATATATTTTATTCTGATTTCCTAAAATTTTAATAAAACCTTTGGCATCCTCTGCTGTCCATGCTTTATTTTCTTCCCCATAGCTTCCAAATTTAGCAGACATTAAATCGTGTTTAGAAATAATTCCATCCAAAGAGAAATGATACGGTTTTAAAGTGACCATAACGTCTCCAGAAACTTTGTTTTGGGAACTCTGTAAAAAAGCTTCTGTATCTCTCATTACTGGATCTAAATATTGACCTTCATGTAGATGCATTCCATAAAAGCTAGACAGATATTCTTTGTGTTGTAATTGCCATTTGGTTAGGGTGTGTTTTTCTAATAAATGATGAGCTTTTACTGTAATTAAAGCAGCAGCAGCTTCAAAACCTACTCTTCCTTTAATTCCAACGATGGTATCGCCAACATGAATATCTCTACCAATTGCGAATTTTGAAGCAATATCATTTAAAATTGCAATATTTATTTGAGGGATATTTTCCTCGCCATTTAAAGCGGTTAATTCACCTTTTTTGAATGTAAGTGTTATTTTTTCCTCACCATTTTTTTGAATTTGAGAAGGATATGCTTCACTTGGTAAGGGTTTCTCTGAGTTTAAAGTTTCAACTCCTCCAACACTCGTTCCCCAAAGACCCTTATTCACAGAGTACTTTGATTTTTCCCAAGACATTTCAATGCCCTCAGATTTTAAATAATCTATTTCTTCTTCTCGAGTTAGTTTTTGATCTCTTATGGGTGTTATAATGTTGATGCCCGGAGCCAAGGTTTGAAATATCATATCGAAACGAACTTGATCATTTCCTGCACCTGTACTTCCATGAGCTATATATTTGGCTCCAATACTTTTTGCATACTCAACAATTTCAATGGCTTGTATAATTCTTTCAGCGCTAACAGAGAGTGGATACGTATTGTTTTTTAATACGTTACCAAATATTAAATACTTCACTACTTTTTGATAGAAAGTAGCTACTGCATCAATATTTTTGTAGGTAGAAACGCCCATTTTGTAGGCATTATTTTCTATTTGATTGATTTCTTCTTTTGTAAAACCACCTGTGTTTACGCTTACAGCATGAACCTCATATTCTTTTGATAAACTTACAGCACAGTAGGAGGTATCCAAACCTCCACTATATGCAATTACTAATTTTTTCATTTTATTTTATTTGTACAGGTTATTTATTTTAGTTGTCTTATTTCGGATTCAAAACGAGGGTTGACGAAATATTTATAACTCAATTCATCTCTTAATTTCCCTATTTTTTCTAGTTCTTCTATCAATATTTTAGACATTTCAGAAAGAACAATATGTGTCATTCCTAGCAATTCATTGTAATGGTGAACTTTCGATGTTTGCGCAATTGAAATAAGGAAGTTGTTCGAATACAATTCTGTCATTTTAGCCATTAATAGCAGGCCTAGATTATAATTACGATATTTTCGATCTACCCACAAAGTAGAACGCTCATACACAGAATATTCTTTTACATGATGTTCATGTGCAAAAATATGACCAATCACCTCTTGTTCTTTTTTCATTAAAAAACATCCATTTTTTAAGCGTCTTTTTAATAGATCTATACGAACATGGTACAAAGAAGGTAATGCTTTCGATCTTTCAGATATGATTGCAAGTATTTCTTCTGGAAGTTTATAAACTAACTCTAGTTCTATGCCTTGTTTAGAACAATAGGTTTCTGCGTTATTGATAACGCTTTTAATATCTGTATTCAATATGGATTCCATTATTCGTTATTCCTTTTTTTATTGGGATGTTTGTTCGTTTTTTCAAAACAAAGATCCAAAGGTTTATTTTACATTAATTGATCAATTATTGTTTCTATTTGTTAATAGAGACAAAATATTTTTTTAATAATAACGGAAAATAGAAAGTGAATTACTTTCTTAAACTGAATGCTCCCCTTAGGGACGAGTTTTAGGAAAACGCAGAATAGACATTTTAGTATTTCCTACTAAAACGAAAGAGATAAAAGATATGTTGTTTCCTGTTTTCACTGAATAACTACATTTACTATTAACTCTAAATCGTCGGCGATAGCCCCTTTCGTTAATATTAGCCGCAAAACTACAATTTATTATGAACTAAACAATAATTAAACATGAAAAAATAAAGGCTTTTAGAGGAAGTTTATCAAAATAACAGTCGAATATTATGTTTCTCATAATTATGAATCCTATGTTGGATTTATATATTGCTATTAATGATGTTATTTTTTTATTTTAAAACTAAAGCTTCAAATAATTTCACATCCATTAAACTTTGATTATTTTTATGAAATATTAAGAAATTAATTTAGAAATAATAAACTTCAATTAAGAACGTTATAACATAATCAAAAAGAAAAAATGATAAAAAAATCTCTCCTATCAACAATAGTTTTCCTGTTTTTACTCATGACAGTTAGCTGCACGAATAACAATATTAAATTTAAAATAGAAAAAGGGAAAGTTGGAAATGTCACAACTAAAACTACTATTCAAGATTTAACCACCATATTTAAGAAGGACTCTATTGTTAAGAATCTTAGTGAAGGAGTCCAAGGGAATAATTATTTTCAAGAAGACGATGAATATTTTATTTTTGAAAAAGGAGGAAAATTATTACTAACAATTTTGCCAAAAGAACAATTAGATTCAACCTCTACAATTAAAAGTATTGAAATACACGATGAACGTTTTAAAACCCTGTCAGGAATTAGTATAAATTCAAGTTTTTCTGAAATTAACGTCAGTAACACCATACATAAAATTGAACGTACTTTTTCCTCTGCTACCTTATTTTTAGACAATTTAAATACGACAATTACCATTGATAATGAGGAACTAGGTTTAAAAGAGTTTAGTACGCAGAAAGTTACTAAAGAACAAATTCCTGATTTAGCAAAGATGAAAACATTTATAGTTTGGTTTAATTAGGCTGGTTTTTTTTGCTTCTAAAAAAAAAGTTATTTTAGTTACTTCATGATAATTCAATCGTATGAATAAAAACTATACTATTCAAAAAGCTCCATTTGTTGTTCCAACAACAGACGGTAAATTAATTGAAGAGCATTTTGGAAATGCAACTGATAACAATTCAGCAATAAGTATTGCGCACATGATTGCACCACCTGGTTGGGAAGAACCTTTTCAGACTCCAAAATTTGATGAATTCACCTATATTATAAAAGGGAAAAAACAATTTATTATTGATGGAGAAACAATTGTCTTAGAATCAGGTCAATCTATCAAAATAAACAAACAGACCAGAGTTCAGTATTCAAATCCCTTTGATGAGCAATGTGAATATATGGCAATCTGCATGCCTGCCTTTTCAATGGATTTGGTAAATAGGGAAGAGGTTTAACCTTTTTTTCGCGTGAGATAAAAAGGCAAATACATCAATAAAAAATAAGGAATAACAATCAGTTCAACTACAAAAACATATTGAGGCCAATCTCCAAACAGGTCCAATAATGTTTCAGCATCTGGTTTTTTATTTGTGTAAAAATAATTGGACCCTAAAAAGTAATTCAAAACAAACATTATAAGCATGAAAACTTGCATCCCGATAAAAGATTTACCCACACTTTTTAATGTTGGTCTCATGTTATAAATAAAGGTGGCATACATCATAAAAAACACCAATCCTGCGTGAACAAACCAATATCTAAAAAAAGGAAAGTTTAAATAATTATATTCATCAGGTGTGATTAAAGACTGTAAAGTTCCACCAAGTATTAAGAAGAAAAAAATTTCATAATATAAAAATTTTCTTGTTGTTGATAGTATTGGAATCGTTAGTGCTAAAAAGCTACACAAATGCAATGGTAAGTCTTCTTGATAATTAAAATTACCTTTATCGATTTTTAAAAATGTTCCAAAAATGACTGTTATAGAAATTGAAAAAGCGATAATGTTACCTAGCTTAATTTGAGTTCTTTTATGCTGTTTCTTTGCCCATAAAATAAGCAGGAAACCCAACACGAGAATTATAAAATTTAGCCACAGATGTTGCAGTGTAAAAGGAATAAAATCACTGTTTTCCTTGAAAAAAAAATCGTTCAAAATATGTAATTATTAGTATAGAAACTGATTCTAAATATACTAATAATTTACTCTTTCACAAGCTAATAAGGTGTTTTTAAGCAGCATTGCGATTGTCATTGGTCCAACTCCACCAGGAACAGGTGTGATGAATTCTGATTTTTTAGAGACTTCATCAAAGGCAACATCACCAACCAATTTAAATCCATTTTTTTTACTAGCATCCTTTAAACGAGTAATTCCTACATCAATAACAGTTACCCCATCTTTCACCATATCCGCTTTTAAAAACTCTGGAATTCCAATCGCTGCTATGATAATATCTGCTTGTAAAGTGATTTCTTTTAAGTTTTTAGTTCTACTATGACACATTGTAACAGTTGCGTTTCCAACGGTTCTTTTTTGAGATAATAAAATACTCATAGGGCTTCCAACAATATGACTTCTTCCAAGAACAACCACATGTTTTCCCGAGGTTCTTACGTTGTATCTTTCCAATAATTCTAAAATTCCAAAAGGGGTTGCAGAAATAAAAGTAGGTAAATTTAAAGCCATTTTACCAACATTAGTTGGATGAAAACCATCTACATCTTTCTCTGGATCTACAGCCATCAAGACTTTTTGTTCATCTATATGTTTAGGGAGTGGAAGTTGTACTATAAAACCGTCGATGTTTCTATCAACATTTAATCTCTCAATCTCATTTAATAGTTCTTTTTCAGAAATATCTTCTGCTAATCTTATCAGTGTAGATTCAAAACCAACTCGCTCACAAGCTTTTACTTTTGCATTTACGTAGGTAATACTTGCGCCATTATCTCCAACTA
The DNA here is from genome assembly GCA_018608545.1 of Polaribacter sp. Taxonomy (GTDB): domain Bacteria; phylum Bacteroidota; class Bacteroidia; order Flavobacteriales; family Flavobacteriaceae; genus Polaribacter. Next base: position 43,452 of record JABAZI010000071.1, read on the forward strand.
TAATTGCCGCTAAATGTGGAGTCTTTTTACTCTGGTTTTTGAGATTTGCTACTTCTAAAGCAATTTCTTCTTTTATGTCTGCCGCTGTTTTTTTTCCGTCTAATAAAATCATATTATCTAAGAATGTATACTCGTATTAGGTTTAAAATTATTTCATTCCTTGCATCATTTGCATCATTTTTTTACCACCTCCTCCTTGCATCATTTTCATCATTTTACTCATTTGATTGAATTGCTTCATCAATTGATTGATTTCTTGAATAGTAGTACCAGACCCTTTCGCAATTCGCTTTTTTCTACTAGCATTAATTGTCATGGGGGTGCTTCTTTCTTTTGGAGTCATGGAGTGAATGATTGCTTCAATTCCTTTAAAAGCATCATCATCAATATCGACATCTTTCATTGCTTTACCAGCTCCAGGGATCATTCCAACTAGATCTTTCATGCTTCCCATTTTTTTAATTTGCTGAATTTGGATTAAGAAGTCATCAAAACCAAACTGATTTTTTGCAATTTTCTTTTGTAATTTTCTAGCTTCCTCCTCATCATATTGATCTTGTGCTCGTTCAACTAATGAAATGACATCTCCCATTCCTAAAATTCGATCGGCCATTCTATCTGGATGGAAAACATCAATTGCATCCATTTTTTCGCCAGTACCAATAAATTTTATTGGTTTGTCTACTACAGACTTGATCGTTAATGCAGCTCCACCTCTTGTATCTCCGTCTAATTTTGTAAGAACAACACCTTCAAAATTTAAAATAGCATTGAATGCTTTTGCTGTATTTACAGCATCTTGACCTGTCATAGAATCTACAACAAAAAGTGTTTCATGAGGATTCACCGCTTTATGAATGCTTGAGATTTCATTCATCATTTCTTCGTCTACAGCCAAACGTCCGGCTGTATCAATGATCACTACATTTTTGCCATTTGCTTTGGCATGTTTTATTGCATTGTTAGAAATTTCTACAGGGTTATTATTTCCAACTTCAGCATATACATCAACGCCAATTTGTTCTCCAACAACTTGTAATTGATTGATGGCAGCTGGTCTGTATACATCACAACCCACTAATAAAACTTCTTTAGATTTTTTAGTTTTTAGGTAGTTTGCCAATTTACCAGAAAATGTTGTTTTACCCGAACCTTGTAATCCAGACATTAAAATTACGGTTGGTGAACCTCCTAGATTAACTCCTACAGTTTCTCCACCCATTAATTCAGTTAGTTCATCCTTGACTAACTTCACCATAAGTTGCCCTGGATTTAGGGTAGTTAATACGTCTTGGCCCAGCGCTTTGGTTTGAACTTTCTTGGTAAATTCTTTTGCAATTTTGAAGTTTACATCGGCATCTAGTAAGGCTCTTCTTACTTCTTTTAGTGTTTCTGCAACATTAACTTCTGTAATTTTACCATGACCTTTAAGGGTATGTAAAGCTTTATCTAGTTTATCGCTTAAATTATTAAACATAATTTGTCTTCTTTTTTAAAACACAAATATAAGAATTAGAGCCGATTTGTATACTGAATACTCATAGTTTTTTATGTTTTTGAATTTTTATAGTAGGTGGATATCATGCTGACTCTTCTTTTAAAAAATACACGTTAAAAATAGGTATATGTATCTTAATGTCAGTTTAATAAAAAATATTCAACAGCCTATCTCTTAATTTTATTTACAAGAATTAAAATTCAACTTGAATTATTGAGTAGATCAATTAATTATTTTTTTGAAGGAATAAATTTCAATGCGACTCCATTAATACAGTGTCTTTTACCAGTGGTTTTTTTAGGTCCGTCACTAAATGAATGTCCCAAGTGTCCGCCACAAGTATTGCATTTTAATTCTGTTCTTGCATATCCTATATCATAATCGATGTCTAATGCCACGTTATTCTTTATAGCTCTATCAAATGAAGGCCAACCGGTCCCTGAATCAAATTTATGTTTAGATGAATATAATTCAGTTTTACAAGCTGCGCAAACATAAACTCCTTTTGTATAGTTTTTGTCGTAAGAACTAGAAAAAGCTACCTCAGTTCCTGCTTCGCGCAACACATAATATTGAATAGCTGTTAATTGATTTTTCCACTCAGAATTGGTTTTATTGATTTTATATTTTTTTTTTGGAACAGCGTTTTGTGATTTACTACAAAAGCTAATCAAAAAAAGAAGACTCAGCAGAGAGAAACGTATTTTCATAAATTCGAAACTTTTTAATATTGATAAAAATCAAATCATTTTTACCAATTGAAATTAAGTAATGTTATTTATAAAGATAACACATGTAAGTGTATAAAAAATGTTAATTTTTTCGATGTTTAATCTTCATTTTACTATATTAGATTAGATAAAAAACAAATAAAATACATGATTAAAAAAGGTGCATTTCTTTTAATAATTTTCTTTTTTGCCTCCTGTAGTTCCGTACCTATTACAGGAAGAAAAAGAGTTAATTTTATGAGCGACTCGAAAGTTTTACCAGTAAGTTTTAGTCAATATAAAGGCTTTTTGGAAGAGAATACTTTGTCTAAAAATAAAATATTGAGCAATCAAATTAAAGAAGTTGGTAAAAAAATCGCCACTGCTGTCGATCTTTTTATGAGGGCCAATAATATGGTTTCAGAAGCAAATTCGTATCAATGGGATTTTAATTTGATAGAAGATAAAAAAGTTAATGCTTGGTGTATGCCAGGAGGTAAGGTTGTTTTTTATACAGGAATTATGCCTGTTTGTCTCAACGAGAATGGAGTAGCAGCAGTCATGGGTCATGAAGTTGCACATGCTTTTGCCAAGCATGGTCAAGAAAGAATGTCTCAAGGACAGTTGCAACAAATTAGTAGTGCAGCACTCTCACTTGGAACCTCTAAAAAAGGAGAAAACACCGAACAAATTTGGAATACAGCTTTTGGTATTGGTTCTGGTTTAGGAATGTTAAAGTTTAGTAGAGTTCATGAGCAAGAAGCAGACAGGCTTGGATTAATTTTTATGATAATGGCAGGTTATGATGGCGCAGAGGCTGCTAAAGTTTGGTCCAGAATGAGTTCGCTTTCTGAAGGGAAATCATCCCCAGAAATTTTAAGTACGCATCCGTCAAATTCTTCAAGAATTCAAGATTTGAAAAATTATTTACCAACTGCAAAAAAATATGCTACTCAATTTATATCAAAAGCAAACACTCCAGTAAATTAAGTGCTGAAAGAAATAGAATACCTATATTGTAATCGTTCCTTTTTTTTGAACACTTTTCTTAATAAAAATATATTATGTTACAAATTGGAGATAAAAAATTAATAAATGCATGGGCATTTTATGATTGGGCTAATTCAGTATACTCATTAGTAATAAGTACCGCAGTATTTCCAATCTATTATTCAGGTTTAACTGCTTCAGAAGGGTTTGCGAATGCAGAGGGTAAGATAGCCTTCTTGGGAACATTGTGGACTCCAACAAGTTTATATAATTATGCGTTAGCAGTTTCTTTTTTAATAGTTGCTTTTATTTCGCCAATGTTATCTGGAATTGCAGATTACGCAGGGAATAAGAAAAAATTTTTAAAAGCTTTTTGCTTATTAGGGTCACTTTCTGTGATGAGTTTATTCTTTTTTACCGGAAAAGAAACGCTCTGGGTAGCTATTCTGTTTACAATTTTAGCAAGTATCGGTTTTTGGGGGAGTGTCGTTTTTTACAATGCATATTTGCCAGAAGTGGCACCACCAGAGCAGCAAGATAATGTAAGTGCAAAAGGTTTTATGATGGGATATTTAGGTTCTATCTTGCTTTTAGTAATCTGTTTGGTTTTAATTGAAACAGAAGTATTTGGTTTTTATGATAAACAATTTGGTTCTCAATTATCGTTTGTACTGGTCGGTTTATGGTGGATTGGTTTTGCTCAAGTAACCTATAACGGCCTTCCAAATGAAGAAAAAGCTACTTTACCAAAAGATAATTATTTTATGAAAGGATTGATAGAAATTAAAAAAGTTGCTAAAGAATTGATCGTATACAAAGAATTAAAAATTTTTTTAATTTCATTTTTTTTGTTAAGTATCGGTGTTCAAACTATTATTTTAACCGCGGGTATATTTGGTGTAATTCTAGGATTGAAAACCCTAAATTTAATAGCTACAATATTATTGGTACAATTTGTTGGAATTTTAGGAGCCTTTCTTTTCTCTAGACTATCTAACAGAATTGGAAACATTAAAACCCTAAAAATCACTATCGCAATTTGGGGGGTAGTTTGTTTAATTGGTTTTAATTTAACAAAAGAAACTCCAAATATAGAGATGTATTTCTATGTTTTAGGAGCCCTAATTGGACTAGTAATGGGGGCAATACAATCTTTAGCAAGATCAACCTATTCTAAATTATTACCTAAAACTGAAGATACAGCGTCTTACTTTAGCTTTTACGATGTTACAGAAAAAATAGCGTTGGTTGTAGGAATGGTTACTTTTGGGTTATTAAATTCTTTGATTTCTATCCAATCTAGTGTTTTAGCGCTAGCTATATTCTTTATAGCTGCTTTTATTTCTATCAGTAGAATTAAGAAAACTACCTATGTTCATTAATAAAAAACTCTTCTGATAAAGATAAAAATAAAGATAAGACTTGAATATGCTATGAAAAAAGGGATTATAAATGACTTATAACCCAATATTAAGAAGACACTTATCAATAGTAATTGAAAACC
>JABAZI010000071.1:48253-96220 GCA_018608545.1 Polaribacter sp.
TAAATGACTTATAACCCAATATTAAGAAGACACTTATCAATAGTAATTGAAAACCTAATCCAAAGGTTGAAATTAAGGTCATCAACCAATTAGGGAAAGGTTTTCCACGAGATGCATTCTTATCTAAAGTATAAATAATCTTATCAAATACCCCATAAAATAATTTATATAAGAAGAAAAGAATATTTACATTCTTTTGTTTTTCACCTGGTAAAGCTGTTGGAGTTTTATTTTCAAAAATTCGACTGGTAGTGTCTCCATCAAAACGGTTTCTTAAAATCACATAATAATAATTGTATAAAGTACCTTGAAGTTGTATTCCAAAAAAAGCGAGAAATGCCAGCGCAAGACTAATTTCAGTGACTTGCCATAATGTGACGAAAATGATCAAATTCAAAATAATATCAGAAACAGAATCCAAGAAACGTCCGGTATAAGAGGGTGTTTTTTTAATTCTTGCCAATTCACCATCTGCCGCATCTAAAATAGACTTAAAGATCAAGAAAAAAGCCGCGGTGAAATAATACTCTTTAGTAATACAATAAATACCTATTAATCCTGATATTATAAAAGCAATCGTTACATCTACAGGAGTAAATTTCGTATTTCTTAAAGAATTCGCAATAAATCTAGCGATGGGTCTGCCGTAATCAGATAAATCTAAAAATTGATATTTCGCAGGTAATTTAGACATAAAATGCTTTTGTAGTGAGCATTTTTATTACCTCTAAAAGTCATAAAACAGCACAGTATTAATTATATTTCAAAATTATGTAAAAAGTGGAACAAATAGGTAAGACTTTTAAAGTTTTTTTATAAACACTTAAAAGCATTATTTTAGTATATAAATAAAATACAAACATAAAAAAAAGCGCAGCAAATGCTACGCTTTTTTATTCATTGGAATTTCAGTTTTACTGAACCGTAACATTAAAAGTTACTTCTATATCTGTACTTCCACCAGCACTAGCTGAAGTCCCATCATTTGGTTTTGTAGGTTCGTGTTTCAATACAACAGTGATAGAACCAGAACCCGCCGCTCCAGAAGTTAGGGAAGTTTCTAATCCCAAAGGATTGCCATTACCGTCAACGTCTGTTTTAGAAATTGTTAAACCAGTAACTGTTGAAGTAAAGAAAAATTCATGCTCGTCATCTTCTTCCTCTATTTCTTCTGTCATATTTTCAGCAGGAGATTCTGTTTCATTCAACAACTCAATGGCACCTGCATAGGTTGTATTTGCTGATAAAGAACCAGAAACCGTAGTTACCCCTTCATTTCCACCTTCACCATCTAGATCTCTATAAGTTAAAGTAACTACGTCACTACCGCTTGTTAAGGTGTAATTTAATGTTGTAATTACCTCTTCTTCATGATCATGATCATCATGATCATCATGATCATCTTCAGAACATGCTGTGAAAGTTATAGCTGAGATAAATAAAATTGCTAGTAATTTAATTGTTTTTACTGTATTTGTAATTTTCATAATTGTGATTTTTAATAGTTTATTTTAATTTTTATGTTCAAATTTCTTCCTAATTCATCAGCAAAGAATCGGAATCTATTTAAATATTCTCTGTAAGACACGTTCAATATATTTTCTATATTGAACTCAAGTTTCAAACTTCCTTTATGTGAAGTTTTTAATGTTGCAGAAGCACTAAAATCAAATAGTGAGTATGCAGGTGTTGGAGAACTAATATCTACAAAGACTTCTTGTTGAGTAGTTGGGTTAAATGTGTTAAAATTATAATTAGGATAGTCGTTTTGACGCAATACCGTTGTATTTCGTAAACTAAAAGTTAAATCATGCCATTGTTTATTTGTATATACAATACGATTGCTAAAATTAGTACTAGGCATGTGAATTAAAGGAATATCTTGTGTAATATTCTCTCCTTTTATTAAACTTATGTTTCCCAGATAATCCAACTGACTGTTGATTTTTTTATTGATGTCAATGTCAATACCGAAAATTTGTGCATCTACTTGATCGTACTCCCAAACAGGAAATGCCCCTTTAATTGTAGTGGTAATACCTGTTGGAATTAACTGAATAAATCCGTTGATTCTCTTATAATAGGGACTTATAATAAAACCAAAATCATCATTTTTTCTCTCTAATGAGAGATTAAACTTGTTGGCAATCTCCTTTTTGATATTCAAATAACCAATTTCAAATCGAGCATTGCTATGATGTACACCGTCACTATATAACTCTGAAGGATTTGGAACTCTATTTCCCAATCCATAATTGATTAAAAAAGTCAACTCATTTTTCCATCGTTTTGAGAAATTCAAGCTAGCAGAAACATTGTGAAATGTGAATTTTGGATTTGTTTTAATTCTAGTATTGTCAATTTCACCCTCAAATTCAGGAAACAGTTGGTCAAAATTATATTTTTTCCAATCCGCTAACAAATATGTTTTATTGGCATCTATTGAAGAATAATCATACCGAATTCCAGCATTTATTTCAGTAGTTTCATCTATTTTATAGTTTCCTATTGAATAAACGGCGGCATCGATTTTTTCATAATCAGGGATCAACGGTCGAGATCTCGTTCCTGCAACAGCATTATTTTGTTGAAAGCGTCCTAATAAGCCTATATCAAATTTAACATTGGGTAAAAAATCAATGTGAAGATTTGGTTGAATACTTGTTGTAAACAGTCGTAAATCAATAACAGGTGTATTCTCTCTATTTCCCCTACCTAAATCATACTCTTTTCTTCTATTTAATTGAAAATCGTATTGTACAGATAATTTACCAAAACCTTTGAAACGCTTGTAGGCTTCAATCTTACCTAAATGATGTAAAATAGTTTGTTTAGGGTTTTCAATTTTATGAGAAAAATCTTCAGTATTTCTTGGTTCTGAACTATTAATTGCTTGAACCAAGTCATTTACATTACCAATGTGTGATAATTGTAAAATACCAAAATTATTGTTCACTAAACTGTAATAGGCTTCAAATCCCTTTTCAAAGCTATTATAACCAAACCTGAGGGAAGCATTCAAATTTTCCATTCCAGTATTCGTTAAATAATAATTAGGAGCTCTAAAATCTCCAAAGCGTTTGTAACTGGTTTGAAATTTCCCATAATAACCAGTTGAATAGGTTTTGACAATTTCTGTATTTATATTTCCACCAAAACCATTAGAATTTAACGAAATAGAAGATTTGCCAAAAACACTGTCTTTAGCAGCATACTTTTTTCCACGAATAAGGATTAAACCACCGATTGCATCATTACCATATTTTAAAGTATTTGCTCCTTTTATGACGTCAATCCTATTGCTGGAATTTAAATCAAAATTTGGTGCATGCTCATCTCCCCATTCTTGATCAAACAAACGTACATTATTATTTATAATTAATACCCTACTACTATGTAGACCATGAATCATAGGTTTTACAATTGTACTCCCTGTATTTAGAGAAGAAACACCACTAATTGATTTTAGTGCATCACCTAGAGATTTATCTGTGTAATTTTCAAGTACATCTTCTTTAATGGTTTGTTCTATACTAGTGGTAGTTGTTTTTGTATTGGTTGTTACGATTACCTCGTTTAGTTCTTCTAAATGGTGCTCTAAAAAAATTTCTTTGAAAAGATTATTCTTTAGATGAATCGTTATTTTTCTTGTTTCGCATGCAATATGTTGAATTTCTAGTTCTATTTTCCCCTCACACAAACCTTTAAACTCAAAAAAACCGTCCAAATTAGAAGTGGTGAATTTATTTAAATTTAATAATTGTATGGATGCACCAATGATTGGTGTATCGACGTGAAAGTCAGTTACTTTACCCCTAAAGTTAAAGTTACAATTTTGAGCTGCTGTATTTATGTGTATAAGAAATAGAGCAATGCACAAAAAAAATATTTTTTGCATTTTTAGTTTTTATGTTCAACAAGAAAAGAAATTTATGTTAGAACTTTGATAGGGGGACCTCTGAGTGAAAAAGATAATCGCTGATGATTTTTTAAGAAATTATTTTTAAGATTTTCAATTGATGTGATTTCAATATAATTGATGAAATTAACCACATGTTTTTTGGCGTAAAAGGGACTGTCATTTAAAAGGTGAAGCTCACATTTAGCCTCTTTTTGATGTATATGATTCTCAACCTTAGATAAACAGATACGGTGCTCGTGATTACTAAAAGAGTGTAAAAATAGTATTATTGTAGGTATTATAAATACCGATAATAAGAGAGTACTGACGTTATGTTTATTGTTTTTTAACAATCCTATTTTATTTTTATCCCTAGATGTTATATTTAAATAACTATTAATAAAAAGCGATCGCAAGTTAGAATATTCTTAAGGAATTCAATCTAAATATGGAACCTTTTTTTGTGCGACCAAAAAGGTGCTTTTTTATAATTTATTCGACTTTATATATGGTACCATCAGTTTTGAATTTACTAAAGCCAATTTTAGCTGAAAAACTATAAGAGGAATCGGTTACTTTCACAATTTGTACATATATTGGTTTTTTATCCAGTTCTTTTTTTGGTGACTTCATATTTAACGTATAAAAGAAATTATTTTTCCATTTGATATAAAGTGTGTCAGTGTGTGAAATTATTTTTTCACTTGCGGAACTATCATTAGAAATTGAAATCACTTTCTCATATTCTTCAATTTGAAGGCTATCAATTCTTGTGATTTTAGTTTTGCCATATCCTTCACCTGCTGGAATTTCAAAAACCCCTTTTTTAAATCGATCTGAATTGTCTATAATTTCAGTTGTACACGAAGTTAGTGCAATGATGATGATGAGTATTCCAAATGTGTTTTTCATTAAATTCCTGTGTAATTTGCAGGTGATATTGCCTTTAATTCTTCTTTAATTTCTGATGAAACATCCAAAGTATCTATAAAATTTGCAATCGAGACCTGGTTTATTCTCTCATTTGTTCTTGTCAACCCTTTTAAAGCTTCATAAGGATTTGGATACCCTTCTCGTCTTAAAATAGTCTGAATTGCTTCGGCAACAACAGCCCAATTATTTTCCAAATCTTGTTCGAACTTTTGTTTGTTTAATAACAACTTATTCAATCCTTTAAGTGTAGAACTAAATGCAATCATGGTATGACCGAAAGGAACTCCTACGTTCCTTAGTACGGTACTGTCTGTTAAGTCTCTTTGTAAACGGGAAATTGGTAATTTTGCAGAAAGGTGTTCGAAAATAGCATTGGCTAATCCTAAATTCCCTTCAGAATTCTCAAAATCTATTGGATTTACTTTGTGAGGCATTGCAGAAGACCCAACCTCACCAGCCTTAATTTTTTGTTTAAAATAATCCATTGAAACATAGGTCCAGAAATCTCGATCTAAATCGATTACAATTGTATTGATACGTTTTAATGCGTCAAACAACGCAGCCATATGATCATAGTGTTCTATTTGGGTAGTTGGAAAAGAATGATGTAAACCTAATTTTTCTTTTACAAAATTACCACCAAATTCTTTCCAATCAATAGAAGGATAGGCAACTTTATGAGCATTAAAATTACCAGTTGCACCCCCAAACTTCGCAGCATTTGGGATCTTATTTAACAAATTAAATTGTTCTTGTAAACGGGTTACAAAAACAGCAATTTCTTTACCTAATCTTGTTGGAGAAGCTGGTTGACCATGTGTTCTTGCTAACATAGAAACATCTTCCCATTCAATAACCAATTCCTCTAAGCGTTCTAAAACCTTTCGGTAACTTGGTACATATACTTCTTGCATTGCTTCTTTGATAGAAAGCGGAATTGCAGTGTTGTTTATATCTTGAGAAGTCAAACCAAAATGAATGAATTCTTTTTGTTTTTCTAAACCTAACGCGTCAAATTTCTCTTTTATAAAATACTCAACAGCTTTCACATCATGATTGGTAATAGCCTCAATATCCTTTATTTTTTGAGCATCTTCAGAAGTGAAATTTTTGTATATTTTACGCAAATCATCAAATAAATCGCTGTTAAAGTCTGCTAGTTGAGGTAAAGGAATTTCACACAACCCAATAAAATATTCAATTTCTACACGAACTCTGTATTTTATTAAAGCTTCTTCAGAAAAAAAGTCCGCTAATTGTGATATTTTATTCCTGTAGCGCCCGTCAATAGGGGAGATGGCATTTAATTTTGTCAAGTTCATTTTGTTGTTGTTGTTATTGATTGCAAAAATAGTCATTTTAACAGATTTATAAAGTTGATTTTAGATGTTTTTATAGTAATTGCGAAATATGTTTTTAAACGGAACTTTTTTCAGAATTATGAATAATTTCATGCGACCCTCTCAATATTATTTTTTTCGTGCATTATTATTAATAACGTATCTTTGTTTTATAACGATCGCGCTATGTTCCCCCTAAATAAATTATTTATCATTCTTCTTTTGGTTGCTTCTTTTTGTTTGAATGAAGCACTTTATTCTCAAAAAACAAATCAATATAATCACAATAACAAGAGGACAGGAGTATGGAAAAAATACTATCCGAATAAAAGAGTAAGGTATGTAGGTCAATTTAAAAATGGGAGAGAGATAGGCGTCTTTAAATTCTATGACATCAGCTCTTCCAAACATCCAATAATTATAAAAACTTTTTTCAACAATCCAGACTCACTATTCGTTCAATTTTATACTATTAACGGCTCAATAAAAACACAAGGAGTTTTATACCAAAGAAAACGTGTTGGAAGTTGGAACTATTTTTATACGAATGGTGCACTAATGTTGGAAGAAAATTATAAGAAAGGGAATTTTCATGGCAAACAATTTATCTATTATCCAAACGGTAACGTCACTGAAATAAGAATCTATAAAGACGGATTGCTAGATGGTATTTGTCGTAAATTTTCCGACAAAGGTATTTTAATTGAGAAAGTATCTTATAAACTAGGTAAGCTTAATGGATTGGCCGAATATTTTGAATTGAATGGAAATATAAAAGAGACAGGTGCTTATAAAGATGGAATAAGAGTAGGAAAGTGGGAATATTATATTGACGGTGAAATTGCTGTTGATCACGATAAAAAAAAGAAACCCTCTTTTACAAAGCAAAAAAATAATTAGTTTTATAAATTTAATCAAGAACTTTTTTACTAAAAAATATTGCATTCAAAGTTGTAACTTTGTCACCTCAAAATTAAATAATGAAACGAGTAGTTGTTGGTCTTTCTGGTGGAGTAGATTCTAGTGTTACGGCCTATTTATTAAAAGAGCAGGGATATGAAGTTATCGGGTTGTTTATGAAGAATTGGCACGATGATTCTGTAACAATTTCTAATGAGTGCCCTTGGCTAGAAGATAGTAATGATGCAATGATTGTTGCAGAAAAATTGAAGATACCCTTTCAAGTTGTTGATCTAAGCAATCAATACAAAGAACGTATTGTCGATTACATGTTTGATGAATATAGCAAAGGAAGAACTCCAAACCCAGATGTACTTTGTAATCGAGAAATAAAGTTTGATGTATTTATGGACATTGCCTTAAACCTTGGAGCAGATTATGTGGCTACGGGTCATTATTGTAGAAAAGATACTGAGATTATCCACGGAAAGCCAGTTTATAAATTGCTCGCTGGTAAAGATGGAAATAAAGATCAATCCTATTTTTTATGTCAATTATCTCAAGAACAATTAACAAAAGCATTATTTCCCATTGGGGAACTTACGAAGCCCGAAGTTCGGGAAATAGCAAAAAAAGCCAATTTAATTACAGCCGACAAGAAAGATTCACAAGGATTATGTTTTATTGGTAAAGTACGATTGCCAGAATTTTTACAACAAAAATTACAACCAAAAGAAGGGGTTATTATAACCATTCCAGCTGATTTTGAGCAGTATACTAAAAGAGTTTCAGAATTTGAAAACAAAGAAGCCGAACTCAACTATTTTTCAACAAAGTTTTCTTACTGCCAGGATGATGGAAAAGTTGTTGGGAAACACCAAGGAGCACATTATTATACAAAGGGTCAGCGTAAAGGATTAAATGTTGGCGGAACCAAAGAAGCCTTATACGTTATAGAAACAGATGTGTTGGAAAATGTAATTTATACAGGTGAAGGTAAAAACCACCAAGGATTATACAGAAATGTATTATTTGTTTCCAATAAAGAAAGCCACTGGATACGCGAAGACTTAACCTTAAATAATGGAGAATTTATGCAGGTTGAAGCCAGAATTAGATATCGGCAGACATTAGAAAAAGCTACTTTGCATAAGGTCGAAAAAGGGCTGTATGTAGCATTCGAAAAGAAACAGTCTGCCATTCAAGAAGGGCAATTTGTGGCCTGGTATCAGGATGAAGAGCTTATCGGTTCTGGGGTTATTTCATAAATTAGTGTTCCTTATGATTAAACAACTTTTAATTCTAATAATTTTATTTTTTTCTTACACAGGTTACTCTCAAGAAGAAATCATCACCCTATACAATTCAAAAAGAAAAGTAACAAAAGACCCTTCCAAAGCAACATTTTATCAAAAGGTAACAAAAGAAAATGATTCTCTTTGGTTATTTAGAATGTATAGAAGAAATAATCAACTGACTAGTTATTGGTATTCTAAGACTAAAGATTCCAAAAAAAGAATAGATAAAAAGGTTTCCTTTGGATTAAATGATAGTATTTCAAGTATTTTATTTTATAATGATAAAGGAGAAAAACATGGGAAGCTTTCTGCATGGTTTGATAATGGTAATAAATCCCAAGAGGGAAGATATGTAAATAGTAAAAAAGAAGGTTTGTGGAGGAATTATTTTTATAGTGGAGAAATTGCAGCAAGAGCTTTTTTTAAAAATGATTCATTAATTACTGAAAAATTTTATGATAAGAATGGAAATGAAAGAGTTTTAAAAGGAAATTGCTGTAGAAAAAAACCCGAGTTCACGGGAGGAAGTAAAAAATATAAAAAAATTGTACGGAGGTTGGTAAGTAAACTAAAATGGAAAATTAAGGGAACTATAACGGTAGATTATACAATTAGTGTTACTGGAGATTTAACAAATATTAGAATTTATGATACTCTTCCGGATAATTTACGTCAGGAAATTATAACGTTCTTTAAGCAAATAAAAGGTTGGAAACCAGCATTTAATACTGGTAGGCTAATACCTGTTCAACATTCTTTTAAATTAATTTTTGAATAGACAATGCAAAACAAAATCACACAACTTTTTAATATCCAATATCCAATCATTCAAGGAGGAATGATTTGGGTTTCTGGTTGGAAATTAGCTTCTGCAGTATCAAATGCTGGAGGACTGGGGCTGATTGGAGCAGGTTCGATGTATCCGGACGTTTTAAGAACACATATTCAGAAATGTAAAAATGCAACAGATAAGCCTTTTGGAGTAAATGTACCCATGTTGTATCCTGATATAGAAATAGTAATGGCTATCATCATTGAAGAAGGAGTAAAGATTGTGTTTACTTCTGCTGGGAATCCAAAAAAATGGACTTCTTTTTTAAAAGAAAAAGGAATCACAGTGGTTCATGTGGTTAGTTCTGTAAAGTTTGCTTTAAAAGCGGAAGATGCAGGTGTTGATGCTGTTGTTTGTGAAGGATTTGAAGCAGGAGGTCACAATGGTAGAGAGGAGACAACAACGTTTACATTAATTCCTATGGTAAAGCAACAAGTTAAAATTCCAATAATCGCTGCAGGTGGAATTGCTTCAGGAAGGGGGATGTTGGCTGCGATGGTTTTAGGTGCAGATGCTGTTCAGTTAGGAAGTAGGTTTGCTGCTACAAAAGAATCTTCTGCTCATCAAAACTTTAAAACTACGATTATAAATGCTAAAGATGGTGATACCCATTTAACCTTAAAAGAATTAGCACCCGTTCGTTTGTTAAAAAATAAATTCTATCGAGAGTTACAAGAGTTGTATCTACAAAACCCTTCTAAAGAACAACTAAAGCAATTGTTGGGTAGAGCTCGAGCAAAAAAAGGAATATTTGAAGGAGATATAGACTCTGGTGAATTAGAAATTGGTCAGATCGCAGGATTAATTGATGAAATAAAACCAGCCAAAGAGGTCTTAGATCAAATTATTAATGAGTTTAATTTAGTTAAATCATTAATTTACAGTTATTAAAGTTTTTTTAATATAATTTAAATAATTAGTGTTAGTTCTAAATTAATGTTATTATATTTGCACTTTAATAAAACGTTGTTAGTAATAAAATTAACAACACACTAATTTTTTTATAATGAATAAAGGTACCGTAAAATTTTTCAATGAATCTAAAGGATTTGGATTTATCACTGAAGAAGGATCAAACAAAGAACATTTTGTACATGTTTCAGGATTAATCGATGAAATTCGTGAAAACGATGAAGTTGAATTCGACTTACAAGATGGAAGAAAAGGATTAAACGCAGTAAACGTAAGAGTATTATAATATATATCTATTACTAGTTAAACTTTTATCTAAAAGCCTATCAAATTTTGATAGGCTTTTTTTATTTGTAAGAAGATGTTTTTATTTCATGAGAGATAGGTTGTTATTTTACAGGAATTTTGATTTCGTACAACTTTCTGCTTGCATTGTTTAATTTATTTTCTCTTAACCAAGGATTATGAATTTTTAATTCTTTGTATGTAATCCCGAATTTTTTTGCAAATAAGGTAATATTCGAAATGACAGTATCTACTTTTATAAGTCTAGTTTTAGTATGGGTGTATAAATCTTCATCATCAAAAATAAAACCGTATTTCTTGGGGTTTGAAATGACTTCTTTTAATGCAATGATTCTAAAAATATACCGTTCTGTTTCATTCGCTAACAATGCATCATAATAATTAGTAACTTGTTGTTTTTCTAGTTGCTTATGAATTCCATAATTACCAGCATTGTATGCAGCAGCAGCCAAAGTCCAAGAATTAAATCGTTCTTTAGATTTCTTTAAATAAGCAGCAGCTACTTTTGTTGATTTTTCAATATGGTATCGTTCATCGACATTCTTATTTATTTCTAACCCATATTCTTTTCCTGTTCGTTTCATAAAATGCCAGATTCCTGCGGCTCCTGCAGAAGAGGTCTCGTCAGTAAAAGCACTTTCGGCTAGAGCTAAAAATTTAAAATCGTCTGGCAAACCATGTTTTTTAAGTAACGGTTCTAAGATTGGAAAATATTTATTGGCTCTTTTTATAAGAAGCAATCCGTTTGATTGCCAATACGTATTTACTAACAACTCTCTGTCCATTCGCTCTCTAATGTCCTTTTTTTCTATGGGAACTCTCTCTCCAGCAAGATTTAAATCTGAAGGAAGTTTGATTGCTTTAATTTTATAAAATTCGTGTGTAAAT
Organism: Polaribacter sp.; assembly: GCA_018608545.1. Lineage (GTDB taxonomy): Bacteria > Bacteroidota > Bacteroidia > Flavobacteriales > Flavobacteriaceae > Polaribacter. Next base: position 59,564 of record JABAZI010000071.1, read on the forward strand.
ATTTTTTTACCTGATGTTTCTTTTTGTATTCCATTAAGCAATAATAGGGTAACAAATAAAACAAGGATTAGAGAAAGAATACGAAATGATTTACTCATAGTTTTTTTATTTTAAATATAATGTGTGATTTCTTTTATCAACTTAGAGATAATTAGTTCACCCAGATAATAGTTTTTAATTAGCAAAAATGTAAGATTTAACCTTCTAAAACATTTTTTTAGTTTACAAAATGAAACCTTACCAAACCATCGCTGTCAATTTCTGTAAGAGAAATTGTATGCAAGGTGTTCACCAATTCAGGATTCCAGGGGGTTTTAACTTTTACATAGTTTTCTGTAAATCCGTTTATGAAACCTTCTTTATTTTCGTTTTCAAACAATACTTTAGCAGTCTTTCCAAGTTGACTCTCATAAAAAGAACGTCTTTTTTTAGCTGATAAACCTCGTAGCATTTTACTTCTTTTTGCTCGAATTTTCTTAGGGACCACACCGTCTAGTTTAACAGCTTCTGTATTGGGTCTCTCAGAATAGGTAAAAACATGTAAATATGAAATCTCCATTTCATTTAAATAATTGTAAGTTTCTAAAAATAATTCATCAGTTTCACCTGGAAATCCTACAATAACATCAACACCAATGCATGCATTTGGCATCACTTCTTTAATTTTAGACACTCTATTTGTATACGTTTGAACAAGATACCTACGTTTCATTTTCTTTAATAATTCATCGCTTCCTGATTGCAAAGGAATGTGAAAATGAGGTACAAAAGATTTTGATTTTGATACAAATTCAATTGTTTCATCTTTTAGTAGATTGGGTTCAATAGAAGAAATTCGTAAGCGATGAATTCCTTCAACGTTGTCTAATTTTTTTACGAGTTCTAAAAAGGTATGTTCATGTTTTTTGTTCCCAAATTCTCCTTTACCATAGTCACCTATGTTGACACCTGTTAAAACAATTTCCTTAATTCCCTTTGACGAAATCTCTTTGGCGTTATGAATCACATTTTCTAATGTATCACTTCTAGAAATTCCACGAGCTAAAGGGATTGTACAATATGTACACTTATAATCACAACCATCTTGTACTTTTAAAAAAGCACGTGTTCTGTCTCCAATTGAATAAGATCCTACGTAAAAGTCTGCTTCAGAAATTTCACAAGAATGTACTTCACCAACATTATTTTTTGTTAGATCATTTATATAGCTTGTTACATTAAATTTTTCTGTTGCTCCTAAAACCAAATCAACACCGTCAACTGCTGCTAATTCTTCAGGTTTTAGTTGTGCATAACATCCAACTGCTATTAAAAAAGCCTCACTATTTTTTTTTAAAGCATTTTTAACAATAGATTTAAAACGTTTATCGGCATTATCTGTAACCGAACAGGTATTGATCACATAGATATCTGCGGTTTCCTCAAAATCAACACGTTTGAACCCTTCGTTCTCAAAATTTCGAGCGATCGTAGAAGTTTCTGAAAAGTTCAACTTGCATCCTAAGGTGTAAAAAGCAACATTTTTTTTTGTATTCATTCACATGTATTTAACCAAGGGTAAAAATACAATATTATTCACCATTTTTTAAATAGAAAGATGAATTGTTACCTGTCTTCGTATTGGCAAATTTATGTATTTGACAAACTTATATTACTCTGGTGTATCATCTGAAATTAAATCATATTACAACGAAGTGAGTCAGTTCTGACTATGATGTTTATTTTTTAAGAAGAGTCAATTATTGATGATAGACCTTTGTTTGGAAATTGTTAGAGCCAATTAACCCTTGCAAGAATAGGGTAGTGGTCTGAAAATTCTATTGAAAAAGAGGTAAATTGATTTACAGTTGCAGCGTTGTCCGTTAAGATAAAATCAATTCTCATAGGAAACCAGTAATTATATGTTTTACCAAATCCATTTCCAGCTTCAATAAAACCATCTTTTTTATTGTTAGAAATTTGGGTGTATACCCAAGAATAGGCTGTATTATTAAAATCTCCACAAATTATTTTTTTTCCTTTCCAATTTTTTTCATGAACTAAAAATAATTCAGTTTGTTTTGCTTGTTTAAGAAAGTTTTTTTCAAGTTTTTTAATTAATTTTTCAGAATTTTCTTGGCCAAAGTTTTCTTTTTTTGGTGAAATATGAAGAGACTGTAAATGCAAATTATAGATTCTAATAGTATCGTTTCCTCTTAGAATATCTGCAAAAATTATATTATTTGATGTATTCTTTAATTTAAGAGAACCTCTATTTACAATCGGTAGTTTTGAGTAAATAGCCATTCCAAAATGGTTTTTAACATTTTTTTTGTCGATGTATTTGTACGGAAATTCAAGATCATATTTTTCTGAAGTACTATTTTCTTGAACAACAAAAACATCAGGTTTATTATCTTCTATAAATGAGAAAATCTTTTTTTCAATATTTTTTTCATCCAATGATTTAAAATGATTAAACATTCTCACATTGAAACTCATTACTTTTAAATCGGAGTTTAAAGAAGTGTTTTTCTTCGACAATTTATAGAAAGGTGAAACACTAAACCAACCAACCAACAAGATCAAACCTGATAGTAAAAGTTGTTTTTTTAATTGTGTCAGCCAATAGATAAAAAAAAGAATATTTACAATTATTAAAACAGGTACAAACAGACTTAAAATCGCAAAAAAAGGAATGTTTTTTGGGGATATATAAGGTAACAAGTATGACAATAATAGCAGTAAAGAAATTAAAGAGTTTATAAGATACAAAAGCTTGTCAAAAAACGATAACTTTTTCATGTTACTTTTTTCCCTGTTTAAATAAAAATTCTTTCTCACTCTGTGTTAAAGCGTCATAACCCGATTTACTTATTTTATCTAAAATCACATCAATTTGTTGTTGAGTTAATGAGGTATTTGTTTCCTTTTTTACGCTCTTTTTTGGTGATTTATATACTTTTCTAAAGGGTCTTTTTTTGGTTTTGAAAACAGACAAGATTATATTTAAAATATTGCTTTCTTTTGTTGTTCCTCGACTTACGTATATAAAACCGAATAATGCACCTCCCAGATGAGCAAAGTGTCCACCTGCATTCGATCCAGATAATGCTAAAATATCCAATCCTATCCATATTGCCGCCAAATACCATAATTTCACAAAACCAATAAAACGTATTTTAAATTGATAAGTAGGAATGTAGGTTGTGATTCCTATAAATATTGCAGATATTCCTGCAGATCCCCCTATTAAAATTGAAGATCTTCCTTCAAATAAAGGAAAATAATTATGGCTAAGCAGGTATAATATTCCACCAAAAAATGTTCCTAACAGGTAAAAAGTAAGCAGCTGTTTTTGTGTAAAATACTCTATAAATAAATTACCAATAAAATTTAATGTTATTAAGTTTAAGAGGAGGTGTATAAAATCTGCATGTAAAAAACCATAGCTAATGATGGTCCAAGGTTTAGAGAGGAGTATTGAAAAATTATGATCTAAGGCAAACCATTTTAAAATTCCGTTGATTTCAATTTTATACAACTCTTGAATTACTGAAATGAATAACGTTAAAATAAATATAATTGAATTTATGTAGATGATTCTTTCTACAATGTTTCCTTTATTATAGCGAGATTTTATGTATTTTATATAATTCATTAATTAATTATGTATTGATTTTTTTTCCAATACCATGCAATTATAAAACCTATGATAGCACCCCCAATATGTGCAAAATGAGCAATATTTCCAATAGAGTAATCTGTCATACCAAAGAATACATCAATAGCAATAAGTATTGGAATAAAGTATTTTGCTGCGATGGGAATTGGTAAGAATATCAAGGCTAGTTTTGCATCTTTAAAGTACATTCCAAATGCAACTAAAACCCCGTATACTGCACCAGATGCACCAACAGCTTTTGCATTATACAGTCCAATAATACTATTAAATTGTTCTTGAGTTATATATTCAATAACTCTTAAATCATTTGTTTTTGCTGATTCTAAGATAGTAATTATTTCAGACTGTTGTAAACCTGCATTAATAAACAAATTATAAATTTCGTTAAATTGGTAATAATTAACTAGTGTGTATACCAGTCCCGCTCCAATACCTGCAGAAAAATAGAAGAATATAAATTTATTTTTTCCCCACATTTTTTCTAATGGTGATCCAAAAGCCCATAATCCATACATGTTAAAAAGAATATGACCAAAGCTGCCATGCATGAACATGTGGGTAATATATTGCCAAATTCCAAAATGTTCATTTTTTGGAAAATGAAGTGCCAACAGATTTGAAAAATCCAACTTCATAAATTGTGGACCAACAAATAAAATTACATTGATTATGATTAAATGTTTTATGGCACCTGTTATGTTGTTCATCTTTATTGGTTAAATAAATTGTCTATTTCGTTCAAAGTTAATGTTTTGAATGTTGGTTTCCCAAAAGGAGAAACGAGAGGTTCTTTACAAGAGAATAAATTGTTTACAAGCTCTTCTTGTTCTTTTTCAGACAATTGGGTTCCTTTTTTTATTGATAATGTTTTAGCAAACGACTTTGCCATTACATCAAAGTGACTAAAACTTGCATCAGGAACTTCTAAAGTAATATCATTTAATAATTCTTCCAAAATAGTTGTAATCTTACTTTCGGTAATTGAAATCGGAATGCCTTTTATCGTGATATCATTTTTTGTAAATTCTTCAAAAGAAAATCCAACATTTTCTAATTCTGTTTTTATTGTATAAATCATTTCTATTTCAGCTGAAGAAAAAGAGATTTTTACAGGAAATAACAATTGTTGGCTGTTGGCGTCTTTAATAGTAATGTTTTCTAAAAATTCTTCATACAAAATGCGCTGATGTGCCGATGTCTGATTGATTAAAACAATTCCAGATTTTATGGAACTAAGGATATATTTTCGCTGAATTTGAATCGTTTTTTGAGTTTGATTATTTTGTTGGTTCTCAAATAATTCTGTTTGATTTTCTTCCTCATTTACAGTGTTAGAAGTATATAGTGATTCCCAACTTTGAGTATGTTTTTCTCTGTTGTATGGGAAAGAAATTTCTTTCTGTTCTTTAAAAGGGTTGAAATCTGGATCTACAGAAATTTCAGGAGTTTTTGTAGCCTTGGGATTTGTGTGAAATTGATACGAGGTATCTAAATTGGCATCTCGATTAAAATCTAAAATAGGTGCGATATTATATTGTCCTAAGCTGTGTTTCACAGTTGCTCTTAACATTGCGTACAACGCTTTCTCATTATCAAACTTAATTTCTGTTTTTGTTGGATGAATGTTAATGTCAAGTGTATTTGCAGGGACTGTTAAATATAAAAAATAGGAAGGGTGTGAACCTTGTTCTAAGAGGCCTTCAAACGCATTTACAACAGCATGATTTAAATAAGGACTCTTTATAAAACGATCATTTACAAAAAAGAACTGTTCTCCTCTTTTTCTTCTTGAAAACTCTGGTTTAGCGACAAAACCTTCAATAGCAACAATATCCGTTTGTTCGTTTATTGGAACCAGTTTTTCATTCATTTTGTTTCCAAAAACATTCACAATTCGCTTTCTTAAATTACTGCTTTTTAAATGATATATTTCATTATTATTGTGATACATTAAAAAAGAAATAGTTGGATGCGCTAGACAAACCCTTTGAAATTCATCAATAATATGTCTTGTTTCAACGGTATTCGATTTTAAAAAATTTCTTCTTGCAGGAATATTGTAAAATAAATTTTTTACGGCAATACTTGTTCCTTCACTTGTTGAAATAAAATTTTGAGAGATAATGTTACTTCCTTCAATTTTTATAGAAGTTCCAAGTTCATCATTATGTTGTTTTGTTTTTAATTCTACATGTGCAATTGCAGCGATTGAGGCTAGAGCCTCCCCTCGAAATCCCTTAGTAGAAAGGTTGAATAAATCTTCTGCTTTTTGAATCTTTGAGGTTGCATGCCGTTCAAATGATACTTTAGCATCTCTTGGACTCATGCCTTTTCCGTTATCAATTACTTGAACCAGCGTTTTACCAGCATCAATTAACAATAATTTTATATTGGTTGCACCAGCATCTATAGCATTTTCGAGCAATTCTTTTACAACCGAAGCTGGACGTTGAACGACTTCTCCTGCAGCAATTTGATTTGCCACATGATCTGGTAACAATTGAATAATATCAGACATTAATTTATTTTGAAAATAGATAAATCGAAATCGATGATGTATAAGAAAATAAAAACTAAAATTGCAACGATGATAAGAAGTGTTTTATTTACACTTTTATCTGAATTTTTTAAATCATTTATTGCGTCATTAAAATTAGCCTTAATTCCTTTATTTTTACCAGCAGTTTTTCTAAATTGATCTAGTTTGTGTTCAATTTTAAAAGGGTTTCCTTCTCCTTTATAATATCGAGGTTTGTAATCAAACTTATTATGTGTACGTTTTAAAAATCCCATATTTTTAAAAAAATAATTTGTTGTTTGTGATTTTTAGAAATCAAAAACCTAGCCATTTGAATAGGCTATTCAAAGTTAATAGAATTAAAAGAAATTCTTTCAAAAAACCCGACGAATGTATACTTTATTTTTTCTTTCAAAAAAAAGCTACTAATAACCTATATTTTTTTGAGTTTTATCTATATTTTTTAGGCTAGCCATCTTAACAGCAGCAAGGGCACATTCAATTCCTTTATTTCCTAGTTTTCCTCCAGATCTATCTATAGATTGTTGTTTTGTTATGTCAGTTAACACACAAAAAATTACAGGAACATCATATTTAAGATTTAAATCTACAATACCTTGGGTAAGACCATCGCATACAAAATCAAAATGTCTTGTTTCTCCTTGAATTACGTTTCCTATTGCTATAACTGCATCAACTTGATGTGATTGAATCATTTTTTTACATCCAAAAACGAGTTCAAAACTTCCAGGAACTTCCCAAGAATAAATATTCTCTTCTAACGCGCCACAATCTAATAGAGTTTGAACTGCTCCTTCTTGTAGGTTTTTAGTAATCTCAGGATTCCACTCTGAAACAACAATCCCAAATCGAAAAGATTTCGCATTTGGGATTGTTGCTTTATCGTAGTGCGATAAATTAGTTGTTGCCATTTTTTTAGTTTGATAGTTTACAGTCGAGTTATACTATAACAGCTCGTTGTAAATTAATTATTCAGCATATTTAGCAGCTGCAATAAATTTTTGTATGTTTTTACCTTGTTCAGATTTAGGGAATTCTTCTTCTATTTTTGTAAACAACATTTCTGCTTTGTTGTATTTTTTTAATTCCATCGCAGCTTGTCCTGCTTTGAAGAGAAATAAAGGTGATGTGAATTCATTGCTTTTTTTAGTAGCAGCTTGTTCATAATAGTTCAAAGCATCTCCTAGTTGATTGATATCTGCAAAAGCATCTCCAATAGCCCCTAAAGAAACAGGTCCTAACATTTCGTCATCAGACTCAAATTTATTCAAATACTCAATAGCTTTGTCATATTCTTTCATTTGTAAATATGAAATACCTGCATAGTAATTCGCGAGATTACCAGCATCCGTTCCGCTATATTTGTTGGCAATATTCAAAAAACCATAATTTCCTTCAGCACCTTCCAAACCTAATCTTAGTAAAGAATCTATTCCAGACCCAGCGATGGCTGCTTGATCAAAATATTTTCTTGGAAAAGCGATTTCGTTAGAAGCTTCTTTCTCATTGGGTTCAATTTGATATTTATTGTATCCCATGTAGGCAACAAAAATAACAACGATAGCCACCAATGTGTAAAACAAAGGTTTACTATTTTGTTCAATCCATTGTTCTGATTTTGAAGCAGTTTCATCTAACGTGTTTAAAACTCCAGCTGTTTCAAATTCTGATTCATCAATTTGATTTTCTTCTTTTTTACCTTCTGGTTTATATTTTTTCTTGTATGTTGCCATGTTTATTTTAAATTATGGTCACAAAAATAGTTTTTTTAATTGGATTTTAAAAGTAGATAATTCCCAAAATTTTCAATAATTTGCAATGCGTTTTTAATATTAAATTTCACGAATGTATTTACAGAAAATTTCTTTAGTTAATTATAAAAATATCATATCGCAATCTTTTGATTTTCAGAAGAAAATAAATTGTTTTGTTGGTGAAAATGGTGTAGGAAAAACGAATGTTTTAGATGCTATTTATTATTTATCGTTTTCTAAAAGTTATTTCAATTCTGTTGCAATTCAAAACATAAGGCATGGAGAAAGCTTTTTTATGATCGAAGGGGACTATCTTTTAAATCAGAGAAACGAAAAAATTGTTTGTAGTCTTAAAAAGGGACAAAAAAAAGTTCTTAAAAGAAACGGAAAAAGTTATGAAAAATTTTCAGATCATATTGGGCAGTTACCTTTGGTAATTATCTCTCCTGCTGATCGAGATTTTGTTACTGAAGGAAGTGATACTAGAAGAAAATTTATAGATGGTGTAATTTCACAACAAAATAAAGGGTATTTGCAAGATTTACTTTTCTATAATAAAGTACTTTCTCAAAGGAATGCTTTGTTGAAATATTTTGCTGCCAATAGAACTTTTGATGCGTTGAACTTAAGTGTGTATGATGAGCAACTTTCTGAGTATGGGACTAGAATTTACGAAGTAAGAAAATCTTTTTTAGAAGAATTTATTCCAATTTTTAATCAAAAATATCAAATTGTTTCAGGCGATAAGGAGTATGTTAATTTAATATACAAGAGCCAGTTACATGATTTTTCCATGAAAAACCTATTAGAGAATTCTTTAAAAAAAGACAAGATTCTTCAATATACAACAACGGGAATTCACAAAGACGATTTAAACTTTGAAATAGGTGAGTTTCCTATAAAGAAATTTGGTTCACAGGGTCAACAAAAATCATATTTAATAGCTTTAAAATTGGCTCAATTTGAGTTTATAAAACAACAAGCACAGGTAACTCCGATCTTATTATTAGATGATATTTTTGATAAATTAGATGAAAATAGGGTACTACATATTATTCAGTTGGTCAATAATGATGAATTTGGTCAGATTTTCATAACAGATACTCATATTGAGAGAACAGAGAATATTTTAAAAAAAGGGAGCAAAGCATATCAAATTTTTAAATTAGATTCCTAATAATAATGAAAAATAAATAGTGTAATTTTTATAATTTTTGAAAAATAACGTAGTTTTATAAATCTCCGAGATAGGTAAATAATATAAATGATGGCAAAACGAGAAAATAATTCTTTTTCCGTAAAAGATTTAATGCAAAGTTTTATCAAGGAAAATAACTTGAGTAAAGGAATGCGTAAGTTAAAAGTTGAGGAAACGTGGGCAGAAATGATGGGGCCAGGTGTCATGGCTCATACAACTTCGGTTAAGCTACAAAACAAAACTCTTATCATACAATTAACTTCTTCTGTGTTACGAGAAGAATTAAGCTATGGAAAGGAAAAAATCATAAAAATGATGAATGAAAAAGTTGGAGAAGGAGTCATTTTAAAATTGATGCTGGTCTAATAAAAAAAACTCACAACAAAAGTTGTGAGCTATTTATTATTTTAAAAAAAAAGTGATTCTTAGAATTGCTCTCTTCCAGAAAAATGAAAATTTCCTTCTATTTCTGCATTTTCACTTGAGTCAGAACCATGTACTGCATTTTCGCCCATGGAAGTTGCATATAGTTTTCTGATTGTTCCTTCTGCTGCATCTGACGGATTTGTTGCTCCTATTAAAGTTCTAAAATCATCAACTGCATTTTCTTTCTCTAAAATGGCAGCGACGATTGGTCCACGTGTCATGAACGTAACTAACTCCTGAAAAAAAGGACGTTCATTATGGACAGCATAAAAAGTTTCAGCATCCGTTTTTGTCATTTGAGTTTTCTTTAATGCTACAATTCTAAATCCAGCGGTATTAATTTTTTCTAGAATAGCACCTGTGTGTCCGTTTTCGACAGCATCTGGCTTAAGCATTGTAAATGTTCTATTTTTTGGCATTTTATAATCTTTTAGTTTTGATAATATTCTTGTAAATGTTGTACAACATTCAGAACAAAATTACATATTTTTTTTAATTAAATTGTATATTCGCCATCTATGATTTTAAAAGGATTTGAAGATTTAAAGCGCTTTCTAGAAAAACCAAAAAATATTGTAATTGTTGGGCACAGAAATCCTGATGGAGATGCGATGGGTTCTTCTATGGCATTAAAGTATTATTTGGATAAAAAAGGACATCAAGCAACAGTGATTGTTCCTAATGAGTACCCCGAATTTTTACATTGGTTGCCTGGTGCCGACAAGGTATATCGCTTTGATAAACAAAATTCTCAATCCCTAAGACTACTCAATGCTTCGGATATTGTTTTTCTTTTGGACTTCAACGCATTGCATAGAGTTGGTTTTGATATGCAAGCTAGGCTGGAAAAATACAAAAATGACTTTGTGATGATAGATCATCATCAGCAACCAGACACTGTAAAATACATGTATTCAGATGTTACGATATGTTCTACATCGCAAATGGTTTATCAATTTATAGAAATGAATAGCGATCTAGATCTTATTGATACAGATATTGCTAGCTGTTTGTATACTGGTATTATGACAGATACAGGTTCTTTTCGTTTTAGATCTACAACCAGTTTTACTCACAGAATTATTGCAGATTTAATAGATAAAGGAGCTGAAAATCATAAAATTCATAGTAATGTGTATGATGCAAATTCCTACAACAGGTTATTGTTATTAGGGCAAGCCCTTAGTAATTTGCAAATTTTACCACATTATAAAACAGCCTTTATAACGTTATCAACTTTAGAAAAAAAACAGTTTGATTTTAAAAAAGGAGACACTGAGGGAATAGTTAATTATGCACTTTCTTTGAAAGGCATTATTTTTGCAGCAATTCTTATTGAAGATAGTGAGCAAAAAATTGTAAAAATGTCATTTCGTTCAAAGGGAGCCTTTTCTGTAAATCAATTTTCAAGAAATCATTTTAGTGGAGGAGGACATGATAATGCTGCTGGTGGAAAATCAGATTTATCATTGACAGAAACAGTAACAAAATTCACCTCACTATTATCAGAATATGAAGAAGAATTAAAAGAATCTTATGAAAATTAAACTCTTTTTTTTTTTTATAATTTTTTGTTGCTATCGTTGTACCAAAGTTCAGCCAAGAAGACCTATTGATTTCAAGTCTTCATCAATTATTTTAAAAGAAACATTAAAAAAATCCATACAATTAAATCGTATAGAAGATGATAAGATTACAGCGCTTATTAAAAAAGATACGACCAACTCATATCAAGTTTCCCCTAACGGATTTTGGTATGCTTACATCAATAAAAAAGAAGCGATTGTGCAAACTCCAAAATTTGGAGATGAAGTTACTTTTGAATATAATATTACCGATTTAGAGGGGAATGTTATTTATAGCAAAGAAGAATTAGGAATCATGAAATATCGCATCGATAAGGAAGATTTTATTTTTGCACTTCAATTAGGAATAAAGTTGATGAAAGTTGGAGAAACTATTATATTTGTAATCCCATCATACAATGCTTTTGGTATTTCTGGAGATGGAGAAAAAATAGGAATTAATCAATCAATAAAAAGTACCGTAACATTATTAAATATTAAATAAAATGAAGATTATAAAAAGTGTTTTAACAATTACAGTAATAGCATCAATGTTTTCTTGTGGAAATCAATTAAAAGAAGTGAAATCTCTTAACACAGAGATTGACTCGGCAAGTTATGCTTTAGGATTAGATATGGCTTTAAAAGTAAAGGCAAACTTTGAAGAAGCCGATAGAGATTTGTTTATACAAGGATATAAAAATGGAATAGATTCTACCAATTTATTAATTACTACAAAAGATCTTAACGGGTTTTTAAGAAGTTTTTTTCAGAAACAACAACAACAAAAGTCAGCTAATAGAGCTGAAAAATCGTTCGGTGTAAATAAAATAGCGGGACAAGAATTTTTAGCTACAAATAAATCTAAAGAGGGTGTTATTGAAACTGAAAGTGGTTTACAATATATCATTATAAGAGAAGGGAAAGGTAAAAAACCACTAACTACCTCCAAAGTAAAAGTTCATTATCACGGTACAAATATTGAAGGTGAGGTTTTCGATAGTTCTGTCGATAAAGGTACTCCAGCAGAATTTGGAGTTACCCAAGTAATCAAAGGTTGGACAGAAGGGCTACAATTAATGAAAGCAGGAGGAAAGTATAAATTTTTCATACCTCAAAATTTAGCTTACGGAGCTCAACAAAGAGGTGCTGCTATTAAGCCGTTTTCTACGTTGATTTTTGAAGTTGAGTTGTTGGAAGTTATCAATTAATAAATAATGAAGAATTTAACTTTATTTTCTGCTATATTTTTTCTAATGCTATCTTGTAAATCTCATAATTACAAAGGTTTAGATGATGGGTTGTATGCTGAATTACAAACTAACAAAGGAAATATTTTATTGCAATTGTATGCAAAAAATGTACCGATGACTGTGGCAAATTTTGTTTCCTTAGCAGAAGGTACTAACCATAAAGTAATAGATTCTATCCATGGCACCCCTTTTTTTAACGGAATCCGTTTTCATAGAGTTATCAAAAACTTCATGATTCAAAGTGGAGATCCAACCAATACAGGTAGGGGTAATGCCGGCTATAAATTTCCAGATGAATTTCCGATTGATTCTCTTGGAAACCTTGTGTATAAACACGATGCCAAGGGTATTTTGTCCATGGCGAATTCTGGTCCAAAAACAAATTCAAGCCAATTTTTTATAACACACAAAGCAACCCCTTGGTTGGATAGAAAACACACTGTTTTTGGAAAAATTAAATTAGGAGAAAACACATTAGATAGTATTGAAAAAAATGATACAATAGAAAAAGTATCCATTATAAGAGTAGGTAAATTCGCAAAAAAATTCAAAGCACCCAAAGTATTTGAGTCAGAATTATTGAATATCGCTTCCAAAGAAGAAAAATACCTAGAAAAGTTAGAAGCGATAAAAGTTGCTTTTTTGAAAGAAAAAGGACGCGATAAAGCAGTTAAAACAAGCTCTGGATTAAAGATTCTTGAATTAGAAAAAGGAACAGGGAAAAAATTTGATAGTACACTACCTGCTTCAATACACTATACTATTTATCTCGCTTCAGGAAAGCAAATACAATCTTCTGAAGGTAAAGAGCCTTTGCGTTTTGTGCTTAGTAAAAATCCGATGATAGCGGGTGTCACAGAAGCACTTAAAGAGATGAAGGAAGGAGATAAGAAAAGGCTTTTTATCCCATATTACTTAGGGTATGGAGAAAAAATGTACGGACCTTTTCCTTCTAAGTCAGATTTAGTTTTTGATATTGAACTTTTAAAAATCGGTAAATAATTTGTTACAAGACATCATCCAAATTGATCAAAATCTACTAATTTATTTAAATAATTTAGGGAGCACCAAATGGGATTCATTATGGCTATTTATTACCAATCAATTTTTTTGGTCCCCTTTATTTATTTTAATATTTTATTTAACCATTAAATCTTATGGTTGGAAAACGGGTGGATTTTTAATTTTATCGATGATTGTACTGGTCGCTTTTTCTGATCAGTTCACTAATTTTATAAAAAATACAGTACAACGGTCTCGTCCAAATAACAATGAGGAAATAAAACATTTATTACGAGTTTTAATCAATCCACAGAGTTATAGTTTTATGTCTGGTCATGCAACTACATCTACATTTTTTTCAGTCTATGTGCTGCTTTTATTGAAAGATAATTATAAATATATTTATTTAATATTATTCTTTCCTTTGGTCTTCTCTTATAGTAGATTGTATTTAGGAGTTCATTTTCCTATTGATATTTTTGTAGGTATTTTAATAGGAGTCACCTTTGCAAATCTCTATTTTATTCTTTCTAAGAAAGTTATAAAAAAGCTTTTTATTTGATTTTTAACCACCTAAAAATAAACTTTTGTTTTTAAAATGAAAAAAGAGGATAAAAAATAGTTTTTCAGTAAATTTGCAAATATTAAATCAGGGGACAGCATATGAAAATATCATACAATTGGTTACAACAATTTTTACAAATAGATTGGGAACCTTCTAATACCGGAGAATTGTTGACAGACCTTGGTCTGGAAGTCGAAGGTATTGAAATAAGAGAATCTATAAAAGGAAGTTTAGAAGGAATTGTTGTAGGCAAGGTTTTAACTTGTACACAGCATCCAAATGCCGACAGATTAAAAATAACTACAGTAGATTTAGGTACCGGAGAACCTGTTCAAATTGTCTGTGGAGCTCCCAATGTAGCTTCAGGTCAAAAAGTACCAGTAGCGACTATTGGAACTACGTTATATGACGAGAAAGGAGAAGGTTTCAAAATTAAGAAAGGAAAAATTAGAGGAGAAGAAAGCTTTGGAATGATATGTGCTGAAGACGAGTTAGGGTTGGGTAAAGATCACGATGGCATTTTAGTTTTAGATAAAACTTTATCAGTAGGAACTCCTGTTGCAGAAGTTTTTAATATAGAAACTGATTCTATTTTTGAAATTGGTTTAACCCCCAACAGGTCCGATGCCATGAGTCATTTTGGTGTAGCAAGAGATTTACGAGCAGGTTTAATGCAACAAGGAGTAAATTTAGAATTAATATCACCTTCTGTAAGTGATTTTCATGTAGATGAAAGAACTTTAAGAATAGATGTAGAGGTAGATGATAAACAACAAACTCCAAGATACTGTGGAATCACCATTACAGATATAGAGGTTAAAGATTCTCCAGATTGGATTCAAAACAGATTAAAAGCCATTGGTATCTCTCCTAAAAATAACATTGTAGACATTACAAATTATGTGTTGCATGAACTAGGACAACCTCTTCATGCTTTTGATGCGCAAAAGGTAAAAGGAAATAAAATATTAATCAAAACATTAGAACAAGGTACAAAGTTTACAACTTTAGATGAAGTAGAAAGAGAATTGTCTTCAGAGGATATTATGATTTGTGATGCCGATTCAACTCCACTTTGTATTGCGGGTGTTTTTGGTGGGTATAATTCAGGTGTTACAGAACATACAACTTCAATTTTCTTAGAAAGTGCTTATTTTAATCCAGTTTCTGTTCGTAAGACAGCTAAAAGACATGCGTTAAATACAGATGCTTCCTTCCGTTTTGAGCGTGGAATTGATATAAATAAAACTAAATATGCATTAAAACGAGCAGCATTATTAATAGAAGAATATGCTGGTGGAAAAATGGGTTCTGATATTTCTGATTTCTTTCCTGAAAAAATTGAAGATTTTCAAGTTTTTTTATCCTATGAAAGTGCCTATGGATTGATTGGTCAAGAAATACCAAAAGAAACTATAAAAAATATTTTAGCTTCCCTAGAAATTAAAATAAATAGTGAAACAGAAGGAGGTTTGGGACTGACAATTCCATCATACAGAACAGATGTCCAGCGTGAAGCAGATATTATTGAA
Source organism: Polaribacter sp. (assembly GCA_018608545.1). GTDB lineage: Bacteria > Bacteroidota > Bacteroidia > Flavobacteriales > Flavobacteriaceae > Polaribacter. The sequence goes on from JABAZI010000071.1 coordinate 75,062, forward strand.
GAAATTTTAAGGGTTTATGGCTATAATAATATTGAATTTTCTCACAAATTAAATACGTCTATTTCTTTTGATTCGAATAAAGAAACAAAAATTGAAAACATCACTGCGAACCAACTTACTGCTCTTGGATTTAACGAAACGATGTCAAATTCGTTGACGAAGCCCGAATATGCATCTTTGTCTGAAAATATAAATCAAGAGGCTAGCGTAGAGATGTTGAATCCGTTGAGTAACGATTTAAAAACCATGCGTCAATCTTTATTGTTTAGTGGTTTAGAGTCCGTTGCATACAATATCAATAGAAAAAATAGTTCTTTACAATTTTATGAGTTTGGAAAAACCTATCATAAATACAATGAAAAGTATGAAGAGATTAAACATTTAACTCTTTTTGTTACGGGTAATAGAGCTAAAGATAGTTGGAGTATAGCTAATAAAACCTCAGATTTCTTTTATTTAAAAGGAATTATAATTGCGCTATTAGGTAGATTAGGTATTGACAAATTGAAATCGACTCCAAGCAAACAAGATGTGTTTTCAGAAGGAATCTCTCTTGGCTTGGGGAAACATAAGCTTGTAGATTTTGGAAGACTTAAACAGTCCGTTCTCAAAGAATTTGGAATAAAACAGGAAGTTCTTTTTGCAGATTTCAATTGGGATAGTATTCTAAAATTAACAGGAAATAAAAAAAATAAAGTAACTGAATTGCCGAAGTTCCCCTCAGTAAAAAGAGATTTAGCCCTTTTGTTAGACACTAATGTAGCTTTTGATGAATTACATAATTTAGCTTTTCAAACTGAAAGAAAGTTGTTGAAAGAAGTAGATTTATTTGATGTTTATGAGGGTAATAAATTACCCGATGGTAAAAAATCCTATGCAGTTAGCTTTTTATTACAAGATGAAACAAAAACATTGGCGGACAAACAGATTGAAAAAATAATGCAAAAATTAAAGCAAACTTTTGAAAAAAATTTAAATGCTGTTTTAAGATAGTTTGTATCTTTTTTTATCTATCGCTTTTAATACAAAAAAAACCATCTTTTATAGAGATGGTTTTTTTATACGTTGTACTGATATTTTTATACGGCGTGTTTGTGCGCTTTGTAAGAAGAACGCACTAAAGCTCCACTTTCTACGTACATAAACCCCATTTCTAATCCAAGGATCTCATATTTTTTAAATTGTTCAGGTGTAATGAATTCTTTTACAGGTAAATGTTTTTTGGAGGGCTGTAGGTATTGACCGATAGTCAATACATCCAATCCAACTCCTTGTAAATCTTTCATCGTTTCTATAACCTCTTTTTCAGTTTCACCTAAACCTAACATTAAACCAGTTTTGGTTCGCATTCCTTTTTCTTTAAGGTATTTTAAAACGTCTAAACTTCGATCATATTTAGCTTGAATTCTAACTTCACGTGTCAATCTTCTCACCGTTTCCATATTGTGAGAAACTACCTCTGGATGTACTTCAATAATCCGATCGATTTGTTTTGTGTTTCCTTGAAAATCAGGAATTAAGGTTTCTAAAGTTGTCGTTGGATTCGCTCTTCGAATTGCATCTACAGTTTCCGCCCAAATGATAGAACCACCATCTTTTAAATCATCTCTATCTACGGACGTTATTACAGCATGTTTTATACTCATTAATTTAATAGAACGTGCAACTTTTTCCGGCTCATCCCATTCAACAGTCTCCGGTCTTCCTGTTTTGACACCACAAAAGCCACAAGAACGTGTACATATATTTCCTAAGATCATGAATGTTGCAGTTCCTTCACCCCAACATTCGCCCATATTTGGACAGCTTCCACTGGTACAAATTGTATTCAATTGATATTTATCAACCAAACTTCTTAATTCCGTATATTTCTTACCCACAGGTAATTTTACACGCAACCATTTGGGTTTTTTTGGCCTTTCTGCAACTATTATAGGTTCTATTGACATTTCCAAATAAATTTATAATGCAAATATACAAAGGAAAGTTTTAAATACTTGTTAAAAACCATATGCTAAATGCAATTAAAAAAAGGATTCCTATGATGCTTAAAAATTTCAAATAAATTCCAGGGCGATGTTTTTTTGGAGTATGTTTTCCAAAGATTAGTAGGGAATTTAATATCGCATAAAAAGGAGCTGTTAAAAACGATAAAATAGTGGCGATCTTAACTAGTGTTCCCATATTCCCCATAAAGAATTTTAAGATTAAAAAAGTACCCACAAATAAAAAGAGAATCCAAAACCAGTATCCATATTTATATTCTTTACCCTTCCCCCGAAGTAACGCTGTGGCTTTATTCATAGCTCTGGGCGAGGCATCCAGCGTCGTTATCGTTGTACTAAACATTGTTGTAAATGCAGCAATTGCAATAAAAATATAGAAAAATTGTCCTAGGTTTTCCGTGTATAAATTAATTAATTGCGAAGCAAAAACACCTCCTTGATTTGAAAATTTTTCTCCAGTTTTATACATCACCAATGCTCCTAGAAGCACAAAGCAAATACCTAAACAAAGTGTTCCAACATAACCTACATTAAAATCAAATATTGCATCTTTCCTTTTTGTTTTTATTAGCGTTGTTTTGTCTTTTTCTACCGACCAGATAGAATGCCAAATAGAGACATCTAATGGAGCGGGCATCCAACCTAAAAAAGCGATTAAAAAAGTAAGCTCAACAGAACCAGAAGGAAGTATTTGTGTTACATCAAATGCGTCTTTGGTGCTAAACAAAGCTACACATACCGCAATAATTGTACTGATTGTTAAGATGATGATGATATATTTCATCAAAAAATCCAACCATTTATATTTACCACCGACCAAAAAAAGAATACTCGTAAACATCAAAATAGAGGACCATATTACCAAATCATTTGTAAATCCAAAAAGTTGGGAAGCCAAACCAGCGGTTACAATTGTTACAGCAGCTTGGATGGTAAACATCGTTGCAAAATTAAGGATGTAATATGCAACTAAAATTCCCTTCCCTAATTTTTGATAGCCATCTAATAAGGTTTCTCCTGTTGCAGCTGCATAGCGGGGACCAAATTGAAAGAATGGATATTTAAATAGATGAACTAATAAGAGTGCCCAAAGTAATCCAAAACCAAATTCTGCACCTGCTTTTGTAGATTGGACCAAATGTGAAACTCCAATTGCCGCTCCTGCAAATAATAAGCCTGGACCCAAAGAATTGAGGAATGATTTTTCATTTTTTTTCATTTTTTAATAGCTATTTAGTTTATCACATATTTTCAAGAGCTAATATTTTTTTGTGAAATTAAGATCTTTTAATAACCTCTGCCAACAGCTTTTTTGCACGTAGTAATTTTACTTTTACATTGTTGATTGGTTCATTAATTTGTTCCGAAATCTCTTTGTAGCTTAATTCTTGAAAATATCGCAATTGAATAACTTCTTGATATTTTGGTTTTATCTGTTTGATATCTCTTAATAATTTTGCTAAGTTTTGTTCTGTAATAATTTTATCTTCTGGAGTCGGACTTTCATCAACAATTTGATAGACTTCATCTTCTTGGTTTTCAGAAGTATCTGCTTTAATAGAAATATTTTTTTTACGTAAAGAATCGATGTGAATATTTTTGGAAATAGTAATTAACCACGTTTTAAAATTATATTTTTCATCATAAGTGTCAATCTTATCGAAAGCTTTTGAAAATGTTTGTATGGTAATATCTTCCGCATCATTTTCATTTTTATTTCTTTTTAATTGAAATAGATAAACATCAGTCCAAAAGGCATCTAATAAATATTTAAACGCAGTTTGTTTACCATTTTTAGCTTTTGAGATATTGATGTCAATTTCTGTACGGTTTATTTCCAATGAGTTGGTTTTGATGACAAATTAGTAATAAATATTGAAAATTGAAAAAGTAAGAGAATAATTTCTAAAAAAGGAAACACATAAGAGATCATCGGTTCGTTTAATTTTTTAGAAGAACGATGAATTACAATAAATTGAACTACAAAATAGAATACAATCAGAGGTAGAAGAACCTTGATTGGGTAGAAAAAGGATAGTACTATTGCCAATAAGTAAAAGAGGACTTTAGAAAGAAAGAACAATCCTAAAAAAAACCGATGAGTAAACCTGTAATGATTGGCTGAAGAGATATGTCTTCTCTTTTGTTGAAACCATTCAGAAAAAGTATTTGGAGCAATAGATTCTGTAAAACTATCTTTAGAGGTAGTGATGATCGTGTTCTTTTTATTTGCCGCATCTTGAATAAATAAATCATCATCACCAGATTTTATGTGCATGTGATTAATGAATCCTTTTACCTTAAAAAATTCTGATCTATGGTATGCTAAATTTCTACCAACAGCCATATAGGGAGATCCTATTTTTGCATAACTAAAATACTGCATGGCAGTCAATAAAGTTTCAAACCTGACAAGTAAATTTAGTAATGATTTTTCTTTTTTATATTTTCCATAACCTAAAATAATTGTTTTTTCGCTATTGAAATTTTGGGCCATTTCATATATCCAATTCTTAGAAACAGGACAACAATCTGCATCAGTAAAAAGTAAATGTTCATTTTTTGCAGCTTTAATTCCCAGGGTAAGAGCATATTTTTTATTTCCCCAAAAAGTTTCAATATTTTTTACTGTAATGATCTTAATTTTTGAACAATTTTTAGCAAATGTTTCCATCACTTCTGAGGTTTCATCCGAAGAAGCGTCATTGATTAATATAATTTCAAAATCAGGATATGTTTGGTTTATAATAGTGGGAAGAAAATTTTTTAGATTTTCAGCTTCGTTTTTTGCACAAATAATGACAGAAACTCCAATTTCTGGAAGTTCTTTACTGCTTTTTTTTGGGTCAATTAAAAAAGAAGAAAAAATCAGGTAATAAATAATTTGAATGGCTGTAAATGCTACAAAACAGTAGAAGAGTACAGTTAAAATCATCTAAATATAAAATTAGTTATGTTCTACTTCTACACAAGAATCAAATTGTTCTGGAGATTTTCCACAAAAACCACAAGATTCTCCTGTTTTGTTTAGCATTGGATTTTGACTGGCACAAGTTCCAGCAAATTCTCCATCTTTTTTGATCCAAATTTTAATTGCAATTCCTGCAAAACCCAGAGCTAGTAGACCTATAGTAAGTAATAATAATTTCATAAAAAAAATAATTAACACGGTAAAGATACGCTTATTTATATGTTCTTTAAAATGCATGTAACCTCTTTTTTCTATGGATAAACTTTTAAAATAAACCACCTTTTTAAGAGTATTAAGTGTGTTTCGTTTAGTTGATTTAGAGTAATAATAGATTTTTATGATTATTCATGAGTTGTTTTTTAAACTATTTGTAACTTTAAATGTCTAATCAACAACAAAAATCCACTTAGATGAATCAACAACAATTTTTAAAACGTTCACTTTTTCTTATTTTTTCATTGATCATATTTATTTCTTGTAGCTCTCCAGAAGATGTAAATAAAGAAGATGTTGATGACACACTAATTCCAATACCTTCTACAAATTATGATACTACACCTATTTTAATATTTTTCGATAACATTGAGGCAGTATCTTACTCTGTAAGTGGAAATACTGTAACTTTTACAACGACTGATTTACCGAATCATACGAGTCCTTATTGGAATTCTTCTCATCCATTATATGAGGCTTACAATGGAACAAACTCTAATTGGAATAAAAATCCAAATTCAATTGGAGAGCAAAACATAACGTTTACAATGCCCTTAAATCCCTCTGAATCATTAACAAAAACGGCAACTCCATTAGGACCGATAGGAATCGCAAGAAATGGAGTAGTTTTTTTTAATCAATATGCGGGTCGAAATAATCAACCCTTAACAAATGAAATAAATTCTTTTGATCAGTGGTTAGGTCATCCTGCAGGAACTCAATACCATTATCACATAGAACCTTCTTTTTTAACTAATAATTTTGGTAAAAATGCATTTTTAGGGTTGCTTTCAGATGGATTTCCTGTGTATGGTCCCTTAGAAAATGGAGCGACAATTACAAATGCAGATTTAGATGATTATCATGGTCATGTATCTGTAACAGAAGATTTTCCGGAGGGAATTTACCATTATCACATCACAAACGAAGATCCTTATTTAAATGGAAATGGTTTTTTTGGAACAGCAGGAAACATAACACGATAGTTTGTGAAGCTTTATAAAATTGGTTTTGTATTTAGTATGCTTTTTATTTCTTGTAATTTGGATGATCAAGCGAATGAGGGGCTTATTCTTCAAAGTGAAATAAAGATTCCTTCAGTAGAAAAAAATAAAAAAGATGCTAATTTCGAATTAAAAAATGGTGTGTTGTTTTTTAAAGAGAAAAAGTATTCAGGAATTGTAAACGAATTTTACCCCAAAGGAGCATTCAAATCAATGTCTCAATATTATAAAGGTCAAAGGGAAGGGATGTTTTTTGGCTGGTATTCTGACGGAACACATTGGTTTGAGCGATTTTATAAAAAAGGATTAAAGTCATCCACTCACAAAGGTTGGTATAATAATGGGAATCAGATGTTTTTGTATCACTTTAATAATAAAGGACGATATCATGGGGCTGTGAAAGATTGGCATCCCAATGGAATTTTAGGAAAGCATTTTAATTTTATGGAAGGAAAGGAGAGAGGAAGTCAAAAAATGTGGGACTTAGATGGGAAAATTATGGCTAATTTTTATACTGTTGAAAATGAAAGACATGGTCTAATTGGTTTAAAAAACTGTATTAGTAATCTAACTTTAGAAAACAAATAAAATGAAATTAAAGATATTATCTATCGCTTCTATTTTTGTCATGTTTTTCTCCTGTAATAACCAAATTTCAATAGATAAAACAAAAACACTTCCTTTTTATAATTCAGAGGAATATACACCACAATGGATTTCACAAAGTGATCCAAATTATACTAACATTCATACCATCGCACCGTTTGAGTTCACAAATCAAAACGGAAAAAAAATCACGAATAAAGAGTTTGAGGGTAAGATTTACATCGCCGATTTTTTTTTTACAAGCTGTCCAAGTATTTGCCCAATTCTAGCAAAAAATATGGAAGCTATTCAAGCATATTATAAACATGATGAGACCATTTTATTGCTTTCACATTCAGTCATGCCTTGGGTAGATACCGTTGAAAAAATAAAAGCATATGCAACAGAAAATAATGCAATAGATACTAAATGGCATTTAGTTACAGGTGATAGAAATCAAATTTATCAACTCGCTAGAAATTCCTATTTTGCTGACGAAGATTATAAAAAAACAAAAGACGAACTTGAATTTATTCATACTGAAAATTTTATATTGGTTGATAAAAAAGGGAGAATTAGAGGTGTTTACAATGGCACTTTGGCATTAGATATTCAAAGATTGCAACGTCATATAGAATTACTCAAATTAGAATACTAAAATAACTTATTCAATAATATTTACCTCAATTTCTAAGGCGACTTTAAATTTATTTAATACTTCTTCTTTGATCTTTTTAGCTAGTTCATAAATCTCAACACCAGAAGCATTTCCGTAATTTACTAAGACCAAAGCTTGTTTGTTATGGACACCTGCATCACCAAAACGTTTCCCTTTAAAACCAATTTTTTCTACTAACCAGCCTGCAGGTATTTTTATTTCAGTATCAGATATTGGGTAACTAGGGATCGACGGATATTCTTTTTTAAGTTGTAAAAAATGATGAATAGCAATCACAGGATTTTTAAAAAAACTACCGCTATTCCCAATTTCTTTGGGATCTGGAAGTTTTGTATTTCTGATGGAAATGACAGCGTCTGAGATGTTTTTTAATGAAGGAGTAGTAATTTTTTTTGAAATTAATTCGGTTTCAATTGCTCCATAAGAGGTATTAAGTTTGTGATTTTTTTTAGTTAATTTAAAACCGACAGACGTTAAGATAACCTTTCCTTTATGAGTGTTTTTAAAAATAGAATTTCTATATCCAAACTTGCAGTCTTCATTGGAAAAAGTAACTAATTTTCCTGTTGCTATCTCTATACCTTCTACGCGTGTTATTGTATCTTTAACTTCCACACCATAGGCCCCTATGTTTTGAATTGGACTGGTTCCAACATTTCCGGGGATTAAAGATAAGTTTTCAATTCCTCCATAATTCTGAGAAACACACCATAAAACAAAATCATGCCAATTTTCTCCTGAGTTTACTGTTAAATATACAAATTCCTCCTCCTCTTTATCAATTGAAATACCTTTTGTATTGATATGAATAACTAATTTTTCAATATTTTTTGTAAGCAACATATTGCTTCCTCCAGAAATTAAAAAAACCTCCTTATTAATTTTTAAAAGTTGTTGCAGTTGATAAACTGAATCAATAGAAATAAAGCGTTTGGCAAATGCAGAAATACCAAATGTATTGTATTTTTTAAGTGATATGTTTTCTTTAATATCCAATTAGCTATTATATTTTTCTAAAGCTTTTGCTAAAATATGAACAGCTTTGATTAAATTATTTTTGTTCAAAACATATGCAATTCTTACTTGATTTTTTCCTTCACCCTTAGTGGAATAAAAACCGCTAGCTGGAGCGATCATTACCGTTTCATTATTGTAATTATATTTCTCTAAAATCCATTGAGCAAAATGATCAGAATCTTTAACAGGTAATTCAGCTACACAGTAAAATGCTCCCTTTGGGTTTGCTACTTTTACACCTTTTATTTTTTGCAACTCACGAATAAGTGTATTTCTTCGTTCTATATATTCTTCTTTCACTAGGTCGAAATAACTTTGGGGAGTATCTAAGGCAGCTTCACTCGCAATTAAGGCATAGGTAGGAGGACTTAAACGTGCTTGAGCAAATTTAATACTCGTATTGATAAAGGCCTTGTTTTTGGAAACAATACAACCAATCCTCGCACCGCACATGCTATAGCGTTTTGAAACGGAATCTATTATAATTGAATGCTGTTCTAAACCCTCCAAAGACATGACTGAGGTGTGCTTTAAGCCATCATATGTAAATTCTCTGTAAACTTCATCAGCAATTAGAAATAGATCATATTTTAAAACAATTTTTTTTAACTTTTCAATTTCTTCTTTCGAATACAAATAACCTGTTGGATTCCCGGGGTTACAGATTAAAATTGCTTTTGTTTTATTTGTAATTAGTTTTTCAAAATCTTCAATTTTTGGTAAGGCAAAATTATCTTCAATCTTGGATATCACAGGAACAATTTTAACTCCGGAAGCCGTAGAGAAACCATTATAATTTGCATAGAATGGTTCTGGTATAATAATTTCATCTCCAGGATCTGCAATACTGCCTATGGTAAATAGTAATGCTTCAGAGCCTCCCGTGGTAATCACAATATCATTTGAAGAAACAAGAACATTGTGTTTCTTGTAATAACTTGCTAGCTTTTCTCTATAACTTTCAGAACCTTCAGAGCGAGCATAAGCTAAGGTTTCTAACTCATTATTTTTAACAGCGTCTAAGGCAATTTGAGGTGTCTTTACATCAGGTTGACCAATGTTTAAATGAAATACTGTAGTGCCTCTTTTTTTAGCATCTTCAGCAAAAGGTACCAATTTTCTGATTGGTGATTCAGGCATTTTTATCCCTTTCTTAGATATTTTTGGCATGTTTATAATTTATGCGTTATGGATGCGAATTTCCGAAATATATATCAGTTTTTTCAAATTTATTTGTATTAACTGTAAAAACAAATAAATAAGGTATTTGATGTGTTATATGATATAATCGCTAAATAAAGAAATACATCAAGTTTAGTATGTGAATGTATTTATAAATCTTTTCATTATCACAGAAAAAATTAGTTTGTTAAAAATGCCAAACAGATAAAATAATATCTTTCAAATAAGATAATTCTTGTAAATTAATTATCGATTACAATACTTTTTTCTTTTAGTAAAGAAATTTCTTTGTTCACAATTCCTTTTATTCTAATAATTTTTCTTGGATTTTTTGCATTTGACATGATGGTTATAGATTTAGAAAAACCACCAACTCTTTTGGTGTCATAGGAAACTTTAATCTCTCCATCTTCACCTGGCATTATAGGTTTCTCAGGTTTTTTTGGAACAGTACAACCACAAGAGGATTGAATTTTATTTATGATAATGGGTTGGTCTCCAATGTTTTTAAAGATAAATACTTTTGCTCCATCAGAGCCTTTGTCTATTTTTCCGTAATCTATTACTTCTTCTTGAAATTTAAATTCTTGTGCATTTAATGAAAAAGATAAAAAGAGAAGGACTAAAAGTGATCCTGATAATTTCATATGTTGAATTTTTTATTTAGGTAAAATTAATATTAATAATTTGTTTTAAAAAATCAATGACTAATTTTCTCTACAAAATTAGATAATTGTATTTTTACCGTCGATATTTTAAAAAAAATAGGAAGTATGACAATTCCATCTAAGTATGATGCAAAGCAAGTAGAAGATAAATGGTATGCGTATTGGATGAAAAACAACTATTTTCATTCAACACCCGATGAAAGAGAGCCCTATACAATTGTAATTCCTCCACCAAATGTTACAGGAGTATTGCATATGGGTCATATGTTAAATAATACAATTCAAGATGTATTAATTAGACGTGCACGATTATTAGGTAAAAATGCATGTTGGGTTCCTGGAACCGATCATGCCTCTATTGCAACTGAAGCTAAAGTTGTTGCCAAATTAAAAGAGCAAGGAATTCAAAAAACTGATTTAACTCGAGAAGAATTTCTTCAACACGCTTTTGATTGGAAAGATGAATATGGAGGAATTATCTTAGAACAATTAAAAAAATTAGGGGCGTCTTGTGATTGGGAAAGAACAGCTTTCACAATGGATCCTGAAATGTCTGAATCTGTCATTAAAGTTTTTGTAGACCTTTATAATAAAGGCCTTATTTACCGAGGTTATCGAATGGTCAATTGGGATCCAGAAGCAAAAACGACTTTATCTGATGAAGAAGTAATTCATGAGGAAAGACAAGGGCAGTTATATTATATAGAATATCAAATTGAAGATTCTAAAGACACATTAATCATAGCAACGACGAGACCAGAAACTATTTTTGGAGATACCGCAATTTGTATCAACCCAAACGATGATCGTTTTACTCATTTAAAAGGGAAAAAAGCAATTGTCCCTTTATGTAATAGAGTGATACCGATAATAGAAGACGAATACGTTGATATTGAATTTGGTACAGGTTGTTTAAAAGTGACTCCTGCACACGATGAAAACGACAAAGCATTGGGCGATAAGCACAAATTAGAAGTGATCGATATTTTTAATGATGATGCCTCTTTAAATTCCTTTGGATTGCATTATCAAGGAAAAGATAGATTTGTAGTTCGAAAAGAGATTTCAAAAGAATTAGAAGAAAAAGGGTTTTTATTAAAAACAGAAGTTCATACAAATAAAGTAGGTACCTCAGAGAGAACCAAAGCCATTATAGAGCCAAGATTATCTGACCAATGGTTTTTGAAAATGGAAGATTTGGCAAAACCTGCAATTGATGCAGTATTAGGAGAGAATGCCGACATCAATCTATTTCCAAAGAAATTTAAAAATACCTATCGACATTGGATGGAAAATATTAGAGATTGGAATATTTCTAGACAACTTTGGTGGGGGCAACAAATTCCTGCTTTTTTCTATGGAGATGGAAAAGAAGATTTTGTGGTAGCAGAAAATAGTACCGATGCATTGGTTTTAGCCAAAGAGAAAACAGGGAATCCCTTGCTTTCAGAGTCTGATTTAATCCAAGACGAAGATGCCTTAGATACCTGGTTTTCTTCTTGGTTGTGGCCTATGTCTGTTTTTGATGGTATTAGAAATCCAGAAAACGAAGAAATAGCTTATTATTATCCAACAAATGATTTAGTTACTGGGCCCGATATTTTATTTTTTTGGGTTGCTAGAATGATCATAGCAGGGTATGAGTACAAAGACGTAAAACCATTTAAAAATGTTTATTTAACAGGTTTAGTTAGAGACAAACAAAGAAGAAAAATGTCGAAATCATTAGGAAATTCTCCTGATGCTTTAAAACTAATTGCTGATTATGGGGCAGATGGTGTAAGGGTTGGTTTGTTATTAAGTTCCGCAGCAGGAAATGACTTAATGTTTGATGAAGAGCTATGTCAGCAAGGAAAGCAATTTGCAAATAAAATATGGAATGCTTTCCGATTGATAAAAGGATGGGAAGTTGATGCTACGATAGCTCAGCCAGAGACCGCAAAAATTGGCTTGGCTTGGTATGAAGCTAAATTTCAAAAGGCAATAATAGAAATAGAAGATCATTTTAGTAAATATCGTTTATCAGACGCTTTAATGACAATTTACAAATTAATCATGGATGATTTTTCTTCTTGGTTATTAGAGATTGTAAAACCTGTCTATCAACAACCAATCGACACAAAAACACTTGAAGCGATTATTGAGATCTTAGAAAATAATTTAAAAGTATTACATCCCTTTATGCCCTTTTTATCAGAAGAAATTTGGCAATTTATAGCACCAAGAACTAAAGAGGAAGCACTTATTATTGCTAAATATCCAGCTCAAAAGGAGTTTGATGAACAAATTATTAATGATTTCAATTTTACTTCGGATATAATTTCAGGTGTTAGAACAATTCGAAAAGATAAGAATATCTCCTTCAAAGATCCTATTAACCTATTTGTTGTTGCGCAGGATCAAAGTTCCAAAAGATTTGATATGGTCATACAAAAGCTGACAAATATTGAGGAAATAAATTATGTATCAGAAAAAGTTGAAGGAGCTTCATTTAGAGTAAAATCCAACGAATATTTTGTACCAATTTCTATTGAGAACATAGATATAGAAGCTGAAATAAAAAAATTAGATGCAGAATTAAAAAGAGCAGAAGGGTTTTTATTTGGTATAAAGAAAAAGTTATCTAATGAACGATTTGTTTCTAATGCTCCAGAACAAGTAATTAAAATAGAAAGAAAAAAAGAAGCCGATACAGAAGCAAAAATTGAAACGATTAAAAGAAGTCTTTCCTCACTAAAATAATTATAAATTAACATTAAATATTCAAGTAAAAATAATGAAAAAAACAACCATTTCGATCACAGCGATCCTCTTACTATCAATGTCTTGTGTTTCTAAAAAGAAATACGTTGCTCTAGAAACTCAGTACACAGACATTAAAGCAAATCTTCAAAAAACAACCTTAGCTAAAGAAGATCTTCAATCGAAGTTTACAAAAATTGAAAACAGAGTAACCCAGTACAATGAAAAAATTAATTCATTAAAAGGTGATAATATTTCACTAAAAAAAGAAAATTATATCAAATTAGATCGGGTCGAAAATAGTTTGGTTATCTCTAAAAAAAACCTAGAGACGATGAGGGAAACATTGTTGAAGGTAACTCCAGCAGTGTTGGCAAAAGCAAAAAATTTAAAAGATTCTTTAAACCTAGCTATTTCATACAATTTAAAAAATAAAATCAACAGTTCAAATCTTAGTGATTCTGAGAATATTGATATCGACATAGATCAAACTGTGGTGATGATTTCTATTTCTGATAATTTATTATTTAATACTGCGAGTTATAATGTTAAAAACGGTGCTTATTCCATCATTGAAAAATTAGCAAATGTTATAAAATCTGAACCAAGCATGGATGTAATGATTGAGGGTCACACAGACTCCAGAACAATTAGTACTGATTTCATACAAGATAATTGGGATTTGAGTGTAAAGAGAGCAACTTCTATAATAAGGGTTTTAGAGAACAAATATAAAATAGACGGGAGTAGGCTTATCGCTGCAGGAAGGGGAAGTACCATTCCTGTTGTTCCAAATACAACCAAAGAAAATAGAGCTAAAAATAGAAGAATTAGAATTGTAATACTTCCAAATTTAAATAAGTTTTTTGCTTTACTTGCAACAGATCAATAAAAAAACAAATTGCATACTAGCTATAATAAACCCCTTTTTTAAAGGGGTTTGTTGTTATGAGTAATCTCATTAATTTTATTGAGTTCTTCCTCTGAAAATTGAGTGTTTTCAATAGCCTTCACACTATCTAAAATTTGCTCAGTTTTACTAGCACCAATTAAAACAGAGGTAATTCTATTGTCCTTTAAAATCCAAGAAATTGCCATTTGAGCTAACGTTTGATTTCTGTCTTTTGCAATTTTGTTTAAAGCAATAATTTTAGGTAATGTTTCTAAAACTTTGTTTGAAGTTAAAAAGGGACTTTCTTTTATCGCTCTAGAATTTTTTGGAAGTCCACTGAGGTATTTATCGGTTAATATTCCTTGTGCTAGTGGAGAAAAGCAGATCGAACCAACACCAGAAATTTTTAATAAATTTAATAATCCATCTTCAATCCAACGATCAAATATATTATATTTTGGTTGATGAATTAAACATCGAGTGCCTAAGTCTTTCAAAATTTCAAATGCTTTTTCTGCTTCAGAGGGTTGGTAATTTGAAAGGCCAACATACAATGCTTTTCCCTGTTTTACCATCAAATCGAGCGCCCCCATTGTTTCTTCTAAAGGGGTTTCAGGGTCTGGTCTGTGGTGATAAAAAATATCAACATACTCTAGATTCATTCTCTGAAGACTCTGATCTAAACTAGAAATTAAATATTTCTTTGAGCCATTGTCCCCATAGGGTCCAGGCCACATTCCATAACCTGCTTTCGATGAAATGATCAATTCATCACGATAGTTTTTAAAATCTTTTTTTAAAATTTTTCCAAAATTCTCTTCAGCAGCTCCCGGAGAGGGACCATAATTATTCGCCAAATCAAAATGGGTAATTCCATTGTCGAAAGCACACTTCAGTATATTCCTTCCATTTTTGAAATTGTCATTATCTCCAAAATTATGCCACAAACCCAAAGATAGCTCAGGTAATAATAAGCCGCTATTCCCCGTTCTTCTGTAGTGCATTTTTTCATAGCGGTTTTCAGCTGCTACATAGTTGCTGTTTTTGGCCATGATAATTTATAGTAATGCTTCTCTTAGTAAAGTAATTGGATGCTTTGCTAGTCTTTTAGTACCATCAAATATTTGATGTCTACAACTTGTTCCTGCTGCTGCAATTTCAGTATCAGTACTACAATTTCTTATTTTCGGAAATAAAGTATCTTCTCCAACTTGCATTGAAACTTTATAATGCTCCTTTTCATATCCAAAAGAACCTGCCATTCCACAACATCCAGTATTTAATATGCTTACGCTATAATTCGAAGGGATGTTTAAAACTTGAAAGCTCGCATGGGTTCCAGATAATGCTTTTTGATGGCAATGTCCGTGAATCTTCAATGTCTTGGTCTCAGAAGTAAAAAGAGAACGATCTATATTTCCTTTCTCTAATTCTTGTGATAAAAACTCTTCGAAAGTAAAGCTATTTTTTGCAATTTTTTCTGCGGAACCTTTGTCATCTGCTAAGCGAATATATTCATCTCTAAAACCTAAAATTGCAGAAGGTTCTATTCCTATTAAAGGAGTTTCCGCTGTGATGATATCTTTAAAAATAGCAATATTATTATTGCAAATTTCTTTTGCTTCTTTTAAAAACCCCTTAGAGATATGACTTCTACCACTTTCGTCATGACCAACCGTCTTTACTTCGTATCCTAATTTTTCTAACAAGATAACAGCATCTATTCCAATTTCTGCATCGTAAAAATTAGTAAATTCATCATTAAATAAATAGACTATTTTTTTTGATTTTTTAGGATCATGTTTTTTAAACCAACTTTCTAAGGTTTGATTTGCTAATTTTGGAACTGAGCGTTCAACAGCAACACCTAGTACTTTTTTGGCAAGGATTGAATTCGTCAAAAAGTTAGTAATTGTAGGTAAATAACTTCCTAATTTGTTGTATTTAGCATTGTTTGCAAATAATTTATTTCTAAAAGAATAACCATTTGTTTCTTGATATTGATATAAGAATTCTGCTTTTAAAGTGGCAATATCCACGTTACTTGGACATTCGCTTGCACATGCTTTACAACTTAAACAAAGATCAAAAACTTCTTTTAATTCAGAATGGTTAAATTTATTTTGTTCCGTTGAATTTGTCAGAAACTCTCTCAGTGTATTTGCTCTTGCCCGGGTAGTATCTTTTTCATTTTTTGTAGCTCTGTAGCTAGGACACATTGTGCCACCAGCAGAAACAGGCTTTCTACAATCTCCAGAACCATTACATTTCTCTGCTAATTTTAGAATACCCTCATTATCAGAGAAATCTTGAATCGTTTTTATTTCAGGTTCTATTCTGTCAATGTCATAACGTAAATTTTGATCCATTGAAAAAGCATCCGTAATTTTTCCTTTATTAAAAACATTATTAGGATCAAAAGCTTTTTTAATTCGTCTTAATAACTCATAATTTTTTTCACCAATCATTAAAGGAATAAATTCTGCACGAACAATTCCATCTCCATGCTCACCACTAAACGAGCCTTTGTATTTTTTTACCAGTTTTGCAGTATCAGTCGTTATTTTTCTAAATAAAACAACATCTTCTTTTTTCTTTAGGTTTAAAATTGGTCGTAAATGCAACTCTCCAGCTCCAGCATGTGCATAATAGACTGCATTTTGCTGGTATTTTTCCATTATTTTGGTGAATTCTTCGATGTATTTAGGGAGGTCTTCCAATGCGACTGCAGTGTCTTCGATACACGCAACTGCTTTTTTGTCTCCAATCATGTTTCCTAATAAACCTAGACCTGCTTTTCGAAGATAATGAACTTTGGAAATGTCTTCTCCATATACTTTTGGATGGTGATATCCAAAGTTATTCTTTTCTAGGTTCTCTATTAAATTGTTTGCTAAAATTTCTGCTTCTTCGATCGTGTTAGCAGCAACTTCTAACATTAAAACTGCTTCGGGATCCCCTTTTAAAAAGAACCTATTTTTTACTTGTTCCCTGTTGCTTTTAGTACAATCCAAAATGGTTTTATCCATTAATTCACAATTGTATAAATTGTGTTCCATTGCAGTAACAGTTGCTATTAAACTTTCATTAATACTCGTAAAATGAGAACAAACCATAATACTTTCCTGAGGAGGTAAAGCATCTAATTGTAAGGTTATTGAGGTAGAGAAAGCTAAAGTACCTTCGCTTCCTGAGAGGAATTTTGCAACATTAATCGTTGGAGAATTTCCACCAAACAAATCTGAAGTTAAAAATTCATCTACCGCATATCCTGTATTTCTTCGATGAATCGCTTCTTTTGGGAATTGGTCGTATATTTCTCTTTGAGCTGATTCAGAAATTAATTCTGAGTAAATAGATTGGTATATTTTTCCTTCCAAAGAATTTTCTTTGGTTTTTTGGAGGAATTCTTTGGAGGTGATTTCTTTAAAAGTAGCGGAAGTTCCATCACTTAAGATTGCGTCTATTGCTACTACTTTATCACGGGTAACTCCATACTTTATAGAAGTGCTACCAGAAGAGTTATTACCGACCATTCCTCCAATCATACAGCGATTAGATGTAGAGGTGTTGGGACCAAAAAATAGTTGGTATGGTTTTAGAAAAACATTTAAAGAATCTCTGACAATTCCGGGTTCGAGTGTGATCGTTTTTAATGTTTCGTCAAAAGAAATAATATTGGTAAAATGTTTAGAAACATCTACCACAATACCGTCTCCTACACATTGTCCTGCAAGAGAAGTTCCTGCCGTTCTCGGTATTAAGGTAATCTTATTTTTAGTGGCAAATTCAATTAAAATTTTGAGATCCTTTGTATCCTTAGGAAAAGCAACAGCTAGCGGGATTTTTCGATATACAGAAGCATCTGTAGCATAGAGCGTTTGATGTAATTTATCAAAAAGAACCTCACCAGTAAGTGACTTATGAAGGGTTTTTAAAGTAGTATTATCGATCATTATTTACTATTGGAAAGTAACGGTTATATACAAATATCCGAATAAAAAATAGGATTGTATATATAAAAGGTCATCGTTATTAATAATTTTATTGAATTATCAATTTTATGCTTAAAATTTAGAGAAATATTAAATTATTTCTTCGAGATAAAAACTTTTTTTGTAATTATAAATTAGATTTTAATCCGCAATCTTAGAAAGATGATGCCGTATTTGAAGACTCATAATTTTACTGTAAAAGAGACTTTTAGTAAATAATAATCAACTAAAAATAGTTTACCTCTTAAATAGAATATTTATCTTTGGTTCAGATGAAAAAAGTTAAAATCATAGAATGTCCACGAGATGCAATGCAAGGAATAAAATCGCATTTTATCCCTACAGAAAAAAAGGCATTGTATATCAATTCGCTTTTAAAAGTTGGTTTTGATACCATTGATTTTGGAAGCTTTGTTTCTCCAAGGGCAATCCCTCAAATGAGAGATACTGCAGCTGTTTTGTCTAAATTAGATCTCTCCAAAACTACAAGTAAATTATTGGCAATTATTGCGAATGTAAGGGGAGCTAATGATGCCTCTCAGTTTGAAGAAATTGATTATTTAGGGTATCCTTTTTCGATTTCAGAAAATTTTCAAATGCGAAATACTCACAAAACAATCAAAGAATCGATAGAAATTTTAGAGAAAATTTTAAGCATTGCAGATGCATCAAATAAAGAAGTCGTAGCTTATTTATCCATGGGGTTTGGCAATCCATATGGAGATCCATGGAATGTAGACATAGTTCGTAATTGGATAGAGAAATTATCAAAAATGGGTGTTAAAACACTTTCATTATCAGATACTATAGGGAGTTCTAATCCAGCAACAATTGAATATTTATTTTCAAATTTAATTTCAGCATATCCAGCAATAGAATTTGGAGCACATTTGCATTCAACTCCAGATAAATGGTATGAAAAAGTAGCCGCTGCATTTAAAGCAGGTTGTGTTCGTTTTGACGGAGCAATAAAAGGGTATGGAGGCTGTCCAATGGCAAAAGATGAGTTAACGGGTAACATGCCTACAGAAAAATTATTGAGCTATTTTACAGCAAACAAAGTAGCAACAGGAATTAAACCAATGAGTTTTGAAAGTGCTTATAATAAAGCTTTAGAGATCTTTTAATACTTAAATAATGAACTTAAAAATTACATTTAAAAGAACCATCGAAATATGAAACATATCAAATTAATTTTTTATCTATTCTCTCTTTTTATCATCGTTTCTTGTTCAAAAGATGATGGTAAAATAGACCTTACTTTTTTACAATTGAACGACGTATATGAAATAGCACCCATACAAGGCGGGGAATATGGAGGGTTGGCCAGAGTAGAAACCGTTCATAAAGAATTGGTCGAAGAGAACCCGAATACAATGCTTTTTTTAGCTGGTGACTTTTTAAATCCTTCTTTATTAGGGTCTATAAAGGTTGATGGAGAAAGAGTTCGAGGTAAACAGATGATAGAAGTCATGAACGCTATGAATTTCGATTTAGTAGCTTTTGGAAATCACGAATTTGATGTATCACAAAAAGAGCTTCAAATGCGATTAAACGAAAGTAATTTCCCTTGGATTTCCGCAAATATAAATTTGAAAACAGAGAAAGGTTTGACCTCTTTTTACAAAGAAATAAATGGACAAAAACAACCAATAGGAAAAACCTTTATCAAAGAATTTTCAGATGAAGATGGCACAACAATAAAAATAGGTTTCGTGAGTGTCTGTATTCCTTCAAATCCAAAAGACTTTGTCGTGTATGACGATATGTATGAAAAAATAAGTAGTTCCTATGAGTCTATAAAAGACCATGTTGATGTTGTTTTTGGATTAACACATGCGACACTGGAAAACGATATAAGAATTGCAAAATTATTGCCTAATATTCCCTTAATAATGGGGGGGCACGAACATGCACACAGTAATAATTTAGTTGGGAATGTTCAAATTTATAAGGCAGATGCCAATGCAAAAACAGTATATATTCATAAAATCACCTATGACAAACACACAGGAAAAACAAGTGTTTCATCAGAATTAAAAGAAATTAATTCATCTATCAAAACTGACAAAAAGGTAGGATCAATTGTAAAAAAATGGCAAACAATTTTAGTTGCTCAAATTAAAAATGTTATTAAATACCCAGATGAAGTTATTTTCGAAGCAAAAACTCCTTTGGATGGAAGAGATACTCCTATTAGAAGTGTACAAACAAATTTGGGTCAAGTAATTTCCAAAGCTATGTCTTTTGCTTTTAATGACAAAGTAGATTGTGCATTAGTAAATGGAGGTTCAATAAGAATTGATGATCAATTAAGCGGTCCTGTTACAGCAGTAGATATTTTTAGAGTATTGCCTTATGGAGGAGGAGTGTTAAAAGTAGGTATTAAAGGAGAGCTTTTAGAACGTGTTCTTAACTATGGTGTTAATGCTCGAGGACAAGGTGCTTATTTACATCGATTTAATGCATACAAAGTAGGGGATCAATGGATGATTAAAAATAAAGCATTGATTTTAAACAAAACCTACACGGTCGCTATATCAGATTATCTATTAAAAGGTCTAGATATTCCTTTTTTAACAAATAATAATAAAGACATTACCTTCGTTTTTCAACCAAAAATTAATGAATTAGCCTATGATATTCGAAAAGTAGTAATTAACTATTTAAAAAAATTACTATTCAAATAATTGATTATCAAGTAAATAGTTTTTTTATTTTTATTTATTCTAAATAAGCTTTGTAAATATTGTTTTCTGTCATATATTTGCAAAAGAAAAAAAAACTATTTATAATTAATCTTAATAAAAATGAACAAAGCAATTATATCCCTAGCAGTATTATCGTCACTTTTCGTCTCTTGCGATAATGAATCAAATGTAAATATCGAAAAACAGGTTGAAGTTCCAGATACATATGTATTTACTAGAGGTGGTGAATCTACTGTCAGCTATGTAGGGCAAACAACAAGATTAGAGATGACAGCATCTTTAATGGAAAAATTAAATACCGAAAATGTTTCTTCATCAAGTCTCTTAACCATGTTTAATGAAGGGACTGGATTTAGTGATGCTGCACTTAACTCATCTGGAAAAAAATTAGGAAACAAAACGGCTGCATATGGAGATGCATCTGTTCAACCAAAAATTGAAGGATTTTTAACCGAATATGCAGAAGATGTTTCAACTAACTTTAGTACTGATGC
>JABAZI010000071.1:96320-131757 GCA_018608545.1 Polaribacter sp.
TGCTGGATCAGGGGTATTGTATGCTAAATATCTAAAAAAAGTAAATCTTTCCGAAGAAGTAGGTCTTGCGACTGAAATTTATGATGCATTTAAAAAAGGGAGAGCAGCTATTGTTGCTAATGACTCAGAGTTAAGGGATGCACAAGCTGAGATTATTAAAATAAAAATGTCCAGAGTAATTCTTCACAAAGCTGCTTATTACCTCAGAGGTGCTGCAGAAGCAAAAGCTGCATCATCGATAGATTATGCTGATTATTTCCATGGTCTTTCAGAAGGTTATGGTTTTGTTTTGAGTTTACAATTTACATATGATCAAAATGGGATAAGTTACTTCTCTCATGCTGAAGTAAATACCATGTTGTCAACTTTGGAAGCTGGAAATGGCTTTTGGGATAGAACTCCTGCAGAACTTAACGAGATAGCAGAACAAATAGAGGCGAAAATATAGGTATTTACCTATGCTATTTTAGCCAATTATAGTATTTTTGCAAGGAGGTCAAAGTCTTTCATTTTTTCCTCCTTGTCTTTTTAATTTAATTTTAAGATATGTTTAAAAAAACATTTTTTTACTTTTTTTCATTAGTTGCGTTATTTACCTCCTTTTCATGTGCTGACTCTACAGAATTAGATGACAAGGTTATTGATAATTTTGATCGTAAATTAATGCTAGAAAACATAACGGACAACATTATTCTACCCGCTTTTGCTTCATTTAATGAAAAAATTGAAGTATTGGAGCAAAGTGTAATTGCATTCAGTAATGATCCCAATGAAGCCAGTTTAGAACAAGTTAAATATGATTGGGTTGCTGCATACAAAACTTGGCAACATATTGAAATGTTTAATTTAGCAAAAGCTGAAGAGGTATACTATATTCAAAAAATGAATACCTATCCAGCTAGTATTTCAAAAATCGAAAACAATATTAGCACTGGTATCTATAATTTAGAGTCTAACAACAATAATTGGGTAGCTCAGGGGTTTCCTACCTTAGATTATTTATTATTTGGAATTCAAGACAATGCAACTAATACCGTTCTTTTTTATAAAAACAATGACAATATCGCTCATTTAAATTATTTAAAAGATGTAGTATCTCACATGGTAAGTATTACTGAGTTAGTTCATGAAGATTGGTTGTTAATAAGGGATGCTTTTGTAAGTTCTACAGAAAATTCTGCTACTTCCAGTTTAAATACTCTTACAAATGATTTTATATATTATTTTGAAAAAGGGTTAAGAACTAATAAATTTGGTATTCCTTCAGGTGTTTTTTCTGCTAATAATACTAGAGTATTCAATGTAGAGGCGTACTATAATTCTAAAATATCAAAGTTATTGTCATTAGAGTCATTAAATGCTGTTAGAAATTTTTTTAATGGACAAACGTATAATTCTGCTTCTTCTGGAAAATCTTTAAAAGATTACATAGCGTATATGACTGAAGATACAATTCTTAACGATGCCATTTTAACTAAGTTTGATGAAGCAAATCAATTGATTAATGGTTTAAATGATAATTTTGTTAACCAAATTAATGCCGATAACGATCTTATGATTGCTGTTTTTAATAAACTTCAAGAGGGAGTAATCCTTTTAAAAACAGATATGCTGTCTGTTTTAAGTATTTCGGTAGACTATATAGACGCTGACGGAGATTAATCGGTAAACTTAGTTCTATATTAACAAAACCAAAGGTTCTCTTTTATTACATGAGAACCTTTTTTAAATATGAAAGAAAGTATCATTACCTATTTTAAACGCCAAACGAATGCTGCTCCTTTAGCGGTATTTAGAGTCTTTTTTGGTCTTTTAATGTGTATCAGCATTATACGATTTTGGTCAAAAGGGTGGATTAATTCTCTTTATATTGAACCTGATTTTCATTTTTCATATTATGGTTTTGAATGGGTAAAACCTTTAGGGTCATATACCTATGTTTTATTTATAGTTTGTGGTATTTCTTCATTGTTAGTTGCCCTTGGTTATAAGTATCGATTGGCTATTCTAGTATTCTTTTTAAGTTTCACTTACATAGAGTTAATGGATAAAACAACTTATTTAAATCATTACTATTTTGTATCGGTGATTAGTTTTATAATGCTTTTTTTACCTTGTAATGTCCAATTCTCTCTCGATGTTGTAACTAAAAATAAATCTTATGAGAAAGTTCCTAGTTGGACTATTGATAGTATAAAATTAATGCTAGGTATCGTCTATTTTTATGCAGGTCTAACAAAGATCAATTCTGATTGGTTATGCAGCGCCATGCCCTTAAAACTTTGGTTAAAATCTAAATATGATTTGCCTTATATAGGTCAAACGATCATGCAACAAGACTGGTTTCATTTTTTGATGAGCTGGGGAGGGATGTTTTATGATCTTAGCATTCCTTTTTTATTATTATACAAAAAAACACGTTCTTTTGCGTTTATTTTGGTAATAGGTTTCCATATAGCCACTCGAATTCTTTTCCCTATCGGTATGTTTCCGTACATAATGATATTTTCTACCATCATATTTTTTGATTCAAATCTTCACATACGAATACTAGAATTTTTTAAAAATGGAATTAAAATTCTTAAAATTAGAACAACAAGTTTAACGAACAATACTTCTAAACAAATTAAGAATTATAGAACTCATAAAGTCTCTCATCTTGTCATCACTTGTTTCCTTTTTTTTCAGTTAATAATACCTTGGAGGTCTCTATTATATCCTGGAGAATTATTTTGGAATGAGGAGGGCTATCGTTTTTCTTGGAGAGTCATGTTGATGGAAAAAGCAGGTTCTGCAAATTTTAAGATATTAGATAGTGTTACTCAGAACTATTTTTATGTTGATAATAATGATTTTTTAACCCCTGTTCAACAAAAGCAAATGAGTTTTCAACCTGATATGATTTTGGAATATGGGCACTATTTAGGCAATCATTTTAAAAGTCAAGGTCATAAAAATATAGCCGTTTTTGTAGAAAGTTATGTATCTTTGAATGGTCGATTAAGTCAGCAGTTTATTGACCCCACTGTAGACTTAATGGAACAGGAAGAAACATTCAGACACAAATATTGGATTAACCCACTAAACGATGAAATTAAAGGATTTTAAACTACTTATATTTTTAATCTTCTTCCCAGTTTTTTCATATTCCCAAGTAAGTGTTTTTGGAAAAGTGAATGACAAACAAACTTCCATTGGTCTCGCTTCAGTAGAAATATATAATGAATTAGGAGAATTATTAGCGACGACTGACTCTAAAGGTCAATATCAATTCACAGCATCTAAGTCTAGATTAACGCTAATTTATTTTAATTATGGCTATGTACCCTTCAGAAAAACCCTCATACCTGATGGGTTGTCGTTGGAGGATATTCAACTCGAAGAATCAACAGAGCAATTGTCTGAGGTACAAATTTTAGCAGCCAAACAAAAACTCTTTTCAATAAAACGCCTAGAGGATGTGGTTGGAACCTCTATTTTTGCAGGTAAAAAAACAGAGGTAATCTTAGTTGATAATCTAACTGCCAATCTAGCAACGAACAATGCACGTCAAATTTACAGTCAAATTGCTGGGTTAAACATCTTTCAAAATGATGATGCAGGTTTACAACTCAATATTGGAGGAAGAGGATTGGACCCAAATAGAACTTCAAATTTTAATACACGTCAAAACAATTACGATATAAGTGCTGACGTATTAGGATATCCCGAGAGCTATTATTCACCACCTACAGAATCATTATCTGAAATACAAGTAATTAGGGGTGCTGCATCACTTCAATATGGGACTCAGTTTGGAGGTTTAGTAAACTTTATAACTAAGACTCCCAATCCAATTCAACCCATAGAAGTAGTCGTAAGAAATACTCTTGGAAGCAATAACCTTTATACAAATTTCACAAGCTTTAGTGGCACTAAAGATAAGCTAAGTTACTACACATACATAAATTACAAAAGAGGTGATGGCTTTAGACCTAATTCTGAATTTGAATCAAAAAACTTTTTTTCTCATTTTGAATATGCATTTTCTTTAAAAACAAACCTTGTCATAGAAATCACTTATTTAGATTATTTGGCGCAGCAGGCAGGAGGTCTTAATGATAAAATGTTTACTGCTGACCCCAATCAAAGTGTACGCTCAAGAAACTGGTTTAAAGTAAATTGGTTGTTGTACAATGCAAAATTTACGCATAGTTTTTCTGAAAAAACTAAATTTAGTTTTAATTTTTTTGGTCTGAATGCAAGTCGAGATGCAGTTGGTTTTCGAACAAATCGGGTGGATCAAATAGACTCGTTTGAAGAAAGAGATTTAATAAAAGGAAAATTCAGAAATTTTGGTTTTGAATCAAGGATATTACACGAATACACATTTTTAGGAAAGAAATCTAAAATTCTTTTAGGAACTAAATTTTACAGGGCGAATAATAGCAATAGTCAAGGACCTGGTTCCATTGGATCTGGACCAGATTTTAATTTTAAAACAGAACAGCATCCAGACTATCAGTCACAATCTGCCTACGATTACCCAAATTTAAACACTGCCTTTTTTGGGGAACAAATTATTTACTTAAAAGAGAACCTTTCGATTACCCCTGGATTTAGAATTGAACACATTAAAACACAGAGTGAAGGATACTTTAAAAACATCAACTTAGATGCCGCTGGTAATTTATTATTAAACGAAACTATTTTTAGTAATGAAACTAGAAAAAGATCTTTTATTCTCTTGGGAATTGGCACAAGTTATAAACCCTTTAAATATTTAGAAGTATATAATAATATTTCACAAAATTATCGTTCTGTGACTTTTTCAGATATTAGTATCGTAAATCCTGCATTCGTCATTAATCCTAATATTACTGATGAGAAAGGATATAATCTAGACATTGGAGTTAGGGGTGTTTTTAATAAAATAGTCTCCTATGATTTAAGTGCTTTTATGCTGTATTACAATGATCGAATTGGTTTTGTACAAAAAGTTTTTCAAGATGGTAATATAAAGTCTGAACGAGGTAATGTTGGTGATGCCGTAATATACGGTTTAGAGTCTTTAGTCGATTTTAATCTCATAAAATTATTTGATATTGATGATGATTATGGAGCCTCCTTTTTTGTAAACACCTCTCTTATAGATTCCCAATATAAAGCTTCTTCTATAAATGGAATTACTGGTAAAAATGTAGAATTTGTACCTAGAGTAAATTTAAAATCAGGGTTAAAATTATCTTATAAAGACTTCACTTCAAGTATTCAATATACTTATATGTCTGAACAATATACAGATGCCTCTAATTCTGTAAAAAGTAATTTGAGTGGTGTTATAGGAATTATTCCTTCCTATGATATTTTAGATGTTGCTTTTTCTTATAAGTACAAAAACGTTAAAATTGAGTCAGGGATAAACAATTTATTAGATACTTCTTATTTTACACGTCGTGCAACCGGCTATCCTGGACCAGGAATTATACCCTCTCCACCAAGAAACTTCTACGCAACACTTGAGTTCAAATTCTAATCGATTCAAAGTTCAATTACTACGAAAGTTTTGATTATTTTCATGGTTTTATAGCGAGTTTATAAAAGCAAGTAAATCTTGTCTTTCTTTTTTGGTTTTTTTGAGATACATGTTTTTGGATACTTTCGCTTCACCACCGTGCCATAAAATAGCTTCTTCTATATTTCTTGCTCTACCATCATGTAATAAAAAAGTATGACTATTTACCTCTTTAATCATTCCAATACCCCATAGTGGTTGAGTACGCCATTCATTTCCAGTAGCTAAAAAATCGGGTCTATTGTCTGCTAAATCAGTACCCATATCATGTAGTAGAAAATCAGAAAAAGGTCTAATAGTGATATTTTCCAAAAGCGTATTGAAATGATAATCATTGGATGTTTTAAAAACTTCTATATGACAGCTATTACATTTCAAATCTCTAAATATCTGTTTTCCTTTTAATACATTTTCATCCTCATAATTTCTTCTTATGGGCACGGATAATGATGAGGTGTAAATCATTAGATTATTCAGTGATTTATCTGGTACTTCAGGTGCGCCGCCATTTGGCGCTTCAAAACATTTTTTTTGGGGAGTAGGACAGTTTTTTTCAGGAAAAATAGAAGTAGTTAATCCCATATCTCCGCTGAAGGCATCTGCAATTTGTTGTCTTAAAGTAGGCTGGTTACACTTCCAACCAAACCTGCCTAATTCATTTTGATTTGTTGTGTGATTCCAAACATAATTTGCTTTTCCAGAAATACCATCATTATCCGCATCAAACTCATCAACATTAGCAAGTATATCCTCTTTTGATAAAGCATCTATTAACCCCAAACCAATCACTTGTTGTCCAACTCTTGGAGAGGTTAAAACATGCTGTAAAGACCCAAATTGTTCCTCAATAATTGTATAAATTGGTTTGCGAAGTTCATAGGTTTCACCATCGTTAAATTTGCCTGTTAAAGTTTTGTAAGTGATGTTAATTTTGGCTTCAAAAGGAATCCCTAAATTTCCTCTATCTTGTATTTGATTCCCATAGTTTGGTACTGGTTTTGGTCCTCCAAAATTATTTGTACCAGATTCACTAACACGCAGTAAGAAACCACTTGAAAATTCTTGGTTTTGCTCCAAAGGTAAACCCCTGCCGTCTTTATTATGGCAAGCACTGCAGGCTCTTGCATTAAATGTTGGTCCTAAACCATCTCTTGCTGTTGTTGAAGCAGGAGCACTTACCCAATTTTGTCTAAACAAAGAATTTCCAACAAAAAATAACAAATCAGTATTTGTAGGTAAACCAGGTACTGCTTGATCAAATGCATTTGCACCTAAAAGAGAAGTTGTTAGCCTTCCTGCAGATAATTCTTCCCCCGTTTCATAAGTATTTAATGAGGTATAGTTAGCCTCTTTACTGCAAGCAATAATTATGAAAAGGCAACAAAATGGAAAGACTAAAAGCTTCATTATTTTTTTTAAAAACACAAGCCAACGAGGCCTTATAAAGACAAGTTTGAAATTTGATATATATATATTGAACTCATTCGAATAAACTATACACTTGGGTCGATCGTGTTTCCAGTAATAGATTTTCCTGCTTTGGCAAGTTCATCGCCTTGTTTTCTTAATGTCTTAACTGCTGACATGACAGGGTTGTCAAAATTATCAATCGTTTCTATCATTATTTGATTGTCAAAATAACCAGTATCCGAGATACCTGTAACTTTATCCATTACCTCTGCTGCGGTTATAGCTAAAGTATTTGCTTCATTTGCGTTGACAAGTTTCAATACATCTAACAGAGATGTTCCAGATATAGAAGAGCCATCTGTTTTTTGATAAGAACCAATAATAATATTATGAATAGACAGTGCATTTGAATAAATATCTCGGTGTGTATTATCAGAAAAACAAGATTGTTCGTCTTCTTGGTTTTGATTTTCTACGGCAACTACCATTCTTTCTCCAGCCAATTCTCCCTTACTTAATTTAGCAGCACCTGTTAAAATTTTAGTGATAGCTGCATCAGGTGCTAAGGCTAAAAAATAGTCTCTGTAACTAGCTCCGGGTTTCCATTGATCAACAACAGTTTTTATATCCTCCACTAAAAGTGCGTTAACTATCTTCAAATATTGCCCTCTTCTGGTTGCATTTGTTTCCGTTGTATAGTCCGTCAATGGTCTTTGTCCATTCATTTTTAAGGAAGGGATGGTATTGTCTTGACCCCATAAAAGAAATTCTATTGCATGATACCCAATGGTCACATTAGATTCATTGCTGTTATATCCAGATATTTCTCTTAAAATATCTTTTGTTAAAATAGGATATACCGTTGTATTATTTATAATATTTTGTCTGTTGTCTGATAAATCTTGTCCGCCTGTTCCTTCAGTAACAGAATCTATCAATGCTTCATCCAGGGGCCAAGCATTAATATACCCTTCTGGCTCACCTTCTGAACCATCTATAGGTCCATCGTAATAACGAAACGATTCTGTTTGGCCGTAGGGTTCTCTAGAAATGATCCATTTGTTTTTGGCCTCTTTAAATGACGCATCAGTTGGATTGGCAATAAAAGTATCGATGCTTACTTGTAAATCATAAAGGTTGTTTAACGTGTCTTCATAACTTGACAGAACTATATTGACATAGTTTTCTACAAATTCTTTCTTTTTAACTTCTAAAGTTACTCCAGGATTGTTAAGGCCTTCCTCTTTAGAACAAGATAAAGTTACCAATGCAAAATAGAATACTAATAGGGTTTTAGCAATTATTTTTTTCATTATTTTATTTATTTAGGGGTTAATAATGACCCTAAAGATACAATCAAAAAACATCTTTTCAAACTTTTTTTAAATAATTATTAATCATAACTACTTGATTATTAATGTTCATTTTATAAATATTTAATTAAACTTTAAAATAAGTAAAATTATAACTAATCAAATATTTAGTTGTAAATTTGCTCGCAATTATACTTTAATTGCAACATGACAGCACACAACAACAAAATTTTAGGAGAAGGTCTAACGTATGATGACGTTTTATTAGTTCCCGCTTTTTCAGAAATACTTCCAAGAGAAGTAAATATTCAAACAAAATTTACTAGAAACATTACTATAAACGTTCCAATAGCCTCTGCAGCGATGGATACGGTTACAGAATCGTCCATGGCAATTGCAATTGCGAGAGAGGGAGGAATAGGAGTTTTACACAAAAACATGACGATTGAGCAACAGGCGCATGAGGTTAGGAGAGTCAAACGAGCAGAGAGTGGTATGATTCTAGACCCTGTTACTCTTCCATTAACGGCATTAGTTTTAGAAGCTAAAGCGAATATGAAAGAACACCGAATAGGTGGAATTCCAATCGTAGATCAGAACGGAATTTTAAAAGGGATTGTTACGAACAGAGATTTGCGTTTTGAACATGACAATCAAAGACCTATTGTAGAAGTGATGACAAGTGAAAACTTGGTAACAGCTCCTGTTGGGACTTCCCTTAAAGATGCGGAAAAAATTCTTCAAAAAAATAAAATTGAAAAACTATTAATCGTAGATGAAGCCTATAAATTAAAAGGCTTAATTACTTTTAGAGATATTACAAAAGTAACACAGAAACCGATCGCAAATAAAGATACCTTCGGTAGATTAAGAGTTGCCGCAGCCCTCGGAGTTACCTCGGATGCTGTTCTTAGAGCAGAAGCTTTAGTTAACGCTGGTGTAGATGCTGTTATCATAGATACCGCTCACGGACACACAAAAGGAGTGGTGTCAGTTTTAAAAGAAGTAAAAGCTACATTTCCTAATTTAGATGTTGTAGTGGGTAATATTGCAACAGCTGCAGCCGCTAAGTATTTGGTTGAGGCTGGAGCAGATGCTGTTAAAGTTGGAATTGGACCTGGCTCTATTTGTACAACAAGAGTTGTTGCTGGAGTTGGTTTTCCTCAGTTCTCTGCAGTTTTAGAAGTTGCAGCTGCGATAAAAGGGAGTGGAGTTCCTGTCATTGCAGATGGTGGAATTCGGTATACAGGAGATATCCCAAAAGCAATTGCTGCTGGAGCAGATTCAGTAATGTTAGGTTCTTTATTAGCAGGAACCAAAGAATCTCCAGGAGAGACTATTATATATGAGGGTAGAAAATTTAAATCATACCGAGGAATGGGTTCTGTAGAAGCCATGAAGCAAGGTTCTAAAGATCGATATTTTCAAGATGTAGAAGCTGATATAAAAAAGCTAGTTCCTGAAGGAATTGTAGGAAGAGTCCCTTACAAAGGAGATTTAGATGAAAGTATTCATCAATTTATTGGTGGATTAAGGGCAGGAATGGGATATTGTGGAGCAAAAGATATTCCGACTTTAAAAGAAACAGGGCAATTTATTAGAATTACTGCTAGCGGAATTAACGAGAGTCATCCTCATGATGTGGCCATCACAAAAGAAGCACCAAATTATAGTAGAAGATAGTTTTTCTCTAAAGATCACAATTATACAAAACAACCGAGTTATTTATTTACTCGGTTTTTTTTATTGAGGCTTTTTATGTAGTTTTAAAAAAAAACTAATTAATTTAATATCTTTATTTTTTATGAAAAAACATTTATTTTTTAAAATTCTATTATTTACGATTCCTTTATCAGCGTTTGTATTGATGTCTAATTCAGGAGGAAAAACAGGAGCATACTCCGGATCTCCAGGTGATGGTAATAATTGTACTGCTTGTCATGGTGGGTCATCAGTAAGTGAAAGTAATATTACGATCACAACCAATATTCCTACTACAGGTTATGCTTTTAATACGCAGTACGACGTGACCATCACAAATTCTGCTGGAGGGTCTAGAAATGGGTTTCAAGTTACCGCCGAGAAGGATAGTGATAATTCTAAGGTTGGTACATTTTCTACTGTAAGTGGAAGTAATGATACGAAAACCGTAAATGGTAATTCTCACATTACACACACAAGTTCTGGTAATGGTAAAAGTTCTTGGTCGTTTAAATGGACATCGCCTTCTTCCGAAGAAGGTAAAATCACCTTTTATGGAGCATCTGTTTCAGGGAATGGTAATGGAGGAACTTCTGGAGACAAGGTATACACAGGGAGCTCTATTTCGAATTCTTCTTTAAGCCTTTCGTCAGCAAACCGTTTGCAATTTGAGATGTTTCCAAATCCTGCCTCAGAAAGCCTAACCATTCAATTGCCTTCGGGTTCAGAGAACGCTTCCGTAGAATTTTATGATTTTATCGGTAGATTGGCATTCACTCAAAAAGTGTCGCAAGTTAATAATAGTATAAACGTCGAAAATTTAAGTTCAGGGGTGTATATTTTAAAAGTGCTTGCAGATGGTAAAATAGGAACACAAAAATTTATTAAAAAATAACAGTTACGAGTACCTCATAAAAAAAAACCGATTGTATCAATTCAATCGGTTTTTTATTTACCTTTTTTAAAGTAAATTTGTACAAGTTAAATAAAAGTTGAAATGAATTATATTCTATTTGATGGAGATGTTAGAAATGCTCTATTGCCCTTTACATATACAAAACCAGTTGCAGATATTAGAATAGGAATTTTAACCATTAGAGAAAAATGGGAAAAATTTTTAGGTCTAACCACCACCACAGTTACAGAAGAATATTTAGAAGAAAAATATCCAATGGTAGAAATGGAAGCGAATGTTTTAATAAATGCTTCTTTTTGCCCAACTCCGTCTTTGGTTGAAAAAGTAAAAAACTTGTCTAAAAATGAAGCTATTTTTAAAGGTGAAGACGTCCTTGCTTTTTTTACATCAGATTCTCAAGAAGAAGTGAATTTTGATGACTATACGCAAATTGAATTTGATGAAGAAGTACTTCAAATAAAAAATACTTGGGATATTTTTTCATTAAATGACAAAGCTATTCAGGAAGATTTTGACTTAATTACTGAGGGAAGAACATCACAACCAATACCAGAGGGGACAAGATATCTTTGTAAAGAGAATATTTTTATTGAAGAAGGAGCCAAAATTACGTTTGCTATTTTAAATGCTTTATCCGGCCCTATCTATATTGGTAAAGATGCTGAAATAATGGAGGGCTCTGCAGTTAGAGGACCTTTCGCAATGGGTGAGTCTTCAGTATTAAAATTAAATACTAAAATATATGGAGCAACTACTTTAGGACCCTATTGTAAAGTAGGAGGAGAGATTAATAATTCTGTTTTAATGGCATACTCTAACAAAGGGCACGATGGATTTCTTGGAAATTCTGTTATCGGAGAATGGTGTAATTTAGGAGCAGATACCAATAACTCAAACCTTAAAAACAACTATGCAACAGTAAAATTATGGCATTATGAAACCGGACGTTTTGCGAATACTGGATTGCAATTTTGTGGTTTAATAATGGGAGATCACTCTAAGTGTGGAATCAATACCATGTTTAATACAGGAACAGTAATAGGAGTGAGTGCCAATATTTTTGGAAGTGGATTTCCAAGAAATTTTGTTCCTTCTTTCAGTTGGGGAGGAGCTTCAGGGTTTACAGAGTACAAAACCAATAAAGTATTTGAAGTTGCAGAGGTAGTTTTGAAGCGTAGAAATTTAGTTTTTGATGAAAAAGATCAGAAAATATTAACACATATTTTCGAAGAAACAAAAAAATATAGAAATTACTAATTTCAAATTAATAGAAAATAGCATTTACTTTTATGTCTACAACATTCATTAAGTTTTAATAGGCATCAATATCAATAATAAATCGAATAGATCTAAACATACTAACAGCTTCAAAAGTATTCTTAATCTTTTGAAGTTGTTTTTTAGTACCAACCAAACTTTGCTTAGGAGGAATTTTGATCACTATATTCTTGATATATTGATTTCTTATTCTAGAGACTGTAGGAGCAGTGGGTCCCAAAACAAACTCCCCAAAAGAATTTTGTAAGGCTTTTGACAACCAATTAATTCCATTATCAACGTTGTTGTAATCTCGATGTTTTAATGTAATTTTAATCAATCTATAATAGGGTGGGTACTTATATTGCCAGCGTTCTTGCAATTGTTCATTGTACATTTCTGTATAATTTGTCGCGGCGACTTGTTGTAAAATTTGATGATAAGGGTTGAAAGTTTGTATGGCAACATTTCCTTGTTTTTTATTTCTCCCTGCTCTTCCTGAAACTTGAACCATCATTTGGTAGGCTCTTTCGTGTGCTCTAAAATCTGGGAAATTTAACATAGAATCTGCATTTATAATTCCCACTAAAGAAACATTATCAAAATCTAACCCTTTGGAAAGCATTTGAGTTCCAACCAATACGTCTATTTCTCTAGCTTCAAAAGCTCCAATTATTTTTTGGTATCCATGTTTACCTCGAGTGGTGTCTAAATCCATTCTTCCAATCGTATGATCAGGAAATAACGCTCTTAATTCTAATTCTATTTGTTCTGTCCCAAAGCCTTTGTGATCCAATGTGTTACTTCCACATGCATCACAATTGTTAGGCATTGCCCTCTGATAATTACAGTAATGACATCGTAACTCGTGTTTAAATTTATGATAGGTTAAACTTACATCGCAATTGGGACACTGAGGTGAAACACCACATGTAGTACACTCTACAACGGGAGAAAAACCACGTCTATTTTGAAATAAAATAACCTGTTCTTTTTCGTTTAAAGCTTCTTGAATGAGTTTCAATAACCTGTCAGAAAAATGACCTTTCATTTCTTTTTTTCTGTGCTTTTCTTTTGCGTCTATCAATTCTATCTTTGGTAATAATACATTTCCATAGCGTCTATTCAATTCAACAAAACCATATTTTTTTTGTTGTGAGTTAAAAAAACTTTCTAAAGAAGGAGTTGCAGAGCCTAATAAAATTTTTGCATTGTGAATTTTACCTAAAATAACAGCAGCATCTCGTGCATTGTATCTTGGTGAGGGTTCAAATTGCTTATAAGATGTTTCATGCTCTTCGTCTACAATGATTAATCCTAAGTTAGAGAATGGTAAAAAAATGGAAGATCTTGCCCCTAAAATTATTTGTGTTTTTGTCTTGTTTTCTAAAAGATTATTCCAAACTTCTACACGTTCATTCATCGAATATTTAGAATGAAAAACTGAGATTTGATCTCCAAAATAAAATTGTAAGCGTGTAATAATTTGCGTAGTTAATGCAATTTCTGGCAATAAGAATAACACTTGTTTCCCTTGATCTAACACCTCTTGAATTAACTTTGTGTACACTTCGGTTTTACCAGAACTAGTAATACCGTGTAAGAGTATTACTTCTTTTTTTGTGAAGATTTCTTTAATTTCTGAAAGTGCTTTTTCTTGGAACTCATTCAATGTTTTTAATGAATTAGTAGCGCCTTTGAATTGAATTCGATCTGTTTGAATATGATAAAATTCGAAGATGTTTTTATCAACTAATGATTTTAAAATACTAGAAGAAACTCCAGCGCTTTCCTCTAAGAACTTTGCTTTTATTGGTTTATTTAAGGTTGATAATTGAAAAAAAGTTAAAACAGTCTCTCGTTGCTTTTTTGCTCTTGAAAGTTCCTTGAGTAAGTTTTCTAATGAATTGTCTGAAGAATAGTCAGCGTGCAGACGAACGTATTTGACTAATTTAGGTTTGTATTGTTCGTAAATTTCTTCTTTAACTGTAATTGCAGCTTTTTTTATTAACTCATTTACTGTTGGCATTATTTTTTTCTTGCCTAAAATAGCACCAACTTCATGAAGGGTTAATTGTGATTGATGTTGCAATGCTTCAAAAATTAAAAACTCATTATCTGTTAAGATAGTATCCTCAGAAAAGTGCTCATTTTTATGAATAACGGTCTCGCTTTCCAATAAAAATGCAGAAGGTAAAGAAGCCCTGTATACATCTCCCAAAGAACACATATAATATTCAGAAATCCATTGCCAATGTTGCAATTGCTGTTTATTTACCAAAGGGGTTTCATCTAAAATTTGATGAATCTCTTTTGCTTCATATAGTGTAGGTCTGGTTTGATGAATATTTAAGACCAATGCTGAGTACATTTTAGATTTTCCAAATGGAACTGCAACACGCATTCCTATTTGTAAAAAATTTGCCTCTTCTTCAGTTACAGAATATGTAAATGTCTTTTGAATGGGTATGGGTAATATGACTTCTATGAAATTAGGCAATCAGTTTTATTTTAGATAGTTATGCTTTATGAGCAAAAGAGTTCGCTGTTTTTTATTGAACTCCTAGTTTCCTCGTCATTTCCTTTTAGGATCATCCCAAAACTACATAAAAATTCGGATATTTTTTTCTTAAAAATTGAATCTTCTATTTTTTTAAATAATTAAATTTTAGCTTGAGCTAACAAACAGCAATATCTTGTTATGTGAAAGTTATTTTCTAACCTAAATTTAATAAAAAAGCTTCCTGTTAGGAAGCTTTTAAAGTTAGGCTAATTTCTTAGCATTTTTTACTTTTTGTTTTGTGAGTGCTATTTGTATGACTTCTTTCATTTCTGTTACATAATGAAATGTAAGCCCTTTTAAATAGTTCTTTTTTATTTCTAGAATATCTTTTTCGTTTTCTTTACACAATATAATTTCTTTAATGTTAGCTCTTTTAGCAGCCAATATTTTTTCTTTTATTCCACCAACTGGTAATACTTTACCACGCAACGTTATTTCTCCAGTCATGGCTAGTCTATTTTTAATTTTACGCTGAGTGTAAGAGGAAACTAAAGAGGTTAACATAGTAATTCCAGCACTTGGACCATCTTTAGGCGTAGCCCCTTCAGGAACGTGAATATGAACATTGTATTTATCTAGGGTTGCTGGCTCGATGCCAAATTCTTCTGCATTTGATTTTATGTATTGCAATGCTATTGTCGCAGATTCTTTCATAACAGTTCCTAAGTTCCCCGTAATTGAAAGCGTTCCTTTTCCTTTTGATAATATAGATTCTATAAATAAGATATCTCCACCAACACTTGTCCAGGCGAGTCCTGTAACTACTCCAGCTACGTCATTATTTTCGAATTTATCTCTATTTCTTGGAGTTCCTAAAATTTCTTCAACCTTTTCTGAGGATATACTAGTCTCATATGATTCTTCTAGTGCGATACATTTTGCGGCAAAACGAACTACTTTTGCAATTTTCTTTTCTAATCCACGAACTCCAGACTCTCGCGTATATCCCTCAACAATTTGTTCAATTTGTTTTTTAGTCAAACTAAGTTCTTTTGAAGTTAGACCGTGTTCTTTTAGTTGTTTTGGAAGTAAATGTCTTTTGGCTATTTCTATTTTTTCTTCAATTGTATATCCTGTAACATTTATAATTTCCATTCTATCCCTTAAAGCCCATGGAATCTGTCCTAAGTTATTCGCTGTAGCGATAAAAAGAATTTTAGACAGATCGTAACCAACTTCTAAATAATTGTCGTAAAAAGCTTCGTTTTGTTCAGGATCTAATACTTCTAACATTGCAGAAGAAGGATCTCCTTGATGACTTTGACTTAATTTATCTATTTCATCTAATACAAAAACTGGATTTGAAGTCCCAGATTTTTTTAAGTTTTGAATTAAACGTCCAGGCATCGCACCAATGTAGGTTTTTCTGTGTCCTCGTATTTCAGCTTCATCACGCAAACCTCCGAGAGACATTCTAACATATTTGCGTCCCAAAGCTTCCGCCACAGATTTACCCAACGAAGTTTTACCAACTCCAGGAGGTCCATATAAACAAATAATAGGTGATTTCATGTCACCTCTTAATTTTAAGACAGCTAAGTGTTCAATGATTCGTTCTTTCACTTTTTCTAGCCCAAAATGATCCTTATCTAAAACTTTATTCGCATGTTTCAAATCGAACTTATCTTTAGAATAGATACCCCAGGGTAATTCTAACAGTAATTCTAAATAGCTTCTTTGAACGCCATACTCAGCTGCTTGAGGGTTCATTCTTTTCAAACGATTCAATTCTTTTTCAAAAGTTTTACCGATTTCCTTTGTCCACTTTTTAGTTTTTGCTTGTCGGCGCATTTCTTCTAATTCTTCATCATTTGAAGCGCCTCCTAATTCCTCTTGGATTGTTTTTAACTGTTGATGTAAATAATATTCACGTTGTTGTTGATCTAAATCTTCACGAGTTTTAGATTGAATATCATTTCTTAATTGTAATTTTTGTAATTCTTTATTTAGATTTTTTAGCGCTAGTAAAGCACGTTCTTTTAAATTGTCTTTCTCTAAAATTATTTGTTTTTGAGATACAGATAAGTCCATATTAGAGGAAATAAAATTCACCAAAAAAGAATTAGATTGTATGTTTTTGATAGCAAAAGAAGCTTCTGAGGGGAGCATTGGGTTTTCTTTAATGACTTCTAAAGCTTGTTCTTTTATAGATTCGATAATAGCATCAAACTCTTTGACATCCTCAATTTCTTTATCCTCATTCGCTTCTTTGACAGTTGCTTTCAAATAGGGTTTGTCTTGAATGATTGTATCAATTTCAAAACGTTTTTTACCTTGAATAATTACAGTTGTATTTCCATCTGGCATTTTCAGAACTCGTAATATTTGAGCCACAACTCCTGTTGTATGAATGTCTTTTAAGCCAGGTTCCTCTATTTCTTCGTTCTTTTGAGCCACAACTCCAATGACCTTATCTCCCTTATTAGCGTCTTTTATTAGTTGTATAGACTGATCTCTTCCGGCCGTGATAGGAATTACGACTCCTGGAAATAAAACAGTATTTCTTAGCGGTAAAATAGGTAGAATCTCTGGAACACTTTCTTTATTAATGATTTCCTCATCTTCAGGAGTCATTAATGGAATTAATTCAGAATCTTCATTCAACATACTGTGAAGCGACAAATTGTCTAAATGCATTACTTTTGGTTTACTCATTTGTTATATCTCTGTCATACTGACATTTTTTTTTCTTAAACAGAAAATAAGTGTCAATTTATTTTTTATAATTTACTGATAATCAGTTTTTTAATTTTTAAATACTTTGTTTCTTCTTAATTAAAGACAATTCTTGTGCCAAGGTGAACACTTCGTTTTAATTCTTCCGATAAAAAAAATATTTAAACTAGAAGCAAGTTTAAAAAATAGTCAAAAGACTGGTTACTATCAGTCCTTCAGAATTGTTTAAGCGAATTGCTAATACTTCTTTCTGTGCTTTCACTTTAAAATTAAATGGTGCAGTAAATACGTTAATGCCACTCTGGCTTTTAAGCCTTGTACCTTGACCTGAAATTATTTCTTTATTTGGAGTAAACTCTCCATTAGGAATGTGTTCTGTTAAAATAACATATTTATACATTTTCAGTTTGTGTAAAATATTTTGAACTTCTACATTGGATAAATGTTGTAATACCTGTCTTATTAGAGCACAATTTCCAAAAGGTACATCATCTACAGCGATGTCTAAACAATGAAATTCTAATTTCTCGTTTTTAAATTTATTTTTATTGAAATTGATAAGATTTGATGCAATATCTACTGCGATATATTTTTGGGTAAATTGGACCAGTTTTTTTCCTACATTAAAATCTCCACACCCGAGATCACATACGATTAGAGGGTTTTTAAAAGAATTTAAAAAGGATGAAACGATTTCAATATAGGGATCTATTATCTTTGAATCATGTGAGCCTATTCCTGAATAAAATTTAGTACTGTTCTTTCCCCATAGATGCATTTCATAAACTTGCTCCATAGCATCTTTAGTAGGCCATGGGTTTTTTAGTTCTTTTTTTTTCTTCTTCACAATTTTTTTACTTGAATTAAAAAACAGTGTTTTTTTTAAATCTATTCAAAGATACCATTAAAAAAATGTCTTATTTTAAAAATAAGATGCAAATACATCCCTTTTTTTTTATCATTTTTGCAATAGAAAATATAATAGATGTCTGGTATTACAATTAAAAACATAGCATATAGAGGTTGGGAGAAATCTATAGAAATTTCCAATTCAGAAATAAAATTGATAGTTGCTCCTGAAGTGGGAAGGATTCTTCATTTTGGTTTTTTAGAGGGTGAAAATATTTTTTATGAAAATCAAGAATTTGAAGGTGTCGAGTTTTGTTCAGGGGAGTACTACAAAAAAGATTCAAACATTCAGGCACCCAATGTTGGAGGGAATAGAGTTTTGCCATGTTCTGAAGAGTATTTTCATCTGTTAACAGGAAGTAGGCATGTTCCAGATCCTTGTATCAATGCGAGTTCTTATACGGTCTCCTGTATAGAGAATGGGGTAATTTTAGAAAGTCCTATAAGCAAACTACTAGGCATACAAATAAAAAGAACAATTACAATCTCTGAAAAGGGCACAGGTGTGAATATCAAACAAGAATTGGTAAAAAAAATAGCTGCACAAAATCAAGAAATAGAAAAAATTCCTCTTACGATTTGGAGTTTATCAAAAATTAAAACACCGAATATTAGCTATTTACCGATTCAGGAGAATAGTGTTTTTAAAAATGGTTTTATGGTCCCTGTATGGCCAGATTCTAAAAACAATGCTACTTCAAATATCGCTCTTAAATCCTCACTTTTAGAAATTAAATCTTCAGAAAATTTGCCACAAAAAGTAGGTGCTGATGCTAAAAAATGGGTGGCTAGTTTTATAAATAAATACGTATTTGTAGAACAATTTAATTTTGATACTGAACTAAAAAACACCTACCCAGATCATGGTACCTCTGTAACTATTTTTGGAAATAACTTATTTACAGAATTAGAATGTTTAAGTCCAGAAAAAACCCTAATCATCGGGGAGAAAATTACTTATGATTTATCTTGGAGTCTTCAAAAAATTGACAATAAAAATGCTGCAAATAGATTCTTAGAAACTCTTTAAAAACCCTTTTTTATGTACGATGTGATTTTACCACCAAACTAAAAATATTTTTAAAATTTCTCCATTTTCTTTTTTTAACCAACATAGGGGTGAAGATTTTTTTTCAAAATATCTGATAGAAATTTTTTTCATTTCTTCGAATTTTAGCCAGTTAACATTTTTGTGTGGTATGACAATCCAATCTTTTTT
Organism: Polaribacter sp.; assembly: GCA_018608545.1. Classification (GTDB taxonomy): domain Bacteria; phylum Bacteroidota; class Bacteroidia; order Flavobacteriales; family Flavobacteriaceae; genus Polaribacter. Next base: position 115,839 of record JABAZI010000071.1, read on the forward strand.
TTCTGGAATATAAAACTTGCAATTTTCAAATAGAACCAGTTCTTTTTGATTGATGTAGTATCCAGCAATACAGTCTTTATTTAAGCTTCTTAATGGAATGTTGTTAATTGATAAAGGAATAAATAATTGTCCTTTAAAGTAAACCTGCTGTTCAATATCACTCGCTTTTAAATGGATTGACTTTAAATATTTAGCGCATTCATCTGAATAGAGCAGAGGAAGTTGTTTTTCTTTTAGTTTTATTAATTTTTGAGCCAAAGAATCATTTCTGTTGGGTCCAATAAAATGATCAATTTCAGTTTTTCCACAAGAAGGATCATACAAATAAAACTTATAAATAATCTCAAGATGAATGATTTTTTTTTCTTTTTGTAGGATACAATCTAATTCTCCTAAAGTGATTTTTTCTTTTTGAATTTGAATATTTTCACAAATAATTGAAATAGATTCTTCTTGCTCAAGTTGATAGGAAACTAAACGTTCAATATATTTTCCAAGTCGTAAATTTTCATTTATTATTAGTTCAATCTTTTTAGATTTAGCCTCAATTTTAAATTGATTCAATTGATAAATAGCATTATTTTTCCACAAACTATTTGTTTGAAGAAATCCCTCATATCTTTTTTGAATGACTTTGTTTTTTTGATACATCTTAGAATCGAAGTTACAAATCTATTTTGTAAATTGACCCTTTAAAACTGATCAAAATGCAATTCGAGAAAAGTAGTTTTCAATTTTTAAATAATTTAAAAAAAAACAATAATAGAGATTGGTTCGCAGTCCATAAAGAAGGCTATATTCAAGCACAACAAAATGCAAAAGATGTATTTCAAGAAATTAACGAAAACTTGCAAAAGCACGATGAGATTGAAAAATCTAAAATGATGCGTATTTACAGGGATGTTCGTTTTTCTAAAGACAAAACACCCTATAAAGCTCATTTTGCAAATTCATTTTCTAGACTGGGAAAAGAGCTTCGAGGAGGCTATTTTTTAAGAATTAGACCAGGAGAATCTTTCTTAGCTGGCGGCTTTTGGGAGCCAAACAACGAAGATCTATTTAGAATACGAAAAGAGATTGAATTGGATGCTTCTGAAATAAAAAATATTTTAAAAGATGAAAAATTTTTAAAGCATTTTGAAGGAAAATTTAAAAGTTTAACTGAATTAAAAACAGCTCCAAGAGGTTTTGATAAAGAACACCCAGATGTTAATTTATTACGAAAAAAAGGTTTTATAGCTTCTAGGAATTTCACTGATGCAGAAGTACTCTCTCCCAATTTTATAAATAGCGTAGATGAAAGTTTTAAAGCATTGCGTCCTTTCTTTAATTTGTTCAGCGATATTTTAACTACAAATTTAAATGGTGAATCGATTGTTTGATATTCTCGATTGTTTGATATTCAGTTGTAACCATAATTATTTCAAAAGTAATATGACTATGTATACCTATCAATTTATATGAAAAATATTTTTACAATAAAAATAAGAGTTTCCTCAGAAGATATCGATGTTTTACAACATGTAAATAATTTAGTATATGTCAAATGGATGGATAAAATTGCGACATCACATTGGGCTCATTTAACAAAAGACACTCCTCTTTTACAATATATTTGGGTAGTGGTAAGGCATGAAATTGACTATCTTAAACAGGCTAGTTTAGGAGATGAAATAACTGTAAAAACATGGGTAGGAGAGACCAAAGGGGTTACTTCTGTTCGTTTTATGGAGTTTTATAAAAATGATATTTTGTTAGTAAAAGCAAAAACAACATGGGCTATGCTAGACGCAATAACCTTTAAGCCTTCAAGAATTAGAGAAAATGTTTTAAAAGTATTACAAGCTCCTAAATAAAAGTATCTTTGCACAAAATTTAGATACAAAATGGCAACTTTTTCTTCCTTAGGAGTTCAAAAAAATTATATAAAAGCAATCAAAGAATTAGGAATCTCTTCACCTTCAGAGATTCAAGAGAAAACAATTCCAGTTTTATTGAAATCTGCTACCGATTTTATTGGGTTAGCGCAAACTGGTACAGGGAAAACAGCAGCATTTGGATTGCCTGTACTGCATCATATTGATACAAGTTCTGACGATATACAAGCATTGATTCTATCACCAACAAGAGAATTGGTACAACAAATAAAAAAGCAATTATTCAAATTTACAAAGTTTAATGAGCAAAAAGTTTTTGTTGAGGCTGTTTTTGGTGGCGAGAAGATAGACCGTCAAATGAATAACCTCAAAAGAACCACGCATATCGTTGTGGCAACTCCAGGGCGGTTAATCGATTTAATTGAACGTGGAAGTGTCGATATTAGTCATGTTAAAACTGTTATTTTAGATGAAGCAGATGAGATGCTTAGTATGGGTTTTAAACAAGATTTAAATCGAATTTTAAAGTTTACAACGAAAACAGATAGAAAAACTTGGTTGTTCTCAGCAACAATGCCAGAAGAGATCAAAAGAATTGTAAAAACATATATGGATTCCAATGCCCCGAGGGTAGAAATCAATAGCAATTCATTGGTAAACGCCAATATTCGTCATCATTTTGTTAAAACAACCATTAAAGAGAAGTTTCAAGATATTGTTTCTTTCTTAGAAAAAAGACAAGCACAAAGAGGAATTATTTTTTGTAGAACAAAAGCAGGTGCTCAGAATTTAGCAACGTATTTAATTGAAGAAGGATTTTCTACCGCAGCCTTAGAAGGAGATATGCAACAAAAAGAACGTGATAAAGTGATGCGTGCTTTTAAGAAAGAGAATTTACAGTATTTAGTATCTACCGATGTATCTGCTCGAGGTATTGATGTAAGAGGGTTAGAGTTCGTAATTCATCATCAGTTACCAGAGCAATTAGAATATTATACACACAGAAGTGGAAGAACTGCTAGAGCGGGTAAAACAGGGGTTTCTATTGCTTTTATTCTTCCTTCTGAACTAGAAAAAATCCATCAAATACAGAAAGATTTAAATATTAAGTTTTCAGAAGTTACCGTGTAAATGGAATTTATTTATTTTTTAGATATTATAGGAACTTTTGCCTTTGCAGTTAGTGGGGCTTTGGTAGCCTCAGATAAAAAATTTGATTTATTTGGAGTGGTTATCATCGCTTTTGTTACCGCTGTTGGAGGAGGAATGTTGCGAGATCTTCTAATTGATGCCCATCCAATTAATTGGATTGGAGATTTAAACTATATGTACACAATTTTTCTAGCTGTTATATTTACTTTTCTTTTCAAGAGTAAAATTGCTCATTTAAGCAAAACCATGTTTTTATTTGATACGGTTGGTTTGAGTGTTTTTACATTATTGGGCTTAGAAAAAGGGTTGTCATTTAATTTAAATCCAATTATAGCACTTATAATGGGAATGATATCCGCAGTTTTTGGTGGCGTATTGCGCGATGTTTTAACGAATAAAATACCGCTAATTTTTGAAAAAGAAATATATGCTTCAGCTTGTTTGATAGGTGGAATTTCCTATTTATTATTGACTTATTTTAACATGACTGAAAATGTTATATTTGTTTTTTCAGCCTCTATAATTGTGATTATTAGAGTGATTGCTGTGAAATTTAAGTTGCAACTCCCTAAAATTAAAGATGATTTGTTTAATAAAAACTAAGATATGAAACCATTAGAATTTACAAATATTCAAGAGTTTAGATCAATGCTTGGTAAACAATTACCATTTGGAGAATGGTATGCAATTACTCAGGAAATGATCAACGATTTTGCAAATGCTACACTAGATAAACAATGGATTCATGTAGATGAAAAGAGAGCAAAGAAGGAGAGTCCCTTCAATAGTACTATTGCTCACGGTTTTATGTCTGTATCAATGATTTCTAAGTTATTAGAAGCAACTTTTTTAATAAAAAGTTTAACCATGGGTTTAAACTACGGATTGAATAAGGTTCGTTTTCCTAATCCGGTTCCTGTAAATAGTGCGTTAAGAATGATTGCAGTTGTTAAAGAGATAGATGATATTTCTAACAAGGGAGTGAAAGTTACCTTTTCTTGTGTTATTGAAATTAAAGGACAAGAGAAACCTGCGTGTGTAGCAGAATTTATAGCTGCTTTCTTTGAATAAAAGTAAGCAAAAATGAAAAGTATATGAAACTTTTATTACTTTTTTAAATCTACACTATTTCAATGAAGTATAATTCCTGAATAAATACTATCTTTGCTTTATAAGACAGAATACACTCTAGTTATTGTTCTAGTTATCCCTAGTTTGATTTTTAATTTTTAGTTAGGTATTTATCTTATCAGAAACAATAACTTTAAAACTCTTTATTTTTAATGGCCAAATCGCAACAAACATTTAGTAAAAGTGAAAAAGAAAAAAAACGTTTAAAAAAACGTTTGGATAAACAGAAAAAAATGGAGGCTAGAAAGGCCGAAAAAGATGAGAATGGATCAGCGGGTATTCAGTTTGCCTATGTTGATCATAATGGAAATTTAACGGATACTCCCCCAGATCCAGATCTAAAAGTTGAATATGAATTGGAAGACATTCAAATTTCTGTAACCAAAAAAGAAGATTTACCAGAAGAAGATCCTGTTAGAAAAGGAAAGGTTTCATTCTTTGATACCTCAAAAGGTTTTGGTTTTATAATAGATACTGAAAATAATGAAAAATATTTTACGCATGTTAGTGGTTTAATTGACGAAATTGCTGAAAATGACAAGGTTTCTTTTGAATTGGAAAGAGGTATGCGTGGAATGAACGCTGTAAAAGTTAAGAAAATATAATAGGCAATTACCTGCCAAAAAAAAATCCTTCAATTTGAAGGATTTTTTTTAATCCAATTTTTAATTTAACTTTTGTTTTTGTTAATTTTTTTAAACAACTATTTTTTAAAGTTTAAAATAATCATACCAATCCTATTTCATGAAATTAAAAGAACAATTATATCTATTAATTTTTTTTATCATAACTCAGTTTACAACTGCTCAATTAACTGGGAAAATTATAGCCAATGAAGATAATTATCCTCTAGAATACGCCTCTGTAGCTTTATATCTGTCAAATAACAAAAAGCTAATAACAGGAGTCGTTACAGGTAAAGATGGTCGTTTTTTAATTTCTAATATAAAACCAGGAACCTATTATTTAGAAGCTTCGTTTATAGGATATCAAATTAAGAAAATTGAATTGATTGTCGTTAATAAAAAACAAGAGAAAAAGGATTTAGGAATTCTAAAATTAGCTCTGGGTGCTGGAAATAACTTAAATGAAGTGATTCTGAAAACGGAAAAACAAACTGTTTTACATAAAATTGATAGACAAATTTTTGATGTCAAAAAATATCAAAGTTCGGTTGGGGGGAATGCAGTTGATGTTGTAAAGAATTTACCTTCAGTATCGATTGATGGTATGGGAGAGATTAGTATAAGAGGGAGTAAGGGGTTTACTATTTTAATTAATGGTAAGCCAACGCAAGGAGATGCGGGTGCAGTTTTAGCACAATTGCCAGCGAATGCTTTAGAAAGTGTTGAGTTAATTACTGCACCCTCCGCTAAATACGATCCTGAAGGAAAAGCAGGGATTCTTAACATCATTACAAGAAAAGGAGCTATTAATGGAACTTTTTTACAAGTCAATATTCGTGGAGGATTTCCTTCTATAGAAAATTATGAGACTAAAGTAGCTGCAAAAAGGCATGGTATTGATGCAACTTTTAATAAAAGAACAGAGAATTTGAACATCTCTTTAGGAGCTAGTTATCAAAGAAATGATAAGTCAGGTAGAAGAGAGGGAGCTATGTTTATTGTAAATTCATCAGAAAATAAAACAACTTTTTTACCTTCAGATGGTGAGCGTAGTTTTGATGAAGTTACCTATAATGGAAGGTTTAATATCGAATATACTCCAAATGAATCAGATGCGTATTCTTTGGGCTTTTTTTCTGGACAAAGGACAAAAGAAAGATTGGCAGATATTGTATACTATGACAATCATTCAATTTCTCCAATAGCATCGAACAATCGTCAATATACATTTGAGTATTACAATCATAATTTAAGAATTAGAAAAGGAGATTTTGCCTTGGGTAGTTTTGATTATTCGCATCAATTTGAGAATACATCAAAAATTTCTGCATCAATATTATATGAATATACGTTTTTAGGAGGTCCTACAGAAAATGACAATGTTGGTTTTCCAGACAATTCTATTATTTATCAAAAAGAATACAATACCAATGACAATCCTTTATATGGAAAACGTTTTAATTTAGATTATCTATGGAAACCCTTTTCTTTTGGAACCCTAGAAATGGGGTATCAATATCGTGATTTAGATCATACAGGAAAATTTGTTTATGAGAGAGATGGGATTGAAGTTCCTCAGTTTTCTAGTGATGTAAGTTTAAAAAGAAGTATTCATTCTGGATATGCACAAGTTTCAGGTTTAAAAAATAAATGGAATTATACTGCTGGGGTTCGCTTAGAATCTATGGATAGAGAGTATAAGGAAGTTCTAAAAAGTGACATTAATGAAAATGTGTATGAGTATGATTTTATAAAATTATTTCCTTCTGCATCTTTACAATATAAAATTAACAGCAAGACAAATATTAAAACAGCGTACAGCAAAAGAATTGAAAGAACAACGACTTTCAAAATGAATAGTTTTGCAGAACGTGAACACTCTGAGGTTTTTGAACAAGGAGATAATACTTTATTACCAGAATTTATTGACTTAATTGAATTGGGAATTACTAAGAAATTAAAAAGAGGGAATTCTATGTATGCAACCGCATATTTTAGACATGTAGAAAATGTTATTAATCGTGTAAATACATTGGCTTATGAAGCTAATGGTGCAGTAATTGATAGTATCATTAATAGAGTTTATTCAAATGTTGGTAAGAGCAATTCAATTGGTTTAGAAATTGGAGCAACTTTAAAGCCTTCAGAAAAGTGGACCAATTTTATTGGTGTAAATATTTATAATTATGCAATTGATGGTCTTCTAAATTTTAGACACAGAGATGGGGTTGAAAGAAATTATGATATAGATTCAAAATCAACTATCTACTCCTTTAATTTAAATTCTACCTATCGCTTTGCAAGAAATACTTCATTGCAATTTACGTTTAATTATTTGTCTGATAGGAATACAGCTATGGGCGAAGATTCTCGTTTTTACTCTCCAAACTTAACATTTAGAAAGAAATTTTTGGATGACAGACTTATAGCAACTTTTCAATGGCAAAATATTGATATGGGGATGTTTAAAACTAATGAGCAACGAATTACTACTTCTAGACCAAATCAATTTTATACTTCTACAAACTACGTGTATGAAGTAGACATGCTTTCGTTAAACCTCTCTTACAGTTTCAATGCAGCTAAAGACAAATCAAAATTTATTGATAGTGAGTTTGGGAAGCGAGAGTTTTAATTTTTTAAATATTAAAAAATTCCATACTCTCAGTGATTAGTTCATTAGAAACTTTACAATCGAGTTGATAATCTTCGTAATCATTTAGTAACACAAAGTTTACTTGACCGTTTACATTTTTCTTATCGTGTTTTAACAACTCCATAATCCCAGGAAAATCTTCTTTTGAAAGATGTACTTTATCGTAAATTGATAAAATGACTTCTTTTACTTCGTTGACTTTTTCAAAAGAAAATCCTAGTAATTTACAAGATAGGTAGCTTTCGCAAACCATCCCAACAGCAATAGCTTCTCCATGCGTGAGGTTGTTTTTATCTTCAGATTCTAAATAAAAAGACTCAATTGCATGCCCTAAGGTATGACCAAAATTTAAAATTTTACGTATGTTTTGTTCTTTTGGGTCCTGTTGAACAACTTTGTTTTTTATGTCAATAGATTTAAATATTAAATCATTGATATTGTTGTTTTTATCTTGTTTTATCTTATTGAATAGTTTAACATCATAAGTGAGTCCATATTTGATGATTTCTGCAATTCCAGATTTAATTTCTCTCTCTGTAACTGTTGTTAAATAATCAGTATCAATTAAAACCATTTCAGGATTTGCAAATAATCCAATTTGATTTTTTAAAACTCCTAGATCTACACCTGTTTTTCCTCCAACAGAAGCATCCACCATAGATAATAATGTGGTTGGTATATTTACAAAGTCAATACCACGTTTAAAACAAGAAGCAACAAAACCTCCCAAATCAGTAATGACTCCACCACCTAGGGTAATAAGTAAGCTTTTTCTATCTCCACCCAATTTGGTAATTGAATTCCAAACGCTGATACAGGTTTCTAGGTTTTTATGAATTTCTCCAGATCTGATTTTTATAATTTCAATAGATTTAGTAGTCTCCAAATTTTCGATGAATTTTGGATAACAATGCTCTAAGGTGTTTTCATCAACTAAAATAAAGAGCGAAGAGTACTCATTGCTTTCGATTAAATTAGAGAGTTCATTGTACCCTTTGTCTTGAAAACTAATAGAATAGGTAGCTGCTTGTATCGATTTCATTTGTAATTTATTAATGCTGCAAATTAAAAATAAATTATTTAATTATTGACATTCAATACCTATATTTGTTAATATATAATCCCTCTACATTATGAACCTTTTTGATAATACTAAAGTAGCCTTTTCCTTAAAATCTGATTCTCAACTAGAACGTGCCTATTTTTTGTTTAAAATGATTCAAAATCAACCAATGGTAAGAATTGGAAGTGCTGTTACAAATTTTGCATTAAAAGCACATTTGCCTATTGAAGGCTTAATCCGTTCTACAGTTTTTGATCACTTTTGTGGAGGTGTCACAGAGGATGATTGTATACCTGTCATTGATCACATGTATGAAAAAGGCAATGTACATAGTGTTTTAGACTATTCAGTAGAGGGAAAAGATGAAGAAATTAGTTTTGATGAAGCCTTAAAAAAAATTATAAGAATTATTGATTTTTGTGAAGAAAGAAATTCCATTCCATACGCAGTTTTTAAACCGTCGGGCTTTGGGCGTTTTGACTTGTATCAAAAGGTGTCCGAAGGAAAAACATTAAATAATACAGAACAAAAGGAATGGAGTAGAGTGGTAGCTCGTTTTCATACTGTTTGTAAACTTGCTGTAAAAAAAGAGGTTCCTTTATTAATTGATGCAGAAGAAAGTTGGATGCAACAATCCGCTGATGAATTAATTGAAGAATTAATGGAGGTCTACAATAAAGAAAAACCCATCGTTTTTAATACTTTACAGATGTACCGACATGATCGAATGGACTATTTAAAAGCCTTGCACGAAAAAGCGAAAACAAAATCATTCCATATTGGAATAAAAGTTGTTAGAGGTGCCTACATGGAAAAAGAACGAGAAAGAGCAGAAAGAAAAGGATATGCTTCACCCATTTGTAGGGATAAACAAGCGACAGATGATAATTATAATGAAGCGATTAAGTACATGATGAAATACCCTAAAATGGCATTATTTGCAGGTACTCACAATGAAGAAAGCTCCTACCTAGTGATGGAATTAGCAAAAAAATATACTATTGATGCGCATGACAAGCGTCTTTGGTTTGGTCAATTATTTGGTATGAGTGATCATATCAGCTATAATTTATCTAGTAAAGGATATAATGTAGCAAAATACCTGCCTTTTGGTCCAGTAAGAGATGTCATGCCTTATTTAATTCGAAGAGCCGAAGAAAATACCTCAGTGGCAGGACAAACAAGTAGAGAATTAAATCTATTAAAAACAGAAAGAAAAAGAAGAAAAATATAATGAATAGTATTGATGAAATAAAAATATTACTTCAGAAAAATAAACAAAGACTTGCGTTAGAGTTGGAGCAAAGTAAAGAAGCAATCTTTCTTATAAAAAAAGGAACCCATTCAAATTTATCTGATGAAGAGAAAGATAAAATTAAAATACAATTGTTAGATATTTGTAAAGCAATTCCAGCTTTAGCAGTGTTTTTATTGCCTGGTGGCGCTCTTCTTTTACCACTTTTAATAAAGTTAATCCCCGATATTTTACCCTCTGCATTTCAAGATGATATCAAAGAATAATACCTCTTCTATCTATTCTTTCCTCTAAAATTTTGATTGCTAAAAATCTTCTGCAACCTTCTAAACCGAACAAAATAATTCATTAATTAAAAGTAATTTTGAAAATTTAAGTTCTCAATTTCATGAAGTAACTACTAATTTTATTCTTTTTTCATCACTAATATTATAGATCAGCTAAAAAAAAATAACAGAATTGCTGTAAATCACATATAAACAACTATTTTTGCACGAAATTTAAGAAATTACAAATGCAATCAATAAGAAACATCGCAATTATTGCCCACGTAGATCACGGTAAAACTACCTTAGTAGATAAAATTATAGATCAAGCAAAAATCTTAGACGATCGTAAAGAACGTACAGATTTATTGTTAGATAATAATGATTTAGAAAGAGAAAGAGGAATTACGATTCTTTCAAAAAATGTTTCTATCAACTATAAAGGTGTAAAAATTAACGTAATTGATACTCCTGGTCACGCCGATTTTGGTGGAGAGGTAGAACGTGTATTAAAAATGGCTGATGGTGTTTTATTATTGGTAGATGCTTTCGAAGGACCAATGCCTCAAACTCGTTTTGTACTTGGTAAGGCATTAGAACTAGGATTAACTCCAATTGTAGTTGTAAATAAAGTAGATAAAGAAAACTGTACCCCAGATTTAGTTCATGAAAAAGTATTTGATTTAATGTTTGCTCTAGAGGCAACAGAAGATCAATTAGATTTTGCAACTATTTATGGATCAGCAAAAAATGGATGGATGTCTACTGATTGGCAAGATCCTAAAGATAATATCATTGACTTATTAGACGCTGTTGTAGCATCTATTCCTGAAGCGCCTTACAGAGAAGGTTCTCCACAAATGCAAATTACATCATTAGATTTTTCTGCATTTACAGGACGTATTGCTATTGGCCGCGTTTTTAGAGGAGATTTAGAGGTTAATAAAGACTACATGTTATGTAAAGCTGATGGTTCTACTAAAAAAGTAAGAATTAAAGAATTACATGTTTTTGAAGGAATGGGGAAAGCCAAAACGGATAAAGTTAGAAGTGGAGATATTTGTGCAATTACCGGTTTGGAAGGTTTCGAAATTGGAGATACAATTGCAGATCTAGAAGCACCGGAAGCATTGCCTAGAATTGAAGTAGATCAGCCAACAATGAGTATGTTGTTTACGATTAATAATTCTCCTTTCTTTGGTAAAGAAGGTAAATTTGTAACCTCTCGTCATTTGCGTGATAGATTGTTCAAAGAAATGGAAAAGAATCTAGCTTTACGTGTAGACACTACAGACAGTGAAGATAAGTTTAATGTTTTTGGACGTGGAGTATTACATTTATCGGTATTAATTGAAACCATGCGTAGAGAAGGCTATGAATTACAGGTAGGAAGACCTCAAGTAATCATAAAGGATATTGATGGTGTAAAATCTGAACCGTATGAAACCTTGTCAATAGATGTACCAGAAGATGTAGCTTCAAAGGCAATCAATTTAGTTTCTTTGCGAAAGGGAGATCTATTAGTAATGGAGCCTAAGGGAGATTTACAACATCTAGAGTTTACAATACCATCCAGAGGATTAATAGGTTTGCGTAATAAGATTTTAACAGCAACTGCAGGTACTGCGATCATCAATCATAGATTTAGTGAATATGGGCCTTTTAAAGGTGAATTCTCTGAAGATATCAAAGGAGCTATTGTTTCCTCAGCAGCAGGAAAGGCGACGGCTTATGCTATTGACAGATTGCAAGACAGAGGACGTTTTTTCATTGATATCAATGAAGAAATATACATTGGGCAGGTTGTTGGTGAAAATAGTAAGGATTCTGACATGGGAGTGAACTTAATCAAAGGAAAGCAATTAACCAACATGCGAAAATCTGGTACAGATGATGCAATGAAGATCGCTCCTAAAACAGATTTCTCTCTAGAAGAATGTATGGAATACATAAAAGTAGATGAATATTTAGAAGTGACTCCAGAAAGCTTACGTATGCGTAAGATTTCATTTAGACCATAAGTTTTTATTTATAAATACTATAGAAACAAAAAGCTCAAGTTTAAACTTGAGCTTTTTGTTTTTTAATGATACTATTAACCTGTTTATGCACGGTTATCGTACTATTTTCTTTTCAGTCAATTCTATTAGTTTTTTTCCAATTCCCTTTTTTTGATATTCTCTTTTGAAATAACATTGTTAATTGCATCCCAAAGAGCGATTCTTTTTTCAAGACATTGTTTTGCAACAGCGAGGGTTTCTCTCCATTTTTGGTCATCATCCCCACACAATTCAGAGATCATTTGAAGCGACAAAGGGCCGTGTTCATCTCCATCAAGCTCAATGTGACGCTCTAGGTAATAGGTGAGTTTGTTGTAAATTACATTTTCACAGTCAGCACTTTTTAGAATTTCAATGAACATGTCTGGAATAACATCTTCTCTACCAAATGTAAATGCAGAAGCTACAAGATGAGGCTTATTAGTTTCTATTATTGAAAATGAAAATTTAACAAAATCTGCTACCTTTCGATCAATATTTATTTGACTTAAAGAATATTCAACGCTATTACCAGATTCTATTAGTTGAATAAAAGAATCAATTTCATGGGTTGTCGCATTGACTTGAATCATGGCATCCAAATACATTTCAAAATGACTCTTAGGGACTCCCAATTCATTGATATCGCTTTCCTCTCCATGAACGATTTCATTTATAAACCTTGCTAGATTTGAATTTTTTGGAGGGGTCCAAGGTGTCTGAACTGTGGTAAGATTTAATTGAAGGTTTTTTAAAAGAGACATAAAATCCCATACGGCAAACACATGATTTTCCATGAAGGTTTTAATGTCATCAATCGTATTTAAACTTTTATAAAGCTTGTGGTTTTGTAGTTGATTTCTTAATTGAGAAATCTCTTTTTCTATGTATTGTAGCCTATCAGTCATTAGGTTTGTCACTTTTTTAATGATTCATAACAGATTCAATCTAATAAAATATTAGAAGCAACAAATTTAAGGCATTTTATCTAAAAAATCAATGTAGATAAACACTTAATTAACATGAATTTAATACGGTATAAGATTAATCTATTGTAAATAATTTATCCATCAATTATAGTTGTCATGGAATCAAGAATTACTCTTTTGCAGGAAGTATTTTACCGGTACATTCACCAAAACCAATGCGAACTTCGTCATTTTTACAATGAGCACGCATAATAACAGTATCGTGATCATTTATAAACTTACGGGTAGTGCCATCTTTTAGTGTGATCGGATTTTGACCTCTCCAAGTTAATTCTAACATAGAGCCATAACTGTCTTTTGTAGGTCCTGAGATTGTTCCAGATCCCATCATGTCTCCAGCTTCAACAGGGCATCCATTTACAGTATGGTGCGCTAATTGCTGAGACATCGTCCAATACATGTATTTGAAATTTGAGTTAGCAACAACCGTTTCCTCTCCGTTTTCTGTTTGAATACCTACTTGTAAATGAATATCATAACTCCCTTTTTTCTTTTGTTTCAAGTAGGGAAGTGGTTCGTGAACTTGCTCAGGGTTGTTAACTCTAAAAGGTTCTAAAGCATCCAATGTTACAATCCAAGGAGAAATTGTTGATGCAAAATTTTTGCCTAAAAAAGGACCCAAAGGAACATATTCCCAGGCCTGAATATCTCTTGCAGACCAATCGTTAAATTGAACCAGTCCAAAAATATGTTCTTCAGTTTCATCAATAGGAATTCTTTCTCCTAAAGAATTAGCATCTGTTGTAATAAAAGCCATTTCTAGTTCAAAATCTAATAATTTTGTGGGTCCAAAACCAGGGGTATTACTTCCCTCGATCGGTTTTGTTTGACCGTAGGGTCTTCGGATACTTGTTCCGGAAGGAATGATAGAAGAACTTCGACCATGATAACCTATTGGAACATGGAGCCAATTTGGCAACAATGCATTTTTTGGGTCTCTAAATAAAGATCCTACATTTGTTGCATGTTCTTTGCTAGCATAAAAATCTGTATAATCTCCAACAGCCACAGGAAGTAACATTTCTATCGCGTCTATTCTGAAAATCACTTTTTCTTTATGATGAACGTTGTCTCGTAAATTTCCATTACTTACATCAAAAATAGCTGCAATTTTATTACGCACTAAACGCCATGTCTTTCTTCCATCTGCAATAAAATCATTCAAGTTGTCTTGTAAAAAAATATCTTCTGTAAGAGGGATTCCCTCAAAATAACCCAATTGATGAAGGGCTCCTAGATCTATTGCATAATCTCCAATTCTACTTCCAATAGTAATGATATCATCTTTTGTGACGAAAACTCCAAAAGGAATATTTTGTATTGGAAAATCTGATTCTTTAGCGACCTCCAGCCAAGATTTTCTTTTTGGATTATTTGCAGTTATTATCATCTTTTATTTTTAATCAAATCTATGCAATTTTTTCTTTATTTTTTATTGAATAATCATCAATAACGTATTTTTAACACTCTTTTTGTCACTATTTTACAATTGTTGATAGAAATAAAAAATAATATGTAAAAGGTATGAAATTCAATATTCATTTTTATTATTTTTGTAACTCTTTAAAACATATATCAATGCAACAAGATAATTTAATTTTTGACCTCATAGAGGAGGAAAAAGAAAGACAATTAAACGGAATTGAATTAATTGCCTCGGAAAACTTTGTAAGTGACCAAGTAATGAGAGCTCAAGGTTCTGTATTAACAAATAAATATGCAGAAGGGTATCCTGGAAAGCGTTATTATGGGGGTTGTGAAATTGTTGATATTGTCGAGGAAATAGCCATCGATAGAGCGAAAGAGCTCTTTGGTGCTGAATATGTTAACGTACAGCCTCACTCTGGATCTCAAGCAAATACTGCTGTTTTTTCGGTTTGTTTAAAGCCAGGAGATAAGATATTAGGTTTTGATTTATCACATGGTGGGCATTTAACTCATGGTTCTCCAGTAAATTTTTCTGGTAAATTATACAAAACGTCTTTTTACGGAGTGGAAAAAGAAACAGGAGTATTGGATTATGATAAAATTCAAGCAACTGCGACAAAAGAACAACCAAATTTAATTATTGCAGGGGCTTCTGCATATTCTAGAGACATAGATTTTAAACGTTTTAGACAAATAGCAGACAGTGTTGGTGCTGTTTTATTAGCTGATATTTCTCATCCATCAGGGATGATTGCTAAAGGTATTTTAAACGATCCTTTACCACATTGTCACATTGTAACGACTACT
Source organism: Polaribacter sp. (assembly GCA_018608545.1). GTDB lineage: Bacteria > Bacteroidota > Bacteroidia > Flavobacteriales > Flavobacteriaceae > Polaribacter. Next base: position 131,128 of record JABAZI010000071.1, read on the forward strand.
ACACATAAAACACTACGAGGACCTAGAGGAGGAATGATTATGATGGGGAAAGACTTCGATAATCCTTTTGGTGAAACTTTAAAAAGTGGAAAATTAAAAAAAATGTCTTCATTACTTCAATCGGCTGTTTTTCCTGGTAATCAAGGAGGGCCTTTGGAGCATGTGATCGCAGCAAAAGCAATTGCCTTTGGGGAAGCATTGACAGATGAGTTTTTAGAATATCAAATTCAAGTCAAAGAAAATGCTGCAGCCATGGCCAAAGTATTTGTAGATAAAGGATATGATCTAATTTCTGGTGGTACAGACAATCACATGATGTTGATTGATTTAAGAAATAAAAACATATCAGGAAAAGATGCTGAAATTGCATTGGGAAAAGCAGACATAACTGTGAATAAAAATATGGTCCCTTTTGACGATAAAAGCCCCTTTGTAACTTCTGGAATTCGTGTTGGAACTCCAGCAATAACTACACGAGGATTAAAACAGTCAGACATGGAAGCTGTTGTCAGTTTTATTGACGAAGCAATACAGAATGCTAATGATGACCAAGCATTACATGAGATTGGGGAGCGAGTGTCAGATATGATGTCGCATAGAAGATTGTTTGTAATGTAATAAAATTACGTT
>JABAZI010000071.1:131857-151489 GCA_018608545.1 Polaribacter sp.
TTTACTTTATTTAAAGCAATTAACAATGCAGGTTCTATTGGAATGAACATCAATACATAGTCTGGTGAATTAATTTCATATAACGTATCGTATTTTTTATCACCTAATTCTTTAAAGTGTTTGCGAATACTGTCTAGATGTTTTTTTAAATACACTTCTTTTTCATCCTCATTCGTAGCACTAAAATAATTTTCGTACCCCGTTAGTGATACCTTTGAATCGATAATTAAATGTCGATTGTCTGGAAGATTGATAACGAAATCTGGTTTTTTTAAGCGCCCATCGTCATCTCTATATCCTCCTTGAGTAGAAAAATGGATTCCTTTAACTAAATTTGCTTTTTCTAATAAAATTTCTAGTTGTGCTTCTCCCCAGTCACCCTGTGTTTTATTATCACCCTTAAGAGCATTTGTTAGATTTACAGCTTCTTTACTCATTTGTTTATTCAAATCTTTTAAATGAGTTAACTGTTCTTTTAAAGCGGAATGCATGCCCGTACTTTTTTCTTGATTTTCAGACACTTTCTTTTCAAAACTAGCGATCTTTTCTTTTAAAGGATTAAGAATTGTTTGAATGTTTTCTTTATTCTGTTTTGTGAATTTAGAGGATTTCTCTTCCAATATTTTATTTGCTAAATTTTCAAATTCTTTCGTAAACTTATCCTGTAATTTTTCTGTTTCTTTTTTTTGTTCAGTTAATTTTTGGTGTAAATTTATTAATTCAGAGTCTTGTCTGATATTTAAAGTACTTAGCTCTTCTTTTTGGTGCCTAACTTGACGTAATTCTTTTTGTAGCTCAATAATATTTGAATCTACAATTTCTTTTGCTTGGCTTATTAAAGAAGCACGTTCTTCAAGACTTGCTTTCTCTTTTTCTGAAGATAATTTGGTCAATATTTTTCCAATATAAAACCCAATTGGAGCAAAAACAAAAGCAATCAAGAAGTAAATAATTAATTCGTTCATCATGTCAATTTAAGTTCCTAAATTTATCACTTTAAATGATAACATAAAACCTTTAAACAAGGATTTTATAAACAACTAACTTTTATATTTTTATGAAAAGCATTGCGAGGTTTATTTTATGTAAGATTTTGGGCTGGAAATTGGAAAATGATTTTCCAAAAGAGTTGAAAAAATATGTTGTAATTGCAGCACCACATACAAGTTGGTTGGATTTCCCTATTGCAATACTATCTAGAGTAGCTTCCGGAACGATGATTCATTTCATAGGAAAAAGTTCTTTATTTAGTTTTCCTTTTGGAGTTGTTTTTAGAGCGCTTGGTGGAATTCCAGTAAACAGAGGAAAAAGTAGTCATTTAGTGGATACAGTTATAGCGATTTTTAATTCTAGAGATCAATTTGTACTTGCGTTATCTCCCGAAGGAACTCGAAAAAAAGTTAAAAAATGGAAAACTGGTTTTTATTATATTGCTAAAGGAGCAAATGTTCCTATTGTAATGGTTACACTTGATTTCGGTCAAAAGAAAATAAAAATTTCTAAACCCCATTACATAACTTCCGATATTGATAAAGATTTTGATACGTTCCGTGCTTTTTTTGAGGGTGTCCTCGGAAAAAAACCCGAATTATCTTGATTTTTATTTTAAAGTATGATAAAAAATGTTTAAATTTGTAATGTAAACTACAACTTTTCTAATAGAGATTAGGGGCTCTATTATAAAAATGTTTACCCAATAGCTTAGGCTATTAATAATAAGTCTTCAGTTTACTGAAGACTTTTATTTTTTGAAACCTTTTCTGCAATAGAAACAATTACTTCAGTAGCCTTTATCATAGATTCTACAGGTACATATTCAAAACGACCATGGAAATTGTGTCCTCCTGCAAAAATGTTAGGACAGGGCAACCCTTTATATGATAATTGAGATCCGTCAGTGCCTCCTCTTATTGGCTTTATCAGAGGGGTAATACCTAATTCTCTGATAGCTTCTTCTGCAATATCTACGATATGCATCACAGGTGTTATTTTTGTTTTCATATTAAAGTATTGGTTTTTAATCGATACTTTTATAAGATCTTGGCCATGTTTTTTATTTAAATCAGAAGAAATTTTTTGAATTAATTTTTTTCGCTTTTCAAATAAATCCAAATCGTGGTCTCTAACAATATATTCTAATACAGTTGTTTCAACATCTCCCTTGATATCATGTAAATGAAAAAAACCTTCATAACCTGAGGTTCTTTCTGGCACTTCTTTAGAGGGTAGCGCGGTAATAAATTCATTCGCGATCAGCATAGAATTAATCATTTTACCCTTTGCGTATCCTGGATGTACCATTTTTCCTGCAATTGTAATTTTCGCTCCAGCAGCGTTAAAATTTTCATATTCTAATTCACCAATTTGACTTCCATCCATTGTATAGGCCCATGCTGCTCCAAATTTGGCTACATCAAATAAATGAGCTCCTTTGCCAACTTCTTCATCTGGAGTAAAGCAAATTCTTATCTTACCATGTTTAATTTCTGGATGTTGAATTAGGTACTCCATAGCTGAGACTATTTCTGTAACACCTGCCTTGTCATCGGCTCCAAGAAGTGTTGTTCCATCGGTAGTAATAATTGTTTGCCCCTTGTAGAGTAGTAAATCATTAAAATAATCGGGAGATAAAATAATATTTTTCTCCTTGTTTAAAACAATATCATTTCCTTGATAATTCTCAATAATTTGAGGTTTTACGTTTGCTCCTGTAAAATCGGGACTTGTATCTATATGTGCTATAAAACCAATTGTAGGCACTTCATAATCTATATTACTCGGTAGAGTTGCCATGATGTAACAATTTTGATCCAATTCGATTTCTTTCATTCCAATTTCTTTCAGTTCTTCAATTAGAATATTTGCAAGATCCCATTGTTTAGCTGTACTTGGAAAAGCAGTATTATTTGGGTCTGATTCAGTGTCTGTCGTTACGTATTTGATAAACCTATTTATAATGTGTTGTTTTTCAATCATTTAATTAATTTTATTTTTTCTAAAAGGGTAAAAGCTTTACATAATCTATTATTTACAAGAGAGTCGCCATAAACTTCTGCTTTCACATGTATAAAGTTTTGGGCATTTGTATTTATAAAATAATGACAAACCTGGTACGAATAACTTCTTTTAATTCCTTTAGAAAAAAAATAGTAAGCGGGTTTGTTAATGAGTATTGTTTCTCCTGATGCAATGTTTGTTAAGTTTTTAGCGATACTTTCTTGTTTTTGTTTTAATTTAAAAATACGATCAAATTTAATACTTTGGTTGATGATAGTAATATCTAAAAGGAATGTTTCTGTTAATTGTTTTGTGGTATCTGCTGTATAAATTGAAGATTGCAGGGTGTCAAAAAAGAAATTTGTTTTCCATGATTTAGGTAATTCAACAGAAAATTTATTCTTAAGATCCTGCAGTTTTTCTAAATTTTTATAACGGGTAATTTTACAATTAAAATCTTTGTGAATTTCATTTTGATGAGAGCAGGAGAGGAATAAGAGCAAAATTAAAATGGATACATACTTGTTCATGTTACTTTAAAATTAATTTCCCAATTTTATTGTTACCTGACAGCCATGCAGTATTTTTATCTAGAAACTGAATTGCATAATAGGACTCATTAGAGATTTTTTTCCAAGACAATCCACCATCGTTCGAGAAAGAAATTCCTGTTTTTCCTACTGCAAAAATTTCTTTTCCATTGGTATTTGGAACATATTGGACACAGCTTTTGTAATTAGGGTTTTGTCGGTTGGCAACTAACTTCCAAGTTTCTCCCCCATCTTTCGTAATGGCTTTATTTGCTGTATTCTCTAAAGGTTTCGAATAATCTCCACCAATTATAATTCCATTATTTTTATTTGAAAAATCTATTGAATAAATTCCTTGTGGTCCATTTCCCTGAATAATAGGGGTGTTGAAAATTTGCCATGTAACTCCATAGTCTTGAGATTTTAAGACACGTGCTTTTTTCCCTCCAGATGCAATCCAAACGGTACTTCCAATTGTTTTAATATTTGTATTGCTAGCTGCAAAAAACGCTTCATTTTCTTCAAATACTGGCAGTTTTGTACATGGGATTTTATTCCAAGTTTCGCCTCCATTAGAGGTAACGATAATAGATGCACAATTTTCTGTTGGATCTCCTATTGCGATTCCGTGTAATTTGTCCTCAAAAAAATGCATGGAGTCGTAAAATATTTTTTGATGAATTTCTTTATAAACGAGTGTTGCTGTATCCTTTGAAATTTTATACAATAAGGCAGGATTTCCAATTGATAGCGCAAAGTAATCGTTTCCATTGTAGGCGATACTTCTAAAATTTGGAATTATAGAATCTTGATATTTTATTTTAAGTTTTGAAGAAATGTCTATTTCTTTATCAGAAAACAAACCTACATGACCATTAGAGCCCGCATAGGCTATTTTATTTTTTGTTATAATTTGGATTGCACGAATGCTAATACTATCCATTTTAAATTCCTGAATTGAAACAGAATCAATCTTTCTTGACGGTGATTTTTCTTGACAAGCGAGAACGAGTAGAAAGGTAGATATAAATAGGATTATCCTTTTCATTTTGATATATTTATGACACTAAAATAAACAAATCATTTTTATATAATGAAAAAAGCATTGGTAATTTCTGGAGGTGGGAGTAAAGGAGCGTTTGCTGGAGGAGTTTCTCAATATTTAATGAACAAAGAGCACAAAGATTACGATTTATTCATAGGGACTTCCACAGGAAGTTTAATGATATCTCACTTAGCTTTGGGTAAATTGGATGAATTAAAAAAGTTATATACAAATGTAAATCAAAAAACTATTTTTAGTAATAACCCTTTTAAAATAAAAAAAGTTTCTGGAGAGAAGGTCATTAGCATTCGTCACTTAAATACGCTTTGGAATTTTTTAAATGGAAGAAAAACTTTTGGAGAAAGTAGAAATCTAAGACGTTTAATTAAAAAGAATATTACTAGAGAAATGTACCATCAAATTATAGCGAATCAAAAAGAAGTTGTTGTTACAGTATCTAATCTAACAACAAATCAAATAGAATATAAATCAATAAATGATTGTACTTATGACGATTTTTGTGATTGGATATGGGGTTCCTGTAACTATGTTCCATTTATGAGTTTGTTAGAAAAAAACAATTATCAATATGCCGATGGAGGTTTTGGATCTTTGGTTCCTATTCGAGAAGCTATTTTAAGGGGTGCCACAGAGATCGATGCGATTATTTTAGAAACAGAAGTAAGTCAATTCAATAGGTTGGCTGCGAATAATCCTTTTTCATTATTATTTGATGTGTTCGATTTTATGTTAACAAACGTGGAAAGACATAATATTACTATTGGTAAATTGGCTGCGAATAACAAAGGTGTCAAGTTAAATCTATATTATACACCGACGGTTCTTACCACAAATTCTTTGGTTTTTGATAAAATATTAATGGCGAAGTGGTGGGAATCTGGATATCAGTATGCAAAATCCAAAAAAAATAAATTAATGAGTGATTTTCGTCCAGATGTATTGACTGATAAAGAACTAGAGGGAACAATCAAAAAAAACAGCTAATTTTTGATCGTTTATTTTAAAATAGAGGGATTGACGTAAAATAACCTTCTCTTTTATGGTTACCGATGATTTGAATACATGTTATTACTAGCAGGATTTGCTAATCTTGAATTGTAAAAATCAGAAGATTTTAGTTTATTGATTTTTAAAACCTCTTTTGAACCTGTTGTTATGTAGTTGATCGTTCTATCTAACAACGGGTCTGAACGTTCGCCTAAAACACCTAAATTACCTTCATTTTCTGCAATTTGTATTCCTGGTAGGGTGACGGATGGAGTAAATCCATCAGGTTCATTTTGGTTGTCTTTATTCGAAATTTCTAAAACAATAGGTTGTATTGCGTAGCTGTGTGTCGTGTTTAAATTTGCTCCATTTCTTCTCAAATTATCAGAATCGTATAATGTAACAGAACCTACTTGTTTTCCAACAGTAGTTGTTCCAACTATTTTTACCTCTATGTATGATCTCAAAGAATTAATGACCAGTTCTGATGCAGAGGCTGTACTACCTGAAACAATAAAATACACCTTAGAAAGATTTAAACTATGAATAGATTCTTGAATAACAACGTTTCCATTTTCATCAGTTCTCTTGATTTCATCTGTAAAGTAATTGTAAAAATTATCTGCACTGTATGCCTTTTGTATTTTGCTATTCCAAACTTCTTTTGAATACAATTCTCCTGTAAATTGGCCAGTAATCATACTACCCAAATAAGTAGCTGTATTTACCGAACCACCCCCATTATATCTTAAGTCAATAATTAAATTATCTATATTTTGACTTTTAAACGAATTAAAAACGGTATTTAATTGTTCGTCATAAGAACTCGAAAATTGATTGTATAATAAATAGCCTATTTTTTTAGTCCCCTCTCTTATGATTTTTGAGATAGCAATAGGGTTTTCGGCAATTTCTTCTTTAGATAATGTCGTGAAGACATCATTTGATATGGGATTTTCATTATTGTAATTTGCAAAACCAACATTTAGGTTCGTACTGTTGCTAAATAATAAATTTCGATAATTGCTATCTGTAAGTTGGGTTCCGTTAATCGTGTTAAAAATCATTCCCCGTTTTATATCTTTAGAAGCTGCACTTGAATTCGGTAAAATATATCTAACATATCCGTATACATTGGTAGAATTATCTTTGTAACGTTTTAATCCAAAATCCATTCCAGTGGTTGTATTAATTCCTTGAAAAGAATTTTCTAATTCAATGTAATCGTCTACTATCCATGAAAATCGATCTACAACTCCGGGTTGAAATCGCAGTGCTTCAAATATTTCCTCTGGAGAATTATACCCTTTTAAAAATTCATTCAGTTGAGACTGAGAAGTAAAACGTGTATCTGATAAGTTTGGGATATTACTTTGCCAAAAGTAATATGAATTCATTCCTTTCCATACAAAATTTTGAATTTCTATGTCTTTTGAAATCGGGTTTTCATCTTTAGAGCAATTGTGTAATAAAGGAAGGACTGCGATAAAAAGGAACACTCTTAAATATTTTTTCATAGAAATTGTAGTATCAAGTTTAATGAAATTAGTTTGGTTAAATGATTATTATTTTGAGTATCTTGTAACAAGATGTTTTTTAAATCGTCTTAAAAAAAAGGTTAGATAAAACGAACCAAGCTTGACAAAGATAAATTAATTAAAACAATGAATGAATCAGACTTTTTAAAAGTCATTTCACCTTTTAAAGATAAGGTTTTTAGATTAGCAAAAAGACTTTTAGTTTCTATTGAAGAAGCTGAAGATGCTACCCAAGAAGTATTCTTTAAATTGTGGAAAAATAAAGAAAAAATTTCTGATTATAAGAACATTGAAGCTTTTGCGATGACCATGACCAAAAATTTCTGTTACGACCGTTTAAAGTCTAAACAAGCAGGTAATTTGACCTTGGTTCATACCAATTATAAAGGAAAGGAAACCCCTTTAGAGAAAAGTATTGAATATAAAGATGCTGTAAATATAGTTCACTCATTAATTGAACAATTACCAGAAATGCAAAAAATAATTATTCAATTAAGAGATGTTGAGCAATATGAATTTGAAGAAATATGTGAGCTGGTTTCAATGAAACCAATTGCGGTAAGAGTAGCCTTATCTAGAGCCAGAAAAACAGTAAGAAATGCATTAACAAAACAACAGAACTATGGGGTTAGCTAACATAGAAAAATTAGTAATTAAATATAAAAATGGAACTACTTCTTTAGAGGAAGAAAGCATTTTAAGAAATTATTTTACAGGTGAATCTGTCGCAGCTCACCTTCAGGAATATGTTCCTATGTTTACTTATTTTACGTTCATTAAAAAGGAGTCATTTAATAAAAACGTTCAATTAAAGATCGAGAAACCTAGAAATAAAAACAGAAAATTTCTGACTGTAGCGGCCTCTATAGTATTGCTATTAACGAGTGTGTTTTTTATAAAAAAAGAGAATGATAGGTATCAGGCAAAAAAACAATTTGCACAGGTAACTAAAGGTTTAAAGTTGCTCTCAATTCAACTTAAAAAAGGAGAAATAGCCATAGCCAATGTATATTCAAACCAAAATAATTAAAGTTAAAAATTATAAATCATCAAAACAATGAAAAAAACAATACTACTATTACTGTTTGTAACCACTCCAATAGTTTTGACTGCTCAATCACTATTCGATTCTTTAGAAGATCTAAACGGAGTTGATATGGTGGTGGTAACCAAGGATGCTTTTGATTTAATCTCTAAATTTAAAAACATAAAAATAGAGGATAACGAAGGGATGAAAGTCTTTGAAATGATTCAAGATTTAGAAGAATTTAAAATGTTTTCTACCGATGATGCTAAAGTTGCAACTATAATGGGCGAGTTGGTGAATGCTTCCATAAAAAACCAAAACTTGACTGAGTTAATGAGAATCAAAGAGGATGCTTCTCGTGTTAAAATTTATGTAAAAACAACTAAAAACAAAGATTTTGTTAGTGAAGTTTTAATGTTTGTTAAAGGGTTGAGTAAAAAGACGAATAAAGTTTCAGAGGCTGTTATTGTTTCCTTAATAGGTTCGATAGACATTAATAAAATATCAGAATTAGCAGATACTTTTTAGTAAAAAATAAAAAAAGTTCAAAGTCGTTCGCTTTAAATCGTAATTTTTTACATCATTAATCATAAAAAATAATGACACATTACATTAAAATTATACTATTTATATCACTTACATTAACTGCAGGTTCTTGTCAAAAGAACACTTCTTTACAGGAATATTTGGTTGAAAGTCAAGAGAAAAATGGTTTTATAACGATTGATATTCCTACTAGTTTTTTACAATTAAAATCAGAGGATGTTTCAGATGAAGTAAAAGCTACATTAAAAAGTATCTATAAGATAAATGTTGTTGCTCTGCCTGCAAAAGAGAATCAAGAGGCTTGCAAAATTGAGAGGGTAAAGTTAAAAAGTATTTTTAAAAAAAATAAAAAGTACAAAATGCTCATGTCTATGAAGCTTCAAGAAATGAATGTACATGTCTATTTTACTGGAAAAACAACCTCTTTAAATGAGATAATTGCATTTGGTTATAGAGATGGACTCGGAGTGGGTGTTGCAAGATTGTTAGGAAAAAACATGAATCCTGCTAATATCATTACAATGTTAAACAAGTTAAAAATAGATACTAATAACTTAAATTTAGAGCAATTTAGTGCTATTTTTAGTAAGTAATTCCAGTGTTTTCTTACGTTTGAATCGAATATAAATTCCCTTTAAGAGGGGTTTTTTTAAACGGCTCTTGAATTTAACTGCTCATTAACAACTGAACTGTTAATATTTATTAAATTTGAAACTTAGTTAAACGAGTAGGTATGTTCTTTATGATAAGTAAAAAGTGGCTGTTTTCTATTTTCTTAATATTTAGTTTGGTAAGTTTTTCTCAAACCTATGATTCCTACAGGCCGGAAAGAGATAGGGTTCACGATTTGGTTCATACTAAATTAAAAGTTGATTTTAATTTTGATAAAAAGGAATTGAATGGAGAGGCTTGGGTTACTGCAAAGCCTCATTTTTATGCAACTGGTCACTTTTCGTTAGATGCCAAAGCAATGATTATCCATCAAGTTTCTTTTAATAACGAAATATTGGAGTATTCTTACGATGACTATAAAATTAATATAGACTTGCCAAAAGAGTTCCGTAAAGGGGAAGAGTTTACAATTTATATTAAATACACTGCACGGCCAGAAAAGGTAGCTCAGAAAGGAAGTGCTGCTATTACGAGTGCAAAAGGATTGTACTTTATTAATGCCGATGGTTATGACAAAAATAAACCAACTCAAATTTGGACACAAGGTGAGACAGAAGCGAGTAGTTGTTGGTTCCCAACGATAGATACTCCAAATCAGAAAACTACCCAAGAAATTTATATTACTGTTCCTAAGAGATTTGTAACATTGTCTAATGGAAAGCTTGTCGATCAATTAGTTAATGGTTCTAATAGGACAGATTACTGGAAAATGGATAAAAAACATGCTCCTTATTTGTTTTTTATGGGAGTGGGAGAGTATGAAATTATTAAAGATTCTTACAACAACATCCCGATAAATTACTATGTAGAAAAAAAATATGCTCCTTATGCAAAGGATATTTTTGGAAACACTCCAGAAATGATGGAATTCTTTTCTAGAATTTTAGGAGTTACATTTCCTTGGAATAAATACAGTCAAATTGTAGGTAGAGATTATGTTTCAGGAGCAATGGAGAATACAACGGCTGTAATTCATGGTGAACAGGCCTATCAAACTCCAGGTCAATTAATTGATGAAAATATTCAAGAAAACACAATTGCACATGAGCTATTTCATCATTGGTTTGGTAATTTAGTTACTTCAGAAAGTTGGTCTAACCTCACTTTAAACGAATCTTTTGCTAACTATAGTGAGTATTTATGGAGGGAGTACAAATACGGAAAATTAGATGCGAATATGCATTTGTTTGAGACAAACCAAACGTATTTAAATGGTCAAAATGAGCACAAGCATTTGGTTCGGTTTGCCTACGATGATAAAGAAGATATGTTCGATGCTGTAAGCTATAATAAAGGAGGAACAATTTTACATATGTTGCGAAACTATTTGGGAGACAGTGCTTTTTTTGAAGGATTAAAAGAGTATTTAACTACTTACAAATATGCTTCAGCAGAAGTACATCAATTACGATTGATTTTTGAGAAAATTACAGGTAAAGACTTGAATTGGTTTTTTAATCAGTGGTATTATGGTTCTGGTCACCCAAAAATAGATGTTTCCTATGATTACAATACTATTCAAAGAAAGGTCACTGTAAATTTATTACAATTAAATTCTAATGCGTTTGCTTTTCCGATCGCTATTGATATTTTTGAAGATGGAAAAAGAATAAGACACAACGTTTTTGTCAAGGGAAAAGATGCTTCTTTTACATTTACGTATTCAAAACCACCCACTTTAATTCAGGTAAATGCTGATGGTGTTTTACTGTGTGAGATCAATGAGAATAAAGTTTTAAGTGATTATATATTTCAACTTAAGAACGCTCAAAATTACTCCCATAGGAGAGAGGCACTCTTAGCGATATCTAATAAGCAAAATGAAAAAAAGGTGTTTAATGCAGTGTCAAATGCAATGAATGATCCTTCTTATAAAATTAGAATTCTTGCGCTGGAAAAGATAGATTTGATCAATAAGTTTTCTAAAAAAAACACCATTCAAAAAATTAAGGAAATAGCAAGCACTGATGAGAAAACATTGGTGCAAGCTGTTGCTATAGAAACTTTGGGGAAATTAACAGATCCAAAATTAAAATCAATTTTTATAAAAGCATTGGAAAGTAGGTCTTATTCGGTATTGGGTAAAGCATTGGTTGCTGTATATTATATAGACAAACAGCTAGCTGTTGATAGGTCTAAAAAATTACCTGATGAAATTAGAAAAATATTAGCGACTCCTTTAACTCGAATTTATATTGAAGAAAAAGATGAAAAAGAGTTGCCGTTTATAGCTAAAAATATACTTTCAGGGATGTTTTTAACGGGAGATGATGCTACAAAGGCATTGTATAAAAAAGCATTTAAGCAAGTTTCAGAAAGTAATAATTTGCAAGCCATTGAAAATTTAATAGAAGATATGGTTGTAAAAGGAAATCAGTACAAATCATTTAACTTTGATAAAGTAGTGATAAACTTAATGCGTTCAATGGTACAAGATCAAAAAAGAAAGAATGCAATCAATAAAAATAGGAGTATTCAGCTCATAAAAGAGGCAATGGCCAAGTTGTTGTAGCTTAACTTATTGTTTATTTCTCCAGATGTTACTACTTTTTAAACTCTGCGAAAGTTCCATCATTATAAAAAACAACAATTCTTTCAATATTTTTTTCATTGGATTTCGTTTCTATATTAAGTAAAGATGGGGTAGGTGTATTCGTGTTTTTAGGAAAAGTACCTTTTCCGTTAAGAAGCCAATACATATCTACTTCATCAAATTCAGCTATTACTTTTAAAATAAAATCTAAACTAGGTTTGTTTCTTCCAGAGAGAATGTGTGAAATACTAGAACGTTGTACACCAATTTTATCTGCAAACATTGAAGCAGTTAACTGATGAAAATCGATGACTTTTTTTAGTCTAGAAGTAAATTCTGTTATGTTTACCATTGTAATAAAATTGTGTTTTACAAATGTAAATATTCCGACACAACTATCAAAGAATATGCTTGTAAATAATTTTATGTCTTTTTTAATTATAAAGTTAAACTTTAGTTAATTGTATTTAAATATCTGATTTAGATATAATTAATTAATTTAATCGTAATTTAAAATGTAATTTAAAAAAATTGCATTCACATTTGTATTTCAATCGTTTTTTCAATTTACAAAAGTAATCTTTCTGTCCTTTTTGTTGTTTACAATTGTAATTTAAGTTGACTTTACATTTGTAATTTTTTAGTTTGATGACAATTCAAAATGGTGTAATTTTGAAAATTATATATTTAGATCATAATGAATACAATTGAAATTAATTATCTAGAAAATCTTTTTTTAGCACAAAAAGAAAGTTCTCTTCACGGAAAATGGATTACTTATAATGACATTGAAAATTTATTTTCTAAATATGAAGCTAAGTTTAATGTAACTCAAATTGGACTTTCAGAAGAAAAAAGACCAATTATGCAATTGAAAATTGGTAATGGGGCTAAAAAAATATTGTTTTGGTCTCAAATGCATGGAAATGAAAGCACAGGTACAAAAGGATTGTTCGATTTTTTTAATTGTATTGAAGGAGTATCAGATACAATTTTTAAGAAGATATTAAAAGAATGTACATTGGTATTTATTCCCATGTTAAATCCCGATGGATCTCAAGTCTATACAAGGGTTAATGCGAACAATATAGATCTAAATAGGGATGCAGTAGAGAGAGCTGCTAAGGAAAGCAAAATTTTACGTGCAGTATTAGAAGCCTTTACTCCGCATTTTTGCTTTAACCTTCACGATCAAAGATCTATTTTTGGAGTAGAGGGAACTAACAATCCTGCAACTATTTCTTTTTTAGCTCCCTCAGAAGAGGTTACTAGATCGCTAACCAAGGGAAGAAAAGAAACAATGAATGTTATTGTGGCTATGAATAAGATGTTACAAAATGTAATTCCAAATTTCGTGGGTAGGTATTCAGACGAGTTTTACCCAACAGCAACTGGAGATAATTTTCAAAAGTTAGGCTATAATACCATTCTAATTGAATCAGGTCATTACCCGCAGGATTATCACAGAGAGGAATCAAGAAAATATACTTTCTTTTCGATACTTCAGGGCGTTTATCACATAGCAAATACTTCAAATTTTGACAATTACAAGGATTATTTCACTATTCCGAATAACGATAAAATATTCTTTGATGTAATTCACAGATACCCAAATTCAAGCAATGATGTTTCCTTTCAATATGAAGAGAAAATTATAGATGGAAAGTTTGTTTCAAAATTAAACAAAACAGATGAAAATCGTTTAAATCTTAAAATTGGTCACTCCGAAATCGTTATAGATCGATAAAAAATTAAGTATCTATTAACTACTTATTGTTTTAGTTAAATTAAATTCATAAATTTGTAGGATAATTTGAATATTACGCAAAAATGAAAAAATTTACATTAGACGAAATCGATCATCAAATATTAGATATTTTAATCGAAAATGCTAGAACTCCTTTTACTGATATTGCAAAACAATTATTAGTTTCTGCCGGAACCATCCATGTTCGTGTCAAAAAAATGGAAGACGAAGGTATTATTCAAGGATCAACGCTGACTCTAAATTATGAGAAAATGGGGTATTCCTTCATAGCACATGTAGGAATCTATCTAGAAAAAACATCCATGACTCAAAATGTAATCTCCGATTTAAGAAATATACCCAATGTAACTGTAGCATACGTAACTGCTGGTAAGTATAATATTTTTTGTAAAGTAAGAGCAAAAGGTACCAACGATGCCAAAGACATCATTTACAGAATTGATGATATTCCTGGAGTTAATAGAACAGAAACTATGATTGCTTTAGAAGAAAGTATCAATGATAAAAAGAGAATGATGCATGCAATTTTTAAAGATTTGTAGCCACTTTTTCCATCATATTATAAAAATCCTTATCATTAAAATGATAAGGATTTTTTTATTGATTTAATATCTTTATTGTTATGTTTGTGTATATAATTATGATATTTATAATGTATGCCTTCTAAAATTAATTTTAATAAAAATTCTTTCAATGACGAGATGTTATTGAAATTGTATGAAAACATGTTGAAACCTCGTTTAATCGAGGAAAAAATGCTCATTCTTTTAAGGCAAGGTAAAATCTCTAAATGGTTTTCTGGTATTGGACAAGAAGCAATTTCAGTAGGGGTCGCTTCTGCTTTGGAAACACATGAATATATTTTGCCAATGCATAGAAACTTGGGAGTGTTTACCACTAGAAACATTCCTTTGTATAGATTGTTTTCTCAATGGCAGGGAAAAATGAATGGTTTTACGAAAGGAAGAGACAGGAGTTTTCATTTTGGCACACAAGAATTCAAAATTGTTGGTATGATTTCTCACTTGGGCCCTCAGCTTGGTGTAGCAGATGGAATTGCTTTAGCGAATAAATTAAAAAACACTAAAAATGTTTGTGCTGTTTTTTCGGGTGAAGGAGGAACAAGTGAAGGAGATTTTCACGAATCCCTCAATGTTGCTGCAGTTTGGAGCTTACCTGTTTTATTTTGTATTGAAAATAATGGTTATGGATTATCTACCCCAATAACTGAACAGTTTAAATGCTCAGATATTGCAGATAAGGGAATTGGGTACGGAATGGAAAGTCATATCATTGATGGAAATAATATCTTAGAAGTTTATTCGAAAGTTGATGAATTAGCCAAAAGTATTCGTTTAAATCCAAGGCCTGTATTGTTAGAGTTTAAAACTTTTAGAGTTCGCGGTCATGAAGAAGCAAGTGGAACCAATTACGTATCACAAGATGTATTGGATTCTTGGATAAGCAAAGATCCAATAAAAAATTACCAAGAATTTTTGATGGAGGAGGGTATTCTTACAGAAGCGATTGATTCTTCTTTAAGAACAGCAATAAACCTTGAAATACAAAAGCACCTTCAAACCGCATTTAAGGAAGCTTCCATAATCCCAGATTTAGAAACCGAGCTAAAAGATGTTTACCATGATTTTTCTGATTTTAAAGCAATCCAACCGGGACTCAAAAAGAAAAATAAACGTTTTATAGATGCTATCTCAGAGGGTTTGTACCAATCTATGGAAGCACATGACGACTTGGTGATTATGGGGCAAGATATCGCTGAATATGGTGGTGCCTTCAAGGTAACAGATGGATTTATAGAAAAATTTGGAAAAGACAGAATTAGAAATACACCAATTTGTGAATCGTCTATTGTTTCTGCTGCCTACGGTTTGTCTATAAATGGTATAAAATCTATTGTTGAAATGCAATTTTCAGATTTCGTGTCTTCTGGTTTTAACCCCATTGTAAACTTATTGGCTAAATCTCATTATAGATGGTCTCAAAAAGCGGATGTAGTAATCAGAATGCCTTGTGGAGGAGGAGTTAGTGCAGGCCCTTTTCATAGCCAGACTAACGAAGCTTGGTTTACTAAAACTCCTGGTTTAAAAGTGATATATCCTGCATTTCCTGAGGATGCAAAAGGCTTATTAATAGCTGCAATTAACGATCCAAATCCAATACTTTTTTTTGAACACAAAGCTTTATATCGGTCTGTTTATCAAGATGTTTCAGAAAATTATTTCACCTTAGAAATTGGAAAAGCAAGGCTTATAAAAGAAGGAAATCAACTTACTATAATTAGTTTTGGAGCAGCTATTCATTGGGTTTTAGACGTATTAAAGAACCACAAAGAAATTTCTGTAGATGTAATTGATTTAAATACATTACAACCATTAGATTCAGAAACAATTTATACATCTGTTAAAAAAACAGGAAAGGCTATCATTGTTCAAGAAGATTCACTCTTTGGAGGAATTGCAAGTGATATTTCTGCATTAATTAGTGAAAATTGTTTTGAATTTTTAGATGCTCCCGTAAAACGTGTGGCTAGTATAGAAACTCCCATCCCTTTTAATAAAGGTCTTGAGAATCAATACCTTGGAAAAAATAAAATAGAAAAAAATATTTTAGAGCTAATTCGCTATTAAAATTCTTATTTTTAGTTTTTAAATCTCATTTATGAACAATAAACAAATCATTTTAAAAAACCGTCCTCAGGGAACACCTGATGAACATACATGGAAATTAGAAGTACAATCAGTTCCTGAACTGCAAGAGGGAGAAATTTTAATAGAACATCACTATTTATCATTAGATCCTGCAATGCGAGGCTGGATGAATGACACAAAATCCTACATTCCTCCTGTGGAAATAAACGGTGTAATGAGAGCTGGATCTGTAGGGAAAGTTATTCAAAACAATAACAATCCAAATTTTCAAGTTGGAGACTGTGTTTCTAGCTGGGGAGGTGTTCAACAATATTGCGTTTCTGACGGAGAAGGATGTTTTAAAGTAGATGAAAAAGCGGCTTCGATGCCTACTTTTTTAAGTGTTTTAGGAATGCCAGGAATGACTGCTTATTTTGGTATTTTAGAAGTAGCCAAAATCAAAGAAGGAGATATTGTACTCGTTTCAGGGGCTGCTGGTGCAGTTGGAAGTATTGTTGGTCAAATTGCAAAAATAAAGGGTTGTAAGGTTATTGGTATCGCTGGAGGAAAAGATAAATGTGATTACATTATCAATGAATTAGGCTTTGATGATGCTATAGATTACAAAACAGAAAATATCTATACGGCTCTAAAAAAGAAATGTCCACAAGGTGTTGATGTGTATTTTGATAATGTTGGAGGTGTCATTTTAGACGCTGCATTGAGTAAGCTTAGAATGCATGCAACGGTTGTTATTTGTGGAGCAATTTCTCAGTATAACAATAAAACAAAAATAAATGGTCCAAGTAATTATTTATCTTTACTAGTAACGCGTTCGACTATGAAAGGAATGGTTGTAATGGATTATACCAAAGATTTTGGAAAAGCAGCGAGACAAATGTCTATTTGGTTGAAAGAAGGAAAACTAAAGTCAAGAGAAGATATTTATGAAGGAATAGAAAACTTTCAAGAAACGTATCATCGATTATTTTCTGGGAATAAAAATGGAAAGTTAATTTTAAAAGTAGTAGAGTAGTGGAGTTGGAACATTTTTTCCAATGCCCGCATTGTTGGGAAAAAATATCCATGATTTTAGATGCAAGTGTTCGTCAACAGAGTTACATAGAGGACTGTGAAGTTTGTTGTAATCCTATTCAAATTACATCAACTTTTGAAGAAGGAGAACTAATTGGTTTCTATTCAGAATCAATTGAACAGTAAATTCATTAGTACTCTTTATTAAATTAGAGGGTTTGCCCATTTAAACTTCTCAAATAAAGAAATCCAATCTTTAGGAAAAGGAGCTTTTAATACCAGCTTTTCTTCAGTGAAAGGGTGAGTAAACTCTAATATTCCTGCATGTAAAAACATGTTTTTCCAACCAAAATTTTGATCAAACATTTCATCATGATTTTTATCACCATATTTAGTGTCACCAACTAACGGGTGGCTAATTTTGTTTGAATGAACACGTAATTGATGCATTCTTCCTGTTTTAGGAGATAATTGAACCATACTATACCTAGAGGAATCATAGGGTTTTACTGGAATATCAAGAGTTATTTGAGAGATTGTTTTTAAATGTGTTTCAGCTGCTTTATGAACAGAAGCGTCTCTGCCTTTTACTGGAGAATTAATTATTTTTATTTCTGGCGAAAATCCTCGAACCACTCCAAAATATATTTTTTGAATTTCATGTGTTATGAATACATCTTGAAATTTTGAAACATATTTTGTTTCTTTTGCTAACAAAATAATTCCAGAAGTTTTCCTATCAAGCCTGTGAATAGGATACACTTTTAAGCCTTTTTCTTTAAAAATTAGCTGTAATAAAGAAGTTTCGTCAGAAATATTTCTAGAATGGTGTGCGTGATGAACTAACATGTTGTTTGGCTTGTGCACACAAATTAAATAATCATCTTCAAAAATTGTAATCAAACTCATATGGTATAATTAAATATAATTTGATGTCATCATTTCGAATTCAAACGAGCCATTTCTTTTTTATTTGTAAAATATAAAAAGCCAATTAATAGTAACGAGATGATACCACAGATAAAAAAACCCAGAAATAGAGGTAAAGCTGTATTGGTGATATATGCTCCTATACATGTAGCAATTGGTACCGCCATTATTGTAGAAGTAAACCCATTGATTGCCGCTCCAATTCCAGCAATATGACCAATTGGTTCCATTGCTAACGCTCTTGTATTTCCAAAAAGAAATCCTATGGAAAAAAATTGCAACCCAAAAAACAAAATTAAAATAGTAATATTAGGGTTACTCTCTCCTGAAAAAAGGAATATGTATATAATAGGAATTAAAGTAAAGCTAATGGTGGAAATAGATACCAATTTAAACATGCCGTGTTTTATGACTAGTTTTCCATTTAAAAAAGTTGCAAAACCGATACTAATTGCCAATCCTGCAAAAATAAGCGGAAACTCATTTTTTAAATGATATTGTTCTTCAAATATTTGTTGACTTGCACTCAAATAAACCATAAAAGAACCTGTAATAAACCCAGAAAATAAGGTAAAAATAATTGCAGTCTTATGTTTTGTAAACTCCTGTATACCTTCAATAATAAGTGAAAATTTAATTTTTTTTCTATTTGCTATTTTTAAGGTTTCTGGTTGACGCTTCCAAACCCAAATCATCGTAAAAAACCCAAATAGTAACTGACTGTAGAAAATAGATTTCCACCCATATAGGTCTAGCATTAGTTTTCCTAAAGCCGGAGCAATTACAGGAACAAGAATAAAAATGACCACAATAAAAGACATTATTTTGGCCATATAATTACCACTAAAGCGATCTCTAACCATTGCTATGCTTACAGTTCTAGGTGCTGAAAGTCCGATACCTTGTAAAAACCTTCCAAGAATCATCATTTCTAAATTAGTAGCGAAAACACAGATCAAACTTGCACAAACAAAAACAATAAACCCTGAATAAATAATGGGTTTTCTTCCAAGGCCATCAGATAAAGGTCCTGAAATAAGTTGGCCGAAACCTAATCCCAAGAAAATCATTGTTATGAATAACTGACTGTTTTTTGGGTTTGTAATTTGTAACTCTTTATTAATTTCAGATATTGCTGGTAATAACGCATCAATTGACAAAGCCACAAGAGACATTAAAGATGCCATAACGATGATAAACTCCGATTCCGATTTTTGTGTAATTTTCAAGTTTCAAAAATAGTTTATTTATTTTCAGAATCTTCTCTATATCATATAATTTCTCATATATGTTTACAACAAGATGGGTAGTATTACTTTATAAATCTTATTTAACATAATATAAATTATAGTACA
>JABAZI010000056.1 GCA_018608545.1 Polaribacter sp.
AAATTAGATTTTAATTACTGGTTAATATGGATAACAAACCTTTTATCATAGGTTTATATAAGACGGATAATAGAATTCTTTGTTTTCTTTTCTCTAAGGTATAAACGAAAAACAACTAACAGGCATAAAGGATATGTATTTAGATGAGGTGGGTTTTTTATAAGATAAAAAGAGTATAATGCATTTAATTAGTCTTAGTGTATGGTTATAAATCACTTACCTGTTTAGGCTTTTTAGGTAGCCAAAATTGTTTCCGATGGCATCCCTTTTAAAAAGTGGGTGCATTCAACTTACATCGATATCTCCTCGTATTCAGGAACTGCTTCTATTGCCTTTAAATATTCAGGTACAGGGAATAGTAACTTTGATGGCACTTATGAACTCGATCAGATTTTGATATATGCTAAAAAGTAGGGAGAGTGGTGTTTTTTTGAAGCTTCCTTTTCTAATATTGATTAAGGGCAGTTAGTTAGGGTAAAGGGTTGTATTCAAATGCGCCAATATCCACTCCATTTCCCAAGGGCCTACTGGTGCCATCAAAATCTGTTGAAGGGGCTCCTTCTAAAACTCCCGCATCAATGCAAAGAGATGAGGCTTTCAGGCGATAGTCATTATTGCAGATACTGACAAAATTTGGATCATGGGTTGTTATATTTGATCCACTTGGAGTATTGAACCAATTATTGTAAAAATTGGAATATTCGAAATCAAAATTTAAAGGATACCAAGTGTGTTGTTTATATCCAGTCCTATAGAAGTTTTCCACGTTTATAATAATACTGTTGATCATTTTATTACCATTGTTTTCACGATCACAGGTAAATAAATACTTTCCCCCATTAAAAACACAATTCATAAAAGTATTATTTTTTGCTGGTGATACCTGATCATAATAGAAAAACGAAATCTGTGCCTCACTAGGGTTTTGGAAAATACAATTTTCAAATACATTATAAGTACCTGAATTTTGTGCACCTCCATCTTCGCTGGTATCCAAAAAATAAACCGAGTTTTCGGCATTAATAGATTTACAATTTTTTATTGAATTGTGACTAGCGCCATCTCTTATTACAAAACCACAGTTGATAGCTAAACTATTTTTAATGATGTTGTTTTTTACCCCTCTGTGCCTCAATTGATAACCATCTGAACTCATTCCTTTTGAGATACAATTGATTATCAGGTTATTTTCACAGTTGCCTTTCAAGCTAATACCATGACCACTATGGCCTAATTCACCAATACGTTCGGTGTAGCACTCTTCAATTACATTATTATTCCCCTCTACATGTATGTAATAATCCATGGCACTTTTATATCCTGTTGTATTGTCATCAGAATATATTCTACAGTTCCTTAGGGTTTGATTATCACCCATGATAGATATACCCTCTGCACAGGCATTTAACACAGAACAATTTTCGATTGTGTTATTACTAGCAAGCCAAAAAACGATCCCCTTTCCATGATAATGTTCATTTATATTTCCAAAATTCATGGTGTTGATATTGTCTATTTTAAGATGATGCCCATTTTTTGCAGAAATACCATCTCGATAGTTTCTAATCTGAAGGTTTTTAACAATGATATGCTTTCTATTCTCTAATGTTATGGCTGTCCCTGTTGTCCTGTCTCCACCATCAAGTAAGGGCATCACACTAGCATCAAGGAGGTCTCCATATATCCATTGAAGATCTGGATGATCACCGGGGGTTGACCTATATCCTTCAAAGGTAATTTGATTAGAGCTCGTACCGCTTGTTTCAAATACAACATATTCATTTCCGTAATCTCCTGCTTTTATAAAAACAGTATCTCCAGGAGATACATCACTTCCCGATGAAGCAGCATAAGTGATGGTTCTCCATGCTGTTGAAATTGTTGATCCATCATTAGAGTCATTTCCAGAGGTGGAAACATAATATACGTTTTGAGACACCATAGCTAGTGAACTGGCGATTGATAAAATGCTTAAAAAGATTGTTTTCATATTTTTTATTTTTGCAAACAATAACAGAACCCCAGAGATGTTTTATAGATTCTTTTTTTTTAAAGGAGTCTTATGTATTCATTTATCTGTTCCTTGATTTTCTAAAAAGAATCTAAATGTTTTTTTTTTTGCAATGGGTTTGGCCTCCCACTTGTTTCATAGAACACAAATTTTTATTACGAAAATACGGATGAAAAAATATCAACACAAGTAAAGAACATATATTTAGATGAAATGGGTTTTTTATAAAGTTGGAATAGCATAATGCGTTTATTTACCTTATTTTTTTCATTTTTTTAGGTTGTAGAACGGTTTATGTAAGAATCGTAAGGGATTAAGATCCTCTCCTTTCTCTTTTACATTCTAAATATTTTAGTCTCTTCATTATTGGTCATCACATTTACAGAAATAGAGACTTTTAAATCAAAATTATTACGATAATAAAAAGTTTTTCTACGATTACTGTAAGAGATAGTGGCTTCATACTCTTTTAATTCATTCATTAATGAATGTACAGATTGCTTGTTAATTCTTAGTAATTCTGACAGGTCTTTTGGAGTGCCTGTATTTTCCTTTAAAATTAAATTATGCAATTGTTGTAAACGGTCTAGGTTTTTTAAGTTTTTCATAGCAATATTGTTTATTTGATCTTAGAAGAAAAAGTAAGTCTTTTATTCTAGGGGGGAGTCTTGTAGAAGTTCAAATCCGATACTTGTAGTTTTCTTGAACGGTGTTATGATCGAAACGAAGCGTAAAAAGATGCTTCCTTTTCGGTTTAACATTCAACCAATACTGCTTCAACTCTTACTCCTGATTTTTTTACTATTTCTTATTTCGTGTATTCGTTTTCTGAGGATAAATTTGCTAAAATCCCAATAAAAAAAAATTATATTTATAATACTTCTCATAGTTTTGTCTTTTTAACACCAACACTCAGATAAAAGTGTGTTTTAATCTGTTTTGTAGATTGTTGATCAGCATCTTGATTTTCATATTAGGGTCCTCTTTTTCCGATTTTAAGGAGCATAATTTTATAGATTTAATTTTTGTGCTGTTGCTTAAACTGCTACTAATTAAGCACAGTATTGTGTGCTAGTGATTCTAGTTTGTATTCCATATTGTGTTCGGTTTCTTTAGCCATTGTTTTAGTGTACAATAGTTCGATAATATGCAAAGACATGTCAATACCCGCAGAGATCCCCTCTGATGTGAAAATTTTTTCTGATGACTGAACAAATCTTTTTTTGGGTTTTGGGATCCCATTAGAAACAATCTCTTTTAAGTGGTTGTAAACACCTCTATGTGTACAATAAGGTTTACTGTCTAATAAATTTAACACAGCAAGTAATCTCGCACCAGAACAAAAACTTAACGTAAAAGTAGTTGCTTTATGGATTTTATTAATCCAATTCAGTGTTTTTTTATCTGCCATTAGCCTTCGGGTTCCTGCCCCTCCTGAAATGATTAAAACATCAATTTTTGGGACATTTAAGAATGAATATGACGGCTTCACAGACAAACCATTGACTGCGTTAATTGAAGATAAAGTTTTTGCTACTGTAAACACGTTGAATAGGGCACGGTTTTGTAATTCAGAACAAATAGCAAATACCTCAAAAGGTCCAGCAAAATTCGGAACGTCAGCTTGGTTAAATATTAAAACACCCACATTTAGTTTTTTTTTCATAACGTTTATTTTAGGTGATCGTTTAGAGTACTATTTGTCATAATACTCGTTCGATATTATGAGAAATAAGAACATCAGGAGTTGGATTAGGTTCACATAAAGTGATAACTAATAACCCAATCAATAATCTTGAAAGTAGGTGTAAGTATCTCATAGATTTTTTTTACTTATAATAATATGAATAAAAAACAATGAACGAAAGTAAAGAGCATATATTTAGATGAAATGGTGTTTTTATATAGTAAAGAAACATAATGCACTCATTTAAATAGAATTCTATTTTTAATAACAATTATTATAAGAGAATTTCTACTCACTAAAAAGTAGAATAGTTTTCAATATCTACTGAAATAGGGGGTGAAAAACTTAGAGAGAATTTTAAATTAGTAAAAAATTCCGCACAATTTCTATAATCAAGTATAGAAACGATACAACATTTATAATGATGAGAAGTACGAGTAATTTCTGTTTTAAGTTTTTCATACGATCTTTTTTTTATTTCTGAAGTACTTGATTTCTGTTGTTTTTATAAAGTCAATATTTTTATTTTTAAAGCGATCTGGTAATAGAAGTATATGAACCTCTCTTAAGTTTGAAAGGATTTTTATATTGGTATCTCTTAGGCACAAGGTATTACCAACAGTTTTTAATTTTCCTAAATCATCAATATTACTGTATCTTAAAGTGATTGTTCCTCCAATTTTTTTAATGTTCCCTAGAGAGGTAAGTTTTTGAGCTTTCAAAATCCAAAAATCATTTTTAACATAGTTTAGTTGACCTAAATCTATCAGATGATTTGAATTTATTCCAAGATTTCCATAAACTCTTTTCAAGCACCCTAGTGAACTAATATTATTCCCTGTAATGATAAAGTTTCCCTTAAGACACCCTTTTTCATTGATAAGACTATTGAATTTTTTTTGAGTACAAATCGTTAAATAATTATCTTCCATATTTTTTTTAATAAAAATACAGGTAAAAAAATCATTTGTCAATCACTGAAATTAGTGAAATTTCATCCTCACTGTTTTTGGGATATTTTCCTCACTGTTTTTGGGGTGTTTGAATTTTTTGATCATGAAAATCAGGAAATTAGTGCTGTTTTTTGTAGGAATTCAGTGATCAATCCCATACGGTAATAAATAAAAAAAAGATATGTACTTTTAAAACTGATTTTTATGAGATCTTTTTTATTTTTACTTTATGAAAAAAATCGAACATATAGGGATTGCTGTAAAAAATTTAGAGAAATCCAATAAATTATTTGCTTCTCTTTTTGGAGAACCTAGTTATAAAATAGAAGAAGTTGCTTCTGAGGGTGTAAAAACATCTTTTTTTGCTTCAGGACCTAATAAAATTGAATTATTACAAGCCACAAATCCAAACAGTCCGATTGCAAAGTTTATAGAAAATAAAGGAGAAGGAATTCATCATATTGCATTTGCTGTTTTAGATATAGAAGAAGAAGTAAAGAGGCTTCAAAATGAAGGTTTTGTTGTCTTAAATGAAATCCCAAAAAAAGGAGCAGATAATAAGTTAGTTGTATTTTTACATCCAAAATCTACCAATGGTGTTCTTATTGAATTGTGCCAAGAGATCGATTAATTAAAATACTGTCAAATACATACGAATTACTATCTTGCAAGTCTAAAAATTATTTCACAAAATGTCCTCCAAATTTGATACTTACCAAAAACGACGACTGAAATCTTCCTATTTTTCAGTAGTGATTAGCATTGCTCTTGTTCTTTTTATGGTCGGAGTACTAGGATTGGTTGTATTAAAATCGACGATTATTGCAAATAGAGTAAAGGAAAAAGTTGCAATTACGTTGTTCTTGAAAGATGATGTTTCCCCAAAAAACAGAAATGATTTAAAAGCATTTATCCAAAAAGAAGCTTTTACCAGAAGAATAATATACACGAGTAAGGAAAAAGCAGCCAAAATTTATAGCAAAGAAATTGGGGAAGACTTTTTGGATTTCTTAGGGAATAATCCTTTAAAAAATGCGTTAGACATTTACTTGAAGGCAGATTTTGTAACTCCAATAAAAATGAAACAATTAGAAAAACAGTTTACAAAAAATGCTTTTGTAGCAGCGGTTTCTTATGATAAATTATTAATTAATCTTTTAACAAAAAATATTCAGCGAATCAGTTTTTGGCTACTAGTTGTGAGTGGATTTTTTGGTTTAGTAGCCATGATTTTAATAAATAGCTCTATAAGGTTGTCTGTGTATTCAAAACGATTTAATATAAAAACCATGCAAATGGTTGGGGCTACGAAAAGCTTTATCAGAAAACCTTTTATATGGAGAAGTATAAAACTAGGAATGATAGGTGCCTTTATAGCACTTATTGGATTGTCATTAGTTGTTTATTATTTAGATATACATGCACCAAGTTTAGAATTAATTAACGATTATATGACACTGGGGTATTTAGTTGGGGGGGTTTTAATATCGGCATTTATAATTACTTGGGTAAGTACTTTTTTAGCAACACAACGATTTTTAAATTTACAAACAGACGAACTTTATTATTAGTAATATGGAAAATAAAAAGACACCAAAAAATACTTTTTTATTTGGTAAAAAAAATTATGTAATAATGATCATTGGTCTTGTTTTTATTACACTAGGCTTTGTATTGATGTCAGGAGGTGGAAGTGATAATCCCGCAGTTTTTAATGAAGAAATATACAATTGGCAACGAATTCGTTTAGCACCAACTTTAGTAATAATAGGTTTGGGAATTGAAATTTATGCAATTTTAGTTAACCCTAATACATAAAGATGAATATCATAGAAGCAATAATTTTGGGGATCACTCAAGGTTTAACAGAGTTTTTACCGGTATCATCTAGTGGGCATTTAGAATTGGTAAAAGCAATTTTAGGAGACACTTCTGTGCCCGAAGAGAGTTTAACTTTTACGGTAGTCTTACATTTTGCAACTGCATTAAGTACCCTAGTTATTTTTAGAAAAGAAATTATAGAGCTATTTAAAGGATTATTCCAGTTCAAATGGAATGATGAATTTAAGTTTTCATTAAAAATCATCATTTCTATGCTTCCTGCTGTAATTATAGGCTTGCTTTTTGAAAAAGAATTAGCATCTTTTTTTGGAGGAAAAATATTATTAGTTGGATGCATGTTATTGTTAACAGCGTTGTTGCTTTTACTAGCAGATAAAGCAAAAAACACAAACAAAGAGGTTTCATTTTCTAATGCGGTACTCATTGGTATTTCTCAAGCGATCGCAATGTTGCCCGGAATTTCTAGATCTGGCGCTACTATTTCTACATCGGTTTTATTAGGAGTAGATAGAACTAGAGCTGCGAAATTTTCATTTTTAATGGTAGTTCCATTAATTTTCGGGAAAATAGGGAAAGATGTTTTAAGTGGAGATTTAAACTTTCACTCCTCCGAAATAGTTCCTATTTTGGCAGGTTTTATTGCTGCTTTTTTAGCAGGGTTATTGGCTTGTAAATGGATGATTTCTTTAGTAAAAAAAAGCAATCTGTATTATTTTTCAATCTATTGTTCAGTTATAGGAGTTATTGCGATCGGCTACGCTCTTTCAAATTAAAAAAACATTAAATTCACCCCACATGACTGAGGAAGCTTTTAAAAACGGTCAAGTTTTACTGATAGATAAACCACTTACTTGGACTTCTTTTCAAGCGGTGAATAAAATCCGTTGGCATATCAAACAATGTTTTGGAATAAAAAAAATTAAAGTTGGCCATGCTGGTACATTAGATCCGTTAGCAACTGGATTGTTAATTATATGTACAGGGAAGCAAACCAAACAAATTCATCGTTATCAAGCCCAACTAAAAGAATATACAGGAGTATTTACCCTAGGGGCGACAACACCCAGTTATGATTTAGAAACTGACATTGACAATGTATTTCCAACAGCACATATTTCAGAAGAATTACTTCATGAAACAGTACAGAAATTTTTGGGAGATATCGAACAAAAACCTCCGATTTTTTCTGCAATAAAAAAAGAGGGCAAACGTCTTTATGAGCTCGCAAGAAAAGGGGAGACAACAGAGATTAAAGCGAGAACAGTAACTATTTCTGAATTCGAACTAACAAAAATTAATTTACCTGAAGTAGCATTTAGGGTTGTCTGTAGCAAAGGAACCTACATTCGATCTTTAGCATATGATGTTGGTTTAGCTCTCGGGTCTGGAGCACACTTATCTGCCCTGAGAAGAACCAAAATTGGAGACTTTTCCGTTGAAAAAGGGCTAACGATTGAACATTTTATCAAAAAGTTAGCAACCAGTTCAAAAAACCTTTTGTAGGTTGGTTCGTTCTTTTTATGTTGTATACTTCGAAAATACTAAACGCTTAATGTTTTTGTAATGCGATGAGAAATGCCAGTTAATGTTTCATAGGAGATCGTTTCCGTAACATCAGCAATATGTTGAATCATTTCTTGAGTATTAAAAATAATTACTTCTTGCCCTTCTGTACAATCTATTTCAGTGACGTCAACCATGATCATGTCCATACAAACGTTGCCAACAATTGGTGCTTTTTTATTATTAATGAGCACAAATCCTTTTTTATTTCCTAATTTTCTAGACAAGCCATCCGCGTGACCAATAGGAATTGTTGCAGTTTTACTTTGTTTATTTGCTGTAAAGGCCCTATTGTAACCAACAGTCTCTCCTTTTTCTATGGTGTGAATTTGAGAAATAATAGATTTTAAATTGTGTGTGTTTTTAAGCAGCGCAGTTTCTTTTTTATTGTTTCCAAAACCATACAGACCAATGCCAATTCTAACCATGTTAAACTGGGCTTTTGGGTAGTTTATAACACCAGAGGTGTTCAGCATGTGAAGCATTGGTTTGTAGTCTAAATTTTTATAAAATTCTGTTGAAATTTCATTAAACCTGTTAATTTGATTCTTAGTGAAACTTTGCTCGTTTTTATCTTCGCTTGCTACTAGGTGAGAAAATAGATAAGCTACTTTTATATGAGTTGTTTCTTTTAAGAGAGTAATTATTTTAGGAACATCTTTAAAGTGAAAACCCAATCTATTTAAACCAGTGTTAAACTTTAAATGAACCGGGTAATTCGACAATGAATTGTCCTCGGCTAATTTTAAAAAGGCAGTAAATATGCTAAAATTATATAAATTTGGTTCTAGGTCAAAGTCAATAATAGCTTGCAGGTTAGGTATTTGAGGGTGAAGAACTAAAATCGGAGTTTTTATATTAGCCTCTCGTAGAGCGATTCCTTCACTAGTGTATGCAACAGCAAAATAATCAACTTTATCTTTTAAAAATTCAGCAATTTGAAGAGCATCACTTCCATAACCAGAAGCTTTAACAACTGCTAAAATTTTAGTTTTTTGGTTTAGTTTTTGTTTGAAATAATTTAGATTATGAACCAAAGCATTTCCATTAATTTCTAAAATTGTTACATGATTATTCATCTGTAATTTTTTTATTTCCAGCTTCTTTTTCATTTTGCTGATTTCTCAGTGCCTTGTAATAGGCTGCCCTACTCAGAGGTTCATATTCTTGGTTTTCCCCTAACATTACTAAATTATCATTAGAAGCTTTTCTAAAACTGTAATTCGCTAAGTTTCCTGTATGGGTACAAACAGCATGTACTTTGGTAACATACTCCGCGGTTGCCATTAAAGCAGGCATTGGTCCAAAAGGATTCCCTTTGAAATCCATATCTAATCCCGCTACAATTACCCGAATTCCTCTGTTGGCCAAATCGTTACAAACAGCAACAATACCATCGTCAAAAAATTGTGCTTCATCAATACCCACGACATCTACATCATTTGCGAGCAAAAGAATATTTGAGGCAACAGGCACCGGAGTCGAACGAATTCTATTGTCATTATGAGAAACTACTTCTTCTTGATCATATCGAACATCAATTGTAGGCTTAAAAATTTCAATACGTTGTTTTGCAAATTGTGCGCGTTTTAACCTTCGAATTAACTCTTCAGTTTTACCAGAAAACATGGAGCCACAAATAACTTCAATCCAACCAAATTGTTCTGTATGATTTACTGTATTTTCAAGAAACATTTTGTAATTTTAGGCTTTAGAGTATTAAATGTACGTTTACATTGATTTTAACAAATTTATGAATATTTACGAGTAAAAAAATAACTTCAACATACAACTTATGCACAAAAGATTAGAAACTGATTTAATAAGTTTGGCACATAGCATTCTACAGATGAAGAATAAAGGGGATGTATTTGCTTTAAAAGAAAAATCGAGGGTAATTTATGAGAAATTATCATTATTGGCATTTGTGGAAGAATATGTGAATACAACTCCAGATAATGAGCTATCAAAGAATGAACTTCTTTCTAAAGTAGAAAAAGCATTAGAGTTAAAAGAACTTAAAGTAACGGATGAAGCACCTGTTTCTGAAATTGTAACAGAGGTTTCTGAAGAAGAAGTTGATACAGTATTGCAAGAAGCTGATCTAGTATTGGAGGAGGTTGAAGTCAATGAAGAGTTGCCGTCAGAGATCAATATTGATGCAATTATAGAGCAACCCTTTGACGAATTAGAAGCGTTATTGTCTTCAGAAGAAGAGGCTTTAAAAGAGCCGGTTTCTGACACTTCGGACAGTGATAAAACTAAAACAGTCTCCTTAGAAGAAGAATTACAAGACACCATTCCCGTAGACGAAATAGCTACTTTATTCGATTTACCAGTCCCAAAATCTTTAAACGATACATTGGCAATAAACATACAAATAGGTTTAAATGATCGAATTGCTTTTGTCAAAAATCTTTTTGATGGGAGCCAAGAGGACTTTAATAGAGTGCTTTCTCAATTAAATACCTATACTTCAGAAAAAGAGGCTATGAAATTTATAAAAAAAATGGTGAAACCAGATTATGATTGGTCTGAACAAGCAGAGTTAGAAGCACGATTTTTAGAAATCATAGAACGCAAGTTTATTTAAAACTCTCAAGTGAAACCCATTTTAATTCATACCCATTTTCATAAGCGTAGAACTGGAATAACCAGAAGCGTTGAAAATGTACTCCCTTTTTTTAACAAAAAATTTGAAACCTATATTTATGGTTTCAATGTAAAAGGGAATAAAATTTCGTTTGCAAAATTAAAATCATTGCTGCGTTCCGAAAGAAAAATCATCGTTCATTGTCATAGAAATAATGAGATCATACGCATGCTTTTCTATCGTTTTTTAGGAGCAAAATTTACGCTCTTTGCAACCCGTCATGCAGAAACAGTTCCTTCTGGAGTTACCAAGTTTTTACTTAAAAAAGTGGACAAGGTAATTACACTTATAGAGAGCATGAGTGAACATTTAGGAATATCAAATACCATTGTTTCTCATGGAGTTGATGTGCATTTATTTTCACCAAAAGAGGAAGTTAAATTGCCCCATATCACTCAAGAAAATATTATTTTATGTGCAGGAAGAGTTCGAAAAGCAAAAGGTCATCTTACTCTAATGGAAGCAGCTAAAATTTTAAAGGATCATAAAAAATGGGCTTTAGTAATAGTCGGAAAAGTTGATAAACCACTTTTTTTACAAGAATTAAAAGCAATAGGAGAAAAGAATGGAATAAAAAATCAACTGTATTTTATTGATGAAACCTCTGAGATTATTTCGTTTTACCAAGCTTCAAAAATTACAGTGGTGCCTAGTTTTTCTGAGGGTTTTTCTCTGGTAACAGCAGAAGCAATGTCTTGTGGTTCTTCTGTGATTGCAACCAAAAATGTCGGTGTTCACTCTTCGTTGATATCACATGCTAAAAATGGATATTTGTTTGAGTCTGGAAATGTTTCTGAATTAGAAAATTTATTATTACAATCAATTAAAAAAGAAATTCCGCTTTTAGGAAAGCAAGCTAGAGAGGAAATTATTGTAAATTGGAGTGCAAAAAAAGAGGCAGATCATTTAATGGAGCTATATGAATCAATAAATAATTAGATGAAAAAAATCGGAATTTTAATTTTTTTTAGTGCTTTTTTACTGAGTTGTAAATCAACGAATGTGATTCCAGCATACAGCGAATTCACAAAACCATTAGCACCAGACTACAATAAAGAAGAAAATTGGGCAGTTCTTCCAGGAACTTATTCAAAAGAATTAAAACAGTTTTCATCTACACAAATAGACACATTGCAAGCAGATGTTTTTTATGTTTATCCTACTCTAAATACTGAAAAAGAAGATCTGCGATGGAATGTACCCATAGCGGATAAAAAACAGCAGCAGAAAGTAGTAAACAAAGCCATATTGTTTCAAGCTTCTGCATTTACCACTTCGGGAAAATTATATGTACCTTATTACAGGCAAGCTCATATTCGATCATATAAAATGTTAGAAAATGGGGGTAGAAAAGCGTTATTATTAGCGTATGCTGATGTTAAAAAAGCCTTTGAAACGTATCTGGAAAAATACAACAATGGGAGACCTATTCTTATTGCAAGTCACAGCCAGGGTTCAACGCATACCAAATTTTTATTAAGAGATTTTTTTGATAATAAACCCCTACAAAAAAAATTAATTGCAGCCTATATTGTAGGGACAGTTATAAAACCTGATCTATATACGACCATTAAACCAATGAAGAATCCCAACGAGGTTGGTGGTTTAGTAGGTTGGAATACCTTTAAAAAAGGAGCATATCCCAAGAAAAAAGACTTTTTTAAAGGCAGTGTGACAACCAACCCAATTACTTGGAATGGTGAAAGAAACACAGTATTAGAGCAGCATAAAGGGTTCTTGTTTACGAATAAAAAACTGTACAAAAAGGCCTTGAAAATAGAAGTTACTGATGGACTAGTTTGGAGCTCAACCCCAAAATTTCCAAAACGGTTTTTCATGTCCTTTATTCAAAACTATCACGTAGGAGATATCAATCTTTTTTGGCAAGATATTCGAGAAAATGCAGTTTTAAGAACAAAAACTTGGCAAGAAAAAACTAATTAATTGTAGCTTTTAATTCCTCAATTACTTTTTTACTATTCCCAATAAAAATTTCGTTATCAACGATAAAAACAGGTCGTTTTAAAAAGGTGTATTCGTCTAAAATAAGTTGTCTAAAATCTGTTTCAGATAAGGATTTACTTTTTAAATTCATTATTTTATAAAGCTTTGCTCGTTTATTAAAGAGCACTTCATAACTTCCAGAGAGGCTGAACATTTCTTCTAATTGAGCAGGAGTAATAGTGTGTGCTTTTATTTCTTGTCGATCAAAACCATCAATCAGAACTTCTTTCAAGATTCTTCGACAGGTGTCACAAGTTTGTAAAAAATAGACTTTTTTCATTATTTATAATGGTATATTTACCAAACAAAATTACATATAAATATGAAGATAGAATTCGATGTTTTAAAAAAATCTCGTTTGTTAGCTATCAAAGAATTAGATGGCTTGACATTAGATCAAATGCATACAATCCCAACAGGGTTTAAAAATAATATTGCTTGGAATATTGCGCATTTAGTAGTTACGCAACAATTATTGCATTACAAATTATCAGGTTTAGATTGCTTGTGTCCAGACGATTTGATACGTATGTACAAAAAAGGAACAGCTCCTACAAAAACCTTCACAGAGGAAGAGTTTGACGAAGTAAAAGAGTTGTTTGTAGGCTTGCCAAATACCTTAGAAGAAGATTTTCAAGCAGGAATTTTTCAGAATTTTATTGAGTATCCTACCAGTGCAGGATATGTTTTAAACTCTTTTGAATCTGCAGTAGTATTTAATAACTTTCATGAAGGAATTCATTATGGAATTATCCGGTCTATAAAAAAGTTTATTTAACCAGCTTTTTAGTAAAAGTTTAGATGATAAATAATACCAAATTCAATATTTATGGAGTACTCATTAGAATTGGTTCCTGCAACTTTATTAGGAATCAAACCATCAATAGAGTCAGAAAAGAAATATTGATATGACACTTGTGTGACCAAATCAATACTTGAAGATATCTTACCTACAACTCCTATTCCTGAACATACCGATAAAGCTTCACCAACTCCAAGATCTAGGGTGTTTTCTTCAGAATACCAAGTCGGTAAAAGTGTTCTGTCTTTATTCCAGTCTCCTAATTCAGAAGTGACCCCATTTGTGTAAAAGGAATACTTAAAACCAAAAGTAAAGAATGGATTCAGATACATATTATAACTATAATCATTGCGGTCACTCAAGGGTTTAAGAAAACACTCCAAGTTCAACCCGACGTCAAACATTTTTAAGCTGCCTTTCATAGCTCTTATTTTTTCACCTTCAATATTTTTTTTTTCGGCATAATGACCTCTGTGAGAAAAAGTACCATTACTTAAGTATTTAATTTCTGTTTTTAATTTTAAATGATCGAGTATTCTATTTCTTACTCCCCAGCGTGATGTGTTTTCGTTAAAACTGAGATAATGACTTAATGACAAAGAGGTACCGTTGTTTGTGAAATGGCTAGAATATTCTTTAGTATTCCCATAATCTGATTGTAAGTTCGTGGATCCAATAAAGAGGCCTACATCATGATTAAGGATTTGAGCATCAAATTTATGAACGCATAAAATGATAGCAATAATGGTTATTGGTATTAAATTTTTCAAAATATAAGGGGTATAAGGGGTTCTTTTTCAATTTTTTACGCAAGTTACAACATTACAACCTATTTCCAAAATTTAATATAAAGAATCAATTATAAAAATATTACCGTCTAAGTAATAATTAGCCCGTAACTTTAGTTCTTCATCGAAGTAAATAACTTTCTCAGGCTGTTGTTTTAATAAGTAATTTCCGGTGTCCCAACGATTGTTTTTATTGGTATCTATAATTGCTCTTACAAAGTATGTTTTAGGTTCTAAAAAATCAAACCTTATTTCTTGGGATTTTGAAATTAATCTTCTTTCTACAAGGTTATTTTTATCTTTTCCTTCTAGAAGCTCAATAATTAGATTTTGAGAAGTCTGATTTTCAATTTTGATCGTAATTCTTCCATAATCCTCAGTTTCTTTTGAGTTAAAATTGTAGGCTAAGGTGTCATTTTTTTGATTAAAGAGATCAAAAAAGGCTTCGGGTTGTATCTTCAACGAATATTTCTGTTGAGGTTTTTTATTAAAAAGGATTGCAATTTTATTCTCTTTTTTAGAGATATAACTGGAATAAAAAACAGCTGTTGTATCCTTGTCTGTGAGTTTTATTTTAGAGGTGTCAATTTTCACAATTGGGTTGTTAGCCTTAATAAAAAAGGTGTCTCTGAAGTGAATTGTTCTTTTAATAGAGGAATTAAAAATTAATGAATCTATTTTTTTCTTTCGTAATTTTACCGTGATTGTATCTATAATTTTTTGGTTTGTAACGATGAAATTCAATGAATCAGTTTCAAAAGGGGTAAACCAGTAATTTAAGGTGTCTTTATTGATCTCAAATTTGGAAATATTTTTAAAATTTTCAGGTACTTTAGAGATTATTTTTATCTGTAAATCCTTTGTTTGACCCACGTAACCAAAAGCTATTTTCCCTTTAGAGATCTCTTTTGCACGTTTAAACTTGTAAGGTTGTATCTCTTTAAATAGGACAATTGGGTTTTTAAGAATACTATCTTTTGGCAAGACAATAGTATCTGTAGAGAAGCCGATTTTATCTTCTTTTGAGTTGAAAAGGTAGTCGTTTGTAACTTCTTTTAGAGCCGTTATTAAGTATTTTCCTTCTTTAAGATTTGTAAAATTAAAAGAGGATGAATCTAAAGTACTTGTTACATAGTTTGGCTTCTTTTTATAAATGATAGAATCATTGAAAGAGCTGTCTATTTTGTACAACAAAATATTCGTACTCTTTGGGCTTTTATTTAAATACGCATCCTTAATCTCTCCCGAAATGGAAAGAGAATCGATATAAGTTCCTGTTGAGAAAACATATTTAAAACTTTCTAAACTATTTCCTTCATTATTGTCTTCAATAGCATTTCCAAAATTTATGATATAGGTGTTGTTGTCCTTAAGTGTATCTAAAATCTTTAGGGTTAGAGATTTGCTTGCAGATCCCTGTGGAGATATTAATAAAGGATTTTTTAATGGAGGGGAAACGATCAGCTGCTTATTTATATTCTTAAGCTTAATAAATTCGTTAAAGTTTAATTTTATTTCTTTATCATCAAAATTAATAGTTTTGTAAGGAGGATTTGCTGTAACAAATAATGGAGCATTTTCATCTTTTGGACCTCCTTCAGGTCTTCCTGTTCTAGCACAATTAACTAAAATTAAAACTGAAATAACAAAAAAAATAAATCTTAAAATAGTTTTCACGAAAAAGAATTTTATACAAATTAACAATATATTTTTGATTTAAAAACTATAAATTTCACTCTGTATACGCCATTGTTAAAATACTAATCTTTACGTTTTTAATTTTTTGTAATTCTTTTGCACAAGCTTCTATAGTGGCTCCGGTAGTGATCACATCATCAATTAATAAAATATGTTTGTTTTTTAATAATGAGGTGTTTTTTAGACAAAACGTTGTGTCTATAGTATTAAAACGTTCAAAACGAGCTTTAAAAGTTTGAGTTTTTGAGATGGTTGTTCTCAATAAAATATGTTCTAAAAAGGGTTTTTTTAAATGAGATCCTATTATTTTTCCAAATTTTGAAACTTGATTATAACCTCTTTGTTTTCTTTTTTTTGGATGTAATGCTACAGGAATTATATAATCGATATCATCAAATTGATTGTTTTTTTTGAGAATTTCACCAAACCAATTTCCTAAGAAAATTCCTATTTCTTCATTTCCTTTGTATTTAAGAGCATGAATGAGTTTTTTTGTAATTCCTTCTTTTCTGTAAGAAAGCAAAGTAGTTGCTTTTTCTAACGGGACTCTACCATAAAATATTTTTGTTATTTTATTTTCGGAATAATTTGTGTCGTAAAACAAGGGGATGTCATGTCTGCAAAACGTACAGACTGTCTTTTCATTTTCAGTCAATAAATTTTCGCAATTAGCACATAATTTAGGATAAAAGATCCTAAAAACATTTTTTAAAACAGTCATTTTTTTTCAGCAATTCACCTTAAATATACATAAAAATGTCTGTATTAAATAATGGAGACTAGCGCTAAAAAAACTTGAAAGATTTTTCTTGAAAAAAGTTCTCTAAACGTGTATATTTGCCCTAATTATGTCAAAACAAGAAGATCAGTTTAAAAAAGTTTTATCGCACGCCAAAGAATACGGTTATGTTTTTCAGTCCTCTGAAATATATGATGGATTGAGTGCTGTGTACGATTATGCTCAAAATGGAGTTGAGTTAAAAAAAAATATTAGAGAATATTGGTGGCAGGCAATGGTGCAAATGCACGAAAATATTGTGGGTATAGATGCTGCAATTTTAATGCACCCTACCACCTGGAAAGCCTCTGGTCACGTAGATGCTTTTAACGACCCTCTTATAGATAATAAAGATTCAAAAAAACGCTACAGAGCAGATGTTTTAATTGAAGATTATTGCGCCAAAATTGAAGGTAAAATTAACAAGGAAGTTTCAAAAGCTAAAAAACGTTTTGGGGATGCTTTTAATAAGGAAGAATTTATCTCTACTAACGGAAGAGTTGTTGGTTATCAAGAAAAAATAAATTCAATTTTAACAAGAATGGGTAAGTCTCTAGAAAACGAAGATTTAGCCGACGTAAAGTTATTGATTGAAGAATTAGAGATCGCAGACCCTTTAACAGGTTCCAGAAATTGGACAGATGTAAAGCAGTTTAACCTCATGTTTGGAACCAAACTTGGAGCCTCTGCAGAAACAGCGATGGACTTGTATTTACGTCCAGAAACTGCCCAAGGAATTTTTGTTAATTTCTTAAATGTACAAAAAACCGGAAGAATGAAAATTCCTTTTGGGATTGCTCAAACCGGAAAGGCTTTTAGAAATGAAATAGTTGCAAGGCAATTTATTTTTAGAATGCGAGAATTTGAACAAATGGAGATGCAGTTTTTTGTAAAACCTGGAACTCAAAAAACATGGTATGAGCAATGGAAAGAAACCCGTTTAAAGTGGCATTTGTCCCTAGGAATGGGAGCAGAAAATTACCGTTTTCATGATCATGATAAATTAGCGCATTATGCAGATGCCGCAGCTGATATTGAGTTTAATTTTCCTTTTGGATTTAAAGAATTAGAAGGAATTCACTCACGAACAGATTTTGATTTAAAAGCACATGAAGAGTTTTCAGGTAAGAAATTACACTATTTTGACCCTCAGGAAAATAAAAGTTATGTGCCTTATGTCGTAGAAACTTCTATTGGATTGGACAGAATGTTTTTAGCAGTTTTTTCTAACTCTTTACAGGAAGAAGCCCTAGAAAATGGAACAACGCGAACTGTTTTAAAATTACCAGCGGTATTAGCTCCTTATAAAGCTGCAATTTTACCATTGGTTAAAAAAGATGGCTTGCCAGAAGTTGCTCGTCAAATCATGGATGATTTAAAATGGGATTTTAACGTGTTTTATGATGAAAAAGATGCGGTAGGAAAACGTTACAGACGTCAAGATGCAGCAGGAACTCCTTTTTGTATCACGATAGACCATGATACTTTAGTGGATAATTCTGTGACAATTCGACATAGAGATACGATGGATCAAAAGAGAGTCGCTATTTCTGATTTAAAAGAAATTATCAAAAAAGAAGTCGCTATAAAAACTTGGTTACAGAAAATGTAATTCATCTTAAACAAAAAAAAGCTGAATCTCTTCTAAAGATTCAGCTTTTTTTTTGGTCAAAATTGACTTAGTAAACAGTTGCTTTTTTAGAAGCCTCAGAGGCTTTGTACATCTCACCACCTGCAATTCCATTGATAAAAGAAATCAATTCTTTATTTGAAGTTAATTCTTTATTAAACTCTATGTTAGCAATGCTATCTTTAAAGATAACTTTTGCATTAAGAACTCCTTCTTTTTTTGACAGTTTAGATTGAATTGTTTTTGCACAACCAATTTCGCAAGTCATACCAGAAATAGCCAGTGAAACTTGCTGTTTGTTGGCAACTGAAGTAGTTATTGTTGTTGCTTTTTTTTCCAAATTACAACTTGAAATTGCAAAAGAGGTAATTACAAGCAAGCAAATGAGTTTGTATACGTTCATGTTTTTAACTATTTAATTATTGTACAAATTTATTAAGAATATGTCTTATATCTAAAGTTTTATCGGATTTTTGTTCGATATTATATAGAAAATGAACAAACAGCAGCAAAAGTGGCTTTATTTAACCGTACTATCGATCGTATGGGGAAGTTCTTTTATTTTAATAAAAAAAGCTCTTTTAGGGGTAACGCCTGTTCAACTGGGTGCTTTAAGAATGATATTTACCTCCTTTTTTATGTTTCTTTTTGCTTTTCCTTCCGTTAAGAAAATTCAAAAAAAGCATTGGAAATATTTATTATATACAGCCTTAACAGGGACTTTTATACCAGGTTTTTTATTTGCATTTGCCATTTCAAACATAGACAGTTCTATTGTTTCTATTTTAAATTCTTTTACGCCATTAAATACGTTAATCTTTGGAGCGTTGGTTTTTGGATTTGCGTTCAAAAAAAGGCAATTTACGGGGATCTTAGTTGGTTTGCTGGGCACATTAATCTTGATTTTAAAAGGAGCTGATTTACATCCGAACCAAAATTATTGGTTTGCTTTATTGATTATTATTGCCTCGATTGGGTATGCTTTTAATGCAAATTTGGTAAAAAAATATTTATCAGATTTAGATGCCTTGGCAATTACTACGGGAAATTTTTTATTATTATTTATTCCTGCAATTATCGTTTTAAGTTGTACCGATTTCTTTACTTCTTTTGAAGCTACACAGGTTAGATTAACATCGTTAGGTTATATCGGAATCTTATCGGTTGTAGGCACCGGAATTGCAAAAACAATCTATAATAAATTGGTTCAGATTTCAGATCCTATATTTTCGGCATCGGTCACCTATTTAATTCCCATTGTGGCGATTTTTTGGGGAATACTTGATGGTGAGACATTAAGCATTGTTCAAGTTTTAGGTGGGGTTATCATTCTTTTGGGAGTCTTTTTGGTAAATAAATCAAAATAAAAAGTACCTGAAATTTATAGATTCCGACCCTTTTTCTTTTGTATCAATTGAACCTTCATCATACATTATTTCTACAGTAGTTTCAGGGACAGAATTCTCTTGATAGCGTATTTCAAGGATTCCATTGTTTAAATCACACGCTTCAAAATGAACCCTCTGAGTACTTACAGAAAAGGAAAACATCAACGCTGAAAGAATGGCTATTTTATTAGCCTATTAATAAATTTCAATGTAGTTAATTTTTATCATGTTTTTTTGATGATATTGGCTTGTTATTTTTAATAAAACCTATTGTAGAATTATAAAAAAAACGTATATTTGCACCCGCATTTTCTATAAGAAAGTGAAAAAAATAAGTATAAATACGCAAAACTAAAAGTATGTACGCAATCGTAGAGATAGCAGGGCAGCAATTTAAAGTAGCAAAAGACCAAAAAGTATACGTTCATCGTTTACAGGGAGAGGAAGGATCAAAAGTAACTTTTGATAACGTTCTTTTACTTGACAACAAAGGAAATGTAACGATTGGCGCCCCAGCTATAAAAGGAGCTTCAGTAACGGCTCAAATTTTAAGTCATTTAAAAGGTGACAAGGTAATTGTCTTCAAGAAGAAAAGAAGAAAAGGATACCAAAAGAAAAACGGACACAGACAGTATTTAAGCGAGATTCAAATTGAATCTATTGCTGCTACTGGTGCAAAAAAATCAGTAAAAAAAGAAGCTGCTCCAAAAAAAGAAGCTGCTCCTAAGACTGAAGTAAAAGAAGTAACAGTAGACTATAGTTCTATGACTGTTGCACAATTAAAAGCAGCCGCTAAAGAGCAAGGTGTCTCAGGATATACTTCGCTTAAAAAAGCTGAATTAATTGCTGTTTTAACTAAATAAAAAATTCAATTTTAAAACCATCGTATCATGGCACATAAAAAAGGAGTAGGTAGTTCGAAGAATGGTAGAGAATCAGAATCGAAACGTCTAGGAGTAAAAATATTTGGAGGACAAGCTGCTATTGCAGGAAACATTTTAGTTCGTCAAAGAGGAACAACTCATAATCCAGGAGAAAACGTTTACATGGGTAAAGATCATACTTTACATGCAAAAGTTGATGGAGTTGTTGAGTTTAGAAAGAAAAAAGATAATAGATCTTATGTTTCTATAACACCATTAGAAGCTTAAGTAATTTCGCTTTTTTAAAAATTATAAAAATTCAAGCATTTATTTGCTTGAATTTTTTTTTGTTTTAAAACAAATGCGTTTTGTACTTTTACAACTATGAATTTGTTCTATAACGTTGTTGTTTGTATTACTTCTTGGTTGCTTCCGATAGTTGCTTTATTTAATAAAAAAATAACGCTTTTTGTTAGGGGAAGAAAAGAATCTTTTTCTAAGATTTCCGGATTAAAGAATGCAAAAACAATTTGGTTTCATGTGGCTTCTTTGGGAGAATTTGAGCAGGCAAGACCCATTATAGAAGAAATTAGAAACACTCATTCTGAGTATAAGATTCTAGTTACTTTTTTTTCACCCTCTGGATATGAAATTCGAAAGAATTATAACTTGGCAGATGTTATTTGCTATTTGCCTCTGGATTCTAAGTCCAATGTAAGAGAGTTTGTAAAAGAAGTAAACCCTGTGATGGTCCTTTTTATAAAGTATGAGTTTTGGCCCAACCTTTTGAATGAATTAAAAAAGAAAGAGATTAAAACAATTTTAGTGTCAGGAATTTTAAGAAAAAATCAAATTTTCTTTAAATACTATGGTGGGTTTATGCGAAGATCTTTGCAAGCTTTTCATCACTTTTTTGTACAAGACCTAACTTCTAAAGAATTGCTAAATTCTATCAACTTTTCATCTGTCACGGTTTCCGGTGACACCCGTTTCGATAGGGTGTCAAAGTTGTTGTCACAAGAGAATACCCCAGATTTTATCAGTGATTTTAAAAACAATCAGTATACAGTAGTCGCAGGGAGTACTTGGAAAGAGGATGAAGAATTATTAGTAAATTATATCATTAACAAGGCATCAGCAAAAGAAAAATTCATTATTGCACCACATAATATTAACAAAGACGCCATTTTAAAATTGCAAGAAGCGCTTCATAACAAAGCCATTTTGTTTTCTGAAAAAGAAGGGAAAAAGTTGTCAGAATATAAGGTACTTATCCTTGACACAATAGGTATTTTAACTAAAATATACCCAGCTGCAGATGCAGCGTATGTAGGAGGAGGATTAAGAACAGGGTTACATAATATTTTAGAGCCTGCAACTTTTGGAATTCCCATAGTCATTGGTAACCAATATAAAAAATTTAAAGAAGCCATCGATTTAGTGGCTTTAAAAGGATGTATTTCCATTTCTAATCAAGAAGAGTTTTCAAGTATTTTCATCAAATTACACGCCGATGAAAATCATAGAAAAACGGTTGGGGAAAAGAACAAACAATACATTCAACAGAATCTTGGGGCAACAAGATTAATTATGAACTACTTAAAAACAACATTATAAATATGGATTTTATATTCGAACCCTGGCCCTGGTATGTTGGAGGTCCGTTAATAGCAATTTCATTACTGCTATATTTTTACTTTGGTAAAAATTTTGGAGCCTCAACAAATTTTGAAACACTCTGTACCATGGCAGGAGCAGGGACCCTCTCAGCGTATTTTAAAAAAGATTGGAAGGAACGTGATTTTGCTTTATTATTTGTAGTTGGGTTAATCATTGGTGGGTACCTCTCTTCGGTCTATTTAATTCCGAATCAATATATCGATTTAAACCCAACAACAGTCAACGAGTTAACCAACATAGGGTTTTCAAATGTAGGCACTCAATATTTTCCAGATGAAATTTTTGGTGAAGAGATTTACTCTTCTTTCAAGGGATTTTTAATTCTTTTAGTTTCAGGATTTCTTATTGGTTTTGGAACTCGCTATGCAGGAGGGTGTACTTCTGGACATGCAATTACTGGATTAAGCAGCTTACAATTTCCATCTTTATTGGCGGTAATTGGTTTTTTTATTGGTGGTGTAATTGCTACTTGGTGTATAATTCCCTCAATATTTTAAGGTATGAAAAATAGTAAATTTTTAGTATTAGGAGTATTTTTTGCAATTGTTTTAAGTAAATCTCAGGCAATTTCATGGTACCGTTTTTATGAGATGTTTAAATTTCAATCTTTTCATATGTATGGAATTATCGGAGGAGCAGTTGTTATCTCAATGGTTTTTATGCAGTTATTCAAAAGAGGAATTATAAAAGATATTCATGGAAATAACATTTATCCCAAACAAAAGAAAAAAGGGTTTGTAAGGACCCTTTTAGGAGGGACATTATTTGGATTGGGTTGGGGAATTTCTGGAGCTTGTGCAGCTCCAATCTTTATAATTCTTGGGTTTAAATTAATTCCTGCAATACTCATACTAATTGGGGCGCTTATAGGAGCATTTATATATGGACTATTGAGTAAGAAATTACCAAATTAAATGAACAAATTAAAAGACAATTTTGGAAGACAAATTAATTATGTTCGATTTGCAGTAACAGATCGATGTAATTTACGTTGCCAATATTGTATGCCTGCTCATGGAATAGATCTTGCTCCTAGGCAAGAGTTACTTACTTTTAAAGAAATGTATCGTATCATCCGTGTATTGACAGAGTTGGGAGTAAAAAAAGTACGTTTAACAGGGGGAGAACCTTTTGTTCGGAAGGACTTCGTGGGTTTTTTAGAAATGTTATCTGATAATGATTTGTTAGATGTGATCAATATTACAACAAATGGCGCTTTAATTTCTCCTCATATTGCTAGCATTGAAAAGTTAGAAAAAGTAAAAAATATCAATTTAAGTATTGATAGTTTGCAACGAGATAAATTTACAAAAATTACTAGAAGAGATGTTTTTCCTGAGGTGTATAATACCCTAGAACTTCTTGAAAAAAGTAGTTTACATTTAAAACTGAATGTTGTTGTTCAAGCAGGGGTTAATACAGATGAAATTTTAGATTTTGTAAGACTTACAAAAGATAAAAATGTTGCAGTTCGTTTCATAGAGGAAATGCCTTTTAATGGGAAAGGGCAGCGAAAAATGACTGAGAATTGGACATTCAAAAAAATTTTAAATGAAATAAAATCTGAGTTTAAAGTTTCTGAAGTTAATTCAGAACCCTCGTCAACCTCAAGAAATTATAAAATTGAAAAACACACAGGAACCATAGGAATTATTCCTGCATTTACAA
The DNA here is from genome assembly GCA_018608545.1 of Polaribacter sp. GTDB lineage: Bacteria > Bacteroidota > Bacteroidia > Flavobacteriales > Flavobacteriaceae > Polaribacter. The sequence goes on from JABAZI010000056.1 coordinate 24,009, forward strand.
GAACTATTTGTTCAGATTGTAATCGGATCAGAGTTACTTCTAAAGGAACCTTTAAGAATTGTTTGTTTGATGATGGTGTTTTTAATCTCAGAGATTTTATTAGAAATGGAGCCTCCAATGAAGCGCTAAAAAATCTTTTTTTATCCTTGGTCAAAAGGAAACCAGAAAATGGTTTTGTTGCAGAAGCAAATCGTACAAAAGGAAATGTTACTGAGAGCATGAGTACTATCGGAGGTTAAAAAATTAAAAACAATAAAGTTGATACTTTAAAAAATGATTTCAGTAGAAAACGCTTTACAAACTGTTTTAAATACAACCCAAGATTTTGGGGTTGAAGAAATTCCATTTTTAACATCTTTGGGGAGAATTTTAAAAGAAGATATTCTTGCAGACAGAGACTTCCCTCCTTTTCACAGGGTATCTATGGATGGAATTGTAATTGATTTTGAAGAATTTAAAAAAGGACAAAGAAGTTTTAAAATAGCCGGAGTTCAAGCTGCAGGTGGGAAGCAACTTACACTTCAAGACTCAAAAGAGTGTATTGAAGTTATGACTGGTGCTGTTCTACCAAACAAAGCAAATACGGTAATTAGGTATGAGGATATTACCATTAAAAATGGGGTAGCAACGGTTGCTCTTGATGAAATTAAAAAGAGGCAAAATATTCATAACAAAGGAAAAGATAGAAAAGTAGACGATGTCTTGATTCAGAAAAACACAAAAATATCTGCTGCGGAAATAGGTGTTTTAGCGACGGTTGGTAAATCGTTTGTAAAAGTTGCCAAACAACCAAAAGTTATGATTGTGTCCACAGGTGATGAGTTGGTTGGAGTCAATGAGGTTCCGTTAACACATCAAATAAGAAGAAGCAATGTGTTTACGTTAGTTAGTTTGTTAGAAAAATTAAATATTTCCTCAGAAACAGCTCATATTAAGGATCACAAACAAACGATTAAATCTAAGATTGAAAATTATTTACAAGAGTTTGATGTATTGCTTTTTAGTGGAGCTGTTAGCAAAGGGAAATATGATTTTTTGCCCCAAGTTTTCGATGAATTAGGGGTGAAAAAAATTTTTCATAAAGTAACACAAAGACCAGGAAAACCATTTTTCTTTGGAAAAAAAGCGAATTGCATTGTATTTGGATTTCCTGGAAATCCAATTGCTACCTTTGTGAATTGTTTGGCGTATTTTTATCCTTGGTATTTCAATTCTTTAGGGATCGTTCAAAAAGAAGAAACAGCTATCTTAGGAGAAGATGTCTACTTTAAACCCAATCTCGTTTATTTCTTGCAAGTAAAATTAAAAAATAAATTTGGACATATTATAGCGTTTCCAGTTACAGCTAATGGTTCTGGAGATTTGGCCAGCCTCGCCAATACAGATGCATTCATGCAACTACCAAAAGATAAAACAGTATTTAAAAAAGGAGCAGTATTTCCAGTATTAAAATATAGATTATGAGTAAATTAAGCCACATCAACAAAAAAGGAAACCCTTCAATGGTCAATGTTTCTAGTAAGCCTATTACCAAACGAACAGCCATTGCAAAAGCAACGATGTTTTTAGGAAAAGAATTGATTTCTCATTTTAAAAATGATGAATTAATTACCAAAAAAGGACCTGTTTTTCAAACTGCAATTATTGCAGGAATTCAGGGTGTTAAAAAAACATCAGAATTAATACCGATGTGTCATCCTTTACTCATAAATGGTGTTGATATCGATATAAGTGTTTCAGATTCAGAAAACATCACTGTACTTTGTAAGGTGGTAATAGAGGGGAAAACAGGGGTAGAAATGGAAGCTTTAACAGGGGTTACGATCTCTTGCTTAACCATCTATGATATGTGTAAAAGTCTCAGTCAAGAAATAGTAACAAAAGAGATTAGATTATTAGAGAAAACAGGTGGAAAATCAGCTATTAAAAATGAGTAAACATCAAAAACATACAAATTTAGAAAAACGAAATAATGATAATTTCGCTCCAAATGAAATTTCTTTTTTGGGAACGAATTGTGGTACTATTTCTGATTTAGTTTCTAAAATATCTCAAAGATTAACCAGCTATAAATTGGCTTATTTTGATGCATCTCATTCGGAAGAGATTAAGAAAAGTAACTTGTCTCAATTTGTATTTCACGCACAAGGTAATTTACAAATTGAAACCACAGGAAAAATTAATAAATTTCAACAACGGTTAGATTTTGCACAATTTGATTCGGTTTTTATAAACGGAAATCATTATGAAGGACTTAAACAGATCTTAATTCTTGATATCGCAAAAGAGGCATCAGTTTTAAAAAGATTAGAACAATTGGATTGCATACAGTTTGTAATTAAATTAACAAAAGACACTCCGTATTTTAGTTTTTTAGAAGAAAAATACCCAAACATAAAGCATCTCAAATGTTATACCATTGATCAAGTTGATCAAATTGCAAATCACATTGGGAACCTTCTCCAAAAAAGGACTCCGCCAGTTAAAGGCTTGGTGTTAGTTGGAGGGAAAAGTATAAGGATGGGGCAAGATAAAGGATCCTTGGATTATTTTGGAAAACCTCAAAAAGAAGTTGCAAAAGAATTGTTAGAAAAGCATCATTTAGAAACTTTTTACGGGGTTCAAAATGCCTCAGATAAAAAGAACGATATCTCTGATAAATTTCTTGATCTTGGACCTTTTGGAGCCATTTGTTCTGCATTCCAAAAAGATCCAAATTCGGCTTGGTTTGTTCTCGCAACAGACCTGCCTTTTTTAAATGATGAGACAATTCAGTTATTATTAACACATAGAAACCCAAGTAAAGTTGCTACAGCAATTAAAGGAAAAGGGAAAGATTTTGTAGAACCTTTGATTACAATTTATGAGCCGAAAGCGTATCCTATATTATTGCAATACTTGGCACAAGGATATTCTTGTCCAAGAAAAATGTTAATAAATTCTGAGGTTGAAATAGTAGAAGTTGATACCTATTTTATACAAAATATTAATACCCCCGCAGAATTTGAAATTGCTAAAAGAGAACTAAATAAGTTGTAGATTAGAGGCATTCATATTTTTTACTTTTAATTATTGAACTTCAGATTCAGAAAATGATTTCATAAAAAGTGTTTTTAAGATACTGAAAGAAATTTTGAAGATTAATTCATGCCAAAACAAAAATAGATTTGATTAGTTTTAAGAACATATCTCTAAGAATACGTATTTTTTTATCAATGATTTTATTGGTGTTGTTGGCATCAATATTAATTTTACTAGTAACGATTTATCAGTATGATGAACAGACAAAAGACTATAATGTTCAGCGTTTTGAACGAAAAGAGTCAACGACAAAACAAACGATTTATTTAGAATTAAAAAATAAGACAGTATATCCTGTAAATACTGAGAATTTGTCTAAAATATTTCACGAACGTATTCATGAAATATCTACAATTAATAAATTAAATATCGCAATTTATAATTTAGAGGGAATCTTACTTAAATCTTCTAGTAAAATTGCTTTTGAACGGCCAGATATTAAAAGAATTTCAGCCCCATTTTTAAAAGAATTGTCGCAAAATCGCGCTCATAAAATATTAACAACCAATGAAGATAACGGAATTATTTATCAATCGTCCTACTCTTTCATTTATGGCGTAAAAAATAAAAGAATTGGGATTTTAGAGCTACAATTTACGCAAGACAATCTAGAAATTAAAAAAGAGTTAAAAGAGTTTATTTCAAGATTAGGATTTGTCTATGTTTTTATGTTGATAATTGCAATCGCATTTGCTTATTTTTTATCTAGTTATATTACCAGGTCGATCAAAACTATTTCCGACAAAATTCAACAAACACGTTTAACTGAGAGAAATGAAAAGATTATTTTAAATAAGGCTAGTTCTGAAATAGAAATTTTAGTTGAGGCCTATAATAATATGATTGATGAGTTGGGAGAGAGTGCAACTAAATTGGCCAAGAGCGAACGAGAACAGGCATGGAGAGAAATGGCAAAACAAGTAGCCCACGAAATTAAAAACCCACTAACCCCCATGCGCTTGACAGTGCAGAGTTTTGAAAGAAATTTTCTTTCCACAGATGACAGAGCAAAAGAGAAGTTAAAAGAATTTAGTCAATCTTTAATTCAACAAATTGACGTAATGAGTTCTATTGCATCTGCTTTTTCAGATTTTGCAAAAATGCCAATTCAAAAGAAAGAACAAATCGAAATAATTAGTGTTATAAAGTTTGCCCTTGACATTTTTACAGAACAATACATAACCTATCATCCTAGCGAAAAAAAATTATATGCCAACTTAGATAAAACACAGTTGATTCGAATTGTGACAAACCTGCTTAAAAATGCAATTCAAGCGACAGAAAACATAGAAAATCCAATTATTGACGTAACTGTCTTATCAAAAGAAAAGAATTTAATAATTTCCGTTGTCGATAACGGAAAAGGGATTTCTGATGATTTAAAAGACCTAATTTTTGAACCTAAATTTACCACAAAAACAAGTGGTATGGGATTGGGTCTAGCGATTACAAAGAATATAATTGAAGCATACAATGGTTCTATTTCATTTACTTCAAAAGAAGGAAAGGGAACTGTTTTTACAGTAGTTTTACCAAAAGAATAAAATCCAAAAGAATGAATTTTAATACCATTTTAGTTTCTATAAAAGACCGCTTAGCACAAATAACAATTAACAGGCCTAAAAAATTAAACGCTCTGAACGAAGAGACGATTTCTGAGTTGAGTCTTGCTTTTGAAAAGCTTGAAGAAGACCAACGTATTAAAGTTATTGTCTTAACAGGTAGTGGTGAAAAAGCATTTGTTGCTGGAGCTGATATTTCTGAATTTTCAAATTTCTCAGAGCAAGAGGGAAGTCTTTTAGCTAGAATAGGACAAGAAAAGTTGTTTAATTATATAGAAAATTTATCAAAACCTGTTATCGCGGCAATAAACGGCTTTGCATTAGGTGGAGGATTAGAATTAGCGATGTGTTGTCATTTTAGAATTGCATCTGACAATGCTAAAATGGGACTTCCAGAAGTCTCTTTAGGTGTAATTCCTGGTTATGGAGGAACCCAGCGTTTGCCTCAACTAGTAGGGAAAGGAAAAGCAATGGAAATGATTATGACGGCAGGGATGATTTCTGCACAAGAAGCAAAAGCTTGTGCTTTGGTTAATGAGGTGACCACACAAGAAGAATTATTACCCACAACACAAAAAATTGCAAATAAAATTTTAAAGAACTCGTCGATTGCAATTAGTGCAGCAATTAGAGCTGTGAATGCTGGTTTTGAAGATGGAACAAATGGTTTTAATACTGAAATTGAAGAGTTTGGAGCATGTTTTGGAACAGCGGATTTTAAAGAAGGAACCTCAGCGTTTTTAGCTAAAAGAAGACCAAGCTTTTAATTTTTTTGAGATATAAAAAACGAGCCTAAAATAGGCTCGTTTCGATTTTGAATAGGACTGTTGTTTTGATTTTGAATCAAATTCTTAGATGATAAAATCTTTTACATAGGTTCTTTGATCAGAGATAAGTACAACGGTATATTTTCCCTTTTCAATTTTAGATAATTTATAGACCCTGTTTAAGACAGCTTCACCTTCAAGTTTTTCAGAATGAATCATTGTATCTTTATAAAACAGCTGAACTTTAATAGGCTCTTTTTTAAAAGAAATTTTCGAAATTAATAATAAATCGTTTTTCAATCTAATAGAAGGCTTAAAGATCTTAGTTGTATCTTCTTCTATATAATTAACAAGGCCATTGTCAATTTTTATTTTTTTGATGATAATCTCAAAGTCTTTTTCAAGCTCAGTTGTGTACAAACCATCCTTTAAGTTCGTGAAGTCAAATTGCTTGTAGTAGTCTCCGGAGTTTTTGATTTCTTCCTTATACAACGTAATTTTATTTTCATCTTTGATCGTTAAAGTATGACCTTTCTTTACTTCTTTGTATTCAACTTTAAACTTTTTTACGAGTACCGTATTTATTGTGTTAGAATTTTCAATTGCGTAACTTATGAATGTTCCAAATAGGAATGCTACGATCAGGTATTTTTTAATTGTTGTTTTCATTTTTTTTCATTTTAATGATTAATAACACTGCAAAGTTATTGTTGAAATAAAGATTTAAAAACAACAGGATTGGTAATAATATATGCTAAATTACTATTTTTATAAACTTAAAATAATATAAGGGTTAATATAGAGCACATTATCGGTAATTTTAAACAGCATTTTATAATTAAGTATTGTAAATTTGTTTTTGAATTTGAAAAAAATGAATACAAAACCTACTTTAGAAAAAATTAGTCCAAATTTTGGAAGTTCTATTTTAGTAAAAAAACACACTGAGTTTTTAAAAGAGATCAAGGCTTTTTGGCATTTTCATCCTGAAATTGAATTGGTTTATGTAAATAAAGGAAAGGGTAAAACACATATAGGGAATCATCTATCTTACTTTAATAACAGTCAATTGTTATTAATAGGCGCGAACTTGCCTCATAATGGGTTTACCGACAGACTTACAACAAATGGCTCTGAAACACTCGTACAATTTAAACCAGAATTTTTAGGAGATACTTTTTTTGAAATCCCAGAAATGAAACCGATTCATATCCTATTTGAAAAAGCTAAAAAAGGAATTGTTTTTGGAGTAAAAACAAAACAAAAATTAGGGATAAAGATTGAGAAATTAACAGAAAAGAAAGGCTTTAAGCAGGTTTTAATTTTATTAGAAATTTTACATACACTCTCAAAGTCTGAAGATTATACAATATTAAATGCGGATGGTTTTGCTTTTGAAGCCCAACCTCAAAATAATAATAAGATAGATGAGATTTTTAAATATATAAACGAAAATTTCAATCAACATATTAGCCTAGATGAAATTGCGGGTTTGGTGAGCATGACGGTTCCTGCATTTTGTAGGTTTTTCAAAAAATCAACCGGAAAAACATTTACAAAACTAGTCAATGAATATAGGGTTGTTCATGCAACAAAGTTGTTATCGGAGAGTCAGTCTAGTATTACAGATATTTGTTTTGAGTGTGGATTCAATAATTTTTCCCATTTTAATAAGTTATTTAAAGAGTTTACGGGAAAATCCGCGTCGAAATATAGAAATGAAATGATGAATTTAATTCAATAAGAAAAAAAATGCAAAGCAAAATAGAAAAGGCAATTGAATATTATACATTTAAAAGTAATGAATTATTAGAGTTTGTAAATTCTAATCATCAGCTAACTGCAGATAAAATTATTGAATGTGGAGAAGAATTGGCAACTTTAGAACATAAAATCACTGCTTTAGAAGTGGCAAAAGAGAATTAATTATTTAATTCCATTCCACTCATTATAAAATTGGTTTAAATATTCTAGCATGAAAGTATGTCTACTGAGTGCAATTTTTTTCCCTGATTTCGTATTCATTTTATCTTTTAAAAGCAATAGTTTTTCGTAAAAATGGTTGATCGTCGGAGATGTCGAATTCTTATACGCTTCCTTATCCATATTAAGGTTAGGAAGAATTTCAGGATTGTATAACGTTCTGTTTTTAAATCCTCCGTAATTAAAACATCTAGCGATTCCAATCGCTCCAATAGCATCTAATCTGTCTGCATCTTGAACCACTTTTAATTCGATGGAATTAAATATTTCTTTAGGATTTTCTAAAGAGTTTTTGAAAGAGATGTGTTTGATAATATTAATAACATGATTGATCACCAATTCGTCTACCTTTTCTTTTCTTAAAAAGGCGTTTGTTATTTTAGGTCCAATAGTTTCATCACCATTATGAAATTTAGGGTCAGCGATATCGTGAAATAAAGCTCCCAAAGAAACGATAAAAAGATCTGCTTTTTCTTCTTTAGAAATTAAAACAGCATTTTTTAATACACGATTAATATGAAACCAATCATGCCCTCCTTCCGCATTTTTTAATATTTCTTTTACAAATTTAATGGCATTTTCAATGACTATTTCTTGATACATTTCTCCTTTGTTTAGAGTTTGTTTTATAAAAATAAAAAAATCCATTCAAATTAGAATGGATTTTAAAGCGCTTTCTTTTAGAAAGTGTTATTTGTTGATTTTAACAAAACTCATCATAAGCTTGGACTAAATTTTGTGCAATCATTTGTGCAGACCGACCTTCAATATGATGACGTTCTAACATGTGTACTAAATTTCCATCCTTAAACAATGCGATTGCTGGTGAAGATGGAGGAAAAGGAACCATGAATTCACGGGCTTTTTGTGTAGACTCTTTTTCTACTCCTGCAAAAACAGTCGTTAGGTTTACAGGAACTTTATCGGCTCCTAGAGAAGCAATGGCTCCTGGTCTAGCGGTACCTGCAGCACATCCACAAACAGAATTTACCATGACCAAAGTTGTTCCTTCTTTGGAGATTGCGTTTTCGACATCTTCACTTGTATATAATGCTTTAAAACCAGCGTTTATTAACTCATCACGCATTGGCTTTACTAATTCTTCTGGATACATAATTATCATTTATTTAAGGTACAAATATACGAATAATTCAATCGGAATTCAAGAGGTATTTTAAAGCTTATTTTAATTAATATATTCACAAAATCGAGATGATAAATGAACCTTAAATAAGGCTATTTTTATATATTTGGGACAAATTATGATATGGGAAGTTTTACGAAATGGTTGGGTGCAGGGTTAGGATTTAGTTTAGGAGGGCCAATTGGAGCTGCAATAGGGTTTGCAATTGGTCAGTTTGTAAGTGGTTTTTCTAATGAAGATTTAAATAAAGAACAACAAGCCTATCAAAGAAGACCAAAAACAGGGAGTCGTTTTGAGCAAACTCAATCGGGAGATTTTGAAATATGCCTATTAGTTTTGGCTTCTATTGTCATAAAAGCTGACGGCAAAGTAGATCAACGAGAATTGGATTTTGTGCGAAATCAATTCGTGAATATGTACGGAAAACAAAGAGCAAACAATGCATTTAAATTGTTTAATGGAATTATAAAAAAGGAGGTTTCTGCTCGTCAAGTGTGTATTCAGATTAGACAAAATATGCCACATGCTTCTCGTTTGCAATTAGTTCACTTTTTATTTGGGATTGCAAAATCAGATCAATACGTTGTTCAAGCAGAGTTAGAAGAAATTAAAAAAATAGCGGGGTACTTGTATGTCAATCTGCAAGATTATGAATCGATAAAAGCCATGTTCTTTGACGTTTCGGCGAATGCCTATAAAATTCTAGAAATTTCCGAGTCTGCTTCCAATGAAGAGGTGAAAAAGGGATACAGAAAAATGGTAAAAAAATACCATCCAGATAAACTTCAGGATTTGGGAGAGGCACATTTAAAAGGAGCAAACGAAAAATTTCAAAGCATACAATCTGCTTACGAAACCATTAAAAAAGAAAGAGGCATGTAGTCAGTTCTTTTTTTTGCGTCTAAAAGCCTCCGTTTTATAGAAAATCCTTAATTTCGCATTCTCATTAGAAATGATAGAAAATGAAAGCTAAATTTCCTGAATATAAAGGTCTTGACTTACCAAAAGTTGCAGAAGAAATTCTTACTTATTGGCAAGAAAACAACATTTTTGAAAAGAGTGTAACTTCAAGAGAAAATGCAAAACCATTTGTATTTTTTGAAGGGCCCCCTTCTGCTAATGGCTTGCCGGGAGTTCATCATGTTCTGGCGAGAGCTATTAAAGATATTTTCCCACGTTACAAAACCATGAAAGGATACCAAGTGAAGCGAAAAGCGGGTTGGGATACTCATGGTTTACCAATTGAGTTAGGAGTTGAAAAGGAGTTGGGGATTACCAAAGAAGATATTGGGCAAAAAATTTCTGTTGAAGAGTACAATGCTGCTTGTAGAAAAGCGGTCATGCGTTATACCGATGTTTGGAATGATTTAACACAGAAAATGGGGTATTGGGTAGATATGGAAGATCCCTATATTACCTACGAGCCAAAGTATATGGAATCTGTTTGGTGGCTATTAAAACAGATTTACAATAAAAAATTAATTTACAAAGGGTATACCATTCAGCCTTATTCTCCAAAAGCTGGAACTGGTTTAAGTTCTCATGAATTAAATCAACCGGGGACCTACCAGGACGTAACAGATACAACTGTTGTGGCACAATTTAAAGCGGTAGAAAATACGCTTCCAGACTTTTTAAAAAATGAAGGAACCATTTATTTTTTAGCTTGGACGACCACACCATGGACACTCCCTAGTAATACAGCCTTAACTGTAGGCCCAAAAATTGAATATGTTTTAGTCGAAACATTCAATCAATATACTTTTGAGCCTACAAAAGTAATTTTAGCCAAAAAACTTGTTGGCAAACAATTTGGAGGAAAGAATAATTTTGAAGTGACGTCCTTAGACGAACTAAACACCTACAATGCTGGTGATAAAAAGATTCCTTTTCGTGTATTGAAAGAATGTATCGGAAGAGACTTAGTAGATATCAAATACGAACAAATCTTAGATTACTGCCTTCCAAATGACAATCCAGAGGATGCCTTTAGAGTAATTTCTGGAGATTTTGTAACTACAGAAGATGGAACAGGAATTGTACATACTGCCCCAACTTTTGGAGCAGATGATGCCATTGTAGCAAAACAAGCAACTCCTGAAATACCACCAATGTTGGTAAAAGATGAAAATGATAATTTAGTTCCGTTAGTAGATTTACAGGGGAAATTTAGGCCAGAAGTTGGTGAATTTGCAGGTAAGTATGTGAAGAATGAATATTATAAAGATGGTGAGGCTCCAGAAAAATCGATAGATGTTGAGCTAGCAATTAAGCTTAAAACAGAAAATAAAGCCTTTAAAGTTGAAAAATACAAACACAGTTATCCAAATTGTTGGAGAACGGATAAGCCTATTTTATATTACCCCTTAGATTCATGGTTTATTAAAGTAACTGATGTAAAAAACCGAATGCATGAGTTAAATAAAACGATCAACTGGAAGCCTGAATCTACAGGGACTGGTCGTTTTGGAAACTGGTTAGCAAATGCAAACGATTGGAATTTATCTCGTTCAAGATATTGGGGAATTCCTTTGCCAATCTGGAGAACAGAAGATGGTAAAGAAGAAATATGTATTGGTTCAGTTGAAGAACTAAAATACGAAATGTCTCGTGCTGTAACTGCAGGTTTTATGGATGAAGATATTTTTTCAAGCTTTGAAGTTGGGAATAATACAGAGGAAAATTATGCAACAATAGATTTACATAAGAATATTGTTGATCAGATTGTTTTAGTATCAGCATCAGGACAACCCATGAACCGCGAAAGCGATTTAATTGATGTTTGGTTTGATTCTGGTTCTATGCCTTATGCACAGTGGCATTATCCTTTCGAGAATAAACAAAAAATAGATCAAAATAAATCTTTTCCAGCAGATTTTATTGCAGAGGGAGTAGACCAAACACGTGGTTGGTTTTACACGCTTCATGCAATTTCAACCATGGTTTTTGATTCTGTAGCTTATAAAAATGTGGTGTCTAATGGATTGGTTCTAGATAAAAATGGGCATAAAATGTCTAAACGTCTTGGAAACGCAACAGATCCTTTTACAACTTTATCCACCTACGGAGCAGATGCAACACGATGGTACATGATATCAAATGCAAATCCTTGGGATAATTTAAAGTTTGATTTAGAGGGAATAGAAGAGGTAAAGCGTAAGTTTTTTGGAACGCTATACAATACGTATTCTTTTTTCATTTTATATACAAATATCGATGGGTTTTCATATGCTGAGAAAGACATATCTTTAAAAGACAGACCAGAATTAGATCGATGGATTTTATCAGAATTACATACTTTAATAACAAAAGTAGATAAATTCTATGAGGCTTACGAGCCTACAAGAGCAGCAAGAGCAATCTCAGAATTTACGCAAGAATACTTAAGTAACTGGTATGTGCGTCTGAGCAGAAGACGTTTTTGGAAGGGAGATTATCAAACAGATAAAATTTCTGCCTATCAAACGCTGTATACTTGTATGGTAACTATTGCAAAATTGAGTGCGCCAATAGCACCCTTTTTCATGGACAAACTATATCAAGACTTAAACTCTGTAACTCAAAAAGAAACCTCAGAAAGTATTCATTTATCTGATTTTCCAAAATTTGACCAAAGTTTTGTAGATCAGAGCCTGGAACGCAAAATGGAAAACGCTCAAATTATATCTTCATTGGTATTGTCTTTAAGAGCGAAAGAAAAAATTAAAGTACGTCAACCACTTCAAAAAATAATGATTCCAATAGCGAATCAGCAACAAAAGGAAGAAATTTTGGCTGTTGCCAGTCTCATAAAGCATGAAGTAAATATAAAAGAGATTCAACTTTTAGAGGATGCATCAGATATTTTAATCAAACAAATTAAACCAAATTTCAAAGCATTGGGGCCAAAATTTGGGAAAGACATGCGTTTTATTGCAGCTGAAGTTCAAAATTTTACTCAAGAAGATATAAGTAAAATTGAAAAAGAGCATCAAATTTCTATCTGTATTAATGAAAAAAATATTACTTTAGAACTTGAAGATGTAGAGATTTCATCTAAAGACATTGAAGGATGGCTTGTAGCCAATGAAGGTTCTTTAACAGTTGCTTTAGATGTAACCATAACAGAAGAATTGCGTAAAGAAGGTGTTGCTAGAGAACTGGTAAATAGAATTCAGAATGCCCGAAAAGATTTAGGATTAGAAGTAACAGATAAAATTAAATTAACAATTTTAGACGATCAAAATTTACAAGCAGCTGTTTCAGAAAATAAAGAATACATTATGAGTGAAACACTCACTCTAAAATTAGTTTTTATTGATGAATTACGAAACGGTGTAGAGGTTGAATTTGATACGATAAAGAGTAAAATATTAATTGAAAAAATATAAAATTTATGTCAGACGTAAAATTAAAATTTTCAAAGGAAGACTTACAAGAGTTCAGAGAGATTATTGAGAAAAAAATAGCAAGAGCAGAAGAAGATTTATTACTGTTAAAAGAAGCATATAAGAATGATGCAGACAATGGAACAGATGATACTTCTCCTTCGTTTAAGTCTTTTGATGAAGGTTCAGATGTCATGAACAAAGAAGCAAATGTTCAATTAGCGATTCGACAAGAAAAATTCATCAGAGATCTGAAAAATGCGTTGTTACGAATTGAAAACGGGGTATATGGCGTTTGTAGAGTTACAGGAAAATTGATTCAGAAAGAGCGTTTAAAATTAGTTCCTCATGCAACTTTAAGTATTGAAGCAAAACGCAAACAATAACACTGTTCCTTTTGTGGGCGCAAATAAAAAAATCATGGCAAAAAAAAATTTTGCAATTCTTACTGTTTTAATTGCAATTATTTTAGATCAAGTTCTTAAAGTGTATGTAAAAACTCACTTTGTACTTGGACAAGAAATGATTATTTTCGATTGGTTTAAAATCCATTTTACAGAAAATAACGGCATGGCTATGGGGTTTGAATTTGGAGGTAGAGGAGGAAAATTATTCTTAACCTTATTTAGGCTGGTTGCTGTTAGTGGAATTGTATATTGGTTGTATCAAAACATAAAAAGAAAGGTTCACAATGCCGTAATTTTTGCGATAGCTCTCATCTTTTCGGGTGCAATAGGTAATATTATAGATTCTATCTTTTATGGAGTTGTTTTTGATGATTCTCATCATAAAGTAGCGACTCTTTTTTCAGAAAATCCTTATGGAGAACTCTTTTATGGCAAAGTGGTAGATATGTTTTATTTTCCTATATGGCAAGGGTCATTGCCAGATTGGATTCCTTTCATAGGGGGAGATTTTTTTACTTTTTTTCAGTATATTTTTAATCCTGCAGATGCATTTATAAGTATTGGAGTCGCGTTGTTGTTTATTTATAGCAATCATGCTTTTCCAAAGGAAGAGGTTCTCACTTAGAACTTCTTTTTTAAGTTTTTTCAAGAGAATACGTTTTCAATTATATTTTATCTTCTAGGAGTTTTTTGTTCTTAACAACTGAATTTATTTTAGCGCTATTTTTTCCGTGATATTCCTTTATTAAGTGTCTAAAAAAATGTGTATTTTCGTTGCATGCCTTCACCTTTAGAACTTCAAATACAAACTTTACCGAATGAACCTGGAGTGTATCAATATTTTGATAAAGACGATGTAATTATATACATCGGGAAAGCTAAAAATTTAAAAAAAAGAGTCGCATCGTATTTCAATAAAAATCATGAGAATGGTAAAACGAGTGTTTTAGTAAAAAAAATTGTTTACATAAAACACATTGTTGTTAATACGGAAACAGATGCACTTTTATTAGAGAATAATTTAATTAAAAAATACAAACCTCGCTATAATGTTCTCTTGAAGGATGATAAGAGTTATCCCTGGATTTGTCTAAAAAAAGAACGTTTTCCAAGAATTTTTATGACGCGTCGTGTTATCAAAGATGGATCGGAATATTTTGGTCCCTACACGTCTGTAAGAACAGTAAGGGCACTATTAGATTTAATTAAAGAACTATATCCACTGAGAACATGTACTTACGATTTGAGTGCACAAAATATTAATGAGGGCAAATATAAAGTATGTTTAGAATTTCACTTAAAGAATTGTAGAGGAGCGTGTGAGGCTCTTGAGTCTGAGGCGGATTACAACAATTCTATTAAAGAAATTAGAAATATCCTAAAGGGAAATTTTAAACAAAGTTTGGAGAAATTTCAAATAATGATGGGCTTATTTGCCGAAAAAATGGAATTTGAAGAAGCCCAAAAAATAAAAGAAAAACTTAGTTTACTCAGTAATTATCAATCAAAATCGACCATTGTAAATCCATCCATCAATAATGTTGATGTATTTTCTATTATATCCGATGAAACGCATGGGTATGCAAATTTTTTAAAAATTTCGAATGGTTCAATTATTCAATCTCATACCACAGAAATCAAAAAGAAACTGGATGAATCAGAACCTGAACTATTAGCGCTATTTATTGTTGAAATTCGCCAACGTTTCAATTCTCAGGCTCCTGAAATTTATGTTCCCTTTCCACTTAATTTAGGGGAACATATTCAAGTGACCATACCAAAATTAGGGGATAAAAAACGTATTCTAGAACTCTCGGAAAGAAATGCAAAATATTATAGACAAGAGCAATTTAAACAGATTAAAATTGTAGATCCAGACAGACATGTAAAAAGAATTATGGCACAAATGAAGAAAGATTTACGACTTTCTGAAGAGCCCAGGCATATAGAGTGTTTTGATAATTCCAACATTCAAGGAACCAATCCTGTTGCTGCATGTGTTGTTTTTAAAGATGGGAAACCAAGTAAAAAAGAATACAGACACTACAATATTAAAACGGTTAAAGGACCTGATGATTTTGCCTCCATGGAAGAGGTTGTTTATAGAAGATATAAACGATTGTTGGCAGAAGACGAATCGTTGCCGCAACTAATTATTGTTGATGGAGGAAAAGGACAATTATCATCGGCACTAAAAAGTTTAGAAATTCTAGGATTACGGGGTAAAATTGCGATCATTGGAATTGCAAAACGCTTAGAAGAAATTTATTATCCAGACGATCCAATTCCTTTGTATTTAGATAAAAAATCTGAAACCTTAAAAATCACTCAATTTTTAAGAAATGAAGCACATCGATTTGGAATTACTTTTCATAGAAATAAACGTAGTAAAAGTGCCATTCAATCAGAGTTAGAACTAATTCCTACGATTGGTAAACAAACAATTATAACCTTGTTGCGCGAATTCAAGTCTGCAAAACGTGTTAAAGAAGCTTCTTTAGAACAATTAGAAGAGGCGATTGGAACTTCAAGAGCAACCAAGGTATACCGATATTTTAATGCTAAAAAAGAATAACATAATTACAAAAAAAAACCATGAAGAATTTCATGGTTTTTTTTGTTTTGTAACAAGGTTTTAATTGCCTTGTTTTGTTCCTAAATGAAATTCTTCATACGTTTCTAATAAATTCATCAACGCTTTTATTAAATCTTTTGTTTCCAAAAGAACACTGAAGTAGAGTGTTGTATTTTTAGGACTTGTTTCATCTGTTCTAATTCTAGACACCTGACTCTCAATTGACAAAGAAACACTTTTTAGTAATTCGTTCTTTTCGATCAAGAGTTCATTTAGATTGTCTAAGGCTCTATTTTCAAAAATAGCAGCTTCTTTAGAAAGAATAGAAGACAATTGATTATCTATTTTTTCTAAATCTTTTAATTGTGCTTTCTTTAAGTTTTTGTGGTTGTTGTTTACATGTTTATAACTTGCTCTTGAAATATAACTAATAGATTGAGCTACATCCTGTAAATACCCTAGAACCATAATATAAAACCTACTTGCTTGAACAGAAGTTTCATCTAAAGATTTGATAAAATAGAAAACGCCATCTTTCAATCCATCTATTTCATCATTTAATTTTTTAACGTGTTTGTCTGTTTTACGCAATTTGTTTAAGTCATGCTCTGCCAAATCATTCACAACATTTGAATACAATTTATTTACACGACTTATTACTTCAGAGATATGATCTGCACTTTCTTCTATCACTCCATTGATGGTGATTAATTCAGATCTTTCTATATATTCTCTTTTCTTAACGTTTTTAGATTTTTCTCTATGAATTAAGGTGTTTCTACCAATTAGAAAAGCAACAATTGCCAATAAAATTGGAATCATAACCATGTCCCAACTAATCAGGTATGCTACTAAAGCAGCAGCTAAAAATGCTGTAATGGCAGTTAAAAACCAACCTCCAATAACATTAAGCACTCCCGCAACTCTATACACGGCACTTTCACGACCCCAAGCTCTATCCGCTAAAGAAGTTCCCATGGCCACCATAAAGGTTACATATGTAGTTGATAATGGAAGTTTCATAGAAGTAGCAATAGAGATTAAGATTCCTGCTACGATCAAGTTAACAGAAGCTCTTACCAAATCAAAAGCAGGCAATTCATACGTTTTGTCTTTTGGTAATTCTATTACAGGTTTCTGAAATTTAGAATCTATAAAATTTAGTGTTGATTTTGGAACAATAAAACCAATTCCTTTGTTTAAAGACATTGCAGCTCGAACGACAACCCTAGATAATGGGTTTGGTTGAAATTTTTCATGTCCTTCTCCTTGACGAGATAAATCAATACCTGTCTTTATAACATTTTGAGCTTTGCTGGACGTCCATAAAGTAATTACCATAATAGCTCCTGCAATTAATAATAACCAAATATTAGAAGGTACTTTTTTAGCAAGAACACCCATAGAAAAAGCATCAGCAGCTACTCCTGAAATTTCCCATGCTTGGTATGAATTCCATGCTGCAATTGGGACACCAACGAAGTTTACTAAATCATTACCAGAAAAAGCCATTGCCAAAGAAAAGGTTCCAATACCAATAATTAATTTTAAGATATTAATTTTAAAGATTTTTATCAATAGCTGTGAAATGACAGACCAAATGATAAAACTCCCTGCGATTATTCCCAATGTATTGCCTTCAATTAAAAACTTTACATCTTTATAAAAAGGAGTTCCTTTCATTCCCTTAATAATGATAAAGTAGGTGATTGCAGTAATGGCAAAGCCTCCAAAAAGGGCACTAATATAGGTGGCTCTTTTTTCAAAATTAAATGAATAAATTAACCTAGAAGAAAACTGAACAATTGCCCCAACTGAGAATGCGACCACAACAGAAAGTAATATTCCAAAAATAATTTTGGCAGCAGTTTCATAGTTGATATAATTCCATAGATCAGAGAATGATTCAGCGTCATTAGCAGATATTTTAATCAATGAAATACACACAGCAGCCCCTAACAATTCAAATACAATAGAAACTGTCGTCGAGGTTGGCATACCAAGAGAATTAAATACGTCCAATAAAAGAATGTCAGTAATCATTACTGCCATAAAAATGAACATAATGTCTTGGAACATAAACATATTAGGATTAAAAATCCCTTTACGAGCTACCTCCATCATTCCACTTGAAGTGATGGCGCCAAAGAAGACACCCAAACTAGCAATAATCATGATATTTCTTACTGATATTGCTTTTGAGCCGATGGCTGAATTTAAGAAGTTAACAGCATCATTACTAACTCCAACAACTAAATCTACAATGGCTAAAACAGCCAAAGCGACTAACATTAAAATATATGGATCTCCCATTTTGTTTTGATTAAATTAAGTTTTACAAATTTATGGACATAAAATAGCATCTATGTTACCATTGTGTTATTATTTTTTCTAAAAATGGATGTCTACTTGAATTCTGTATAATAATTGATTTGTTTTAAAACCAATATCAGTGTAACTTAAATCTGTTTGAACTTTCAAACTATGACCAGAAATATACTTAGATAAACCTAATGTATACTGATTTTCAGCTCCTTTTCCAGTAATTGCTTTGTCCAAAGAAATGTTTGTATAACGCGCCGAAACCTCCACAGTTTTCGATAATAAATACCCAGATTGAAGGTTTAAACCATTACCAACCTGAACAATATCTCCGGTTAAAGATCCGTCAGAGTTTTTTGCAAAAACATCATCTGCTTTCCTATCTGCATATTCAGCCATCAAAGAAAAACCTTTGTATTTAAACATCGCATCCATAAAAAGAGTAGAAATATTTGTAGAGAAATAACCCACATCGTTGGCCATATAAGACCCTTGGTTACTTCTTGTTTTGGATGCATTGTTGTTAAAATCATAGGCAAATCCAAGAGATAATTTTGGTTTTTGCTCAAATTTAAGATCACTTCCTTTGTAATCTCCTTTACTTGCAAAATCTCCAAAAGGAAATAATTCCAAACGAGTTGTGTATTGATGACCCCCTAAGTTTCCTTTGGTGATGTTTCTACCTTCACCTTGTGCCATCGAAAAAATTTCTTTGACTAAAAAAGTATCTGTAAGGTTGAAATGGTGTCTTAATTGAATCCCCATGTCTCTATCAATAGTGAACCTACTATTTAGTAAAGAGCGGTCTACTTGTTGTAAATTGGCAGAGGAAATTACACGTTCTCTATTTCCAGGTAATTTAGTTTGTCCAAACCACAAAACGAAATTTCCAGAGAAATTCCATTTTAAGACAGCATCTAGAATTTGCCTTGGTGCATTACTTGTATATTGAGAAGCTCCTGATTGATCTCTATTTGACAACCCTAATTCTACTTTATATTTTAATTTTGGGGAATAGGCAAATCCATCAAATTTTAATCGAGATCTTCGAATCATCATAGAGGAGGCCGGGTTTGAAAGTCCATTTTGGGCGTCCCAATTGGAAGTTGCGAGCGTTTGAAATCGCAACCCAACTTTCATAGACCAAGTACTGTCTTTTCCGATTAGGTTAAATAAACCTTTTCCAAATTTTGGAGCATTTGTGTTCTGTGCATTCGTACTTAGGGAAGCAAAAATAAACATTGATATTGCTGTAGTGCGCAATAAAGATAAATTCATAAGTATTAGTTTTTGTCGCTGCAAATAACCAACCCCCATGTTAAGTAAATGTTAATCAAATATTAATAAAATACAAATAAAAAAACTGCCTTGGCCAAAGGCAGTTGGTCATATAAAATAGTCGACAAAAACTAATAAATTTATGATGACATTTAAATCTCTTAAGATTATTACAAACCTATACTAGGGATTTTAAATTAATATTTTCTTTAAGTTAACGAACTATTAATTGTTTTCCCCCATTTAACAGTTACTTAATATTTCCATAATCTAATCATAATCTCCATCTAACACAGAGTTTACAATTGTAGTAGAATTTTGCACTATAAATAATACATACAATGAAGAAATTTTTAGTCATCCTTTTTTTAATTATTAGTCAAATTAATGTTGCTCAGAGTAGAGGAGTAATCAAAGGATTTCTCTCCGACAAAGAGACAAATAACGAACCATTACCGTTTGCTAATATTCAAATAAAAGGAACTACAATTGGGACAACAACTGATTTTGATGGTAACTATACGATAAGTGTACCCGCAGGAGACCAAGTGTTGGTTTTTAGTTTTTTAGGATATAAAACAGTTGAAAAACAAATTTTAGTAGCAGCAGAGGAGTCCATCATTATCAATCAGGTAATGTCTGCTGAGGAAGGAGTTTCTTTAGAAGAGATTATCGTTAAGTCTTCCAGTTCCAAAGAATCTGTATCTGCTTTATTGTTAGAGCAAAAAAATGCCGTTGTTATTAAAGAAAGTATTGGAGCTCAAACATTATCCAAAATAGGAGTTTCAAATGCAGCAGCAGCAACTACCAAAATTTCTGGAGTTACAAAAAGTGAAGGTTCAGGAAATATATATATCAGAGGTTTGGGAGATCGATATTTGTCTACTTCGATGAATGGGTTGTCTATCCCTTCTGATGATATTGAAAATAAAAACATCAATTTAGATTTATTTTCAACAAATAGTATTAAAAATATAGGGATTAGTAAGACTTATTCAACAGCAAATTACTCAGATCAAGGTTCTGGTACTGTAGATGTAAGTACGAAAGAATATAGAAAAAAAGGATATTCTGTTTCTTTTACTAGTGGAACAAATACGAATGTTCAAGGTGTTTCGGACTCCTTTAGAAGAACCGTTATTAGTAATGACGTTACACTTGGATTTCATCAAAAAAAATATGCATTACAAAACTTAATAACACTTCAAGGTTGGGATACAGAGAAAGTTGCGACACCAATTAATTATACAGGTTCTTTTTCTGCCGCAAAAAAGTTTGAATTTTTTGAAAAAGAGGTGTCTGTCTTTATTACCGGTTCTCATTCTAGATCTTTTGAACATCAGGAAGGCGTTTTTAGGGCCTTCCGATCAAACGTATTAGACAAGGCGTTTCCAGCTCTTTTAAGACCAGCGAGTCTTTCCAATGGAGTTACCCCATCTTCAAATGATGTAGAAAGTTTTATTTCTAAAACAAACACTACGGGATATGTTCATGTAGGATTTAAATTAAATGATAACAATAAAATTAAGTACAATACTCTTTTTGTAAATAAATCTGAAGACAATCTATACGAACAAGGTAGAAATGGGTTTGGGTATGTTTTTGATCAAGATCCACAAGAAGATGGTGCTTTTGTTAGGGATCAAAATTTTAGACAAACGACCCTATTTGTGAATCAAATTTTAGGGACCCACGATTGGAGTGATACGAATACCTTAAACTGGGCTGGTGGTTACAACTTTGTTTTGTCAGAAGAGCCAAATAGAATTAGAAATGAGGTAAATATTTTAGAGATCTCAGAGTCACCAATAATTCAATATGCACATGTTGGAGATTACCAACAAAGAAAATCTAGTCAAAAGATCCAAGA
Source organism: Polaribacter sp. (assembly GCA_018608545.1). Lineage (GTDB taxonomy): Bacteria > Bacteroidota > Bacteroidia > Flavobacteriales > Flavobacteriaceae > Polaribacter. The sequence continues at coordinate 45,365 of JABAZI010000056.1, forward strand.
TACTGAATACACTGGTTTTATTCAGAACAAATGGGTTTTTGGTTTAAAGGATGAAAATGACAACAATCCTTTTTCTTTGAACTATGGTCTCAATTTTAGGTATAAAGAGCGAACTTTTAAATCGCTATTTGTAGGGGTAAAAGCAAAAGGGATTAGAGGAACATCTGTAGATCAGTTATCATCAACATTTACTTCGACAGGATTTAATAATGGGTTAACCTTAAGAACCTCTCCAGCAGACAGGTTTGAAGCAGACTTATCTATTATGGCTGGTTTTGTAAATCTTGATTTTACATTAGATAATAAGATTTCTGGGAATGTTGGTCTGCGTTTTGAAAGAGATGAAATCAATGCAATTTGGGATGTTGCAAACTTTTATGACCAGGTGAATCAAAGAGGAAGATTAGGTTCTTTAAATAAAGTTTATCAAAGTGTCTACCCAAGTGTAAATTTGAAATTTGAAGTTGCAGAGAATACCTATTTACGTGTAGCATCAAGTATTACTCAAACCTTACCGGAGTTCAAAGAATTGTCTCCATTTGAGTATGTTTCCTCTACCGGTCGTGTTACGAAAGGGAACCCGGATTTAAATAAATCAAAAATTTATAATTTCGATTTAAAATACGAAATATTTCCTCAGAGAGGTCAACTTTTTTCCACAACAGTATTTTATAAGCAAATTAACAATCCCATAAATTTAACTCAAACAAGAGGGTCTTCTGGGTATTTCTTTTATGCAAATACAGGAGAAAAAGCAACGGTTTTTGGTTTGGAATTAGAAGTAAAAACAGCCTTATTAAAAAATGAAGAAGAAGAAACGGTTGTAAACATATCGGGTAATATGACTAAAATGTGGTTAGAGCAAGATTTATTAAAAGACTTTCAATACAAAGACATAACAAGATCTAATTTACAGGGAGCCTCAGATTTTATTGTAAATGGTTCTTTGAGCTACAGTAATAACCAAGAAAAAGAATTTATTGCTACAGTAACTGGAAACTATTCTTCGGACAAAATATTTGCTTTAGGATCACCAGAAGATTTTTCTAAAAGTGCCACATTATATAATGATGAAATTATAGAAAAAGGTTTTGTGAGCCTGGACCTCGTTGCAAGTAAAGCAATCAGTAAAAATTTAATAGTAAAATTAATTGGAAGAAATTTAATAAATCCAGAGATAAAACAAACACAATTGGTTAGAAGTTTAATTACGAATGAAGAAACGAGTCAAACGGTATTGTCTTATAGAAAGGGGTCTCAGTTAACATTCAGTATAAATTACACATTTTAACTAGATAACCAATTAACGGTTCCTTAACAAAAGACAGGAATTAATAAATAAACCTAACATAATATTAATAATTAGGTAAAGAAAACGATAGAATAGAGGAGTTTCTTTGTGTAAAATTATAAATTAAATTAAAAATGAAAAATCCGATCTTTAAAATCTTAAAAGTAGTAGCTTTTTTTATGGCTATCATTACATTAACAAATTGTGGAAGCGAAGAGCCAGCTATCATTATTGAAGAGCCTTCATCTGAAGTTGTTCAAAATTTAAATGCTGGAATAATGAATGGAAGTTTAGAGGAAGATTACACCCTAAACTCGAATACAATATATAACTTAAATGCGTCTTTTATTATAGCCTCAGGAACTACGTTAACCATTCCAGCTGGAACAAGAATTCAAGCACAAAATGGAGGGACAGATGTATATATTGCAGTTCTTAAAGGAGGTAAAATAAATGTCCAAGGAACTGAGTCTAACCCTGTATTTATGTCCTCAGCTTCGGGGAATTCGGGAGATTGGGGAGGTTTGACCATTTGTGGAAACGCCCCAACAACTGCGGGTGACGATGCACAGGCAGAAGTTGGAGGGTTTATCTACGGAGGATCTAATGCTGCGGACAATTCTGGATCGATAAATTATTTAGTAATCAAGGGAACAGGAGCTCAAATTAATTCAGATTCTCAATATAACGGAATCTCTTTAT